>NZ_JAPYPS010000116.1 GCF_029937575.1 Nocardioides sp.
GGCATCACCTGCAGGTGGGTGACGCCGGCTTCGCGGAAGGCGGCGACGCGCTCCTCGACGTACGACGCGGGACCGACGAGGTTGGCGGCCTCGAGCCACTCCGTGGGGACCAGGGCCTCGGCCTCCTTCTTCTTGCCGCTGAGGTAGAGGTCCTGGATCTCGGTCGCCTCGGCCTCGTAGCCGTACTGGCAGGCCACGTCGTTGTAGAAGTTCTTGCCCTTGGCGCCCATGCCGCCGACGTAGAGGGCGAACATCGGTCGGGCGAAGTCGAGCATGCCCTTGACGTCCTCGCCGATCGCGAGCATGCCACCGGCGGTGACCTGCAGGGCGCCCAGGTCGGCCGAGCGCTTCGCGGCGCCGGCGGCCAGGGACTCGCCCCAGACCGACTGCGCCTTCTCGGGGTAGAACAGGTGGGGGATCCAGCCGTCGGCGACCTCGGCGGTCATCTCGACGTTCTTGTCGCCGAGGGCGGCGACCCAGATCGGGACCTCGGGCCGCTCGGGCCGGGTGAGGAGCTTGAGGGGCTTGCCGAGGCCGAGGCCCTGGTCGGCGGGGAGCGGCAGGGTGAAGTCGCGACCCTCGTGCTCGAGGGGCTCGCGGCGCATGCCCTGGCGCACGATGTCGATGACCTCGCGGGTGCGGCCCAGGGGGCGCTTGTAGGGCAGCCCGTGGAAGCCCTCGATCACCTGCGGTCCGGAGGCGCCCAGGCCGAGCACCGCCCGGCCTGCGGAGACGTTGTCGAGGCCGGCAGCGGTCTGCAGCAGCGCGCCCGGGGTGCGCGAGAAGACGTTGAGGATGCCGGCGCCGATCTGCACGGTCTCGGTCTTCGCGGCCAGGTAGCCCATGAGCGTGGGGGAGTCGAAGCCGTAGGCCTCCGCCACCCAGACGAGGTCGAGGCCGGCCTGCTCGAGGGCGGCGACCTGGTCGGCCGCAGCGCGCGGGTTGCCGTCGTACATCAACATCGTGGACAACTTCATGGGGTGCTCCCTGCGGTCGACTCTGACAGTGTCGGTGTCACGATAGCGCCCACCAACGGGATGCGGTCCCGAGGTCCGCGCCGCAGGGTGCGATAGTCGAGACGCAACGTCGACCGCACCCAGGAGAGAGACCCCACGTGAGCTATCGCATCGCCGTCATCGGAGGCACCGGACCCCAGGGCAAGGGACTCGGCTACCGCTTCGCCCGACACGGACACAGCGTCGTGCTGGGCTCGCGGGCCGCTGAGAAGGCCGTGCCGGTCGCAGCCGAGGTCGCCGAGCGCCTCGCCGGGGTCGAGGGGGCCGGTGAGGTCACGGGAGCCGCCAACGCCGACGCGTGCGCCGGCGCCGACGTGGTGCTGCTCGCGATCCCGTACGACGGGCACGACGACCTCGTGGCCACCCTGCCGCTCGATGACACGATCGTCGTCTCCTGCGTGAACCCGCTCGCCTTCGACAAGCAGGGCCCCTCGGGCCGCGTGGTCGACGGAGGCGAGGGCTCGGCCGCCGAGTCGGCGCAGCGGATCGCCCCGGGCTCCCGCGTGGTCGGCGCCTTCCACCACGTGTCCGCGGTGACCCTCTGGGGCGAGGCGGACTTCCTCGACGAGGAGGACATCCTCGTCGTCGGCGACGACACGGACGCCAAGCAGGTCGTCATGGAGCTGGCCCGCTCGGTCACCGGCCGCGACGGCGTGGACGCCGGCAAGCTGCGCCTGGCCCGTCAGCTCGAGCCGCTCACGGCCGTGCTCATCTCCATCAACAAGCGCTACAAGACACACTCCGGGGTCCGGATCTCCGGACTCTGAGGAACCCTGGGCGCTAGTCGGTCTCCTCGGCCTGGGCTCGAGCGCGGGGACGCTCGGGCTGGCCGAGGAGGCCGAGGTCTATCCCCAGCGGGACCCACAGCTCGCCGGCTCGCGCCGCGCTGATGTGGCCTCTGTCGCGGTAGGCGATCGTGGAGCCCACCACGACAGGACACAGTCCCTCGGCGCACAGCCACGGGGTCGGGTTGATCGCCGGGACCCCGGCTCGCTCCGCGGCGTCCTCGGAGATGAGGCGGTTGCGCTCGCTCCAGGACGTCGGCGGGAACATGCAGTCCCCGAGGTCGGCTCCCTTGGCGGCCAGGCAGGCGCCCGGCTCCTCGGGAAGCCGCGGCACGTCGGCGAGCAGCACCATCCGGTCGACGAGCGGAAGGTAGGCGTCGAACATGTCGTCGAACCCGACCGCGACGTTCTCGGCGACGTCGTCGTTGTTGCGCAGCAGCAGGCCGTCGTCGTCGTACACGCCCGTCGGCGGGGGGGACGTGGCGACCACCATCAGCTCGGGCTGCAGCCCGGCGACCTGCTCGACGACCCAGTCGTGGAACTGCTCGCACTCCGGCCAGGGGTCACCGCTGCCCAGCCGACCGGGGTCGACGAACGCGGCTGTGCACTGCTGCTTGACGAAGTAGTACGTCGCGTAGCCGGCCTCCTGGGCGATCTGCTCGAACGCGGGGATCCAGGCGCGCGCGTGGGAGTCGCCGGTGACGACGATGACCTTGTCGGAGGCGACGTCGCCGCGTCGGCACACCGGTCGCGCCGGGGACTGGTAGTTGCACTCCCCGACGTCGGCCACGTCGTCGTTCAGGTTGATCAGGTCGGGGGTGAGGTCGCTGGGGATCGCCGTGCCGTTGCGTCCGGCGATGACCGATGCCCGCACGAGACCGAGCACCTCGTCACCGCGGACCCCGAAGGCCGAGGCGCTCACCGCCGGGTCGTTGCCCCGCTCGGAACCCAGCCGCTCGGCCACGACGTGACCTCCGGCGGCGACCGGGAGGACCAGGACCAGCGACAGCGGGTAGAGCACCAGTCCACGGCGGTGCGTGCGCCAGAACGGCACCGTGCGGAAGGGCTGCTCGACGAACTGGTAGGTGAGGTAGCCGAACTGGAAGGTGAGCAGGACGGCGATCAGCGTCTCGGTGGGGCTGAGGGTCCGGCCCATCGCGACCTGCGGGATCACGATCAGCGGCCAGTGCCACAGGTAGAGCGAGTAGGACCAGTCGCCGATGCGGCGCAGCGGTGGAACCGCGAGGACCCGCGAGAGGGTCGGGCGGGAGCGGTGGTGGGCGCCGGCGATCAGCAGCGCGGCGGCGGACAGCACCGGGAGCGCGGCCTCGTAGCCCGGGAAGGCCATCGACTCGTCGTAGGTGATGACGGAGTAGACGATGCCGGCCACGCCGAGCAGCGCGAGTGGCTCGGTGACGCCGCGGCGGGAGATGGTGCGTCCGGCGAGCACCACCAGCGCGATCACCGCACCGACGGCCAGCTCCCACGCGCGGGTCAACGTCGAGAAGTAGGCGGCCGTCGGCTCCACGGCGGTGCGGTGCACGGACCAACCGAAGCTCAGGGCCCCGCCGACGACGGCCACGGCCAGCAGCGCACCGACCGGTGCCGAGCCAGGGGAGCGGCGCCGGCGCGTGGCCCACACGATGACGGCCACCAGCAGGGGCCACACGATGTAGAACTGCTCCTCGACCGCCAACGACCAGTAGTGCTGGAGCGGGGAGGCGGAGTCCTCGAGAGCGAAGTAGTCCACTCCCTGCGTGCCGAAGCGGATGTTGGCGGCGAAGAAGGCCGCCCAGAGGGCGTCCCTGGTGGCGTCGAGGGCGTCGATGAAGTTGAAGTAGATGATCGAGGCGACCACCGTGACGACCAGGACCAGGCTGGCGGCCGGCACGATGCGCCGGGCACGCCGCGCGTAGAACCCGCCGAGTGAGAAGGAGTCCTCGCGCCGGATCCCGGTCACGATGAGCTGGGTGATCAGGAAGCCGGAGACCACGAAGAAGATGTCGACGCCGACGAAGCCCCCCGTGAAACCGGGGACGACGGCGTGGGCACCGATCACGACCAGCACGGCGATCGCGCGCAGGCCTTGGATGTCGCCGCGGAAACCTCGCCCGTCGGCGCCGGCACCTGTCGGCGGGGTGCGCTGCGGCTCGGTCACGCTGTGATCGCTCACGCCGGCCTCGCCCCCGCCCCATCGATGCACCCGCTGCCGCGCAGCCAACCTGTCGCCGGGAATTTATCAAGGAACCAGGCTGATGGCCGCTTCGGCAGGACGTCCGGCCGACGGGTGCTTCGATGGGGCGGGGGAGGGGCTATTCCTCGACGGTGCCGGGTGCCGGGTGGGGCGCCGTGGCCGTGCGCCGCTGCGCGGCGAGAGCGCGTCGGTCCGAGGTGACCAGCGCAGCCAGTCCGGCGACTCCGGCCAGGATCCAGGGCGCGGGCAGGAGGAAGCGGATGTCGTCTCCCTCGACGGCCCCGCCCTCGATGAGTCCCCACACGACCCCGAGCCCGAGCAGGGCGACGCCCATCACGAGGTGCCCGATGCTGACGGGGTGACGGGCACCGGCGGTGCTCTGCGCAGCCATCAGTTGCCTCCTTCCCGGTTGATCTGGATCTCACCCAGGTCGACGTGGACGTCCAGGGTGAGGGTGGGTACGTCGGCGCCGCCGATGCGTGCGCTGCTGGTCACGGTGTCGGTGCCGCCGCTGCTCTCGTCACCGAAGATGGTGCTGTCCCCGGCTCCGAGGTCGGAGCGGACGATGACGTCGATGTCGTCGGGCACGGTGACCTCGATCCGCCCGAGACCGACGTCCAGCTCGATGGTGCGTCCGTCGAGCTCGCTCGCGTCGACGACCTCGGTGAGGTCGAGCTTGATCTCCCCGATGTCCAGGTCGTAGTCGGAGGCCACCCCGGACGAGGTCGAGGGGGAACGGTCGATCTGGCCGGCGTCCAGGTCACCGACCGCGAGGGTGGCGGCGGTGGCCAGTGCACTGACGAGGCCGAGGGCGATGAGCCCACCCGGGCGCCCCCAGAAGGCACCGACGGTAAGCATCACGCCACTGGCGACGAGGGCGAGCGCTGGGTAGGCGGAGTCGGCGACGGGCACCCCGGCGAGGTCGAGGCTCGCCAGGATGCCGATGCCGATGGCGATGATCGCGACGGCGTAGCTGAACAGGCGAGGACCGGCGCGACGCTCCTTGGCCGGCGTCCCCTCGACGGGCTCGGCGACGGGCTGCGCCACCGGCTGCCAGGCCGTGGGTGCGCCCGGAGCGGTGGAAGTGCCGACGGAGGGGCCCGTGGAAGGGCCAGGGGAAGGCGCCGTGGAGGGGCCCGTGGTCGCCGGGGCCGCGAAACGACCTCGGGAGAACATCACGACCAGCACGATCGCGCCCACGACGGCCAGCGGCCACGGAAAGCCCCAGCCGCCCAGGCTGTCACCCAGCAGGGCCAGCGCCGCCAGCCCGCCCACGATCGTCAGGGCGACGTTCCTGCTGCGGTCGTCGAGGCGGATGGTGGCCGTCTCCTCGCCGTCCAAAGGGACGACGAGCCAGCAGGCGACGTACACGATCAGACCCGCTCCGCCGAAGAAGAACAGCACCACCAGCACCACCCGGGTGATGAGCGGGTCGATGTCGAGATGACGGGAGATGCCGCCGGCGACGCCGGCGACCTTCTTGTCCGACCGGCTGCGGCGCAACGCGGCGAGGTTGCGCATCTCTGGCCCGCTGACGCGCGGGCCGCCGGCCGGGTCGGAGGCGTCGCGTGGGGCGTCCGCGGCGTCGGACGGCGCTCCCGCCGGCGGTGGCGGCGGTGGCGGTGGTGGGGTCGTGGTCATGGCATCAGCCTCGTCGGGGGCCTGCAGCGGCACCATCGGGGACAGCCCTGATCCTGCCGCATCCGACCCCTGAGTCGCAGGACCCCGGCCTCAGGGTGGTCCCAGGGTCCCGGGAGGGTTCTTCCGCATGGGTCACGCCCCCGCGCTGTGTGACGATGGTCTGGCCATGACAACCGCCGCTGCCGACTCTCGCGCCCCTCGTCGGGCCCGCCGCGACCTGGAGGTCTCCATCGTCGGGGGAGTGGCCTCCGGCCTGGCCGAGCACCTCGGCGTGCCGGTCGTGTGGGTCCGGGCGGGCTTCGTGCTCAGCACCGCGTTGAGCGGGTTGGGAGTCGTCCTCTACGCCGCACTGTGGGTGATGCTGCCCGCCGGGGCCGGCTTCGAGGTGTCGGCTCCCGGTCTCGAGAGCGCCTCGCGCGGCGGGCGTCGTCCCGGCCGGATGGCCCGCATCGGCGACCTGGGCCCGGTGCTCGTGCTCAGCGTGCTGGGCGTCGGGGTCGTCTTCGCCGTGAGTGCGGTCTTCGGTGGCGGAGCCGTCGTGTGGCCCCTGGCACTGGGGCTGCTCGGTGTGGCCCTGCTGTGGCGGCAGGCCGACGAGGCGCAGCGCGAGCGCTGGCTCGACGCCACCGGGTCGATCGACCCCGTCCGGGTCGTCCTGGGCGGCGGCGGGGGGGCGGCGTACGCTCGGCGGGGGTTAGGCGGGGGGATGATAGCGG
>NZ_JAPYPS010000117.1 GCF_029937575.1 Nocardioides sp.
AGTCCTTGTGCTTGGCGCCGACGTACCAGTGCGAGCCGGGGTCGTCACCGACCAGGACGGTGCCGAGGCCGGGCACGACGCCCCGCTCGCGCAGGCGCTCGACACGCTCGGCGAGCTCGGCCTTGATCGCCTTGAGGGTGGCGGTGCCGTCGAGTCGTTGTGCGGTCACGTGTGTCCTCGTACGTCGGGTGGTTGGGGTCTGCTGTCGGCTCACCGGTGTCTCGACACGCGCGTCTCGGCTTCGTCCCTCAGCCGCGGCGCTTGCTCGACCTTCCCATTCGCGGCCCGGAGCAAGCTCCGTGCCTAATGGTAAAAGTGACGGGTACCGGTGAAGTACATCGTCACCCCTGCTGCCTCGGCCGCGTCGATGGTGAGCTGGTCGCGCACCGATCCCCCGGGCTGCACGATGGCCGTCACGCCGGCGTCGATGAGGATCTGCGGCCCGTCCTCGAAGGGGAAGAACGCGTCGGAGGCAGCAGCCGAGCCGGCTGCCCGGTCCCCGGCCCGCGACACGGCAAGCTTGCAGGAGTCGACCCGGTTGACCTGACCCATCCCGACGCCGACCGAGGCACGGCCCTTGGCGAGCAGGATGGCGTTGGACTTCACGTGGCGGCACGCCTTCCACGCGAACGCAAGGTCGGCGAGGACCTCGGGCGTGGCGGGGGTGCCGGTGGCCAGGGTCCACGACGCCGGGTCGTCGCCACCCGACGTGGCCCCCTCGGCCCCGTCGGCGCCGTCGAGCACCGCGTCGACGGTGTCGACCTGCTGCTGGAGGATGCCGCCGGAGATCTGGCGGATCTCGAAGCCGCCCTCCACGTCCGGGTCGGCGTCGCAGACGAGGATCCGGATGTTCTTCTTCGCCTGCAGGGCCTCGACAGCGCCGTCCTCGTAGCCGGGCGCGACGATGACCTCGGTGAAGATCTCGGCGACCTTCTGGGCCATCGCCAGCGACACCGGGCGGTTGACCGCGATCACGCCACCGAAGGCGGAGACGGGGTCGCACTCGTGGGCGCGCAGGTGCACCGCGGCGATGTCCTCGTCGGGGCTGCCCGCGGCGATGCCGCACGGGTTGGCGTGCTTGATGATCGCCACCGCAGGTTCGGCGAACCCGTTGGCCGCGCGACGGGCGGCGTGGGTGTCGACGTAGTTGTTGTAGGACATCTCCTTGCCGTGGAGCTGCTCTGCCCCGGCGAGGCCGCCGGTGCCGTCGCTGTAGAGCGCTGCCACCTGGTGCGGGTTCTCCCCGTAGCGCAGGTCGGCGGCCTTCGTGAACGTCGCTCCGGCGAAGGCCGGGAAGCACGAGTCGCCGTTGTCGACGAGGTTGCTGCTCATCCAACCCGCCACTGCGACGTCGTACGACGCCGTGTGCACGAACGCCTCCGCCGCAAGGGCCCGGCGCTGCTCGAGCGTGAAGCCCCCCGCAGCGACGGCGGCGAGGACGTCGTCGTAGCGGTCCGGCGAGGTCACGATGGCGACCGAGGGGTGGTTCTTGGCTGCGGCCCGGACCATCGAGGGCCCCCCGATGTCGATCTGCTCGACACACTCGTCGAGCCCCGCTCCCGAGGCGACGGTCTCGGTGAAGGGGTACAGGTTGGACACGACCAGGTCGAACGGCTCGACGCCGAGATCGGCGAGCTGGGCGACGTGGGAGCCGAGGCGGCGGTCGGCCAGGATGCCGGCGTGCACCTTGGGGTGCAGCGTCTTCACGCGACCGTCGAGACACTCGGGGAATCCGGTGAGGTCCTCGACCCTGGTCACCGGGAGCCCGAGCTTCTCGATCAGGGCTGCCGAGCCGCCCGTCGAGACCAGGGAGACCCCGGCGTCGTGCAGCGCGCGGACCAGGTCGTCCAGGCCGGACTTGTCGTAGACCGAGACCAGAGCACGGCGGATCGGGACCTGCCCGAGGGCGGTCTGCTGGCTGTCATCACTCATCGCGGGAGTCGTCTCCTCAGTTGGTGGTGGGGGCCACCCAGGCGTTCGATGGCCACGCTTCGGTCCCCGGAGACGGGGCACTCCCCGGTGGTCGCCCACCTGCGCCAGTCGTGTGCCACGGAGTCTAGGGGTGAACCGAGGTCGGGCCGAACCGGACCTCCCGACCGACCACGGAGAAGCCCTCCCGCGCCATCCGCCCGACGGCGTCGACCAGCATCTCCCGCTCGGCCTCCTTGATCCGCTCGTGCAGCGACTCGACGCTGTCGTCGGGCTCCACGGCCACGGCCCGCTGCGCCACGATCGGTCCGGTGTCGACCCCGGCATCGACCACGAAGAGCGTGCAGCCGGTGATCTTCACCCCGTGCTCGAGCGCCTCGGCCGGCGCCCGCATCCCGGGGAAGGAGGGGCTGAGGGCAGGGTGGGTGTTGACGACGCGACCGCCGAGCTCAGCGAGGAAGTGCTCCCCCACCAGCTTCATGAAGCCGGCGAGCACCACCACGTCGGGGCGGTGCCCGGCGACAGTGGCGGCCAGCTCTGCGTCCCAGGCCCTTCGGTCCGCGAAGTCGGTGACCCGCCGTACGAAGGTCGGCACGCCGGCGCCCTCGGCGCGCCGCAGCGCCTCGATGCCGTCTCGGTCAGCACCGACGGCCACGACCTGCGCGCCGTAGGCCGGAGCGACGCTCGCGTCCAGCAGGGCCTGCAGGTTGGTCCCGCCTCCGGAGACGAGCACGACGACGCGGGCGGGCTGGGCTGGCACGCCGCGACCCTACTGGAGGTCCAGCTCGATCTCGACGGGCATGGAGCGGCGCTGCCACCAGGTCATCGCCAACCCGCCCAGCAGACCGCCGATGCCGAAGGACGTGACGGCGTGGAGCATGGTGTCGAAGGCGTACGGCGCCACGTCCTGCATCCGGCCCGGACCCACCGCACCTCCCGCCAGCGAGGCGACCAGCCCGAACAACAGGCCGGCGACGACTCCGCCGGAGACGCCGCGGACGGCGCCCTCCTCGTAGCGGAAGAGTGGGGCGCGGCGCTGATGGAGCACCACGGCGAGGAAGGCCACCAGGGGTGGCAGCACGATCAACCAGGCCGTCCACGCGGCGGTCGGCCCCTCGTCGGGCAGGGCAGCGAGCATGGGGAAGCTGGGCAACGGTCCGAGCACCACGACGCTGGGCGCCACGAGCGTACCGGTGCCGACGGTGAAGCCCGGCCCGAGCAGGTAGCTCCCGGAGAAGGCCAGAGCGTTGGGGAGCAGCAGGAGACTGACCACCAGGATCAACAAGGTGGCACCGGCATCGGCGTCGAGCTGGGACAGGACGTTGGCGGCGGTGCTCAGGTCGCTGAGCAGCGCTACCGCGAACGCCAGCGCGGACACCGCGAGCCACAGCAGCAGCAGGCGACGCACGATGCCCCCGGAGGCGCGCACGCTCGCCGGGAGGTACGACGTCCAGATCGCCGCTCGTCCCGAGCCGACGGCGATGCCGGGAGCCCCGGCCAGCAGGCACAGCAGCAGCGCCCAGGTGACCACCCGCGGCGCGCTCGGGTCGGTGGCCGGAGTGGCCGCCAGCGTGCTGGTGAGGACGGCGACCACGACGTACCCGGCGCTGAGCAGCACCACCGCGACCGGCACGGTCCAGTCCCGTTGTCCGTCGGCGATCTCCTCGACGTCGGGTCCGTGCCCCGAGACGGAGACCCCCACCCGCTGTCCCACCCGCCACAGCGTCCACGCGCACATGACGGTGATGCCGAGGGGCACGGCGCTCACCGCGACCCCGTCGACGAGCACGCCCGACCCGTGGCCCATCAGCCAGGCGAGCGCACCGGTCCGCAGGCCGTCACGCGGCTCGCCGTGCGCGCCGCCATCGGTGAGGAACCAGCCGGTGACGCCCGCCCCGAGGCAGACCAGCAGGGTGCCCGCGGCCGCGACCAGGCCCCCGAAGGTCGCCACCAGCACGAGCGGTCGCCTGGTCGCCAGGTCCGACCTCGGGTCGGCGGCGCGCTCGCGGGAGGTCGCGTGCGGGGAGGACAGCAGTGACGTCATGGCGCTCCCATCCTGGCCCTCGCGGCAGCCTCACCAGGGCAGGCACGCCGAAGCAGGGCGTGTTGCCGCGGTCGACTACCGTGAGGAGGCCATGAGAGACCCCGACAAGTTCGACGCCTTCTACAAGGACGCCCGCGAGCGACTGCTGGTGCAGACGTTCGCGCTCACCGGCGACCTGGCGGCCTCCCGCAGCGCGGTGCGCGACGCGTTCGTCGTCGCCTGGCACCGCTGGCGCAAGCTCTCGGTGCTCGACGACCCCGAGTCCGTCGTCCGACCCAACGCGTGGCGTCTGGCACAGCGCCGCCACACCGCCCGGGTCTGGCACCGTGACAAGGACATCAGCCCCGACGTGAAGGCCACGCTCGACGCTCTCGGCAAGCTCAGCGCCACCGAGCGCCGGACCCTGGTCCTCACCCAGCTGGCCGCCGTCTCGATGCCCCAGATGGCCCGCGAGGTGGGCCTGACCCGCGAGGCCGCCGAGCGCGATCTCCAGCACGCCGCGACCCAGCTCTCCTTGGCGCTCGACATCCAGGTCCCGGCGCTGCGCTCACGCTTCGACGACATCGCGGGGTCCGTGACCGACACGGTGCGGTGGCCCCGCGCCACGATCGTGCGGCGCGCCGGCGCCGCGCGCCGACGTACCCACACCGCCGTCGGCGTCACCGCCGCCGTGGCGGCACTCGTGGTGACCGGATCGCTGGTGAGCAACGCCACCGGCGTACGCCCCACGCTCGACCGAGCGGTCAGCGCCGCGCCCGGGATCGGCGCAGCTCCGAGCACCAGCGACCCCAGCGACGCCGGCAGCCCCGGCAGCCTCGAGAGCGAGCCGCCCGCCCCGACGCTGCCGGAGACCAGCCTGCTGAGCGTCTCCGACCTGGGAGCGCGCTACGACCTGGACTGGACGCTCACCGACACCACCGGCAACGACGACGGCACCGGCATGGTCCTGCCCTGTCAGCGCGAGCGGTACGCCGACCCGCGTGGCGAGGCGGCGCTGGTGCGGGTCTTCGATGCGCCCCGGACCAAGAAGACCAGCGCGCTGTCCTCGACCCAGATGGCTGAGGCCTCGGGCACCGAGAAGCGCGCCAAGCAGACCTACCGCACCCTCGGCTCCTGGTTCGGCGACTGCCTGCAGGAACGCATCCAGCTCCTGTCGACCACCGCACCCCAGGGGGTCGGCGACCAGGCCATCCAGGTGGTGCTCAGGTCGTGGGCCAAGCCGCAGGGCACCTACGTGCTGGGCGTCGCCCGCACCGGCATCTACACGACCACGACGCTGGTGGCCGGCGGCGTCGACGACGAGGCCGGCCCCAGCGCGCGGCGCGCGGGTGCACGGTTGCTCTCGAGCGCCGTGGACAAGCTCTGCCAGCTGCCCGAGGGCGGCGCGTGCGGCTCGGCCGACGCCGTGGTCGAGCCCCGGCCTCCCCTGGCCGCTGGCCCCGCTCCGGCGATGCTGTCCGAGATCGACCTCCCCCGCGTCAGCGACGTCACCCGGCCCTGGATCGGCACCGAGCCCCGCAGCGCGCTGACGAACGACGCGGCCTCGTCGTGCGACACGACGGAGTTCAACGGCAAGTTCCAGGGCAAGCCGATCTCCAACAATGCCACGCGCACCTTCGTGATTCCGCGGGCCAAGCTGCCGACCGAGTTCGGTCTCACCCAGTCGGTCGGCTCGCTGCCGGGCAAGCGCGCCGCAGCGCTCGTCGAGCGGGTCCGCAGCCAGCTGAGCGACTGCGACGCCCTCAACACCAACATCACCCGCCTGGCCCGCACCGACAGCGGTGCGACGTCGCTGACCGCCTGGCGGCTGCGGGTCGAGGTCAGCGACGAGCGCACGCTCACGTTCTTGATGGCGATCGTCCGCGACGGCAAGGCCGTGTCCCAGATCGGCTTCCTGCCGAGCACGCCGGGCGATCTGTCGACTCCCCAGTTCGTGGGCCTGGCCAACCGGGCGCTGCTCCGGCTCCCCCGGCTGCCCGCGCCGAAGAAGGGCTGACGTTTCCGGCACCCCGGTGCAACCGGCCCGCCGGTACGACGCAGCGTAGAACTCGTCGAGCTCCGCCTCGTCCATCGCCCGCCAGGCCCAGGGGGTCCGCGACGCCGAGGGGACCCCGCCGTACGGCGAGCAGTCGGTGGCCCGGCTCGGGAGGGACGCGCCGTCGAGCGCGCCCGATGCCACAAAGCACGCTGACCCGTCAGACATGTCTGACGGGTCAGCGTGATGGGGCGTGGATCAGAGGTTCTTCAAGATCTCCCGCATCAGCTCGGCGGTCTCGGACGGCGTCTTGCCGACCTTGACGCCGACGGCCTCGAGGGCCTCCTTCTTGGCCTGCGCGGTGCCCGAGGAGCCGGAGACGATGGCGCCGGCGTGGCCCAT
>NZ_JAPYPS010000118.1 GCF_029937575.1 Nocardioides sp.
GACGTGCTCGGCGTCACGGCCTGCGACATGCGGACTCCTCGGTGGTAAGTTCGACGTACGTCGAACTCGACCGACAGTACGAGCGAGTTCGATAGCCGTCAAACTTCGTCGCCCGGATGTGAGGCAGCGCACGTGAGCACCAGCCCGGCCACCGAGGCACCCGCCTACCCCACCCTCCCGGTGGCCGACGTGCACCAGGTCCTCTCCGCTCTCGCCGACCCGATCCGGCTCGAGATCGTGCGGCGCCTGAGCAGGGCCGGCGGGGGGCCCACCCCGTGCGCACACCTGTACGACGGCGTCAGCAAGTCCACGGCCAGCCACCACTTCAAGACCCTGCGCGAGGCCGGGCTCACCGAGCGCAGCGTCGAGGCCGGGCAGTCGTGCCAGCGGCTCCGGGTCGCCGAGGTGGAGCAGGCCCTACCGGGCATCCTCTCGGCGGTGCTCCGCGCCGCCGACGAGCTCACTCCTCCGCAGTAGGCCCAGCGCCTCCGGTGCTCACCACGGTCGCCTCGTCCGCACAGCGCGGGTCCTCGCCGAACTGACCCAGCCGGCAGGCGCCGTCGACCAGGGATCGCTCATCCAGCGGGGACTCCAGCTCGACGGTGACGTCGAAGGACTCCACCGGCTCGTCGTCGCCGCACACCAGGGACCGCACGGTCTCCTTGATCGTGACGACGACCGTCGTCGCGTCCTCCTCGACCTCGACCTGGAGGCGGTCGCGACAGTCGCGCCCGTCGTACGTCAGCTCGATCGTGGACCCCTGCACCGTCGCCGGCTTGTCCCACGGCGTGGCCTCGTCGAGACCGAAGAAGAGGTACCGGACCCCGGCGTAGACCCCGATCCCGATCACCGCGGCCAGCAAGGCGACGCCGACGCCCAGCTTCGTCGTCGAGGCGGCCATGGACCTACCGTTGCACATCCGAAGGTCGCCTGTCCGCTGACCCGTCTGCCATGTGTGACGGGTCGACGTCCTTCGCGCTGACCCGTCTGCCATGTGTGACGGGTCGACGACCTTCGCGCTGACCCGTCCGCCATGTGTGACGGGTCGACGACCTTCGCGCTGACCCGTCCGCCATGTGTGACGGGTCGACGCGGTCAGAGGCCGAGGTCGCGGCCGATGAGCTCCTTCATGATCTCGTTGGAGCCGGCCCAGATCTTCGAGACCCGCGCGTCGCGCCAGGCGCGGGCGACGCGGTACTCGTTCATGAATCCGTAGCCGCCGTGCAGCTGGACGCAGTGGTCGAGCACGTCGTTCTGCACCTGCGAGCTCCACCACTTCGCCTTGGCGGCGTCGACCGGGGTCAGCTCGCCCTTGGCGTGCGCGATCACGCACTGGTCGACGTAGGCCTGGGTGACCTCGACCTGGGTGACGAGCTCGGCGAGGAGGAACTTGTTGTGCTGGAAGGAGCCGATGCTCGCCCCGAAGGCCTTGCGGTCGATCGTGTAGGCGATCGTCTCGCCCAGGATCTGCTTGACGTGCGCGAGGTTGGAGATCGCGCAGCCCAGCCGCTCCTGCGGCAGGTTCTGCATCATGTGGATGAACCCCAGGTCGAGCTCGCCCACGATGTCGTCGTCGGTGACGCGGACGTTCTCGAAGAACAGCTCCGCGGTGTCGGACTCGTCCTGACCGACCTTGTCGAGCTTGCGGCCGCGACTGAATCCCTCGGCTGCGGTCGGCAGCGCGAACAGCGTGATGCCCTTGGCCTTCTTCTCCGGGGCCGTGCGGACCGCGGTCACGACGATGTCGGCGGAGTAGCCGTTGGTGATGAACGTCTTGGACCCGTTGACGACCCAGTCATCACCGTCGCGGACCGCGGTGGACTTCAGGGCGGCCAGGTCGGAGCCGCCCGACGGCTCGGTCATCCCGATCGCCAGCAGGGTCTCTCCGGTGGCGACTCCGGGCAGCCACCGCTGCTTCTGCTCCTCGTTGCACAGCTGCACGATGTACGGCGCCGTGATGTCGGCGTGGATGCCCCAGCACGACCCGAGCGCCGCGTTGACCTTCGACAGCTCCTCGGCCATCACGGCGTTGAACCGGTAGTCACCCGCCTCGGACCCGCCGTAGACCTCGGGGATCTCCAGACCGAGGAAGCCCTGCTTGCCGGCCTCGAGCCAGAAGTCGCGCGGCAACGCCTTGTCGGCGGCGTGCTGCTCGACCTGGGGGATCACCGAACGGTCGAGGAACTCCTTGACCGACGATCGGAATGCCTCATGGTCCTCGTCATAGATCTCACGCTTCATGATGAGAAGGCTACCGGTCGGTAACCGAGTCTGTCCCAGCCGGCCGGACCGGGGTCACAGTGCGGGCGAGGGGACCTCGAAGGCGAGGATGTCCTCGGGTGCCGGGAAGTCCACGTCGACGGCCGTGTCGGGGTCGCCGAACGTCGTGACGGTCCGGGTGGCGCCGTCCCCGTCCTCCCCGTCGTCCCCGCCGTCACCGCTGCGCTCGACGCTGATCTCGAGCACGAGGTGCGGCTCGGCGATCTGCACCCACGCCGTGATGACGGAGTTCTTGCGCACCGACTGCACCCGTCCGGCGGGCACGCCGGCGACGTCACCCAGCCCGGCCTTGGCGAGGTCCTCGTCGCCCACCAGGGACATGACGGGACTCAGGAAGTCGGTGAAGGCGCACAGCGAGGCCAGTCCCGGCGTCGTGGTCCACTCGTCGGCGTACGTCGCGGCCAGCTGGTCACGTACGGCGGGGTCGACCGCCCCGATGCTCAGCCAGAAGTCCTCGCCGCCCCGGAAGGCGCCCAGGTCGTCCTGCACGACGAGGTCGGCGGGCTCTCCCCAGCTGGGCAGCTGGAGCACGCCGGTGCAGTCACCGTCGACCGCGTCGCCGATGCCGTCGCCCGCGGCCAGGAGCAGGTCCTTGCTGACGACCTGAGCCGGCTGGTCCCCGGACGCCGCGGTGCGCGCGTCCTGGTGCAGCCGGACCGATCCGATCTCGGCCATGGCGAGCAGTGCGGCGTCGACGATGTCGGCGGCGTCGCTGCCCTCGAACCACGACAGGTCGATCGCCGGCGCCGCGTCGACGACCTCCTGCTGCCCGTCGATCTGGTCCGGCAGCGAGCAGGAGCTCAGCGCGATCGCTGCCGCGGCCAGCAGTGCCGCCGTACGTGTGGTCCGTCGACCCGTCATTCGTCGCTGCCGCATCAGCCCAAGCCTGCCAGGTCGAAGACGTCGCTCGGCGGGGGAGCCTTGGTCGTGAACGGCTCGTCGAAGGCCGAGAACCCGAAGGAGCCCTCGGAGCCGCCGTCGAGGCGCAGGATGTAGTGCGGCTCGCCGACCGCGACCGAGGCCACGCTGGGCTCCCCGCTGGAGGTGGTCTCCCCGGTGTCGACCTTGACGACGTCCTGCCCGTCGATGCTGCCGGTGCCGAGGGTCTCCACCGCCACGGTGCTGTTGGTCGCCTCGAGCAGATCGTCGAGGTCGCACACGGACGCGAACTCCTCGGCCTCCTCCGGCGGGAACAGCACCCAGCGGTCGCCGACGGTGGCGGCGATGAAGGGCCCCTGGCCGGCGTCGGTGGAGGCGATCCAGAAGTCCTCGTCGGCCTTGAACCAGGTATCCGCGCCGATCCGACGCAGCTGCGCGGACCCGCCACCCACGGCGATCGTCCCGGCGCAGTCGCCCGTCGACGTGATGGTGAGGTCGACGCCGATCCGCTCACCACCCTCCACGACGTTGCCGGCGATCCGGACGGTGTCGAGCACCTTCATCTCCTTCTCCGCCGCGCGGAGGATCTCGGTCGGCTCCTGGTCGGCGAACCCGGCCACGGTGGGGCTCGAGGAGGCCGGGTCGGGCGGCTCGGGCGGCTCGGGCGGCTCGGGGGTCGGGTCGGCACTGCTGGGCGCGTCGTCGCCCCCTCCTGCCACGAGGGCGGCGGTCACCCCGCCGCCGATCGCGAGCGCGGCCGCCAGCCCCAGCCCGACCCACAGCCCGGTACGGCGCCGGGCAGGCGCAGCGGTCCGGGCGGCGGGGACCGGTGTCGGGTACGACGGCGCGGGCGGCGGCGGGACGGGCCCCGAGACCTGCCCCTGGACCGGCCCCTGGACCGGCCCCGAGACCTGCCTCGGGACTCCGGCCGGAGCTGGCGCCGCCAGTGCCCGCGCCATCGCGTGGAAGCCGGGGTCGCCGGTGAGTGCGGCCGCACGGCGCAGGTCGTCGCGCAGGTCGGAGGCGTGGGCGTAGCGCTCGGTCGGCGACTTGGCCATCGAGCGGCGCAGCACGTCGTTGATCGCGTGCACGAGGTGTCCGGTCCCGGCCAGCTGCGGCACCGGGGCGTTGAGGTGAGCGGTGACGACCTCGAACTCGGTCGCTCCGGCGTACGGCGCCGAGCCGGTGAGGGTGACCCAGAGCAGGCAGCCGAGCGAGTAGATGTCGGAGCCTGCACTGGCCGCGGCGCCGTGGTGCAGCTCGGGCGCCATGTACGACGGCGTGCCGGCCGCACCTCCTCCCCCACCGACCCGCGTCGACTCCGCGTCGACGCGGCGGGCGATGCCGAAGTCGCCGAGATAGGCCGACACGCTGGCCGAGACGCCCGCACCGCGACGGCGTACGAGGACGTTGGCGGGCTTGATGTCGCGGTGCACCAGCCCGGCCGCGTGCGCGTCGCTCAGGCCGCCGGCAACCTGGGCGATGAGGTCGACCGCCTTGCCCTGGGGCGCCGGCCCCCAGCGCCCCACCATCTGGCCGAGGTCGCCGTCGGGGATCAGCTGGGTGGCGATGTAGAGGTAGCCGTCCTCCTCGCCGTGGGCGTAGACCTGCACGACCTGCGGCGAGTCCAGGGAAGCCAGCAGGCGGGCCTCGCGGCTGAAGCGTTCGCGGAAGTCGGGGTGGTCGGCGTACATCGGCGCGATGACCTTGAGCGCCACCCGGCGGTCGAGATTCTCCTCGAGGGCGTCGAAGACGACCCCCATCCCGCCCGCACCCAGCTGGGCGAGCACACGGAAGCGGCCGATGTGGTCACCGACGCCGGGATAGGAGAGCACACTCCTGTTGTACCCGACCTCGTCGTCACGCAGCAGAATCCGTCCGCACCACGAGGTATGGGGGGCCATGTGCTTGGATCGATCCAAGCACCAGAGGACCGACAGCTTGGAGGCGCCAGCACGTGAGCGAGAAGGCCACAGGTCCAGCGCAGGGCCACACTCCTGCCCCCACCACCACGGTCTGGCCGGGGCAGCCCTACCCGTTGGGAGCGACGTACGACGGCTCCGGCACCAACTTCGCGCTCTTCAGCGAGGTCGCCGAGCGGGTCGAGCTGTGCCTCTTCGACGCCGACGACCAGGGCGGCACCGAGACCCGGGTCGAGCTCACCGAGGTCGACGCCCTCGTGTGGCACTGCTACCTGCCGGCCGTGCAGCCCGGACAGCGCTACGGCTACCGGGTGCACGGACCGTGGGAGCCCGAGCGCGGGCTGCGCTGCAACCCCGCCAAGCTGCTGCTCGACCCGTACGCGAAGGCGACGACCCGCGAGATCGACTGGGACCAGTCGCTCTTCGGCTACACGTTCGGAGAGGAGGACTCCCGCAACGACGAGGACTCCTCGGCGCACATGACGCTCGGGGTCGTGATCAACCCGTTCTTCGACTGGGAGGGCGATCGACGCCTGGCCATCCCCTACAACGAGAGCGTCATCTACGAGGCCCACGTCAAGGGCATGACCCAGCTGCACCCCGAGGTGCCCGAGGAGCTGCGCGGCACCTATGCCGGCCTGGCGCACCCCGCCGTCACCGACCACCTCACCCGACTCGGCGTCACCGCGATCGAGCTGATGCCGGTGCACCAGTTCATCCAGGACTCCACGCTGCTCGACAAGGGGCTGCGCAACTACTGGGGCTACAACACCCTGGCCTTCCTCGCCCCGCACGCCGACTACTCCGCGGCCGCGCACTCCGAGCAGGAGCAGGCGCTGGGCCAGCAGGTCCAGGAGTTCAAGTCGATGGTCAAGACGATGCACCAGGCCGGGATCGAGGTGATCCTCGACGTCGTCTACAACCACACCGCGGAGGGCAACCACCTCGGGCCGACGCTGAGCTTCAAGGGCATCGACAACCCGGCGTACTACCGCCTCGTCGAGGACGACGAGAAGTACTACATGGACTACACCGGCACCGGGAACTCGCTCAACGTGCGCCACCCGCACTCCCTGCAGCTGATCATGGACTCGCTGCGCTACTGGGTCACCGAGATGCACGTCGACG
>NZ_JAPYPS010000119.1 GCF_029937575.1 Nocardioides sp.
GATCCTTGACGGCGAGACCCGGTCGACTACGCGCGCGGGCGCCCCACCCACCACGAAGGAGGGTCGACTACGCGCCGGAACCACCGAGCGACCTCAGAGCTGGTCCTGCGTCATCCCCATCCGCGACAGCACGACGGTCTCGGCAAGCTGGACGACGTTGTAGAGCAGCAGGGTCACGACGGTGATGATCGCGACCGATGCCCACAGGTTGTCGAACTGGGCGGCGGCATTGAACTTCACGATCTGGCCACCCACCCCCTTGCCGGTCGAGAGCCACTCGGCGAGCAGCGCGCCGGTGACGGCGCCCGGCACCGAGACCCGCGCGGCGGCGAAGAGCGAGGGCAGTGCGCCGGGGATGGCCACCTTGAGCAGCGCCTGGAGGTTGCCTCCCCCGTAGACGCGGACCAGGTCAAGGCTCTCCTTGCTCGCCCGGCTCAGCCCGAAGAGCACCGAGGCCAGGGCGGGGAAGAGCACCACGATCGTGCCGATGACCGCGACCGACGCGGTCGTACCGCGTCCGGTGACCAGGATGATCACCGGCGCGATCGAGACCAGCGGGATGCTGCGCAGCAACAGGGCCAACGGCATCACGCCGGCCTCGACGGTCTTCGAGAGCGTGAAGAGCACCGCGAGCACGATCGCGATGATCATGCCCACCACGAAGCCGATCGCAGCGTCGCCGAGGGAGGTCTTGGCGAGGCCCCACAGCAGCTCGCGGTTCTCCCCCGCCGTCCGGCGTGCGTCCTCCTCGGTCACGAAGAGGTAGTTCCACACGTCGAGCGGGCCCTTGGCCACGAAGTCGGAGATGCTCGAGAAGCTGATCACCGCCTGCCACAGCGCCAGCACGATCACGAGCGTGATCACGGTGTTGAGCAGCGCCTTGCCGACCGACATCGCCAGGGCCAGGCTCTGCTCGCGCCGCAGGGTGGCGCTCGAGGTGGCGCTCACGCCGTACCCCTGCCCGAGACCCACGGCGTGACGAGCCGGGAGATCAGCCCGAGGGCGCCGTACCCGATCATCGCGACGGCGGCACAGAGCAGGAAGACCGCCCAGACCCGCTCCGAGTCGAGGTTGCCCTGCAACCGGATGAGCGTGATGCCGACGCTGCGGTCGGTCGCGCCCATGTACTCACCGAGCACGGCGCCCAGGAAGGCCGTCGGTACGGCGATCTGCAGGGCGTTGAGGATCGCCGGGAGCGCCGCGACCAGCCGGACCTTGCGCAGCTGGGTCAGCCGCCCGCCGCCGTACACCTTCACGACGTCGATGCTGGTGCGATCAGCGCTCTTGAAGCCAAGCAGAGCACCGACCACGGTGGTGAAGAAGACCGCCAGGGCGGCCAGGAAGATCGCGGTCGACGAGGGATCGCCGGCCTTGGTGGCGCCGCCCAGCACCACGATCGCGATGCCGCCGACCGCCACCAGGGGCAGGCAGTAGCTGACGACGGCGATCTGCACGATCACCGGCTCCAGCTTGGGGAAGAGCAGGACTGTGCTCGCGATGAGCAGTGCCAGGGTGTTGCCCCAGACGAAGCCGTACGCCGCCTCGGTGATGGTCACCTCGAACGGGCCCCAGTAGGCGCCCAGACCGTCCTCGGCGAGCTGGCCGAAGACCGCGAACGGCGACGGCACCGGGGTGTAGCTGCCCCGGTCCGGTGAGAACGCGAGGGCGAAGACCCACCACAGCGCGAGCAGCGTGACCAGTCCGATGATCCCGGCCAGCCACCCCGGGACGCGACGCTGCTGCATCGTGCCCCCTCAGGCCTCGACGGCCGCGCGGCCGTCGACGCCGAACAACAGCTCGGAGGCCTGGTCGGCCAGGGCGTGGAACTCGGGGGTCCGCATCATCTCCGGCGTGCGCGGGCGCGGGAGGTCGATGTCGATGACCTCCTTGATCCGCCCGGGACGCGCGCTCATCACGGCCACCTGGTCGGAGAGGAAGATCGCCTCGTTGATGCCGTGGGTGACCAGCAGCGTCGTGGCGGGCTTCTCGGTCCAGATCCGGAGCAGCTCCAGGTTGAGGTTCTGCCGGGTCATGTCGTCGAGCGCCCCGAAGGGCTCGTCGAGCAGCAGGACCGACGGCCGCAATGCCAGGGCGCGCGCGATGGAGACACGCTGGCGCATGCCGCCGGACAGCTGTGCCGGCTTGGCCTTCTCGAAGCCGCGCAGCCCGACCAGGTCGATGAGCTCCTCGACGTAGGCCCGATCGACGGAGCGACCGGCGACCTCGAAGGGCAGCGCGATGTTCTTCGTCACGCTGCGCCAGGCCAGCAGGGCGTGGTCCTGGAAGGCGATCCCGAGCTCGCCACCCGTCCGGAGCTCGGCCGGCGTCTTGCCGTCGACGAGCGCCGTGCCACTGGTGGGGTCCTCGAGACCAGCCAGGATCCGCAGGATCGTCGACTTGCCACACCCCGAGGGACCGAGCAGAGCGAGGAACGCGCCTTGCTCGGTGTGGAGGTGGGCGTCGTCGAGCGCGGTGACCGAGGCGCCCCGACTGAACGCTCCGCCCGAGCGGAACGTCTTGGTCAGCCCGTCGATGTGGATGCCGGTGCCCCCGCCGCTCGGGCTGGGGGGACCGACACCTGACTCGTCGTGCCCGTGGGTGTCAGCGGAGTCCGACATGCTCAGGAGTCGTACTCCATGAGGTCCGGGTTCTCCTCGTAGATCTCGTCGATGATCGAGGTGTCGAACAGCTCCTCGACCGAGACCTCCCAGCCGGCGGCGGCCAGGGAGTCCACGGTCTGCTGCTGGAGCTCCGGGGTGATCGTGAAGAGCCCGTTGGCGGCGGTGTCCTCGGTGGCGACCAGCTCGAGCTGCGCCTCCATCCCCTGGGCGGTCTTCGCCGGGTCCAGGGCGCCGAAGACCGACTCGAGACCCTCGTCGTTCTCGGAGGCGGCCTGGTCGTAGTACTTGGTGATCAGCGCGACGGTGTCGTCGGTGGGCTCGGTGAACACGTCGCTCCAACCCTTGATCTCGGCGATCAGGAACTGCTTCAGGAGCTCACGGTTCTCGGCAAGGTACTGGTCGGTGACGGTGAACGTCTCGGCGACGTACGGCACGCCGTTCTCGGCGTACGGCAGGTTGGTGATCTCGAAGCCGGCGTTCTCGACCGTGATGGCCTCGTTGGTCAGGTAGGCCATGAAGCCGTCGACGTCGCCCTCGATCAGCGGCGTCGGGTCGAAGTCGACCGGCACCACGTCGACGTCGGCAGGGTCGATCCCGTTGGCGTTGAGGATCGCCGCAAAGACGCTCGCGTTGGAGTCCTGGACGCCGATGGTCTTGCCGATCATGTCCTCGGGCGTGGAGATGTCCCCACCGTCGGCGAGGGACAGGATGGTGAAGGGGTTCTTCTGGAACGTCGCGCCGATGATCGTCAGCGGCGCGTCCTGCTCGGCGATCGCCGCACCGACGGAGGCCGAGTCGCTCAGTGCCACCTCGACCGTGCCGCTGAGGAGCTTGGCCACGCCGGTGTCGGGGCCGGAGATCCCGTTGACGGCGTCGAAGCCGGCCTCGTCGTAGTAGCCGTTCTCGTAGGCGTAGAACTCGCCGGCGAACTCCTCGTTCTTGATCCAGGAGTACTGCAGGCTGATCTCGCCGAAGGACTCGTCGCCGGATCCCGAGCCGTCGTCGCCGTCGTCGTCGGAGCCACAGGCGGCCAGCGCGAGCGCAGCCACCAGGGACGTGGCCACGAGCAGCCCAGCGCGACGCGTGGAGCGGCGCTTCGGGCTGCGGTGACTCAGGGCGTGGATCTTCATGGGGTTCCCTCTCTCGGGTTCAGCAGTTCGAGGGACGCTATCCACGGCGAGTTTCAGTTCCTGGCACGCGTGTTTCAGCGACGTAACCGATTTTTCCAGCCGACCGTACGGGCGTGTGGGCTAGACCTGCAGCAGGGAGAAGCGCGCCACCGCAGCCTCCGACAGCGGCTCGGGACGACGCGTCTCGTCGTTCATCTGGACGATGACCGTCTCGGCGCGGGCCACCAGGCGCCCGTCCTGGAACAAGGCCTGGTCCATGCCGACCGACGTCCGACCGATCCGCGCGACGCGGGTCCCGATGTCCACGCGGCCGGGCCAGTGCATCTCGCCCACGAAGTCGAGCGCGAGCCGGGCGATGACCCACTCGCGCCCGTCCTCGGTGAGCTGTGCCTCGGGATCGCGCAGCACCTCGACGCGCCCGGTCTCGAGGAAGGTCGAGAAGACCGCGTTGTTGACGTGGCCCTGCCGGTCGGTGTCGCCGTAGCGGAGCTTGTCGTGGCTGGTGGCCGTGAAGTCGGCGAGAGTCGGCTGGTCGGGCTTCGAGGCGTCTGCGTTCACGTGTCCCAGTGTGGCGTGCACGTAGGTTCACCCAGGTGAGCACCTCTGCCTCCCGTCCCCCGCAGGACGACGACGTCCGCGACGCCCCCTTCTCCGACTTCCTCGACTTCGAGCAGCTGTTGGCCCAGCAGGACCGCGAGCTGCTGAGCCGCACCCGCGCCTTCCTGACTCGTGAGGTCGAGCCGATCATCAACGACTACTGGACGCGTGCCGAGTTCCCGCACGAGCTGGTGCCCGGCCTCGCCGGGCTCGGGATCGCCGGCCTCGCCCACGACGGACCGGGCTGCCCCGACCGCGGAGCGCTCGTCGGAGGGATGGTGGCCATGGAGCTCTCGCGCATCGACCCGTCGATCGGCACCTTCATCGGAGTCCACGGAGGCCTGGCCATGGGTTCGATCCGCCACTGCGGGTCCCCGGAGCAGCAGGAGCGCTGGCTGCCGGCGATGGCTCGCATGGAGCTGATCGGTGCTTTCGGGCTGACCGAGCCCGACGTCGGCTCGGCCATCTCGATGGGCCTGGCCACCAGTGCCAGGCGGGACGGAGACGCCTGGATCCTGAACGGTCGCAAGAAGTGGATCGGCAACGCCGCCTTCGCCGACCTGACGATCATCTGGGCCCGCGACGAGGGCGACGGAGAGGTCAAGGGCTTCGTCGTCGAGAAGGACACGCCGGGCTTCGTGACGACCAAGCAGGAGGACAAGATCGCCCTGCGCGTGGTCCAGAACGCCGAGATCGAGCTGACCGACGTACGCGTCCCGGAGGAGAACCGCCTCCAGGAGGCCCACTCATTCGCCGACACCGCCCGGGTGCTGACCCTGACCCGGATGGACGTCGCCTGGCAGGCCACCGGGTGCGCGCGCGGCGCCTACGAGCACGCGCTGCGCTACACGA
This sequence comes from Nocardioides sp., assembly GCF_029937575.1. Classification (GTDB taxonomy): domain Bacteria; phylum Actinomycetota; class Actinomycetes; order Propionibacteriales; family Nocardioidaceae; genus Nocardioides. The sequence goes on from NZ_JAPYPS010000119.1 coordinate 5,201, forward strand.
CCGAGCGCGAGCAGTTCGGTCGCTCGATCGGCTCCTTCCAGCTCGTGCAGGACCTGCTGGTCAAGATGCTCGCCAACGTCACCGCCTCGACCGCGATGAATGTGCGCGCCAGCCAGCTGCAGGACGCCGGTCAGCTGCGCGACGAGCACGCCTCGCTGTGCAAGGTGCACTCCACCGTGCGGATGCGGGAGGCCGTCGGCTGGGCGCGGGAGGTGCTCGGCGGCAACGGCATCCTGCTCGAGCACCACGTCGGACGCTTCGTGGCCGACGCCGAGGCGATCTACTCCTATGAGGGCACCCGCGAGGTCAACACGCTGATCGTGGGCCGCGCGATCACCGGGGAGAGCGCCTTCACATGAGCACCGACAACACGGGCGCCGCCGAGCGGGTCCTGCTGGAGCGCCGCCTCGACGAGCAGCGCAGCGAGATCGCCGCGATCCTCGACGACCTCTCGGAGGCCGAGGCCCGCGCCCGGCTGGTGCCGTCGCTGACCACACCCCTGAGCCTGGTCAAGCACGCCACCTTCGTGGAGCGGGTGTGGTTCCACTCGCGCGTCGCCGGCCTCCCCCGCGCCCAGCTCGGCATTCCCGACACGGTCGACGAGAGCTTCACGCTCGAGCCCGTCGACACCGTGACCTCCGTGCTCGCCGCCCATCGCTCCGCCTGCGAGGAGTCCCGGCGCATCGCCGCCGAGCATGACCTCGACGAGGAGTTCACCTGGCACGACCGCTCGGTGAGCCTGCGCTTCGTCCACGGCCACCTGATCGCCGAGCTGGCGCGGCACGCCGGCCACGGCGACATCCTCGTGGAGCTGTTGCGGGCTCGGCGCGGCGCCTGAGGCAGCGCGCCGCCCGGGTGCGACCTAGGCCCCCGGGTCGACCGTGGTGCCGTCGGCGCGGCGGACGCTGCCATCGGGATAGGTGACCGTGCCGTCCTCGTGCACCGTGCTGCCCTCCGGGTGCTCGG
>NZ_JAPYPS010000120.1 GCF_029937575.1 Nocardioides sp.
CTAGTGGGGGTGGCGGGTGCCGTCGCTCGGCTCACCGGGTTTCGACGCGCCCGTCGCGACCTCGTGCCTCGCGCCCTGATGCTCGCCTGACCCCGTCAGTGCGCCGCCTCGTGCCAGGTCCGCCCGGTCCCGACGGACACGTCGAGCGGCACGAGTAGGTCGGCGGCACCACCCATCTGCTCACGCACCAGTGCCTCGAGCGCCTCGGTCTCGCCCGGGGCCACGTCGAAGACGAGCTCGTCGTGGACCTGCAGCAGCATCTTCGAGGCGAGTCCTGTTTGCTCGAGGGCTGCCTGGGTGTTGAGCATCGCGACCTTGATGAGGTCGGCGGCCGAGCCCTGGATGGGGGCGTTGAGGGCCATCCGCTCGGCGATGTCGCGGCGCTGTCGGTTGTCGCTCGACAGGTCGGGCAGGTAGCGGCGGCGCCCCAGGATGGTCTCGGTGTAGCCCGACTTGCGGGCCTCGACGACGACCCCGGCCAGGTAGTCGCGGATCCCGCCGAAGGTCTCGAAGTACTCATCCATCATCACCCGCGCCTCACTCGGCTCGATCCCGAGCTGGCCGCTGAGACCGAAGGCCGAGAGCCCGTAGGCCAGGCCGTAGTTCATCGCCTTGATCTTGGCGCGCATCTCGACCGTGACGTCGTCGGGCTCGACCTCGAAGACTCGTGCGGCCGTGATGGAGTGGAAGTCCTGGCCCGACTTGAACGCCTCGATCAGCAGGGCGTCCTCGGACAGGTGGGCCATGATCCGCATCTCGATCTGGCTGTAGTCGGCGGTCATCAGGCAGTCCTGACCCGCTCCGACCACGAAGCCCTCGCGGATCCGCCGCCCCTCCTCGGTGCGGACGGGGATGTTCTGCAGGTTCGGGTCGGTCGAGGAGAGCCGACCGGTCGCTGCGATCGTCTGGTTGAACGTGGTGTGGATGCGGCCGTCGTCGGCCACGGTCTTGAGGAGTCCGTCGATGGTCTGCCGCAGCCGGATCACGTCGCGGTGACGCAGCAGCGATGCGAGGAACGGGTGCTCGGTCTTGACGTACAGCGCCTGCAGGGCGTCGGCATCGGTCGTGTAGCCGGTCTTGGTGCGCTTGGTCTTCGGCATCCCCAGCTCGTCGAACAGGACGACCTGCAGCTGCTTGGGCGACCCGAGGTTGATCTCCTTGCCGATCTCGGCGTAGGCGCGCTGGGCGGCGTCACGCACCTCGGTGTCGAACTCGGACGACAGCAGCTCGAGCTGCTCGACATCCACGGCGATCCCCACCTGCTCCAGGCGTGTCAGGAGACCGACCAAGGGCAGCTCGACCTCGGCGAGCAGGCGCGTCCCACCGTGCTCCTCGATCGCCGAGTCCAGAGCGTCGGAGAGGTCAAGGACGGCTCGCGCCTGCAGCATGGCGGTCGCCGAGACCTGCTCCCCGTCGTCGAAGAGCGCCTCCTGGTCGGTGGCCTCCTCCTGCTTGAGCTCGCGCTTGAGGTAGCGAAGGGTCAGGTCGGCCAGGTCGTAGGATCGCTGGTCAGGTCGCACGAGGTAGGCCGCCAGGGCGGTGTCGGAGGCCAGCCCGGCCAAGGTCCAGCCGTGCGCGGCCAGTGCCAGCGCCGGCCCCTTGGCGTCGTGCAGCACCTTGGGTCGATCTGCGTCCGCCAACCAGGTGCCCAGCGCCGCGTCGTCGTCGGCCCCCAACGCCGAGGTGTCGACGTACGCCGCGCGCCCGTCACCGGTCGCCAGGGCGATGCCGTCGACCTGGCCGGCCCCGGCACCCCAGGTGCCGCGGACGAAGACCCCGACGCGGTCCGTGCCGACCTCGGCGAGCCAGGCCCCCACGGCACCGGCGGCAAGCTCTGCGCCATCGAGGTCGAAGCCGCTCCCGTCGACCTCCTCCTCGCTCTCGAGCGTCTCGAAGAGCCGATCGCGCAGGACCCGGAACTCGAGTCCGTCGAAGAGGGTGTGGACCTCGTGTCGGTCCCACGGGCGCAGCGCCATCTCCGCGGGCACCAGGTCGAGCTCGAGGTCACGGACCAGCGCGTTGAGGCGTCGGTTGCGCATCACGTCTCCGAGGTGCGCGCGCAGCGACTCCCCCTTCTTGCCGGTGATCTGGTCGGCGTGCGTGATCACGTTGTCCAGTCCGTCGAACTGCTTGAGCCACCGGGCGGCGTAGCCGGGACCGACGCCAGGCACACCCGGGAGGTTGTCCGACGTCTCACCCACGATCGCCGCGAGCTCGGGGTAGCGCGCGGGGGCGACGCCGTACTTGGCCTCCACCGCCTCCGGCGTCATCCGCGCGAGGTCCGAGACGCCGCGCATCGGATACAGCACCGTGGAGTGGTCGGTGACGAGCTGGAGGGAGTCGCGGTCGCCCGTGAGGACCAGCACGTCCATGTCGTCGGCGAGCGCCTGGGTGACGAGGGTGGCGATGATGTCGTCGGCCTCGAAGCCGGGCTTCTTGAGGTAGGGGATCCGCAGGGCGTCCAGGACTTCCTCGATGAGCGGCAGCTGACTGCCGAACTCGTCAGGCGTCTTGTTGCGCTTGGCCTTGTACTCGGAGTACTCCTCCATGCGGAAGGTCTGGCGTGAGACGTCGAAGGCGACGGCGACATGCGTGGGCTGCTCGTCGCGCAGGACGTTGATGAGCATGGACGTGAACCCGTAGACCGCGTTGGTGTGCTGCCCGGTGGTGGTCGAGAAGTTCTCGACGGGCAGCGCGAAGAAGGCGCGGTAGGCCAGGGAGTGACCGTCCAGCAGCAGCAGGCGCGGTCGTACTTCGGTGGCGGTCTCAGCAGTCACCCGCGCCACCCTAGATCAAGGCTCCGACAACGTGGGGCCGGCTGTCTGCAGTGCTCGGTCCGGCGATCAACGGGCGGCGCGGGTGCGGCGCATGGAGCGGCGCGCGGCGACGATCCGGGTGACCTGGCGACCCGAGGAACCCGCCGCGGTCGCGGCGGATCGCTGCCCGCGCAGGCGAGCCCGCACCGCCGTGGTCGGAGCTGTCCGGTAGGTCGCCATGGGGCTGAGGGCCAGGCGGGCCATGAAGCGGTTGGACTCCCGAGCCCCGGAGCCGACCGCAGTCGCCAGGGAAGCGACGTCCTGCTCGTCCGCGAACGCGAGCGCGGCCTCCATCAGGGCGCGACCCACCCCGTGGCGTCGCAGCGCGGGCACGACGGTGGGCGACTGCACCCGCACCGCCGCCTCGAGGTTGAGCGACGAGACGGTCGTGACCTCGAGAAGCACCGCACCTGCGCGCTGCCCGTCGTACTCGGCGACCACCAGCCGCTGCACCGATGACGCTTGCGCCGTTGCGATGATCGTGAGCACGTCGGCGAGTCGGACGGTCGGGTCGGAGCGGCGCAGGCTGGTGTCCCACAGCTCTGCCAGGAACATGGCGTCAGTGCCGATGGCACAGCGGAGCACGACCTGCGAACGACTCACCACGTCACCTGCCTGTGCCGGAGATAGGGGGCTGCATCCGAGACTCGAGCGCAGACTACGCTCATGGCCGCCCACCTGTCCGAAGATCGTCGGAGTGGCCGACGACGCGGTGCGGCCAGGAGCAGCCCACGTGATCCCCGGTACCGGCACCGCCGTCAACGTCGTCGCCGTCCTGCTCGGCGCCGTGCTGGGCAGGCTCCTCGGCAACCGCCTCCCCGAGCGGACGCGGGACCTGGTGACCGACGGGCTGGGCCTGGTGACGCTGCTGATCGCCGCCACCTCGGCGATGGCCGTCCTGGACCCGGACCTCTCGGACGTGGTCGGCACGAGCGCACCGCTCCTGATCGTGCTCGGCTCCGTGCTCCTCGGCGGCATCGTCGGCTCCCTGCTCCGGCTGGAGAGCCGTGTCGAGGGGCTTGGGGCGTTCCTGCAGCGCAGGCTGTCCCACGGTGCCGACTCGGTCGAGCGACAGCGCTTCATCGAGGGGTTCGTGGTGGCCTCCCTGATCTTCTGCACCGGACCACTGACCATCCTGGGCTCGATCAACGACGGACTGGGCAACGGGGCCGACCAGCTGTACTTGAAGGCCACCCTCGACGGCTTCGCCGCGATCGCCTTCGCGGCCTCGTTCGGATGGGGCGTGGCCGCCAGTGCTCTCACGGTCGTCGTGGTACAAGGCGGCCTGACCGTTGCGGGCGTGCTGCTGGGAGACGTGCTCCCCGACGCCCACCTGGCAGCCATCACCGCCACCGGGGGCCTGCTCCTCGTCGGCGTCGCACTTCGGCTGCTGAAGATCCGTGAGATCGCCGTCGCCGACCTCCTCCCGGCGCTCCTGGTGGCCCCGGCGCTCGTCGCGATCGTTGCTGCGGCGCGCTGATCGCCCGCCGCACGCACGGCCGTCGTGGCGTACCCGGTCCCGGCTGGCGAGCAAACGTCACGATTGGGCTACGACGTCACGATTCGGCAACGACGGCACTCACCCGGCCTTGACGGGTACCCCAGCGGGTCTACGGTAAGGGCGCTGCGCCCTACCTCCGGGGGTCGGGCACACGGTGAAACTCACCAGTACCTTCACCACATCTGAGAGAAGAAGGGTCCACCACGTGAATCGAACCACGACTCCCAACTGGGTCAGACTGATGGCCGGCACCGCCGCGCTCGGTCTGGTCCTGACCGCCTGCGGCTCGGAGGACGAGCCGGAGGCCGCTGACGACACCTCGAGCCCGAGTGCGTCCGCGGACCCGAGCACCGATGCTGCGCCCGTTGGTGACGACTTCACCAACGACGAGTGCGCCAACGGCACCACGAGCGCTGACACGTTCAAGGCCGGCGGCATCCTGCCGCTCACCGGAAACCTGGCGTTCCTCGGGCCGCCCGAGGTCGCCGGCGTGGGCCTCGCGGTCTCCGACATCAACGCGGCCGGCGGCGTCAACGGCGCCGACGCGTGCCACCAGATCGAAGACTCCGGCGACTCGACCGACATGTCGGTCAGCACCGCCTCGGCCCAGAAGCTCATCGCTGACGAGGTCTCGCTCGTCGTCGGTGCGGCCTCCTCCAGCGTGTCGCTCAACTTCGTCGACGCCCTGACCGACGCCAAGATCACCCAGGTCTCTCCGGCCAACACCGCGGTGGCGCTGAGCGGCTACTCGCCGTACTACTTCCGCACCGCCCCGCCGGACGGCATCCAGGGCAACGCCCTCGGCTCGCTGATCTCCTCGGACGGCTTCCAGAACGTCGCCTTCCTGGTCTTCAGCGACACCTACGGCACCGGTCTGCGTGACGTGGTCCAGGAGACCATCGAGGCCAGCGGTGGCACCTGCACCTACGGCTGCAAGGGCGACGGCGACGAGTTCCCCGCCGGCAACACGACCTTCTCCTCCGAGGTCAGCGCCGCGGTTGCCACGAACCCGGACGCCATCGTCGTCCTGGCCTTCGACGAGACCAAGGCCATCGTGCCCGAGCTCGCCTCGACCGGCTTCGACATGTCGGCCACGTACTACTCCGACGGCAACACGGCCGACTACACCGAGGACTTCCCCGAGGGGACGCTCGAGGGCGCCCAGGGCACCATCCCCGGTGCTGACGCCTCGGCCGACTTCAAGGATCGTCTGAGCGGCTGGTCGGAGTTCGCCGGCGGCGGCGCGCTGACCGACTTCGCCTACGGTGCGGAGTCCTACGACGCCACCATCCTGGCCGCCCTCGCGGCGTACAAGGGTGGCGCCACGGACAGCGCCACGGTGCAGAAGAACTTCGCTGACGTCTCCGGTGCCTCCGGTGGCGACGAGTGCTCGTCGTACGCCGACTGCATCGCCCTGCTCGACGAGGGCGGCGAGATCACCTACACCGGCCCGTCGGGTATCGGTCCGATCGACGACGAGAACGACCCGTCCTCGGCGTTCGTCGGTATCTACACCTTCGACGCGACCAACAAGAACGCTCTCTCCGCCACGGTGGAGGGCAGCAAGTCCTGATCACCTCACGGTGAGCAACACCGAGGCCCCGGACCTGATGGTTCCGGGGCCTTGGTGTTTCTTGGTGTCCTTCGGGGTGGGGGTGGCACCCGCGCTCCCCGGTTGGCGAGTTCCTCGGGGTTGGTGGGGCGCCCGCGCTCCTCGGTTGGCGAGTTCTTCGGGGTTGGGTGGCACCCGCGCTCCCCGGTTGGCGAGTTCCTCGGGGTTGGTGTGGCGCCCGCGCGCGTAGCCGACCGGGTCTCGCCGTCAAGGATCGCCTGCGGCGCCCGC
>NZ_JAPYPS010000121.1 GCF_029937575.1 Nocardioides sp.
GTTTGGGACCAAACGGCGCCACCCGGGGACCGCGACACCCCGCCGCCCCACACACGGGGGCAACGGGGTGTCGACGTGGAGCTGGGGGCCTCGGTCAGCCCTTCTTCGCCTCGATCTGCTCGGTTGCGGCCGGGAGTACGGCGTGCAGGTCACCGACGACGCCGAAGTCGACGAGCTCGAAGATCGGCGCCTCCTCGTCCTTGTTGACCGCCACGATCGTCTTCGACGTCTGCATGCCCGCGCGGTGCTGGATCGCACCGGAGATGCCGTTGGCGACGTAGAGCTGCGGCGAGACGGTCTTCCCGGTCTGACCCACCTGGAAGGTGTGCGGCATCCAGCCCGAGTCGACGGCGGCACGCGAGGCACCGACAGCGGCGCCGAGCGCATCGGCCAGGCCCTCGATCGGCTCGAAGTTGCCACCGGTGCCGCGGCCACCGGAGACCACGATCGCGGCCTCGGTCAGCTCGGGGCGACCCGAGGCCTTGCGCGGCTGCGAGGCCACGATCTGGGCCGTCTTGGCGCCGTCCGAGATGGTCGCCGCGAACTCCTCGACGGTGCCGGCACCGGCCGTCTCCTCGGGCGTGGCCGAGTTGGGCTTGACCGTGATGATCGGCGTGCCCTTGGTGACCTTGGCCTGCACCGTGAAGTTGCCGGCGAAGACGCTCTGCGTCGTCGTACCGTCGTCGGCGAGGTCGACCGCGTCGGTGATCAGACCCGACTCGAGCTTGATCGCCAGGCGCCCGGCGATCTCCTTGCCCTCGTAGCTGCTCACGATCAGGATCGCGGCCGGCTCGACCTTGGCGGCGAGCTGCTGCAGCGCCTCGGCCTTGGGGGCCACCAGGTAGCCCTTGATCTCGGTGTCGTCGACGACGTACACCTTCTCGGCACCGAACGCCTTGAGCTTCTCGGCCGCGTCGCCCGCCTTGTCGGCGCCGCCGATGAACACCGCGGACGGCTCACCGAGCTTCTTGGCCAGTGCCAGCAGCTCCAGGGTCGGCTTGCGAACGGCACCGTCGACGTGGTCGACCAGAACCAGGACTTCAGACATGTTTTCTCCTCTTATCCGTCAGTGTTCCGGTGCCGGCTCAGATGAACTTCTTGGACGCCAGGAAACCGGTCAGCGCCTCGGCGCCCGACCCGTCCTCGTCCTTGACGATCTCGCCGGCGGTGCGGGGCGGGCGCTCGTTGGTCTCGGAGACCTCGCTCCACGCCACGGACAGGCCCACGTCACCGGCGTCGACCCCGATGTCGGAGAGCGCGTAGGTCTCCAGCGGCTTCTTCTTCGCGGCCATGATGCCCTTGAACGACGGGTAGCGGGCCTCGCCGGTCTGGTCGGTCACCGACATCACCAGCGGCATGGTGCCGCCGACGACCTCGGTGGCGGTGTCACCGTCACGCTTGATCCGGACCTGGTCGCCCTGGCTCTCCACGACCGAGGCGAACGTCACCTGCGGCAGGCCGAGGCGCTCGGCCAGCATGGCCGGGACGACGCTGCCGGAGGCGTCGGTCGACGCCATGCCGCACATGACGAGGTCGATCTGGCCCTTCTCGGCGCCGACCTTCTCCACGGCCTTGGCCAGCACCAGCGACGTGGCGACGTAGTCGGAGCCGGCGATGGCCTCGTCGGAGACGTGCACTCCTTCGTCGGCGCCCATCTGCAGCGCCTTGCGCACGGCGTCGAGAGCCTTCTCCGGACCGACGCACAAGGCGGTGACGGTCACCGAGGACGGGTCCTCGGCCTTCTCCTTCAGCTGGAGAGCCTGCTCGACGGCGTACTCGTCCAGCTCGGACAGGAGACCGTCGACGCCGACGCGGTCCACGGTGTTGTCCGACTCGAACCGCCGGTCGGCGGTGGCGTCGGGGACATACTTCACACAGACGACAATGTTCATGGTGGTGTGGCCTGGACGGCCCCTCCTGATGCACTCGGTGGCCAGTCCCACGGAGTGTCCGTGGGAGGTCGTGGCCGGAGACGATGCGACAACGGGCAGGTTACCGCCGCGTCACCGGTAGCGGTACACACGTCCGCAGAGGGGGCGCCGCACGTGGGACAGATCACGTCCCGGCCCCTGCACCCGTCGAGAGTCGGGTGAGGTGCCGGGACGTGTCGTGGATCCGCGGCCGTGCCGTCGGCTCGGCGTGGATCAGGGGCGGATCACGGCGTCGGCGATGCGGCCGATGACGAGCCAGGCGATCGCAGCGAGACCGTAGTTGAACAGCGCCGTACCGGTGTCGGAGAAGTTCGGAACCTTCTCGTTGAAGTCCTTGATCGGGTCGTCCAGGCTGAACAGGCCGAGGTCGACCTTCTCGGCGGTCTCCCGCAGGAACATCACCAGGTCGTTGGTCTCGTTGGCCTCGATCGCGATGAGGAGCACCTCGGCGGCGAGCACCAGCGCGAAGAACAAGCAGATCCACCAGACGACCTTGGCCGTGGTGGTGCGCACCGACTTGACGTCGATGTTCATCTCCGGCAGCTGCCGCTTGCCGCCCTTCGAGGGGGCGCCCCCCGCGTCGGCGTTGGTGTCAGCGGGAGCCGACGTGTCCGGCGTGTTGGTCTTGTCGCTGTCGCTCATTGGTCCTACCTACCTGTGTGTGCGGATCTGCCCCATCGCGGCCCGTCGGAGGAACCTTCGCACATGAGTGACGTGCATGACACCGACTCGCCCTCATCGACATGCGACGAGGACTCCGGACCGTCCCCCAGCGCCTCAGCGTCCGGTGAAGACGGCCTTGCCTGGACCGTTCTCGACGAAGGAGCCCATCCCGATCGTGCGGTCCTCGGTCGCGAAGACGCCGGCGAACTGCAGACGCTCGATCTCCAGGCCGCTCTCGAGGTCGACCTCGAGACCCCGGTCGATGGCCTCCTTCGCCGCGCGGACGGCGTACGACGCAGCGCCGGTGAACTGGGCCGCCCAGCCGTGCGCCTCGGTGTAGACGTCCGCGGCCGGCACGAGCCGGTCGACCAGACCGATCGCCAGCGCCTCGTCGGCCTTGACGAAGCGACCGGTGAAGATGATGTCCTTGGCCTTGCTCGGACCGACCAGTCGACTCAGTCGCTGCGTGCCGCCCGCCCCGGGGATGATTCCCAGGAGCACTTCCGGCTGCCCGAAGGTGGCGTTGTCGGCTGCGATCCGTACGTCGGCCGCCAGCGCGAGCTCGCAGCCACCTCCCAGTGCGTACCCGGTGACCGCCGCCACGACCGGCTTGGGGATCCGAGCGATCGCGGTCACGGCCGACTGCACCGAGCCGGAGATGGCGACCATGTCGGTGTAGGAGAGCTCCGCCATCTCCTTGACGTCGTTGCCGGCGGCGAAGACGCGTTCGCCGCCGTACACCACGACGGCCTTGACGTCGTCACGCTCGGTCGCCTCGGCGGCCGCAGCCCTGAGCTCCCCCTGCACCTGGACGCTGATCGCATTCATCTTCGGCCGGTCGAGCCGGATGGTCCCGACCCCGTCGGCCACCTCGAGCTGCACGAACTCCGCCATGTTCTCTCCTCGCCTCGCAACCTCGTCGTGACCGGACTGTTTCCTGGCCACCGACCGTCCCTGCCTATCATTCCCGGATGAGCCCGGGGGTGTGGAGCCAGCTCGGCGAGCGAGCAGCCGTCTGGCCGGGTCGCCAGGATCCGCTGGGTGCGACGTGGTCGCCGGAGTCGACCAACTTCGCAGTGCACGCCCCGCGTGGCACCGCTGCCTGGGTCTGCCTGTTCGACGAGGACGGCACCGAGACCCGCCATCGCCTCAGCGAGCACACCTTGAGCGTGTGGCACGGCGCGATCCCCGGAGTCGCCCCGGGCACTCGGTACGGCTTCCGCGTCGACGGACCGTGGGAGCCCGACAAGGGCCTGCGGTTCAACGCCGACAAGCTCCTCCTCGACCCCTTCGCCCGCGCGGTCTCGGGCGAGCTCGTCGCCGACCCCGCCATCTACGGCTACGTCCATGGCGCCCCGGACGAGCGCAGCGACGTCGACTCCGCGCCCTACGTGCCGCTCGGGGTCGTCACGGCCCCCGACGACTTCCACTGGGGCGACCAGGTCCCGACCAAGCAACGCTGGCGCGACACCGTCATCTACGAGCTGCACGTCAAGGGCATGACCGCCTTGCACGACCGCGTGCCCGAGCACCTGCGCGGCACGTACGCCGGCCTCGGCAGCCCTGCGGTCGTCGACTACCTGTGCGACCTCGGGGTCAGCGCCGTCGAGCTGCTTCCGATCCAGCAGTCCGTCTCCGAGACGGGCGTGCTCGAGCGTGGTCTGGAGAACTACTGGGGCTACAACACGATCGGGTTCTTCGCCCCCCACGGCGCCTACTCCGCTGCCGGCGACCGCGGACAGCAGGTCACCGAGTTCAAGGAGATGGTCAAGGCCTTCCATGCAGCGAAGATCGAGGTCTACCTCGACGTCGTCTACAACCACACCGCCGAGGCCGGGTCCCTCGGTCCCACGCTCTCGTTCCGCGGTCTCGACGACCTCGGCTTCTACTCGCGCGTGGCGATGGACAAGAGCACCGACGACTACTGGGACGTCACCGGGTGCGGCAACACCGTCGACGCCGGCGACCCGTTCGCCTTGCGGTTGATCCTCGACTCGCTGCGACACTGGGTGACCGAGTACCACGTCGACGGGTTCCGCTTCGACCTGCTCTCGGCCCTGACCCGGGTCAACCACGCCGTCGACATGCGCACCCACCCGCTGCTGACGGCGATCGGGCAGGACCCGATCCTGCGCCAGGTCAAGCTCATCGCCGAGCCGTGGGACGCCTCGATGGACGGGTACGCCGTGGGGAACTGCCCACCGCCGTGGGTGGAGTGGAACGACCAGTACCGCGACGAGCTCCGCGACTTCTGGCGTGGCCACACCGACGGCATCCGCACGATCGCCACCCGCGTGGCCGGCTCCTCCGACCTCTACGCCGACGACGGGCGCTCGCCGTACGCCTCGGTCAACTTCGTCACCGCGCACGACGGCTTCACGGTGCGCGACCTGGTCACCTACGACGGCAAGCACAACGAGGCGAACGGCGAGGACAACCGCGACGGCACCGACGACAACCGCTCCTGCAACCACGGCGTCGAGGGCGAGAGCGACGACCCCGAGATCCGGGCCGCTCGCCGTCGCGCCGCCGCCAACCTGATGGCCTCGCTGTGCCTGTCCAACGGCGTCCCGATGATCACCGCAGGGGACGAGCGCGGACGGACCCAGCGCGGCAACAACAACGCCTACTGCCAGGACAACGAGATCTCGTGGATCGACTGGAGCGCCGACGACGCCTGGCTCGACGTCTACGAGGTGACCCGGGCCGCCCTGCGGCTACGACGGGAGCACCCCGCGCTGCGTCAACGGCACTGGTTCGAGGGTCGACCCACCATGAGGGGCGGACCCAAGGACCTGGCCTGGCTGCATCCCAGCGGCAGGGAGATGACCGGAGGCGACTGGCACGACCCGTCCCTGCGGACGCTGTCGATGTTCGTCCTGGGACGCCCACTGCGCTCCCCCGGTCCGCGTGGCGAGCAGCAGACCGATGCGTCGTTCGTGCTGTGGTTCCACTCCGGCGCGGATCCCGTCGACGTCCTGCTGCCGGAGAACCCCTGGGTGCACGCGGGCGAGGTCGCGCTGTCCACCGACCCGGACCTCCCTGTCGGGACTCGGGTCGAGGCCGGCGGGAGCATGCGGCTGGGTGGCGAGTGCGTCGTCGTGCTACGGGAGCTGTACGGCGACTGAGTCGGGCTTGGGCGCGGTGCTCACCGGTGGTGGGGCCGCGCAGCCGACCTGCTCCTTCCAGGTGGGTCCGGGTGGTGGCGGTGGCTGGGGCCGCGCGGCCGGCCTGCTTCTTCGGGGTGGGTCCTGGGTGGGCCACGCGCGTAGCCGACCTGCTCCCGCCGTCAAGGATCGCCTGCGGCGCCCGCTTCGCGGCACCTTCGGTGTCCTTGACTGCGGGACCCGGTAGGTCGGCTTGTTCGGCGCACGGGGCGGAGCCCCCTCGCTGGCGCTCGGTGGCGCCGCCCGCGCAAGCGCGGCCCCACCCGTCTCACGGGTCACATTCGCTCGTCCGTTGGGTAGAGACGACACGAAAACCGGCC
>NZ_JAPYPS010000036.1:0-26809 GCF_029937575.1 Nocardioides sp.
CCGTCGACCTGGAGCGGGTGGCGCGTCGGTGGAGCGAGGTGGTCGGCGCCGAGCGCGTCCTGCTCGCGCCCGACCCCACGCTGCTGCCGATCGCGCTCAACCTCCCCGCCCGTGCGCGCCGGCGTCTCGCGCCGCCGTACGTCTCGGCCGACGGCGTCGACCTGGCTCGGCGCGTCAGCGCGCCACTGGGGCTGCTGGTGGAGCGCGGCGAGCGGCGCCGGATCCTGCGCCGGGTGCTGCTGCCGCTGCTGAGGGCCGACCTGGTCGAGCACCCGGCGCCTGGGCTGGCGCTCCCGGACTCGCGGCAGGCGTGGGTGGTCCGGCGAGCCCAGCGGATGCGCGACGGCCTCGGCGCGGCTCGCTACCCTGTCGTCGGCGATCTGCAGGCGCTGGTGCCCGACCACGGCGACCACCGCCCGCCGGGGGTCGTCCCGGATGCCTCGGGGGTCCTGGGGTTGACGGTCCGCCTGCTGCTCGCGCCGCAGTCCCTCACCAGCCACCCGAACCCGAAGGAGAAGACCAGATGACACGTCGGGTCCTGCTCCACGTCGGCACCCCCAAGACCGGCACGTCCTACGTCCAGGACGTGCTGTTCCGCAACCGAGAGCCGCTCGCCGAGGCCGGCATCCGCTACCCGGCCGAGCGCTTCGACGCCCACTTCCTCGCCGCGCTCGACCTGATGAACCTGCCCTGGGGCGGGCTCGAGTCCGAGGCGATCGGCGCGTGGGACCGCCTGGCCGAGGAGGCGCGCTCCCACGACGGCACGACGATCATCAGCCACGAGATCCTGGCCCACGCCTCGCCCACGCAGACCGGGCGCGCGCTGGAGTCGCTCGGGCACCGCTGGGACGCCGCTCCCGGTGAGCAGGAGACCGAGGTGCACGTGGTGATCTCCGTGCGCGACCTGGTCCGCCAGGTGCCGGCAGAGTGGCAGGAGAACGTCAAGCACCGCGCCACCTTGTCGTACGGCGAGTTCCTCGCCCAGGTCCGCGACCCGGAGCGTCAGTCGCGGGTGGCGAGCTGGTTCTGGGCGGTCCAGGAGATCCCGGCGATCCTCGAGCGCTGGGCCCACGACCTGCCCCCCGAGCACGTGCACGTCGTGACGGTGCCGCCGTCCGGCACCGCGCCGGAGGTGCTGTGGGGCCGGTTCAGCCGGGCGCTGAGCCTGGACGGGGTCGATCTCGACCTGGAGGCCACGCGCGCCAACCCGTCGCTGGGGGTGCCGGAGACGGCCCTGATCCGACAGATCAACTGCACCGCCAACGACCGACTCGCACCTCCCGACTACCGGCCGCTCATCCGCGAGACGCTCGCGCACCGCACGCTCTCCGAGCGGCGTGACTCCCCGCGCCTCGCGCTGCCGCCGGACGCGCACCCGTGGTTCGTCGACCTGGCCCAGTCGTGGATCGCCGCCGTCGACGAGCGCGGGTACGACGTGATCGGCGACCTGCAGGAGCTGGTCGGCGCACCCGTCCGTCCCGACTACGCGGATCCCGACGACCCCGACCCGAGCCAGGTCGCCGACGCGGCCGTCGACGCGATCACCGGACTCGCCCTGGAGGCGGCGCGGCTGCGCGCCGAGGAGCACCGGCTCCACGAGGAGCTCGCCGAGGCACACCGCGCGCTGGAACGCGCCTACCTGCGCCCGTCGTACCGGCTGCGGGAGAAGATCGTGCAGCTCCTGGAGGGCTCGCGCCCCGGCCGGGTCGTGATGGCCGGCTACCGCCGCCTGCGCGGGAGGAGCTCCTCCTCGGCGTAGCGCCCGATCTTGTACGTCGACCAGCCGTCGGTGCCCATCCCGACCAGGCCGCCCACGCCCGGGATCCGGCGACCCATCGTGGTGGCCAGCCGCTTGCCGGCGACGCGGGTGATCAGGTCGCTGGCGACCTCGGCCGAGACGAGGGCGTCGACCGAGGGGTCGTGCATCGGGGCGGTGGCGAGCGCCATCGGCGGGGCGGGGATCTTGCCCTTCTTCACGAGCGCGTGGACGTCGTCCTCGCCGATCGTGGTCACCAGGATCGCGTTGTGCACCCGCGGATCGTCGAGGTCGTAGCCGCGCAGGTGCGCGACCCCGGCGACCATCCGGTCCTGCAGCACGGCCAGGCCGGTGATGTTGGCGGGCACGGCCACGGTCATCGTGACCAGGCCGCCGAGGTTGGTGGCGAAGCCCTGGACCCCGGCGTAGCGGATGTGGTGGTCGACGACGTCCTTGACGGCCGCGTCGACGTCACCGTCGGTGCCGCGCAGCAGCTTGTCGGCCAGGGCGGCCGCCCCGGTGAAGGGTCCGGCGCCGTCGAGGGCCCGGTGCAGGGCCTCGCGGACGAAGGAGGCGCTGAGCCCCGGAGCGAGCTGGGTGACCCGCGGCACGACGCGCGGAGCCAGCTGGCGGCCGATGCTGCGGGTGACTCCCATGGCGCGATCCTACGTGGCCGTCCCGAGCCGGATCGTCGACCGGCCCCGCGGTCCCACTACGGTCGGAGTCATGCACCCGCCGCTCGAGCCGCCGCCGTCGCGGTGGGTCTTCGGCGACATCCACGAGGCCGACGCCGACGAGGACCTGGTCGCGATCGGCGCCGACCTGGAGCCCGGCACGATCCTGGGCGCCTACCGCCGGGGCCTCTTCCCGATGCCGTTCGGCACCGGGCGCCGCTCGCGCGAGCCGATGGGCTGGTGGTCCCCCGTACGGCGCGGGGTGCTGTCCCCGACCGACCTGCACGTCTCGCGGTCGTTGCGACGCTCGGCGCGGGACTTCGAGATCCGCATCGACACCGCCTTCGAGGAGGTGATCGACGCGTGCGCCGACCCGACGCGACCCCACGGGTGGATCGATCACGCCATCCGCGACGCCTACGTCGGTCTGCACGGCCTCGGGTGGGCGCACTCGGTCGAGGCGTGGCGCGGCGGGCGCCTCGAGGGTGGCCTCTACGGCCTGGCCATCGGTGGTCTCTTCGCCGGGGAGTCGATGTTCCACCGGGCTCGGGACGCGTCCAAGGTGGCCCTGATGGGGCTGGTCGACGTCCTGGCCGACGAGCACGCCGGGTCCCGCCTCGTCGACGTGCAGTGGGCGACCCCGCACCTGGCCACGTTGGGCGTGCGCGAGATCGGTCGGGACGACTACCTGGCCGGACTCGGCGACGTGCTCGCCGTACCGCTGCCGGACGGGCTGCTGGGTGGGGGCCGAGCAGACTCGACGGTCGGGGAGGGTTGAGCCCGGCACCGGTGGGAAGGGTCCGTTCGGCCGCGCGATCCCGCGCAGCCAGTCCGGCGCCTGCGAGGGCGCCCTGTGAGCTCCTGTGAAAGGACCCCCATGACGACCCTCAAGCGCCGTGCCGCGGCCATCTCCGCGCCCCTGCTTCTCGCCGTCACCCTGACCGCCTGCGGAGGCGGCGCCTCCGGTGCCCCCGACGACGCCTCGGTCGAGGACTTCTGTGACGTATTCCTCGACGACAGCGGCTCCGACATCGACCCGGAGGACAACGGGGCACTGCTCGACGCGATCCAGGAGCAGGCCGACAGGCTCGCCGACGTCGGCACCCCCGAGGACTTCGACGAGGAGGCCCGTGAGGGCTTCGAGGTCTTCGTCGACGTCGTCAGCGACTTCGACGAGGGCGACATCGAGGACCTCGACAGCGCCGACCCCGGTGACATCGTCAGCGAGGAGGACGCCGACAAGGTGACGGCGTTCTTCACCGCCGGCGGGGAGGCGTGCACGCCCGAGCTGGACGACCTCGAGGACGAGCTCGGCGACCTGGAGGACCAGCTGCCGAGCGAGCCCGCCAGCTGACCTGATCGACCCGGCTGCGACGAGGGCGGGGTGGTGGCTGCGGCCGCTGCCCCGCCCCTCGTGCGTCTCGAGGAGGGCTCAGACGACCTGCGGCGGCTGGCCGTTCTCGCTGACCATCGCTCGGCCCGCGCCCTCCCACTCGAGCATCCCGCCGTCGAGGTTGACCGCGTCGATGCCCTGCTGGGCCAGCCAGCCGGTGGCCTGGCCCGAGCGACCGCCGACCTTGCAGACCACGAGGATCTGGGACTCGGCGGGGAGCTCCCCGACCCGGTCCGGCAGGTCCATCAGCGGCACGTGGAGCGCGCCCTCGATGTGGCCGTGGTCCCACTCGACCGGCTCGCGGACGTCGAGGACGACCAGGCCCTCGGGCAGTGGGTCGGGGACGCCGGACAGGGCAACGGTGGGAATGCTCATGGCTCCATTCGACCAGTTGCCAGGACAGGGCGGGGAGGGGCCTACTTGAGCAGCTTGCTCATCCGCCGGTCGGCCAGCGGCTTGCCGCCGGTCTGGCAGGTCGCGCAGTACTGCAGGCTCGAGTCGGCGAAGGACACCTCGCGCACCGTGTCGCCGCACACCGGGCACGGCTTCCCGGTCTGGGCGTGCACGGCGAGGTGGGACTTCTTCTCGCCCTTCAGCTCGCTGGCCGCCAGTCCGCGGGAGCGGTCGACGGCGGCACCGAGGGTGTCGCGGATGGCGGCGTGGAGCGTGGCCAGGTCGTCCTCGTCCAGGCTGGACGACGGCTTGAAGGGCGACATCCGGGCGGCGTGCAGGATCTCGTCGGAGTAGGCGTTGCCGATCCCGGCGATGGTGCCCTGGTGGCGCAGGACGCCCTTGATCTGCTTCCCGCCCTGCTGCGCGAGGATCGACGCCAGCATCTCGATGGTGAAGTCCTCGGTCAGCGGGTCGGGGCCCAGCGTGGCGATGCCGGGGACCTCGAGCGGGGCGCGCACGACGTACAGGGCGAGGCTCTTCTTCGTGCCGGCCTCGGTGATGTCCAGGCCCGAGTCGTCGTCGAGCACCACCCGCACGGCCAGCGGCGACTTGTTGCTCGGCTTGGGAGGCAGCTTCGGGACCTCGTCGCGCCACCGCACCCACCCGGCCCGGGCGAGGTGCAGGATCACGTGGAGACCGGACGTCTCGATGTCGAGGAACTTGCCGTGCCGGGTGACGTCGTCGACCAGGGTGCCGGACAACGCACTCAGCGGCGGGTCGTAGGTCTTGAGCGCGCTGAACGCCGCGACGTGGACCGCGGTGATGGCGCGGCCGTCGAGCCGACCCCTCAGATCGAGGGCCAGCGCTTCCACCTCGGGCAGCTCGGGCACGCCCCCAGATTAGTGCGGAGTGCAGACACGGACACCGGATCGGCGCATGATGGGGAGATGACGTCGTCGCGAAGGGTCCCGGCCGAGCTGGGCGCGCTCTTCCTCGACGCCCGCGGCGAGGATCGCGGACTCAAGGTCTCCTGGCACCAGGAGGCCGAGGTCGTGGTGCTCTCGCTGTGGCGCGACAACGTCTGCGCGGCGTCGTTCCGACTCCCGGTCGACGAGGTGCCCGACCTGATCGCGCTGCTGCGCGAGGGCCTGGACGTCGCCTTCGAGCGGACACGTGCGGCACGGGCCGACCGGAGCGCCTGACCGCGCACTACCTGTCCTGCCGCGCCGACGCGCCGACCCAGCGCTCAGACGCGGCCGTCGTACCAGCTGGTCCGGCCCTTGCCGGCGCGACGTGTCAGCGAGATGTGCACGTGGTCGCGGTGGCGCAGCGTCGGCGAGCACCGCTGGCGCCTCCGGCACGAGGACGACAGGTAGGGCTCGGGCTCGAAGGCGTCCCACGCGGCGTACATCTCGTCGTTCCAGATGACGTACATGACGCCCATCCTGCGGGCCAGGGCGTGGGCGTTGCCCTGCTTGTCGCTCCTCAGCAGGCGCTTGAGGAAGCGCTTGGCCGTACGCCGGTCCGCCTTCTTCGTGGCGTCGAGGCGCCAGTCGATCGCCCGGCCCTCGGTGTGCTCCGAGCTCGACCCGCGGCACGCGCGGGAGATGGACGTCGTGCCGCCGTCGTACCTCCGCGTGAGCCAGCGGCCGAGCGCCGTGGCGCCGGGCTTGGGCTTCGGCGAGCACCGGGAGGCCGGCTGCCAGGAGGCGTAGTCCTCGACAGCGGTGCGGGCGTGAGCGGCCGGCGCCGGACCCACGACGGTCAGGCCGAGCAAGGAGGTCGTGAGCAGCGCGGTCGCGAGGCACCGCAGGACGTGGGCGACCGGGTGGGCAGGCAGGACGCGGGGGGACATACGAGGCACCCGGGGATTCTCCGTCGGAGCCGGTCTCGCGTCAGGCGAACGGCGCAGTGGCGTCCGATCGACCCACGGGCCCTGACCCGTTCGGGGGGTGCCCTGGGGGTGGCAGGCAGGATGGTGGCCATGACGACGCTCCCGCGACGCCGGACGCCCTCATCGACGAGCCGGATCGCGGCGGCCGCGCTGCTGACACTGCTGGTCAGCGGGTGCAGCGACGAGGCCTCCGACACGCCCGACGGTCCGGACGGGACGGGTGACGCGAGTACGTCGAGCCCGTCGGGCTCGTCGGGCTCGGACGACGCCGAACCGGACGGCGACGGGGACGGCGACGGCGACGGGGACGCGGGCCAGGATGCCGACGAGGGTCCCCAGCCGGACCTGCCCTCGGCGCCGAGCCTGACCAAGCCGATGGGCGCCACCGAGGACGTCACGATGCGGGGCAGCTGCGGTCTCGAGCCCGGCGAGCAGGACGTGGCGGGGCGGGTGACGAATCCGACCAAGCGAACGCTCGACTACGTGATCAACGTCAGCTGGGTCAGCGACGACGGCCGGGTGCGCGGCCGGGCGGTCGCCTCGGTGGACGACGTCGCCCCCGGGGCGTCCCAGAAGTGGTCGGCGACGACCGAGATCCTCGACGACGCAGCGGCGTGCGTCACGAACGCCTTACGCGGACGCCTCGAGTCCTGACAGAGTTGACCCATGGCCGCAGGCGCATCGTCCCCCCAGGTCGTCGCCCACCGCGGCGCCAGCCACGACAACGCCGAGCACACGCTCGGTGCCTACGTCGCGGCGCTGGAGGCCGGCGCCGACGGCCTGGAGTGCGACGTACGACTGACTGCTGACGGGCACCTCGTGTGCGTGCACGACCGCACCCTGCGCCGTACGACGAGCACGCCGGGCCTGGTCTCGACCAGCGACCTCGCCGACCTCAACGAGCTGGACTTCGCGTCCTGGAAGAATCCCTGGGCCGACCTCAACGACGAGGCGCCCGACCGCGACGAGTCTCTGGACCGGGTGCTCACCCTGCGCAAGCTGCTCGAGACGACGGCCGACTACGACCGTCGCGTCGAGGTGGCGATCGAGACCAAGCACCCGACCCGGTTCGGGGGCCTGGTCGAGAAGCGACTGGTCGAGATGCTCCGTGACTTCGGGTGGGACCAGGCAGGCTCCCCGGTGCGGGTGATGAGCTTCTCCTTCACCGCGCTGCAGCGCGTCGAGCGGATGGCTCCGGACGTGCGGATCGTCCAGCTCGTCGACCGGCCGCAGTACTGGCCGATGCTGCGCCGGGTCATCGGCGACGACTGGATCGTCGGGCCCGGGATCGAGCTGCTGCGCGAGCACCCGCGCCTGGGCACGAGGATCTCCCGGGCCGGGCACGACATGCACGTGTGGACGGTCAACACCGTCAGCGATCTTCGGCTGTGCCAGGAGCTGGGGGTCAAGGCGGTCATCACCGACCGCCCGGCATATGTCCTGGAGACGCTCGGCCGGTAGGTTCGCGGGCATGGGAAAGAGCTCACGCGCCAAGAACCGCCCCAAGAACGCCGGTACCGACGAGGCGGGCGCGGTCGGACCCCGCCAGCCTTGCCCGTGCGGCTCGGGCAAGCGCTACAAGGCCTGCCACGGCTCTGCCGGCGGAGCAGCGGACGTTTACGTCGCGCGGCCCTTCGAGGGGCTGGCCGGTGAGTGCGACCTGATCGCGCTGCGCGAGCTCGTCCCGGCGGCGACCGCGCCCCTGCAGGTCACGGGGGCCGAGGACCGTGTCGTCAAGCTCTGCACCCTGCTCCCGATGGCAGCGCCGGCGATGTCGCGCGAGAGCGGCGAGGTATGGCTGGGTCTGCAGGTCCAGCACGCCTTCGGGGACCCGTCGCGCGACCTGGCCGCCGCCCTCGAGCTGGCGCTGGCCTCCGAGCCGGACATCATCGGCCTCACCGATGCCCCCGGGCCCGGACCCCGCCTGCAGGACCTGGTGACCAACACCGGCCTCGACGTGACCGTGCACGAGGGCTTCGAGTTCTGGACCAGCGACCTGCTGGCCACCGACGGTCTCGAGGACGCACTCGCCCAGGCCAACGAGGCTGCTTCCCCGACCGCCCGACTGACGTCGGTCGAGGCGGCCTACTGGACCAACGTCGGCCCCAAGGAGCACCTGCGCTGGGTGATGCCCGAGCCCGAGGGCGAGCTGCTCGACGCCCTGGCCCGGCTGCACGTCGACGGCTCGGACGTGATCGTCCCCGAGGCCCGCCTCGTGGGGATGTTCCGCGCCCACGGCCTGCTCGTGCCCGTGTGGGACCTCCCGGTCGGCACCGGCGCCGAGGTGCTCGAGGAGCCGGCCGCGGCCTTCAAGACCGCCCTCGACCAGGCGTTGGCCGACACCTCGGACCTCACTACCGAGCAGCGCTCGGCGCGCTCGGGGCTGGCCAACCGTCAGGTCACCATCCGCTGACCCGACGAGAACCCGGTGGCGCCGGCGCAGCCACGGTCACCGGGTTTCGTCGCGCCTGTCGCGACCTCGTGCCTCGATCGCGAGGCTT
Organism: Nocardioides sp.; assembly: GCF_029937575.1. GTDB lineage: Bacteria > Actinomycetota > Actinomycetes > Propionibacteriales > Nocardioidaceae > Nocardioides. The sequence continues at coordinate 8,612 of NZ_JAPYPS010000036.1, forward strand.
GCTCAACCTTCGCGAGCCACGCCGCCGCTCGTGCCTCGCGGCGGCTGCTCGCTCGCTCAGCGTCGCGCGGACTTCTCCCAGCCGGTCGAGTTGCCGGCCCGGTCGTAGACCTTGACCCAGCGGTACTTGCCGGCCTTCTTCGTCCGGATCGTGTCGCGGTAGGCCTTGCCGTTGTTCGCCACGACCGTGCTCGTCCCCCGGGCGCCCTTCTTGTTCGAGAAGCGCACCTTCGAGACGCCCGAGACGCTGTCCTTGGCGGTCACCTTGACCTTGAAGCCCTGCGACTTCTTCAGCTTCTTGATGACCTGGCGGTTGACCGACGGTGCGGCGGTGTCGAGCACGATGTCGTCGGAGAGGGTGACGATCTCGTCGACCCCGCCCCCCACGAAGCGGACGTAGACGACCCGGGTGTCGCGGAACCCGGTGCTCGACAGCGTCCACGGGTAGGTGCAGTCGCCCGCGGTGGAGCGCACCTGGGCGGTGTCGAAGCCGCCGTCGTTGGAGATCACGACCTGCGTGGCGCCGGCGGGCGGGCGGATCCGCAGGCTGACCGAGGCGTCGTTGGTGGCGACCGCGGCGCTGTTGATGCTCACTCCCACGGGTCCGGTGCACGACGGCGCGGGCGGCGTGGCGGTGACGCTCACCGGCGTCGACTGGGCCGTGGAGGCGCCCTGGCTGTTGGTCGCGGTGACCCGGCAGACCAGCTGGGCCCCGAGGTCGGCGTCGGTGACCTGGTAGGACGACGTCGTCGCGCCGTCGATCGCCGTGCCGTTGCGCAGCCACTGCTGGGCGTACGTCGGGGCCGGCGTACCGGTCCACTGGCCGTTGCCGCACACGAGGGACCGGCCGGGCTGCGGCGTGCCGGAGACGGTCGGCCGGATCGTGTTGACCGGCGCTGCGTTGGCCGGCGGCCCGCTCTGGATCGTCACGTTGGCGCTGGTCGCGTAGTCGCCGTACCCGACGCTGTTGCGCGGCCGCTCGAAGCAGCTGATCTTCCTGCCGGCGTCGCCGGACTTCACGACGTACGTCGAGCTGCCCTCGCCGGGGATGTAGGAGTTGTCGCGGTTCCAGCCGACGTCGACCTGGGTCGGTGCTCCGGCGTACTGGCCCGGCGAGCAGGTCAGCGTCTGGCCCACGGCGGGCGTGCCGGTGACGGTCGGCGTCGAGATCGTGTACGGCGGCGAGGACGGGCCACCGCCGCCGGAGCCGTCGAGGTCGGCGTCCCAGAACGTGTAGGAGTAGGTGTCGCGGCGCACGATGCGGTTGTTGCCGGAGTCGGCGATGAAGAGGTTGCCCTGCAGCTCGCCGATCGACCCGTTGCGCGGGTACTGCGAGATCGAGACGGGGCCGTCGAAGCCGGAGCCGTCGGCGTCGGCGTCCGGCGGGCTGCCGATGTAGCGGTTGTACTCGTAGCCGTACTGGCCGCTGCCGAGGTCCTTGAGCACGTAGACGTAGATGACGTGGTTGGCGATGTCGGTGACGAACAGGGTGCCCTGGTCGTCGACCGCCACCCCGGTGGGTCGGGGAGTGACGCCGCCGCCGTGTGCCTGCACGTCGATCACGATGGAGGGCGAGGCGTGGGTGCTGAAGCCGGTCCAGACCTCGACCTGCGACTGGTTCGGGACGCTCAGGTAGAAGGCGCCGTTGAGGGCGCCCGGGCGCGAGAGGGTGGTCTTGGCGATCGCGCCGTAGCGGCAGTCGCTGACGGTGCACGGGAACGGGTTGGCGCCGAAGCGCTGCTGGTAGTCGGTCCGGGAGTAGACACTGAGCCCGACGCGGCACCGGTGCACCAGGATCACGGAGTCGCTGTCGGCGTAGATGTCGCCGTACCGGCCGGGGTCGTCGGCGTCGCTCGAGGCGCAGGAGCTCGGGTCGGAGCCGCCGGCGGTGAAGAAGACCAGCTCGTCTCCCGCGGGGCTCAGCTGGGAGGCGGCGAAGCCGTAGGAGACCCAGACGGTCCCGGCCTCGGGGCCCGAGGGCATGACGTAGAGGCCGTCGACGGGCCCGGAGCGTGGGAGCGACAGGGGGCTCAGCGCGGCGCCGCTCGCGTCGAAGCGGGCCAGCGAGCCGCCGGCCGCGGTGCCGACGTACGTCGTGCCGTCGGGACCGACGGCGACGGCGGTGGGGCCGGAGGTGACGGCGGCCTGGGCGGCGGGGATGGGCGCGAAGGCCAGGCCGGCGACGGCGAGGGCCGCGGCCAGGACGAGCCGGAAGAGGTGGACGGGAGCATTCCGAGGCATGACGAAGTCCCTTGGGGAGTAAGGGCGCGCCCGCCGGACGACGACCGCTCGTCGATTAGACCACCCGCAGGACGCATGAACAACAGTCGATCGGGTACAGGCGCTGCTCGCCGTAGGTCCGGAGAGTCAGGCGCGCTGCCGCACGACCCAGACCTCGAGGCGCGCGTAGCCCTTCACCGAGCGTCGCAGGCGCCGGAAGGTGTACGGCGACCGCTCGCCGCGGTCGGGCCCCTCCGGCTCGGGCCCCACGAGGCCCTCGTGGGCGCCGCGGTCGAGGAGCACCGAGCCCGGGCGGGCCAGCGAGGTCAGACGCGAGGCGATGTTGACCGTCGGACCGAACACGTCGCCCAGGCGCAGGACGACCTCGCCGTAGGCGACGCCGGCGCGGACCTCCGGGTAGGGGTCGTCCTCGTCGCTGCCGCGCCGGGTCATCTCCAGGGCGATCTCGGTGGCGGCGACCGGGTCGTCGACGACGAAGAGCACCTCGTCGCCGATGTTCTTGATGATCCGGCCACCGACCCCGGTGACCAGGTCGGTGGTCGCGCTCTCGAAGTCCTCGATCCAGGCGACCAGCTCGGCGTCGGTCAGCGACTTGCTGCGCGAGGTGTAGCCGACGATGTCGACGAAGACGACGGCGGCGGGCAGGGACGGGGCAGCCGGGTCGGCGACCGCGAGCATCCGGCCACCGGCGCTGACCAGGTGACGACGCCAGACGTAGCTCTGCAGCTCCTCGACCCGGGGGAGCACCTGCTCCGTCAGCCCGGCGAGGGCCTCGGCGGGGTCGGCGCCGCTCTCCAGGGCGACCGAGGTCAGCAGGCTGGTCTGCCACTCCGCGAGCCGAGCGAAGCTGCGGCCCCACGTGCGGACCAGGGCCGCCTGTCGCTCGGGGCCGAGGATGCCGAGCTCGACGAGGTCCTGGGCGAGTCGGAGCGCCTCGACGTCGGCGGGGGTGAAGGCCACCTCGTCGTCGGAGGTGTGGGCGAACCCCATCAGGTGCCACAGCCGGGTGGCGGTCTCCAGCGGGATGCCGGTCTGCTCGCTGACCTGCACCCGCGTCAGGCTGGGCTCGGCGCCGAGCAGGAAGGTCTCGGCGACCTCGAAGGCACCGGTCAGGTCGGGGGCGCGGCGCCGGGGCTCCTCGCCCGGTCCCGCGGCGCGCCCCTCGTCCGCGGTCAGTCGGTCTTCACCCGCGACTGGGCGACGGCGGCGAGCTTCTCGGCGAACGCCGGCATCTCCTCGATGAGCTCGCGGATGTCGGTGTCGGTGAAGTGGATGGCCTGCAGCGGGGTCATCGCGACGACGGTGGCGGTGCGCAGGGAGTGGCCGACGATGGCGGCCTCGCCGACGATGTCGCCGGCACCGAGCGTGGCGATCTCGGCACCGTGACGACGTACGGACACCGTCCCGTCGAGGAGGATGTAGGCCTTGTCGGCCGGGGTCTTCTCCCAGATCGGCGACCAGCCCTCGGGCAGCTTCACGCGGCGGCCGTGCGCGCTGATCCGCGCGACCTCTTGAGGGGTGAAGGAGTCGAAGAACGTTGCCATGGGAGGCCTTTCGTCGGGAGCGCCGGTGCAGCAGACCCCGTGATCCTCGCGGACCGGTGGGGGAGTGTCCAGCGCCTCCCGGGTGGTGATCAGCACTCGGCCGGGACGAGGGAGGCCCGGGGATCGGCGGATGGTCAGGCCAGCGGGTCGCGCACGATCGGGCAGCTCATGCAGCGCGGACCGCCACGACCGGATCCCAGCTCGGAGCCGGCGATCTCGACGACCTCGATCCCGGCCGCCTCCAGCCGGGCGTTGGTGGCGTCGTTGCGCTCGTAGGCGACCGCCACGCGCGGTGCGAGCGCGAGGGTGTTGTTGCCGTCGTCCCACTGCTCGCGCTCGGCGGTGACCGGGTCGAGGCCGGTCTCGATGCGGTGCAGGGTGTCGATGCCCATCGCCTTGGCCGCGGCGACCAGGAACGGCTCGGGGGCGGCGACCCCGAGGTGCAGCGTGCCGTCGTCCTCCTGGCCGTCGCGGGTGACCGCGTGGGCGACCAGCGAGTCGGCGACGTTCTCGTAGACGACCATCTTGTCGACGTCGACCATCGTGCAGATCGTGTCGAGGTGCATGGTGGCGCGCTCCTGCGTGATGGGTACGGCGAGCACGGTGTGCGCGAGGTCGTCGGTGAACACCTGCCGGGCCAGGCGCTCGACGCCGGCGGCCGTGGTGCGCTCGCCGACGCCGACGGCGATCACGCCCGGGGCGAGCAGGAGCACGTCGCCGCCCTCGACGTGCTCGTAGTGGTGACCGTGGATCCGGGGGCTTCCGGTGAAGCGTGGGTGGTGGGTGTAGATCAGCTCGGTCAACTGGGTCTCGCGCTTGCGGGCCGGCATCGCCAGGGAGGTGATCGCCACCCGGTCGCGCACCCACACCGAGGAGTCGCGGGTGAAGAGCAGGTTGGGCAGCGGGTCGATCAGGAACGCGTCGTGCGCCAGGAGCGAGGTCACCAGCCCGAACCCGCCGCGCACCTCGTCGTTGCGGATCCCCGCGGTCAGCAGGGTGGCGAGCTCGGCCGGGCTCGACTCGGCGAGCAGACCGTCGAGGTAGTGCCGCATCGTGTCGCCGAGCTCGAGGTCGGACAGCGCCGTCTCGATCGCGGCGGCGCGGGCCTCCGCGAGCTCGAGGCTCTCGGCGAGCAGGTCCATCAGGTAGAGCACCTCGACGTCGCGCGCCCGCAGCGCCTCGGCGAACGCGTCGTGCTCCTCCTGGGCGCGCGCCACCCACGGGATCCCGTCGAAGAGCAGCCGGTCGTTGTTGCGCGGCGTCAGGCGGGAGAGCTCGTGACCCGGCCGGTGCAGCATCACCGTGCGCAGCCGGCCGACCTCGCTGTCGGCGCCGCTGGGGGCGCTGGCGGTCGGGGTGGGCGTGACGGCATCGGTCATGGGTCAACCCTAGGGCCCGTGCCGCAATGTCAAAGGGCGGCGCCGGTGCCGCCCACGGCTCAGCGCACCAGCTCGACCACGGTCAGCGTCGCGAGCAGCACGCACACCCCGGCGCCGACGTAGTGCAGCACGTGCAGCGCCACCACGCGCAGCAGGCTCCGCCCCACGATCACGGCCAGGGCGCTGACGGTGAGCAGGGCGGCCAGGGCGCCGACGAAGACGCTGAACGGCGCCTCGTAGCGCGCGACCAGTGACAGGGTGAGCAGCTGGGAGAGGTCACCCCACTCGGCCGCGAACAGCACGAGGAAGGACGCCAGGACGGCCCGCCAGCCGTCCGCGGGCGTCGCCTTGGCGGCGTACTCGTCGCCGTCGTCCTCCTCCGCCGCGCGGGAGTGCCGACGTCCTTCGCGCAGCAGGATGACCGCGCCCACGACGAAGAGCACCGCCGCGGCCCCGCGCACGACGTCCTGGGGGAGCAGGGTGGCGGCCTGGCCGAGACCCACCGCGACGCCGGTCTGCACCGTGAAGGCGAGGCCGACGCCGATCCAGACCAGGAGCGGGCGGTACTTCGTGGCCAGCACCAGGGTGGCCAGGAAGGTCTTGTCCGGCAGCTCGACGACGAAGATCGCGCCGAAGGTGAGCACGAGCGCGGCGAGGTCCATGCGCGGCATTCTTCCCGGCGTCACGGCGCTGCGCCGAGGCGGGATGTCCTGGCCGGATTACGGTGGCGCCATGTCCGAGGTCCTGGCCGCCGCCGCGCTCCTGGTCGCCGTCGCGGCCCTGGCCGCCGGGGTCCTGGCCCTGCGCCGGACGACGCCGCGCGCCGACGGGTCGGACCTGCCGACCGACGTGCTCGGGCTGCGTCAGGAGGTCGCCGCGCTGCGGGCCGAGGCGGTGGCGGGGCTGCGGCACCTGGCCGTGGTGCGCTACGACGCGTTCGGCGACATGGGTGGGCACCTGTCGTGGACGCTCGCGCTGCTCGACGACTCCGGCGACGGCGTGCTGCTGAGCTCGATCCACGGCCGCAGCGAGGCCCGCACCTACGCCAAGAACGTCTCCGGCTGGACCTGCGACACCCAGCTGTCCCCCGAGGAGGACGAGGCGATCAGCCACGCCCGCCCCTGACGCGCGGCCATCCTCACGACTCGGGGGCGGTGACGAAGCGCTGCAGCAATGCGACGAACGTCGCGACCTCGTGGGGTGAGAGATCGTCCATCTGGGCGGCCAAGGTCGTGGCCTCGACGTGCCGCGCGGCGGCGAGGGCCTCGGTCGCTCCAGGACGCAGGTGCAGGCGTTGGGTACGACGGTCCGCCGGGTCGCGCCGGCGGGCGACGAAGCCGCGGTCCTCGAGGTCGTCGGCGATCTGGACCAGGGCAGCGCCGCTGATCCCGAGCTGTCGCGCCACCTCGGACTGGGTCAGCGATCCGGACCGCTCAAGGATGGTGAGCGTGCCGAAGAGGCGTGGCTCGAGGTTCAGGGGCGCCAGGTCCTCGAGGAACCTGCGGTGCATCCGGGTGTGGGCCCGTCCGATCAGGAAGCCGATGTTGCCGCGCACGGCCTCGGCGGTGTCCTCGCCCACCTCGGGACCGGCGACCCGCAGCAGCAGCTCGGCGAGCAGCTCGCGCTCCTCGTCGGTGAAGCCACCGATCAGCCGCTCCTCCACGGCGTCGGTCCGCTCCCGCCACAGCCGTACGGCGCGCGCCCCGGCGTCGGTGGGGGTCAGGGCGTAGGAGCGCCGGTCCTGCGGGTTGCGCACCCGCACGACGAGGCCCTCGGCCACCAGCGCGGCGGCCACGCGCACCATCGTCGTCCGGCTGATCCCGACCGTGTCGGCCAGCTCCTGCTGGGAGCGCGGCGCGCTGTCGGGGGCGCCGACCAGGTCGCGCAGCACGGACACGGCGTGCAGGTCGACCCCCGCGCGCTGCTCCTCCTCGGTGGCCGCGGCGACCCGGGCACGGGCTCGCCACAGGAGGTGTCCGGGACTGTCGGCCAGCGCCGGGTGCAGGGCGGGCCGCAACGGCGGCGTGCTCACGACGTACCTCCCTTCGACCCGCACCTGTCACCGGGCATCCACCTTCGGGGGTTTGACGTGTCCCCGAACGGGCGTACCGTACCGCACATAACCATTAACCTCGTGACGATTCGCCAGTCCGATGGCAGGAGCAGAGCGTGACCACCCAGACCGAACCCACCGCGGAGCCGCGGACCCGCGACCCGAAGTGGTGGACCCTCGCCGCGGTCTGCACCGGCGTCTTCATGCTGCTGCTCGACATCACGATCGTGAACGTCGCGCTGCCCGACATCCAGCTCGACCTCGACGCCTCGCTCTCGGACCTGCAGTGGGTCATCGACGCCTACGCCCTGAGCCTGGCTGCGCTGCTGCTGACCGCGGGCTCGCTGGCCGACCTCTACGGCCGCCGGCTGGTCTTCGTGATCGGCATCGTCCTGTTCACGGTCGGGTCCGTGGCGTGCGGGCTCGCCCAGGACGTCCTCTTCCTCTCGATCGCCCGCGCGTTCCAGGGGATCGGCGGCGCCGCGATGTTCGCCACCGCGCTCGCGCTGCTCGCCTCCGCCTTCAGCGGCCGCGACCGCGGGATCGCGTTCGGCGCCTTCGGTGCCACGACCGGTGTCGCCGTGGCGGTCGGACCGGTCCTCGGCGGCGTCCTGACGAGCGGGCTGAGCTGGCGCTGGATCTTCTTCGTCAACATCCCGATCTGCCTCGTGGCCCTCGGCATCGCGATGCTGCGGGTCAAGGAGTCGCACGACCCGGGTGCCGGCGCCCCCGACTGGGCCGGCTTCCTGAGCTTCAGCGGTGCCCTCGCCGCCCTCGTCTACGGCCTGATCCGCTCGGGTGAGCAGGGTTGGGACGACGGCGTCGTCCTCGCGTGCCTCGCCGGGTCGGCGTTCCTCTTCGCGGTCTTCCTGCTCGTGCAGTGGGGGGCCAAGCACCCGATGTTCGACCTGAGCCTGCTGCGCAAGCCGACGTTCAACGGTGGCCTGATCGCCGCGTTCGGGGTCTCGGCCTCGATCTTCTCGCTGCTGGCCTACCTGGTGCTCTACATCCAGGGCGTGCTCGGCTTCACCGCCGTGCAGTCGGGCTTCCGGCTCGTGCTGCTCTCCGCGATGGCCTTCGTCTTCGCCGCGCTGGCCGGGCGCCTGACGGAGAAGGTGCCGACCAAGCTGCTCATCGGCCCCGGCTTCCTGATCCTCGGCGTCGGACTGTTCCTGCTGCACGGCATCCCGGCCTCCTCCGACCCCGACTCGTGGCACCACCTCATCCCCGGCCTGCTCGTGTGCGGCGTGGCCATCGGGCTGATCAACCCGCCGCTGGCCTCCACGGCCGTCGGCGTCGTGGCGCCGCAGAAGGCCGGCATGGCCTCCGGGGCCAACTCGACCTTCCGTCAGGTCGGCATCGCCACCGGCATCGCCACCCTGGGCTCGCTCTTCGCCAACCAGGTCGGGCGCGAGGTCACCGACGGTCTCGCCGGCACCCCCGCGGAGGGCAACGCCGACCAGATCGCGGCCGCCATCACCGGCGGCCAGGTCCAGCGCGTCGTCGAGGCCGCGCCCGCCGCGGCCCGGGACCGGATCTCCGAAGTGGCGACCAGCGCCTTCGTCGACTCCCTCAACCACATCATCCTGATCGCCATGCTGCTCGCCTTCGCGACGGGCGTCCTGACCCTGCTGCTCATTCGGCAGAAGGACTTCGTCGTGCACGGCGGCCCGCCGGCAGCCGCACCCGAGACCGAGGCCGCGGGCGGCAGCGTGGCCGCGGGTGGCTCGGACGAGGCCCCGGACGACGACTCGGACGGTGACGGAGAGCCGGTGCCGGCCGGTGTCGTCGGGACGCACGCTCGTGAGGAGGAGCCCGGCAAGCACCTGCCCTGACTCTACGGGCGAGGTTGGCCGCTGCGCCGTTCACCGGCTGGCCGGTGAAACCTGCACTTGGAGGCTATCCGGACATCGTCCCAGTGCGCCGTTCACCGGCCAGCCGGTGAACGGGTCGCCGTCATCAGTCGACGGGCACCGAGACAAAGCCGTGCACCTGGGGTGCATGCAGGGTCATGGTCAGGACCCGGTCCACCCCCGCGGTCGCCAGGAGGTCGGCCACGAGCCTGTCGCGACGGCGACCCGCGGGCCGCTCCGTCAGGCGCCCGGCTCGGCGAGCCGGGCGAGCTCGGCGGCCATCGCACCCATCAGCGCCTCGAGGCCTTTGAACGGGCGCACCATGACCGTGAACGACGTCAACCGGCCGTCGGCGCCCCAGCGGAGCATGTCGATGCCGTGCACCGACTTGTCGTCGACGGTCGCCTCGAACTCCAGGACGGCGCTGCCGCCCGCCTCGCTCTCGGAGGACCACTCCTCGACGTAGCGCAGCGAGGGCCCGAGCACGTGGATCGCCGCGGTCAGGTAGGCCGTGGTGATCGCCTTGCCCTCCTGCGGGGTGTGGACGGCGGGGGAGCGGAAGACGACGTCGTCGGCGAGCAGTACGTCGAGCGCTGCGGCGTCGCGGGTCTCGGCGATGCGGTGCCAGGTCTCGAGTGGCGCGGGGCGGGTCATGTGGCCAGTCAATCACCCCTCGTCGCGGCAGGAAGTGGCGCTGCTCAGCGCGGCACGCGCACCAGGAGCCGACCGTGGATGCACTCCATGTGCAGCTCACGACCGGGCCCGATCGAGTCCCCGTCGAGCTGGCGGGGGGTGTCGGCGCCGGCGCGGATGGAGACGGTGCGGCCGGTCATCCGGTTGATCGTGTCGTCGGTGCGCGAGCGCTTGGCCAGCACGCGCACCGCCAGGGGGATCCAGGACAGGAAGCGACGCGGGTTGAGCAGCACCACGTCGAGCAGGCCGTCGTCGATCGTGGCGTCGGGCAGCAGTGGCATGCCCGCCTGGAGGTAGCCGACGTTGCCGACCATCACCATCCGGGCGCGGTGCTTGGTCCACTCCCCGCCGTCGACCGAGAGCTCGATCCTGGTCACCGGGAACATCAGCGACTTGAGGGCGGAGATGACGTAGGCCAGCCAGCCGACCTTGCGCTTGATGTCCTCGTTGACGCCCTCCATGATCGCGGCGTCGAAGCCCATCCCGGCCATCACCATGAAGTGGCTCTCGATCCCCGGTGCGGCAGGGTCGCCGTCGCCGTCGCCGTCGCCGTCGCCGTCGCCGTCGCCGTCGCCGTCGCCGTCGCCCGCGCCCTCGCGCGGACCGTCGGACTCGTCGTCGCGGTCTCCCGCGGCGTCGCCGGTCACCTTGACCATGTCGATCGCCCGGTCCTGGCCGGTCAGCGCGATGTCGATCGCGGCCCGGATGTAGAGGGGGATGCCGAGGTTGCGGGCGAGCAGGTTGCCGGTGCCTGCGGGGATGATGCCGACCGGGATGCCGGTGCCGGCGAGCTCGGCGCACACCTCGCGCACGGTGCCGTCGCCGCCGCACACGATGACCAGGTCGGCCCCCTCGACGGAGGCCAGCTCGGCCTGCCCGGTGCCGGAGTCCTCGGGGGTGGTCAGGTGCCAGGTCGGCTCGCGCCACCCGGCCCCGATGGCCATGGCGGCGACCGTCGACCGGAACGCCTCGACGTCCTCGACCTTGATCGGGTTGAGCACCACCGAGAGCCGCTTCGCCGACGGGACCGCCTCGGGCAGCGGCTCGATCTTGAGGGCGTGGCTGCGCGGGTAGGGGCTGTAGAGCGCCAGCCCCACGAGCACGAACGCAGCACCCAGCACCCCACCCCCGACGACGTCGGACGGGTAGTGGCGCCCCAGGAGGACCCGGTCGGCGACGACCACGATCGCGACGACCACCATGGCGGTGCCGAGCAGCCGGCGGATGCCCTGGCGTCGTACGAGCATGGTGACCAGCACCAGCACGACCCCGGTGAACGCCGCGATCGACGAGGCGTGGCCCGACGGGTAGGCGCCGTTCTCGAGGAACTCGTCGAGCTGCTGCCACTCCGGGCGCGCGCGCCCCACCAGCGTCTTCAGCCCTGTGGTCGCCAGCGCCGTGGAGAGCATCACCCCGATGGTGAAGTACGACGCGCGGCGGTGGCCCTTGAGGAACATCGCGACCGCCAGCACCAGCGTGTACGCCGTCATGGCGAGCGTGCCGGCGAGGTCCTCGACGGTGAGCAGGACTCGTTGCAGTCGCGCGTCGTCGTCCCCCCAGTCGACGGCCGACTGGGCGCGCTGGTCCAGGTCGACCAGCCACTGCCAGTCCTGCGAGACCGCGATCGCGAGCAGGCCCAGCACCGTGAGCAGCACGGCAGCCACGCCGAGCTGGGTCGCGCGGGAGCGGTCGAGCACCGGTGGCTCCGATCGGTCGAGTGGGTGGGCAGCGCTGGCGCGCCGGGAACGCGAGGGAGTCGCCAGACAGTATGGCGAACCCGCCCCGCCGGAACTCAGGTGAGCCGGGCGTGGGTCGCCCGATAGCCTCGCATCGTGATCGACCCACGAGTGCTGCGAGACGACCCCGACCGTGTGCGAGCCGCCCAGGCCAAGCGCGGCCTCTCCGCCGACGTCGTGGACCGGGCCCTGTCCGCCGACACCGCGCGCCGCGCCGCGATCGGGGCCTTCGAGGCCAAGCGTGCCGAGCAGAAGCAGCTCGGCAAGCTGATCCCGCAGGCGCAGGGCGACGAGAAGCAGGCCCTGCTCGCCCAGACCAAGACCCTCGCCGCGGAGGTCAAGGAGGCCGAGGCCGCGCAGGTCGCGGCCGAGGCGGAGTGGCACGACGCGCTCTGCTCGATCCCCAACCTGGCCGCCGACGAGGTGCCGGCCGGCGGCGAGGACGACTTCGTGGTCCTCGAGACGATCGGTACGCCGCGCGACTTCGCCGCCGAGGGCTTCGAGCCGCGCGACCACGTCGAGCTCGGCAAGATCCTCGGCGCCATCGACCTGGACCGCGGAGCCAAGGTCTCGGGCTCGCGCTTCTACTTCCTCACCGGGGTCGGCGCCGAGCTGGAGTTCGCCCTGGTCAACCTGGCCAACGAGACGGCCCGCGAGCACGGCTTCACCCAGGTGATCGCACCGTCGATGGTCAAGCCGGAGGCGATGGAGGCGACCGGGTTCCTCGGCCAGGCCGCCGACGACGTCTACCGGATCGAGGGCCAGGACATGTACCTCGTCGGCACCTCGGAGGTGCCGATGGCCGCCTACCACGGCGGCGAGATCCTGGACGGGGCCTCGCTCCCGCTGCGCTACGCCGCCTTCAGCCCCTGCTTCCGCAAGGAGGCCGGCTCGCACGGCAAGGACACCCGCGGCATCATCCGGGTGCACTGGTTCGACAAGGTCGAGATGTTCGTCTACACCACGACCGAGGACTCCTACGCCGAGCACCAGCGGCTGCTGGGGATCGAGAAGGCCTTCCTCGACAAGCTCGAGCTCGCCTACCAGGTGATCGACACCGCGGCCGGCGACCTCGGCCTCTCGGCGCAGCGCAAGTTCGACTGCGAGGCGTGGATCCCCACCCAGGGCAAGTACCGCGAGCTCACCTCGACGTCCAACTGCACCGAGTTCCAGACCCGTCGTCTCGACACCCGGGCTCGCTTCGACGACAAGGTCCAGCCGATCTCGACGCTCAACGGCACGCTGTGCGCCATCCCGCGCGCGATCGTGGCGATCCTCGAGACCCACCAGCAGGCCGACGGCTCGGTGCGGGTGCCGCAGGCGCTGCGCCCCTACCTCGGCGGTCGCGAGCTGCTGACGCCGGTGGACGGCTCGTGAGTGACGCGGCCGCGTCCGGTGGAGAGCCCGGCACACCCGGCACGGACGGCTGGCGCCCACGGCTGATCGCCCTCGACATCGACGGCACCCTGCTCAAGTGGGTCGAGGGCGCGGGCACGACGTACGAGCAGATCGCGCCGCGCGTGCACGACGCCATCTGGCGGGCCCACGAGATGGGCGCCCACATCGTGCTCTCGTCGGGGCGTTCTCCGCACGGGATGACCCGGATCGCGGACCTGCTGGCGATGAAGGGTCACGAGGACGAGCCGCTGTGGGTGGTGGCCAGCAACGGTGCGGTCGTCTTCCGCTACCTGCCGGGCGGCGAGATCGACGTCGTCCACGAGGAGACGTTCGATGCCGGTCCGGCTGTCCGCGCGATCCTCGAGGAGCAGCCGACCGCGCGGGTCGCGATCGAGGACCGCGGCAACGGGTACCGCGTCACGACGCCCTTCCCGGAAGGCGAGCTGCACGGCGAGATGACGGTGACCGAGGTCGAGGAGCTCGTCTCCCGCCCGGTCAGCCGGGTGATCATCCGCGACCCCGACGCCACCGCCGACGACTTCGTCGACCTCGGAGCCCGGCTGGGACTGCACGGCACCGACTACGTCGTGGGGTGGACCGCCTGGCTCGACCTGACGCCCGTCGGTGTCTCGAAGGCCTCCGGGCTCGAGCACGTCTGCGCCGCTCTCGACCTGACCGCGGCCGACGTGCTGGCCATCGGCGACGGGCGCAACGACATCGAGATGCTCGCGTGGGCCGGGCGCGGAGTGGCGATGGGCCAGTCCGTGCAGCCGGTGATCGACGCCGCCGACGCCGTGACCGACCCGGTCGACCTCGACGGCGCGGCGGTGGAGCTCGAGCGCTGGTTCGGGGCGTGAGCGAGGCTCTCGCGCTGCCGCGGGACCTGGCCTCCTCGCGGCTGCGCCTGATCCTGGTCTCGCCCGACGACGCCGCCGACATGCTCGCCGGACGCCGGCAGAGTCGGTGGCACCGCGACTACCCACGTCGCGACGACGTCGACGCGGCCAGCCTCGTGCGCCCGGGTGGGCCCGCGGACCCGTGGGGTCCGCGGCACATCGTGTGGGAGCAGCAGGCCATCGGCTCGATCGGGTGCTTCGGCCCACCCGTCGAGGGGGAGGTCGAGGTCGGCTACGGCCTCGTCGAGGAGGCGCGTGGCCGCGGCATCGCGACCGAGGCGCTGGCCTGCCTGCTCGCGGCGACCGATGCGCTCGCCGTACGCGTCCGGGCCTCGGTGTCGCCGACCAACCGAGCCGGAGTGCGGGTGCTCGCCACGGCCGGCTTCACCGAGCTGCGCGGAAGCAACGACGACGGGGAGCTGGTCATGGGCCGGCCGCTGGGGTCGGTGTGATCCGCCCCGCCCTGATCGCCACCGACCTCGACGGCACCCTGCTCCGCTCCGACGGCACCCTGTCGCAGGCCTCGCGGCGGGTGCTCGCCGCGGTCGAGGACGCCGGCATCCCGGTCGTCTTCGTGACCGGGCGCCCGGTGCGGTGGATGGAGGCGCTGTGGGAGGTCGTCGGCGCCCACGGACTGGCGATCGTCTCCAACGGCGCGGTGCTCTACGACGTCGCCCAGCAGTCCGTACGCCGTGTGGACGGGCTGGCCCCGGAGCCGGGCCTCGCGATGGTCGAGCTGCTGCGCGAGGTCGTGCCGCAGCCGAGGTTCGCGATCGAGTGTCTCGACGGCCTGCGCCTGGAGGCGGACTTCCACGACCCCCACCGGGTGCCGTCCGGCTCGCCGGTCGGGCCGCTGAGCGACGTCTGGGAGGACGTCGCCGTCAAGGTGCTCGTGCGCCACGACGGCGCCGACGACGAGGTGCTCGCCGAGGTGGCGCGGGCGTTGGGTGAGCAGGCGGTGCCCACGTGGTCGATGCCCGGGCTCCTCGAGATCAGTGCCCCCGGCGTCACCAAGGCGGCCGCGCTGGCCCGGCTCTGCGCCGACCTCGCCGTGCCCGCCGAGGACGTCGTGGCGTTCGGCGACATGCCCAACGACCTGGCGATGCTGGGGTGGGCCGGGACCTCCTACGCCGTGGCCAACGCGCACTCCGACGTGCTCGCGGCGGCCCACCACACGGCTGAGACCAACGACACCGACGGCGTGGCGCGGGTGATGGCTCGACTGGTGGGTCTCACCGACGATCTGGTGCAATGAACCCCGTGACGTCGCGCCCGCACCACCGCCGCCTGCCCCGAGCCCTGCTCGCGGGCGTGCTGGCCTGGGCGATCGCGCTGGTGGCCGTCGTCCTGGTCGCGCCGGCCCGGGCCACGGCACTGCCCCCCGGTGGAGCGGCCGAGCCCGACGACGTCTTCTCGGCCAAGATCGAGCGCGTCGAGCGCGACCCCGGCCCCGTGGGCCGCCCGACGCGCTACACCTACACCGTCCAGGTGCAGCAGGTCTTCGGCGAGAGCGACATCACCTCGGTCCGGGTCCGCGTGCAGACCACCTCGTCGTACGGCGAGTGCTCGACCCGCCCGGACTCCAAGGGCTCCGACCTCTACCTGTGGAAGCTGACCCGGCAGGGCGACCGCCTGCTCGCCAGCGGCTGCCGCAGCGTGCTCAAGGCCACCGACACCCGGCTGGCCGAAGCAGAGGCGGAGTACGGCGAGCCGCGCTCGCCGATCGACACCTCACCCAGCGAGCCCCAGGTCGAGTTCCCCGAGGTGAGCTACACCTGCCCCGCCACCGACGAGACGATCTCGGACGTCACGGGCGCCGAGGGCACCTGCTCCGAGGTCGCCGCTCCGCAGTCCTTCGACCGCGCCGCGGCCCCGGGCCTCGCGCTGGTGATCGTCGGCCTGCTCGGCTGGATCGTCGTCCTGCGGCTGGGTCGCACCCGCCGCTCCTGACCTCACCAGCCGGTCAGAGGTACATCCCGCCGCTGCCGGGATGCTCGTCGTCGCCACCCGGGGCCGCGCCCGGGCCGCCGGGTCCGCCGGGTCCCGCGGGACCGCCCATGCCGGGCGGCATGCCGGCACCCTGCGGCAGCGCCTTGCGGATCTGCTCGAACTGGGCACGCGCCGCCATCTGCTGGGCGTAGATCGCGGTCTGGATCCCGTGGAACAGGCCTTCGAGCCACCCGACCAGCTGGGCCTGCGCGATCCGCAGCTCACCCTCGGACGGGGTCGCGTCGTCGGCGAAGGGGAGGGAGAGGCGCTGGAGCTCCTCGACCAGCTCCGGGGCCAGGCCCTGCTCGAGTTCCTTGATCGACGAGCTGTGGATCTCCTTGAGGCGCAGGCGGCTCGCCTCGTCGAGCGGTGCGGCCTTCACCTCCTCGAGCAGCTGGCGGATCATCGAGCCGATCCGCATCACCTTGGCGGGCTGCTCGACGAGGTCGGTCAGACCCCGCTCGTCGTCGTCATCGTCGCCGTCGCTGTCCGCGCTCATCCCCTGCGCCGCGAGCGCGGAGGCGGAGACCGTGCCGATCGGCTGGCCGTCGGGGCCGATGATCATGATCTTCTGCTCGTCGCCCTCCGGCGCGGCCGGTCCGTCCGATCCGGCGTCGGGGGTGGCGGTCTCGGTGCCCACGGGGGCCTGTTCCTCGCTCATGGCTCCACCGTATCCGGCACGGTGAGGCGCTCGACACCTGTCAGAGGGTGAGCAGGATCTTCCCGGTGTGGGACCCGGCGTCCATCGTGCGGTGTGCCTCGGCGACGTCCTCCAAGGGCAGGCTGCGGTCGATGATGGGGCGCACGGAGCCGTCGGCGACGAGCGGCCACACGTGCTCCACGACACCGGCACAGATCGCCGCCTTGCCGGCCGCGGGGCGACCACGCAACGACGTCGCGATCACCGCCGCGCGCTTGTTGAGCAGGGCTGCGATGTTGAGCTCGCCCTTGATGCCGCCCTGCATGCCGATGATCACGAGCCGGCCCTCGGTCGCGAGGGCGGACACGTTGCGCCCCAGGTAGGAGGCGCCCATGTTGTCCAGGATGACGTCGACGCCACCCGAGGCCTCGGCCCTCGCGACCTCCACGAAGTCCTCCTCGTGGTAGTCGATGGTCACCGCGGCCCCGAGCTCTGCGCAGAACGCGCGCTTGGCCGCCGTACCACCTGTCGTCAGGACACGTGAGCCGAGCGCCGTGGCGAGCTGGATGGCGAACGTGCCGATGCCGCCGGCGCCGCCGTGCACGAGGAACGTCTCGCCCGGTTGCAGGCCGGCGACCATGAACACGTTGGACCACACCGTGCACGCCACCTCCGGCAGCGCTGCCGCGGTCACCAGGTCGATGCCGTCGGGCACGGGCATGACCTGCCCGACGGGTACGACGACCCGTGAGGCGTAGCCGCCACCGGCGAGCAGGGCGCAGACCTCGTCGCCGACCGACCACGGCTCGCCGGCCACGACGTCCGGGCCGAGCGCTGCGACCCGGCCGCTGCACTCGAGGCCGATCACCTCGCTGGCGCCCGGGGGAGGCGGGTAGAGCCCTTGCCGCTGCAGGGTGTCGGCTCGGTTGACCGCCGTGGCGACGACGTCGATGGCGATCTCGCCGGGACCCGGCTCGACGTCGGGGACCTCACGGATCGAGAGGACCTCGGGGCCACCCTTGCCGTCGGGACCGCCTGCGTGGACCGCTCTCATTCTTCCTCCTCGTCCTCGTCGGAGACGTCGAAGCCCAGCTCGACGTCCGCCTCGGTCTCGTCGTCGTGGTCGTCGGGGTCCGCCAGCACCGGCTTGTCCCACCGCTCGGCGAGCTCCTGGGCCCGCGTCGCGAGCGCCTCGACGCCGGCCGGTCCGGCTCCGGCCGCACCGGCGGCGTACCCGAGCAGGTAGGCGGTGATCGGTCCGGCCGCGGGATCGACGGTGTCGGAGGCGAGCTCGGCCAGGTCGCCGACGAGTCCCTCGTCGACCTCGGTCTCGAGGTCGAGGACGTCGCAGAGCTCGTCGATCCAGTCGTGGAGGTTCACGGGGTCAGCCTTGCGAGCGCGCGGGTGCGATGCAAGCCCGCACGGGTGAACTCACGTGGCGTCGTCCGATGGTTCGGACCGGGCGGCTCGTCGGGAGCGCGCGTCGCGCAGGTCGGCCCAGGTGTCGACGTCGTGGTGCTCGTCGTCGACGGCGCGGACCTCGGCCAGGTCCAGGTCGGCCAGGAGCGCCCGGACCGACATCCCGTGCTGTCCCTCCAGGTCGGGTCGTACGGCGCAGAGCCGGTCGCTCCGCAGGGCCAGGGCGAGGTGGCGACGGCCGTCGGGTCCGACCAGCACGGCGCCGTCGTGCCCGTCGGTCTGCCCGTCGGTCTGCCCGTCCTGCTGCCCGTCGTGCAGCCCGTCTGGCCCGGCTGGTGCCTCGAGGCCCTCGCACAGG
>NZ_JAPYPS010000036.1:26909-35770 GCF_029937575.1 Nocardioides sp.
CTGCCCGTCGTGCAGCCCGTCTGGCCCGGCTGGTGCCTCGAGGCCCTCGCACAGGCGACGGATCGTGCGGTGCGTCAGGTGCGGCATGTCGACGGCCATGACGACCACCAGCGGAGTGGAGCGCAGCAGCAGGTCGAACCCGGTCAGCAGCGCAGCGACGGGGCCCCCGAAGCGCGGGCTCTCCAGCACGAAGGTGACCGGCCGCTCGGTGGGCACCTGCTCACCCACCACGACCACCTCGGCGGCGTCGACGACCGCGTCCAGCGCGAGCTCGAGCATGGTGCGGCCGGCGACCTCGGCCGACGCCTTGTCGAAGCCGCCCAGTCGCGCGCCCTGCCCTCCGGCGAGGACGACGGCCCCGTAGCTCAGGAGGCCCCCGGTGCCGCTCATGGTGCTCATCCTCGCAGTCGGGTGGGCGATGGTGGCAGGGTGGGCGGCGTGAATCCCGACCTCCCGGACGACGTGACCGGCGACGTGACCGGCGACGTGACCGGCGACGTGCTCGCGCTGGCGCTGGTGCAGGAGGCCTCCGGCCTCGACCCGGCCGAGAATCGTGCGCGCCTGGCCGACCTGGTGCCGTCCGGCGCCGACCTGGTGGTGCTGCCGGAGGCCTTCGCCCGCGACTTCGGGGAGGCCGGCTCCGACGTGGGTCCCTACGCCGAGGCACTGGACGGTCCGTTCGCCGGCGAGGTGGGTGCCGTGGCCGCCGCCCGGTCGACGACGGTCGTGGCCGGGATGTTCGAGGCCACCCCCGACGCCACCGACGACCGGCCCTTCAACACCCTGGTGGCGCGCGGCGGCGCCCACGCCGACTACCGCAAGATCCACCTCTACGACTCCTTCGGCTACCGCGAGTCCGACCGTCTCCTCGCCGGCGACGTGCACCCGACCGTCGTGGAGGTCGGCGGCTGGCAGGTCGGCCTGATGACCTGCTACGACCTGCGCTTCCCCGAGCTGGCGCGGCTGCTCGTGGACGCCGGCGCCGAGCTGCTGGTGGTCCCCGCGGCCTGGGTGGCCGGGCCGCGCAAGGTCGACCACTGGCGCACGCTGCTGCGCGCCCGGGCGATCGAGAACACCGTCTACGTCGCAGCAGCCGGCCAGCCGGCACCCCGCTACAGCGGCCACTCGATGGTCGTCGACCCGCTCGGCGACGTCGTCGTGGAGGCCGGAGACGGGGCCGAGGTGGTGCGCGCCGAGGTGAGCCGCGCCACGCTCGCTGCGGCACGCCGTACGAACCCGTCGTTGCTCAACCGGCGTCTGTAGCCTCGGTCCCCATGTCCAGGATCGAGAGTCGTCGCCGTTCGTCGGGCTCGACGTCCCCTGTCCCGGACGACGCGTCGGGGATGGGCGGTGGCGCGTCCCGCGACACCCGGCGTCGCGACGACGGCCCGTCCGCCCCCGGGACCGGAGACTTCGCGGCGCGGCGCAGGCTGGGGGAGCGGATCGAGTCCTTCGGCGAGTCGCGGTGGCCGATCGTCGGGTGGGGCCTCCTGGTCGCTCTCGGTCTGGGCTCGATGATCGCCGCGATGGTGCCGGCCGGGCCCGAGTGGCTCGGCGGTGCCGGAGCGGTGACCGTCTGCAGCGCCTACTCCTGGGCGCTGGCGGGCCGTACGGGCGGTCGACCCGTCGTCTTCGGGACGCTCGCCGCTGCCTTGGGGGTCGGGGTCCTGGTCTCCGGACGCGAGGACCTGGCGACCGGTGCTGCCGTGATGACGTGCGTGGTGACGGCCGTCCTCGCGGTGATGGTGACCGTGCCCGCCGTGACCTTCGCGCACGCCGCGCGTGAGTGCCTGCTGGCGGTCGTCGTCGCCGGGGTCGGCGCGCTGGCCACGATCGGCTTCGAGCCGACGATCAAGGTCGAGGACTTCGAGTACGTCACCTTCGGTCTGGCACTCGCGGGGATCTTCGCCGTCGTCTACCGCCTGGGCGCCGGGCTGCACGGCCTGGGCCGACGCGGCGTCGTGATCGTCGTCGTCGGAGGCCTCCTCGTCGCCGTCACGCTGCTCTACGCCGAGCTGCTGCGCCGCTACGGCACGCCGTCGCTGGTCGACTCCTCGCTCGACCTGGTGCGCCAGAGCCGCGACACCCTCGGCGCGTTCCCGCGCCCTATCGAGACGATCCTCGGCGTCCCGGCGCTGGCGTACGGCGTCCACATGCGCGCGCGTCGTCGGCAGGGCTGGTGGGTCTGCGCCTTCGGCGTGGCCGGCACCGCGGCCGTGGCCAACAGCCTGGCCAACCCGGCCATCGCGATCACCGAGAGCATCCTGTCGGCGGTCTACGGGCTCGTGGTCGGCCTCGCGATCGCGTTCGTGGTGATCCGGCTCGACGTGTTCCTGACGGGCTCGGGCAGCACCCGCAGCAGCCGGGGCCGGCGCAGCCGGGTCGACGAGGAAGCCGCCGCGGTGCGACCCGAGCCACGCCGTACCCAACCCCTGCACTGATCCGCCGCGCCGTGTCCGCTCGGCGGGCCGAGTGATGCGGAGTACCCAGCAGTAACGGCTAGCGTGCCGAGCATGGCCCGTGAGCAGCTGATCCAGATCGTCTCCGAGATGGTCGCAGGCGTCCTCGGTGTCGACGTCGAGGTCGGCGCCCGCGTGGAGGTCGGCGACGAGGTCGCGCTGCTGGAGTCGATGAAGATGGAGATCCCCGTCATCGCCGACACCCCGGGCACCGTCACCGCGGTGAAGGTGGCCGCGGGCGACGTCGTCCAGGAGGGCGACGTGCTGCTCGTCCTGGCTCCGTAGGGGCTGCCCTAGACTTTGACCGTGCACGGCCCCGGCCGTGCCACGGAGGGGTGCCGGAGCGGCCGATCGGAACCGCCTTGAAAGCGGTCGTAGGGAGACCTACCGCGGGTTCGAATCCCGCCCCCTCTGCCGATCTCACCGTCGAGAGCCGTGCCCACCCGATCAGGGTCGCTGGACGTGGCGGGCGACGTCGTTGACGACGTGCCCCACGTCCGCGCGGACCTCGTCGACGTCGGCGTCCTCGAGCACGCTCCTGCCCAGCTCGGCGAGACGCGCCAGGAGCTCGTTGCGCTCGGCGAACGCGTCGCCGCCGCGGGCGTCGATCCAGGCGCCGCCCGAGGAGCCGGACTGCTGGACCAGCTCGGCGCGCACGGCCGTCACCTGCTGGCGCACCGACCAGCGCCAGCTGGAGGCCGAGGCACCTTCGCGCAGCGGCGTGCGCGCCGCCGCGGCGAGGGCGCTCAGGGCGGTGTCCAGGGGGGTGCTGCTCAACGGTGCTCCTACCTCGTGGCTGGGTGAGCAGGGCCGCATCGGGCCCGCCGTCGTCGACACTATCCGTCGGACGACAGACTGGTCGCGTGACCGACTCCCCTGGCGACCCCCTCGTCTACCGGCTGGCGCCGGCCGTGGCTGCGCGCCTGGTCGGTCTGGCCTTCCTCGTCCTCGCGCTGACCACCTTCGTGGTGACCGCGCTGGTGCTGAACCTCGGCTGGGCCCCGGACCTGATCGTGGCGGTGCTCGTCCTCGAGCTGCTCGTGGTCCTGGGCGGTGCCGGGTGGCTGCGCTCCCGTGCGTACGTCGTCCGGCTCGACGCGCAGGGATACTCGGTGCGCCTCGTGCGCGGCGCCGGCGTCCGCGACGGGCGGTGGAGCGAGGTGAGCGAGGCGCTGGCCGCGCACCCGCGCGACGTACCGTGCCTGGTCCTGCACCGCACCGACGGCACGACGACCTCGATCCCGGTCGGGATGCTCGCAGCGGATCGCGACGACTTCGCGCGCGAGATCGGCGCGCGGCTGCAGGAGGCTCACGGCAGGGCCTGAGCGGGTCACTGCCCGGGGAGCGCCCACCCGATGGGCCCGTCCGATTGGCCCGTCCGGTTGGCCGCCTTGT
The DNA here is from genome assembly GCF_029937575.1 of Nocardioides sp. Lineage (GTDB taxonomy): Bacteria > Actinomycetota > Actinomycetes > Propionibacteriales > Nocardioidaceae > Nocardioides. The sequence goes on from NZ_JAPYPS010000036.1 coordinate 30,764, forward strand.
AGCCTAGGCGCGCTGCCTGCGTGCCGGGCAGCATGGAGGTGTCGCCTAGTCCGGTCTATGGCGCCCGCCTGCTAAGCGGGTTGAGGGCTAAAACCCTCTCGCGAGTTCAAATCTCGCCACCTCCGCCGAACGTGTCCGTCTCCAGCGTGCTGGAGGCGGACACGTCTGCGTGGGGCGGCGGTCCGGTTCGCTGTGGACCTGGGACCTGTGGACCTCGGAGCGGGCGAGGAAAATCTTGCCAGGTCAGGTTTGGTGGCGCACTGTGGTGGGTAGTAGGTCGATCGTCCGGCCCGTGCCGGGCGTGTGGACGTGCTATTTCCTCGGGTTGCATGTTTCTGCACTGCACAAAATTGGTGGGGCCGCGACGGTGCGGGATACCCCTCAGGGCTTGAAGATTGGTCGCACGGGTCATTCCGTGGACCCGAGGAAGTTGGTGCTTCATCATGAAGATCGCTCGCAAGTTCGCCCTCGCAACTGCCGCCGGCATGTTGACCCTGGGTCTCGTCGGCGTCGTGACGCCCGCCTCTGCTGCTGACAGCGCCTGGGGCTGCGGTGGCTGGTGCAAGACCGGTGGCGGCGGCAAGCCCTGACCTGACGGGCCCGGCGACGTCGGGCCCGAACCGAGACTGATCGAGCCCTTCCAGAGGCTGGGTCAGTCCTCGACCGCGGCATCGGCGTCGGAGTGACCCGAGACGCCGGCCTCGCCCATCGTGTACCCCAGCTGGAAGCGGGTCTCGGCCTCGTACTCCGTCTTGAGGTCGGCGATGTAGCCGGCGTAGGTGCGAGGACTCACGCCGAGGCGCTTGGCGCTCACCGGGTCGGAGTGACCCTCGATGAGCATCCGGATCGTCATCGAGCGCTGCTCGATCGCGATGCTCTTGAGCATCGACGTGTCCCGGCTGGTGAAGGGGCGCGCACGCTCCCACGTGCGCTCGAACATGTCGACGAGGAAGTCGACGACCGACGGCTCGCTGACCGCGACCGCGCTGCGGTTGTCCTCGCTCGCCGGGATCACCGCGACGCGGCGGTCGATCATGATCATCCGCTTGAAGAACTCGTCGAGGGTGCGGACCTCGGCGCCGCGCTCGGTGACCTCCGCGACGTACTTGTGCGTGAAGGTGCTGCGCCGGGCGCTGTGCTGGTAGAGCGTGCGCATCTTGATGCCCCGGTCCAGCGCCGCGGTGTCGCGCAGCACGGCGCCGGCGACGGTCTGGGCGTCGCGGCCGCTCTGCGGCTGGGCGGTGATGAGCTCGAACTCGGCCTCGGCGATCAGCGTCGACAGGTAGGGGCCGATGGCCTCGTCCCGCAGGTAGGTGAAGGGGCCCTGTCCCTGACCTTGGGCCAACGGCGAGCGGCGCCACGACTGGGTGAGGCTGTTGAACGCCCGGGACCACTGCGACGACTCCTCGAGGAGCTTGGTGGCCTCGGTGCTCAGCGGGGACACCACGCGCGACTGCACCGTGGAGGGGTCCTCCGGCAGCCAGGTGTCGGTCGCCGTGTCCAGCTGCAGGAGCCCGAGGCTGACCAGCAGGTCGTGCGCGGGCCGGTCGGGACCGTTCTCCGCGATGCGCGGGCTGTCGGCGGCCAGCCCCTGTGCGGAGGTGATGTCGTCGTACAACGCTGCGGCGCCGGACTCGAAGAGCGCACGATCGTCGGGACCGTAGGACATGAGCGCATCGTCCCACAGGGCAGCGCGCCGCGCTCAGCTTCTCCGGGTGGTCGCCCTCGGCTGACATCCTGGGGCCATGAGGTCCAACTGCGCCCTGTACGTCGACGCCGGCTACCTGCTCGCCTCGGCCGCGACCCGGGTCTCGGGCACGTCGCTGCGCAACGGCGTGCACGTCGAGTACGGCCCGCTGGTCGAGGGGCTGATCAAGCAGGCCGAGGAGCTGTCCGGGCTGCCGCTGCTGCGAGTGCACTGGTACGACTCCGCCAAGGACGGCGTGCCCGACGCCCAGCAGGGTCGGATCGGGGAGCTGGCGAAGGTCAAGCTCCGGCTCGGCCGGTTCGGGGTCGACGGGCAGCAGAAGGGGGTCGACCTGCGGATCGGGCTCGACCTGGTCACCCACGCCCGCAACGCGGCGGCCGACGTCTTCCTCCTGGTCTCCGGCGACGACGACCTGACCGAGGCCGTCGAGGAGGCGCAGGTGCACGGTGTCCAGGTGATCGTGCTCGGCGTGCCGCACTCCAGCGGCCGTCCGCACGGCGTCAGTCGCCACCTCGTCCGCGCCGCCGACGAGCTGACCACCATCCGCGCGGCCACGATCGACGACACCGTGATGAAGAAGGAGCGGCCCGTGCCGGTGCCGGCTCCGCCGCCCGGAGTGACAGCGGCCCCGGGGGCGCCGGCCGGTGCGGGGGAGAGCACCGCGGCGGCCGCCGCGCACGCCGTACCCGTGCCGCACGTGCCCAGCCCGCTCGACCTGGCCGGCAAGCGCCCGCCCACGTTGAGTCCCGTGGCCCCGGCCGTTGCGCCCGCAGCGGTGCTCGCCTACTCGGGGGCGACCGGTCAGCCCTCCCACATCGTGGGCGGGTACGCCGGACCCGACGACGTCGCCGAGCACGTCAGTGCGGTGGTGACCAACCTGCTGACGTCGCTGCGCAAGAGCGCGGACGAGGAGGACCTCGAGGCGCTGCTGCGGGGTCGGCCGTCGATCCCCCGGGAGATCGACAAGGCGCTGCTCCTCGACCTCTCCGACGCGCTGGGGGTCTACGACCTCAACGACACGGTGCGCTTCGAGCTGCGCGACCGGTTCTGGGAGCTGTACGACGAGAGTGCCTGAGCACTCGCACCGTCGAGCGCCGCCACCGTCGACGCTGACGGCGGCGGCGGTCCTGGGGCTCGGCTCAGGCGCCGAGGCGGGCGCGCAGGCCGTCGAGCTCGGTCCAGAGGACGGCCGGCAGGTCGTCACCGAACTTCTCGAACCACTCCTGGATCTGTGGCAGCTCGGCCTTCCACTCCTCGTCGTCGACCGCGAGGGCGGCCTGGAGCGCCTCCGGCGTCATGTCGAGGCCGTCGACGTCGAGGGAGCCGGGCGCGGGGACGTGGCCGATGGAGGTCTCGACCGCGGCGGCCTGACCCTCGATCCGGTCGACGATCCACTTGAGGACGCGGGAGTTCTCGCCGAACCCGGGCCACAGGAAGCCACCCTCGCTCCCGTCGTCGTGCTGGGCACGGCGGAACCAGTTGACGTAGAAGATCTTCGGCAGCTTGGCGGCGTCGTTGTCCTTGCCGATGTTGATCCAGTGGCCGAAGTAGTCGCCGGCGTTGTAGCCGATGAAGGGCAGCATCGCCATCGGGTCACGCCGTACGACGCCCACCGCTCCGGTCGCCGCTGCCGTCGTCTCGCTCGACAGAGTGGCGCCGAGGAAGGTGCCGTGGGTCCAGTCGCGCGACTCGAAGACCAGCGGGACCGTCGTCTTGCGGCGGCCACCGAAGATGATCGCGTCGATCGGGACGCCGCGCGGGTCGTCGAACTCGGCCGCGAGGATGTCGCACTGCTTGATCGGCGTGCAGTAGCGGGAGTTGGGGTGGCTGGAGACGAAGTCGCTCTCCGGCGTCCAGTCCTCGCCCTTCCAGGACTTCGCCGTGGCCGGCGGGTTCTCCAGGCCTTCCCACCAGACATCGCCTTCGGGGGTGAGCGCGACGTTGGTGAAGACCGAGTTGCCCTTGTCGATGGTCTTCATCGCGTTGGGGTTGGTGTGGTTGTTGGTGCCGGGCGCGACGCCGAAGAAGCCGTACTCCGGGTTGACCGCCCACAGGCGGCCGTCCTCACCGATGCGCATCCAGGCGATGTCGTCGCCGATGGCCTCGACCTTCCAGCCGGGGATGGTCGGCTCGAGCATCGCGAGGTTGGTCTTGCCGCACGCGCTGGGGAACGCGGCGGCGACGTACTTGGTGACGCCGGCGGGGCTGGTGAGCTTGAGGATGAGCATGTGCTCGGCCAGCCAGCCCTCGTCGCGCGCCATCACCGACGCGATGCGCAGGGCGTAGCACTTCTTGCCGAGCAGCGCGTTGCCGCCGTACCCGGAGCCGAAGGACCAGATGGTGCGCTCCTCGGGAAACTGCACGATGTACTTGGTGTCGTTGCACGGCCACGCGACGTCGTCCTGGCCCTCGGCGAGCGGCATGCCGACGGAGTGGACGGCCTGGACGAACTTGGCGTCGAGCTCGGTCATCTTGTCGAGCACGTGGCTGCCCATGCGCGCCATCACGCGCATCGAGGCGGTGACGTAGGCGGAGTCGGTGAGCTCGATGCCGAACATGGGCGACTCGGCCTCGAGGTGGCCCATCACGAAGGGGATGACGTACATCGTGCGGCCCTTCATGCAGCCGGCGTACAGCCCGCGCATCTTGGCCTTCATCTCGGAAGGGTCCATCCAGTTGTTGGTGGGACCGCAGTCCTTCTCGTCGACCGAGCAGATGTAGGTGCGGTCCTCGACGCGCGCGACGTCGATCGGGTCGCTGGCGGCGTAGAAGGAGTTGGGCTTGATCGCCGGGTTGAGCCGGGTGAACGTGCCGGTGCCCTCGAGCGCGGTGGTGAGCTGCTCCCACTCCTCGTCCGACCCGGTGCACCAGTGGATGGCGTCCGGCTGGGTCATCTCGACGACCTCGTTGACGAAGTCGATGATGCCCTGGTGGGTGGTGGGGAACTCAGCGCTGTCGAGCGTGCTGGTGGCGTCCTGCGTGGCGGTCATCCGTGGTCCTTTGGTCGCGACGTACGTCGTGGAGCAGTGATCGATCGCGCGGCGTCGTTGCAGGCGCCCAGCGAGGGTATCCACGTGTCGAGACGGGGCATATTGGATCGATCAAGCGACCGTGACCCGCGCCACACGCGCCTGGTGGCGCCGCGTGCGAGGTGACTCGATTACGCATCGCCACGCACCTCGGCTATCCTCGTCCAGTCCTCGCGGCAACGTCGTGGGGCCTGCGCCTGTAGCTCAACGGATAGAGCATCTGACTACGGATCAGAAGGTTTGGGGTTCGAATCCCTACAGGCGCGCAGA
>NZ_JAPYPS010000037.1 GCF_029937575.1 Nocardioides sp.
ACCACGAAGAACGGGGCAGCACCGAAGAGCGCGGGCGCCACACCCACCCCGAAGAACACCCACCCACGAGAAGCGTCAGCTGCGCTCGGACATCGGGATCCGTACGCCGCGCTCGGCAGCGACCTCGGCCGCCCGTTCGTACCCGGCGTCGACGTGCCGGATGACGCCCATCCCGGGGTCGTTGGTCAGCACCCGCTCGAGCTTCTCGGCCGCCAGGGCGGTGCCGTCGGCGACGCAGACCTGGCCGGCGTGCAGAGAGCGACCCATACCGACGCCGCCGCCGTGGTGGAAGGAGACCCAGGATGCGCCGGAGGCGGTGTTGACCAGGGCGTTGAGGATCGCCCAGTCGGCGATCGCGTCGGAGCCGTCCAGCATCGCCTCGGTCTCGCGGTACGGCGAGGCGACCGAGCCGCAGTCGAGGTGGTCGCGGCCGATCACGACGGGCGCGGAGAGCTCTCCGGAGGCGACCATCTCGTTGAACCTCAGCCCCGCGAGGTGGCGCTCGCCGTACCCGAGCCAACAGATCCGTGCGGGCAGACCCTGGAACGAGACCCGCTCCTGCGCCATGTGGATCCAGCGGTGGAGGCGCTCGTTGACCCTGCTCTCCTCCTTCGGGAAGAGCTCGAGGATCGCGCGGTCGGTGGCAGCGATGTCGGCCGGGTCGCCCGACAGCGCGGCCCAGCGGAACGGGCCGCGGCCCTCGCAGAAGAGCGGGCGGATGTAGGCCGGCACGAAACCGGGGAACGAGAAGGCCCGGTCGTAGCCGCCCTTGCGGGCCTCGTCGCGGATCGAGTTGCCGTAGTCGAAGACCTCGGCGCCGCCGTCCTGGAACTCCACCATCGCCCGCACGTGCGCGGCCATCGACGCCTGGGCGTCCTTGGTGAAGCCGTCCGGGTCGCGCTTGGCGGCATCGTGCCAGTCCTCGAAGGCCACCCCCGCCGGCAGGTAGGACAGCGGGTCGTGGGCAGAGGTCTGGTCGGTGACGATGTCGATCGGCGCCTCGGCCTCGAGCAGCTGCGGGAAGACCTCGGCGGCGTTGCCGAGCACCCCGATCGACAGCGCTCGCCTCGCGTCGCGCGCCTCCACGGCGAGCGACACCGCCTCGTCGACCGAGCCTGCCTGGACGTCGAGGTAGCGGTGCTCGATCCGCCGGGCGATGCGTGCCCGGTCGACGTCGACGCAGATCGCGACGCCGTCGTTCATCGTCACGGCGAGCGGCTGGGCGCCGCCCATCCCGCCGAGGCCCGCGGTGAGCGTGATGGTCCCCGCCAGCGTGCCGCCGTACCTCTTGTCGGCGACGGCGGCGAACGTCTCGAACGTGCCCTGCAGGATGCCCTGGGTGCCGATGTAGATCCAGGATCCTGCGGTCATCTGGCCGTACATCGTCAGGCCCAGGTCCTCCAGGCGCCGGAACTCCTCCCAGTTGGCCCAGTCACCGACCAGGTTGGAGTTGGCGATCAGCACCCGCGGCGCCCACGCGTGCGTGCGCATCACGCCGACCGGACGACCCGACTGCACGAGCATCGTCTCGTCGTCGGCGAGCGTGGTCAGCGTGCGCACCAACGCGTCGTACGACGGCCAGTCGCGCGCCGCCTTGCCGGTGCCGCCGTAGACGACGAGGTCCGCAGGGTTCTCCGCGTTGTCTGGATCGAGGTTGTTCATCAGCATCCGCAGCGGCGCCTCGGTCTGCCACGACCGCGCGGTCAGGTCGGTGCCGCGCGCGGCACGGATCGGCAGACGGGGGTTGGTCGCGTCATCATTCACTGGAGCTCTCCGATCGTGTCCTGGACAGCCTCCACCACTGCACCCGAGGCGACCAGCCCCACGGCGGTCTCGATCTCGGGAGCCAGGTGGCGATCGGGGCCGGGACCTTCGATCCCGGCGCCGCGCAGCAGCGCCACGACAGCACCGGTCGCCGGGGAGGGGGTCAAGGGCGCCCGCAGGTCGAGGGCGCGCGCGGCCGTGAGCACCTCGATCGCGACGACGCGCGTGAGCCCGTCGACGGAGCGCCGCAGCTTGCGCGCCGCCGACCACCCCATCGCCACGTGGTCCTCCTGCATCGCCGAGGAGGGGATCGAGTCGACCGAGGCGGGCACGGCGAGGCGCTTCAGCTCCGAGACGATCGCGGCCTGGGTGTACTGCGCGATCATGTGGCCGCTGTCCACGCCCGGGTCGTCGGCCAGGAACGGCGGGAGCCCGTGGTTGCGGGCCCTGTCCAGCGCCCGGTCGGTACGGCGTTCGCTCATCGAGGCCACGTCGGCGGCGGCGATCGCCAGGAAGTCCAGCACGTAGCCGACCGGTGCGCCGTGGAAGTTGCCGTTGGACTCGACGCGATCCCCGACCACCACAGGGTTGTCGATCGCGGCGGCCAGCTCCCGCTCGGCGACCCGCGCGGCGTGCTCCAGCGTGTCGCGCGCGGCGCCGTGCACTGCGGGCGCGCAACGCAGGGAGTAGGCGTCCTGGACCCGGTTGCAGTCGGGGCCGCGGTGCGAGGCGACGACACCGGAGTCGGCCAGGATCCGGGTCAGGTTGGCGGCCGAGGCCGCGATCCCCGGGTGCGGGCGCAGGGCCGCTAGCTCGGCGGCGAAGACCCGGTCGGTGCCGAGGAGCGCCTCGACCGACATCGCGGCGGCGACGTCGGCGCTCCGCAGCAGCGTCCGGAGGTCGGCGAGCGCGAGCACCAGCATCCCGAGCATCCCGTCGGTGCCGTTGATCAGCGCCAAGCCCTCCTTGGCGCGCAGCTCCACGGGACCCAGGCCGACAGCGGCCAGCGCAGCGGCCGCCGGCATCAGCTCACCGGCCGCGTCGCGGACCGTGCCCTCCCCCATCAGCGCCAGCGCGCAGTGCGAGAGCGGCGCCAGGTCGCCGGAGCAGCCGAGCGAGCCGTACTCGTGGACCACGGGAGTGATGCCGTGGGTCAGCAGCGCCGCGAGCAGCTCGGCGACCTCACGGCGTACGCCGGTGTGGCCGGTCGCCAGCGTGGAGAGGCGCAGCAGCATGAGCGCGCGCACGACCTCGCGCTCCACCTCGGGACCCGAGCCTGCGGCGTGCGAGCGCACCAGCGAGCGCTGCAGCTGGGCGCGCATCTCGGTCGGGATGTGGCGGGTCGCCAGCGCTCCGAACCCGGTCGAGACGCCGTACGTCGGGGTCTCGGCCGCCGCGAGCGCCTCGACGACGCCACGAGCCCGGTCGATCCCCGCCAGTGCCTCGTCGCTGAGGGCGACCGGGGCACCGTCGCGGGCCACGGCCACGACGTCGTCGACGGAGACCGGTCCGGGGGTGAGCGAGACGACAGACGGTGAGGCGGAGGGTGGCGTGGTCACCTCGTCATGGTGACGCATCGGCAGCGATCGGCGCCGACCGGCGGACAACCGTCGGCACCCAGGCTTACAGTGCTGACATTGTGACGTGGCTCTCGAGCCCCGCCACGGATGTGCTCCCACCCCGCTCCGACCTGGAGGCCTCGTGTCGTCCCCGCTCACCCGTTCCGCAGAGGTACGCCGCACCCGGCGACCCGTCCGAGTCGGTCTCCGGATCGCCCTGCCCCTCGCCCTGACCGTCGCCCTGGTCGCGGCGGCGCTCACCCTCCCGTCCGCGGACCTGGGCCCCACGCTGAGCCTGCGCGAGGAGAACGAGCTCGTCAAGGCCGAGAAGGGACTGCCGCACGTCGACCCGGCGGGCACCCCGCTGCACACGCACGACCCCCAGTTCAAGAACGAGGTCTCCCGCGGCGGCGAGGCCGTCTCGGCCGCCAGCGCGGACCCCACGACGGCAGCACAGGCCCGCAACGCGGCGTCGTACGTCGCCTCCGAGCGGGCGCTGCCCGACCCCGAGCTCACCAGCATGTCGATCAAGCGCAAGCGCACCCGCGTCCCCGCCAACCGCTACGACATGGCCGGCGGCTGCTACACGCTGCGCACCGTCCGCGGCGCCTACGTCCGCGGCTCCGGCGACGACCTCGTGCTCAGTCGGGGCAAGCGCCGCACGGCGGCGCGCTACACCTTCAAGGCCACCCGTCTCGGGGCCTACCTGATCTACGGCACCGGTGGGGTCTTCCTCGCCGGAGACTCGGGTGAGGCGGTCAACGACTCCGAGCCCAGCCGCACGTCCGACTGGACCGCCAGGAGAGCCGGCAAGAAGGGCAAGCGCTACACCTTCACCCTGCGCGGTGGCCGCTCCCTGAGCGCCCTCAAGGGCCGCCTGGTCACCGCCGACAAGGCCAAGCCGTTCGTGCTCGAGCGCGTCAGGGGGAAGAGATGCGCGAAGTTCCCCGAGTCCCAGGTCAACATCAAGGGCAAGCCGCACGCCGGCGTCTCCGACTTCCAGGAGGTCCGCGGGTTCGTCGACGCCCACACCCACGGGATGGCCTTCGAGTTCCTGGGCGGCAACGTCCACTGCGGCCGCCCGTGGCACAAGTGGGGCGTGACCTTCGCCCTGCGCGACTGCGTCGACCACACCCTCACCGGTGGCAACGGCGCCGCCCTGGAAACCTTCCTGTCCGGTGAGCCGAGCCACGACCCGGTGGGGTGGCCGACCTTCAAGGACTGGCCGGCGCCCAACTCGCTGACCCACGAGGGCACCTACTACAAGTGGATGGAGCGCGCGTGGCGCGGCGGCCAGCGACTCTTCGTCAACCTGCTCGTCGAGAACAACAAGCTCTGCGAGGTCTACCCGCTCAAGCACAACAGCTGCGACGACATGGACTCCATCCGGCTGCAGGCCAAGGACATGTACGCCTTCCAGGACTACATCGACGCCCAGTGGGGCGGCCCGGGGAAGGGCTTCTACCGGATCGTGAAGTCCCCGTGGGAGGCGCGTGAGGTCATCAACGAGGGCAAGCTCGCCGTCGTCATGGGCATCGAGACCAGCGTCCCCTTCGGCTGCACGTTCAAGTACGTCGGCGGCAGCGACATCGATGCGTGCACGGCGAAGCAGATCACCGACCAGATCGACGAGATGCATGCCCTGGGCGTGCGCCAGATGGAGCTCGTCAACAAGTTCGACAACGCCCTCGGCGGGGTGGCCGGCGACGCGGGCCCGACGGGCATCGTGATCAACGGCGCCAACTTCCTCGAGACCGGCACCTTCTGGGACATGGAGACCTGCGACCCGGCCGACACCGTGGACGCCGACAACCCGCAGGTGGCCTTCCCCGAGATCTCCGCCGACCAGCAGGACGCCCTCTTCGGAGCCATCGGCGCCGTCTTCGGTGGTGTGCTGCCCGCGATCCCGCTCTACCCGCCGCCGGCGCACTGCAACCAGCGCGACCTGACCTCGCTGGGCGAGCACACGATCCGTGCGCTGGCCGAGCGCGCGATGATCTTCGACCCCGACCACCTCAGCGTGAAGTCGCGCTCGACCGCCCTGGACGTCATCGACGACCTCGGCTACCAGGGCGTCCTGTCCAGCCACTCCTGGTCGACCCCTGACGCCTACACCCGGATCTACGAGGACGGCGGCTTCATCACGCCGTACGCCGGCGACTCGACGGGCTTCGTCGACAAGTGGCGCACCCACATCGGCTGGGCCGACGAGCGCTTCTACTGGGGCATCGGCTTCGGCGCCGACATCAACGGCCTCGGCGCCCAGGGCGATCCGCGCGGCAGCAACGTCGCCAACAAGGTCGACTACCCGATCACGGGCATCGGCGGCATCACCATCAAGAAGCAGCGCGCCGGCAAGCGCATCTACGACATCAACGCCGACGGCGTCGCGCAGTACGGCCTGTACCCCGACTGGATCGAGGACCTGACCAAGGTCGCGGGCGCCAGCGGCGGCAAGGCCGAGGGTGAGGCGATCTTCGACGACATGTCACGCGGGCCCGAGGCCTACCTGCAGATGTGGGAGCGCGCCTACGGCATCGCCCCCGACTCCTGCCGCAACCCCGACCTGCGGATGAGCGCCAAGCGGCTGCGCTCGGTCGTCCAGCGGGGGATGACCACCACGCAGGTCATGCGCGCGGTGGGCCAGCCCTTCCAGCGCCTCGGGACGACGTACGGCGTCTGCGTGCGCGGCGGCGACGCGGAGAGCCTGGCGATGATCGACTTCTCGGCCAAGGGCACCGTGACCCGGGTCCGCGCCTGAGTCCGGCCGCTGCAGGCCTACCCGCAGGTGAAGTTACCTGCGGGTAGGATCCTTCTCACCCCAGGGGAAGCCTGACGTGATGCTCGGGGACCCCTAGGCTCGCCTCGTCCGCGGAGCCACGCGGCGCTCGTTCGACCCGGGAGTCCACTGCATGTTCCAGATCATCGCCATCGTCCTCTCACTGGCCCTGACCGCGTGGGCGGTCGTGGCCGTGACGCTGACCGTCCGTCGGATGACGGCGACCATGCGCGTCGGGCAGCCGGTCGTCGGGCGCACCGACGATCCGGTGAAGCGCACGATCACGATGTTCAAGGAGACGTTCGGTCACACCCGCATGCTCCAGTGGACCTGGGTCGGCATCATGCACTGGTTCGTCTACCTGGCGTTCATCGTGCTGAGCACCGCGGTGGCCACCGGCTACGTGCAGCTCTTCCAGGCCGACTTCGTGCTGCCGATCATCGGTCACTGGTACCCGCTGGAGTGGCTCTACGAGGGACTCGGGGTGCTCGGCACCGTCGGCATCGTCTTCCTAGCGATCTACCGCCAGAAGCACCATCCGCGCAGCCTCGGCCGCAAGAGCCGCTTCTTCGGCTCGACGGCCTGGCAGGCCTACTTCGTAGAGGCGTTCGTCCTCCTCGAGGGCAGCGCCATCCTCTTCATCCGCGGCGCCGAGTACAACCTGATCGCCGCCGAGGGCAGCGAGCACGGCAGCCGGGTGCACTTCCCGGTCAGCTCCTACTTCGGCGACGCCCTGTTCTCCAGCGACATCGGCACCCTGGAGAACACCATCTACGCCATCGCGCTCTTCAAGATCGTGCTGGCGATGATCTGGCTGCTGGTGATCGCCCAGAACATCGGGATGGGTGTCGCCTGGCACCGCTTCACCGCCTGGCCCAACATCTGGTTCAAGCGCGAGTCCTCGGGCCGTACGGCGCTGGGCGCCGTCAAGCCGCTCACCTCCGACGGCAAGCCGATCACCCTCGACGACATCGACGACCTCGACGAGGACTCCAAGCTCGGCGTCGGAGCCGTGGAGGACTTCTCGTGGAAGGGCATCCTCGACTTCACGACGTGCACCGAGTGCGGTCGCTGCCAGTCGCAGTGCCCCGCGTGGAACACCGACAAGCCGCTCTCTCCCAAGCTCCTGATCACCGCGCTGCGCGACGCGACGTACGCCAAGGCTCCCTACCTGACGGCGCCCGAGGGCGAGCGCGAGGCGCTCCTCGAGGGTGACACCGCCCTCAAGACCGAGGTCGAGCGTCCGCTCGTCGGCGACACCGGTGGCCGGATGGACGGCATGGACGACGGCGAGTGGTTCTACAACCCCACCAACGGCTCCGCGGTGATCGACCCCGAGGTGCTGTGGAACTGCACCTCCTGCGGCGCCTGCGTGCAGCAGTGCCCGGTCGACATCGAGCACGTGGACCACATCATCGACATGCGCCGCCACGCGATCCTCGTGGAGTCGAACTTCCCCTCCGAGCTCAACGGTCTCTTCAAGGGCCTGGAGAACAAGGGCAACCCCTGGAACATGTCGGCCTCCGCCCGGATGGACTGGGCCAAGGGCCTCGAGTTCGACGTCCCGGTCGTGGGCGAGGACCTCGAGTCGCTGGAGTCGGTCGACTGGCTCTTCTGGGTCGGCTGCGCCGGCGCCTACGAGGATCGCGCCAAGAAGACCACCCGCGCCGTCGCCGAGCTCCTCAACATCGCCGGCATCTCCTTCGGCGTGCTCGGCAACGGCGAGACCTGCACCGGCGACCCGGCTCGCCGCGCCGGCAACGAGTTCGTCTTCCAGGGCCTGGCCCAGCAGAACGTCGAGACGATGAAGGAGTACAAGGTCAAGAAGGTCGTCTCGACCTGCGCCCACTGCTTCAACACGCTCAAGAACGAGTACTCCGACTTCGGCATCGAACTCGAGGTCGTGCACCACACCCAGCTGCTCAACCGCCTGGTGCGCGAGGGCAAGCTGACCCCGGTCAAGGACGGCGCCGGCGCCCACAAGCGCTCGATCACCTACCACGACCCCTGCTACATCGGTCGCCACAACGGCGTCTACACCCCGCCCCGCGAGCTGCTGCAGATCCTGCCCGGCGCCGAGTTCGTCGAGATGGAGCGCAACTCCGAGCGGTCCTTCTGCTGCGGCGCCGGCGGCGCGCGCATGTGGATGGAGGAGAACACCGGTGAGCGGATCAACGTCAACCGCACCAAGGAGGCTGTCGGCACCGGCGCCGACCAGATCGCGGTCGGCTGCCCGTTCTGCCGGGTGATGCTCTCGGACGGCCTGACCATGCAGCAGAGCAAGGGCGAGGCCCGCGAGGAGGTCGAGATCCTCGACGTCGCGCAGATGCTGCTGGCCTCGGTCAAGGGCGAGCAGGCCACCAAGCTCGCTCCGGGCGAGGGCGCGGCTGCGGCCGGCGCCGCGGCACCGGCCGCCAAGAAGGCCGCGCAGCCGGTCGAGACCAAGGCGGAGCCGGAGGCCGGTGACGTCACCACCGAGGAGCCCGAGAGCACCGTGACGGAGACGGCCGACGCCGGCCCGGCGGCCAAGGCCTCGGGTGGCTCGTCGCTCTTCGACGACGCCGCCGACACCCCGGCCGAGACCGCCGACGAGGAGAAGGCCCCTGCCGAGGAGGCCAAGGCCGCCAAGCCGGCGTCCTCCGGTGGGTCGCTCTTCGACGTCGGCGGCGACGACAACGTGGAGGACGAGCCGGCAGCCACTGCGGAGCCGGCCACCGCCCCGGCGAAGGACGACGAGAGCGCGCCGGCCGCGAAGGCGCCCGACGAGTCCGACGGCCTGGGTGGCGGGTCGCTCTTCGACCTGGGTGGCGACGAGCCGGAGACGAAGCCGGCCGAGGAGACGAAGCCGGCCGCCAAGACCACCGAGCCGGAGAAACAGGCCACGCCGGCCGCAGAGGCCGAGCCGACCACCGACCTCGGATCGGGTGGCTCGCTGTTCGACCTGGAGGCCCCTGCGGAGCCCGAGCCGGCAGCGAAGGCTGAGCCGGAGCCGGAGCCGGCATCGCAGCCCGAGGCAGCCGAGCCCGAGCCTGAAGCCGCCCCGGAGCCGGAGGCGGCATCGGAGCCGGAGGCAGCATCGGAGCCCGACCCGGAGTCGGCAGCAGAGCCCGCACCTGCGGTCGACCTCAACGCCGGTGGATCGCTGTTCGACATCGCGGCCGCCGAGCCGCCAGCAGCCAAGGCGGCGCCGCAGGCCGAGCCCGCGGTCCCCGAGGCCGACGCAGCAGAGGAGACAGAGGAGCCACGGGAGCCGGAGGAGCCGAGTGCGGCGACGCCGAGTGCTCCCGTGGCCGACCTGTCGTCGGGCGGGTCGCTGTTCGACATCGCCGCGCCCGAGGCCGCCGTGCCCGCGGCTGCCCCCGCCCCCGAGAAGGCGGCCCCCAGCGAGCCGGCCGCCGAGGCGAGCGCGGAGACGCAGCCCGAACCCGGGCCCACCCCCGAGCCCGAGCCGCCTTCGGGCGGAGCCGCTGTCAGCGCCGCCGCGACGGCGGCGGCGTCCACGGACGAGCCGGCACCCGAGCCCGAGCCGGAGCCCGAGCCCGAGCCGGCCGAAGCAGAGACCGAGAAGCCGACACCGGCCCCCGTGCCGACGAGCAACGGCGAGGCCCACCAGCCCCGCACGGACGCCGACATCAGCGAGGCCGGCTCCCTGTTCGACCTCTGAGTGCCGAGTCGGGCGACGTCCGCGTCGCCCGACTCCGCCTCCGCGCCGCCACCCACGGCGTACATTGAGAGGCGGAGGCCAGATGGACCACGACGAGTACGTCGCTGCGCGCTACGGACGCCTGCTCGACTACGCCGCCGAGCTGGGGTGCCCGGAGAAGGTCGCGGCCGACCAGGTCGACTGGGTCCTCGAGGAGCAGCGGCGCCACATCGCCAAGGCCGACGACCCGGACCCGGGCGTGCGCGAGGCGTTGGCCCGGCACATCGCCGGTGAGCCCGAGCCCCGCACGTCCCTGGTCTCCTACGCCGCCATCGGCGTGGTGCTCGTGCTGGTCGCCGCCGCGGTGGTCCTGTGGCGCCCCCGCGAGCCACCGCCGTTGCCGTCGATGTTCGGCTACGACGCCGCCACGGCCAGCCGGGTGCTCGGAGATGCCGGGTACGACGTGGTGACCCTGGCCGAGGAGTCCTGCGAGCCACGCGGGCTGGTCCTCGCCGCCGATCCGGTCCCGGGCACCCGGGTGCGCCCGGGGCAGACGGTGACGCTGAGTGCCTCGGCGCCGAGCGACCCCCGCTGCCTGGCCGATCACGCTGCCCGATCGGCCGCCTGGGAGTTCGTAGGCTTCGTCCGCGGCGAGGAGGCACCCGAGTTCGCGACCGTCGTGACCGTCTATCTGGACGGCGAGCCCCTGGCGCTGCTGAGCGGACGCGCCGCAGCCGACCCACGATCGTGGACCGAGCCCCTGGTGCTGATCGAGCGCGCCGCGACCCGGGTGGTGTCCACACGCAGCGCCATGCCGCGCCTGGACGTGGCGTTCGCACTCCCGCTTCCCCTTCCGTGCGGGGTCGGCCTGCCGACCTCCTACGAGGACCGCGAGTCGCTGCGCTTCTCGATCACCGCGCCGCCCGGCAGCCTCGGCGACGAGGACTGCCCGTTGACCGTCGACCTCTACCGCGACCCGGCCGACCGGATCGAGGCGGTGTCGATCTTCCAGTCGATCGCCGACGCATCCGACGCTCAGGCGGTGCCGGCGGCGCCGAGCGACTCGTAGAACTCGAGGTGCGCGCGCGCCGCGGAGTCCCAGGTGAAACGCCGGGCGAGGTCGCGGCCCGCAACCGCTGACGGCGGCGACCCGAGCACCTCGTCGAGGGTCCGTGCGATGGTGACGTGGTCGCTGGCATAGGCGATCGTGGGCCCGAAGACCTCGCGCAGCACCGGCAGGTCACGGGCCACCACGGGCACCCCGGCGGCCAACGCCTCGAGTGCCGCGAGCCCGAAGCCTTCCTTGGTGGAGACCATCGCGAGTGCAGCCGCCTGGCCGACCAGGCTGGGGAGGTCCTCCTCGGCGATCGTGCCCACGACCTCCGGTACGACGCCGAGCTCGATCGCGCGGGCGTCGAAGGCGGCTCGGTAGTCGCGGTAGTCGAAGAGCGTCTCGCCACCGCCGAAGACCAGTCGCAGCCCAGGTCGTGCGTCTCGCAGCAGGGCGAAGGCCTCCAGCAGGTCGAGGCTCCCCTTGCGCGGCTCGATGCCGCCGAGGGCGAGCACGTAGTCGCCGAGACGGTCGGCCCACCGGGCGCGTCCGGCGACGTCGGCGGCCCCCGCCTCGAAGCGCCGCGCGTCGACGCCGTTGGGGATCACCCTCGGGGTCAGTCCCCAGCCGGCGCGGACCTCCTCCGCGACAGAGCCCGAGACGCAGACCCGCTCGGTCGGACCGACGACGGCGCGTTCGTGGCAGGCGACGAGCTCTGGTGTGGTGAACGTGTCGAGGTGGTGGATCGTGCGCAGGCACGGCCCGGACGCCATCGCGGCGTTGGCGCTGATGCAGTCCTGCGCGTGCACGACGTCGTACGACGCCCGCTCGCTCGCGAAGGCGGCGCCGAGGACCTCGATCGAGCGCAGGATCCGGGTGCCGACCGTCTCCTCGTCACCCCCGTCCGCGAACGGCACCGCCCGGACGGTCACCGTCTCGGCGACGGGACGGAAGAACGTGCTGTCCCCGCCACGCCCGAGCGTCCACACGTGGACGTCGATGCCCTGGGCGGCGAGGGCCTCGGCCAGGGCGAGGGTGTGCACGACGCCGCCGCGGGGGCGGGTCGAGTAGGTGAGCAGCGCCACCTTCATGGGTGCTGCCTCACGGGCGCCGCGCGTAGGCCGAGGGGGAGAGCTCCTCGAGGTGGTGCAGGACCCGCCGCGATCGGGCGACCTCGGTCTCGACGTCGATCTCGGCGACCGCGAGCCCGCCCTTGGACGTCGTGCGAGCCAGGATGTCGCCCCCGGGGCCGACCACCTTCGCCTGTCCGAGGAAGCGCAGTCCTCCCATGACGCCGGTCTGGTTGGAGGAGACCCATACGACCTGGTTCTCGGCGGCGCGAGCCGAGTCGTAGAGGTCGAAGAGGCGGGACTGCCGGTCCTGCGGCAACCGCGAGGCGCGGTCGGTCACCGACGCCGGC
Organism: Nocardioides sp.; assembly: GCF_029937575.1. Classification (GTDB taxonomy): domain Bacteria; phylum Actinomycetota; class Actinomycetes; order Propionibacteriales; family Nocardioidaceae; genus Nocardioides. Next base: position 12,217 of record NZ_JAPYPS010000037.1, read on the forward strand.
CAGGCCGAGAGGCACGTCAGCACCCTGGCACCGTCCAGCGCCAGGGAGCGGGCCGCCTCGGGGAAGGTCTTGTCGTAGTCGATGAGCATTCCCAGCCGACCGACCGGCGTCTCGAAGGCGGTGAAGCTGTCTCCTGCGGCGTAGACCAGCGACTCACCGGCGGGCTGGTGCACCTTGCGGTGCCGCCCCAGGACGCCGTCGCCGCTCACGCACAACGCGGAGTTGTACAGCAGGGGTCCGGCCTCCTCGGCGTACCCGAAGCAGATCACCATCGGGCCGGCCATCGCGATCACGCGACCGACCTCGAAGGAGTCCTCGCTCAGCGCTGGGGGCAAGGCCGTCGGGTCGGGACGACGGAGGTCGGACAGGTAGCCGCCGAGGGTCGCGTCGGGCAGCACGAGCAGGTCGACGCCCGAGGCCCGGGCGTCGCCGACGATCCCCTCGAGCTTCGCCAACGCCCGGTCGAGGTCGCGTCCGAAGTGGGCCGCGACCGCCCCGATCCGCACCTGTCCCATGCGCCGGAAACCTAGCCCGCCGCGTGGGCGTCGTCCGCCGAGCGGCGGGCTGCGCCGAGACCCGGGCGAGCGTGGGCCGCCCCCGTGATGCACCCCGCGACGTGCTCGGCGTCGCGGGCGATGCCGAGGAAGCGGCCCGACCCCCACGTGTGCAGCCACGGCAGACCGAGCACGTAGAGACCGGGCACCGACGTGACGCCTCGGGTGTGCATCGGCCGGCCGGTGCCGTCGAAGACCCCCACCTGCGCGAAGCGGTAGTCGGGCCGGTAGCCGATCGCCCAGATCACGGTGGTGATCCCCTCGGCCGCGAGGTCGAGGGCGAGTGGGTCGACGTCGGGCACCCAGGTCGGCTCGTACCGCGAGGCCGGTGGAGCCTCGATCCCCGACTCGGCGATGTGCCGGTCGATGTCGCGGCAGATGGAGTTGTAGACGGCGTCAGCCTTGTCGAGGGCCTCGGTCATGGTGGGGAGAAAAGCAAGGTCGGTGCCGCGCCCGGCCTCGAGCATGCCGTAGAGGCGCATCCCCTCGGCCGCGAACTGGCGCAGGTCGATGTCGCGACCTCCGTCGCGTCCGGTCACGTAGTGATTGGTCTTCTCGCGCGCGGTGGCACCACCCGGGTACTGGGCCACCGGGGTGTCGTAGAGCCCCATGTCGGAGAGCCAGGTCATCGAGTCGCGCCCGCGATAGGTGCGCGCGACACGGGGGGCGTCGCCGAGGGCCAGGTGGACGGTCCGCCCGGCGAGGTGGAGGTCCTCGGCGATCTGCGCTCCCGACTGGCCGGAGCCGACGACGAGGACCGCTCCGTCGGCGAGCTGCTCGGGGTTCTTGTAGGCCGCGGACTCGAGCTGGGTGATCGCCGGGTCGAGCGCTGGAGCCCACGGCGGGACGATCGGCACGTGGTAGCCGCCGGTCGCCAGCACCACGTGCTCGGCCTCCCAGGTCTCCGGCCCCCGCACGCCGTCGCTGGTGACCACGAAGCCGCCGCCCTCGCGCTCGGTCAGCCGGGTGACGCGGGTGTGCTCGACCAACGGCGGGTCGAAGGTGGCGGCGTACCCGCCGAGCCAGGCGACGACCTCGTCGCGGGTCATGAAGCCGTCCGGGTCGTCCCCGTCGTAGACGTAGCCCGGCAGGCGGCAGTGCCAGTTGGGCGTCACGAGGGTGAAGCTGTCCCAGCGGGTGTCGGCCCACTCGTGCGCGGCGGTGGCGGCCTCGAGGACGACGTGCTCGATGCCGGCGTCCTGGAGGTACCAACTGACCGAGAGACCGGCCTGGCCGCCACCGACCACGGCGACCGGGACCTCGTGGCGTGCGGGGTGACGGTCGGTGTGCTGGGTCATGACGGCGTCTCCGTGGCGGGCAGGGGCGGCCACATCCGAACGACCTCGACGAGGTCGTCGGCGCGGTAGTGGGCCGCGGAGCGGGTGATCGTATCCGTGGTCGCGGCGGCCGAGGTGCACGCGAAGCCGAACTTCTCCTTCACCCGAGCACTCGCGACCCCGAGTGCCGTCGTGCTGCGTCGCAGGAAGTCCTCGACCGTGTACGTCGTGTCGGCGGTGAGGTGGTCGTGCATCACCAGCGACGGGGAGTAGCAGTGCTCGACGCGGCCGTCCGGCCAGCGCACCGAGAAGGTCATCTCAGGCATGGCTGGTCTCCCAACGGTTGGCCTGCGCGCCGTCGTACAGCTCGGGCCGCCGGTCGCGCAGGTGGAACATCGAGCGACGTGCCGTGTCGAGGGCCTCGCCGAGGTCGAACGACGCGACAGCCATGCCCTCGTCGACCCCGGTGGTGGCGACGATGTCGCCGCCGGGCCCCACGACCTTCGCGTTGCCGACGAACCGGAGCGAGCCGAACGTGCCGGTCTGGTTGGCGGCCAGCCAGACGATCTGGTTCTCCAGCGCCCGGGCCTGGTCGAAGATGTTGAACCGGTGGGTCCAGCGGTCCTCGGCGAGCGAGGTGGCGCTCGCCGTCCGCGATGCCGGCCAGGCCGAGACACAGGCCACCACCTCGGCGTCGTCGAGCGCCAGGGCCCGCGCCGCCTCGGGGAACGCCTTGTCGTAGCAGATCAACATCCCCATCCGACCGATCGGGGAGTCGAAGGCGCGGAACTCCTGCCCGGCGTTGTAGTAGAGGCTCTCCCCCAGCGGCTGGTGCACCTTGCGGTAGACGCCGAGCACGCCGTCGCCGGTGACTGCCGCGGCGGAGTTGAAGCGCTCGTCGTCGCTGCCGCCGCCCTCGCAGAAGCCCACCACCACCGTCATCTCGCGGGCCAGCGCGGCGACCCGACGCAGCTCCGGGCCGTCGAGGTCCATCACGGGTGGCAGGTCGTCGGGCCGCTCGTCGTGGGTGCCGTCGCGGCCGCTGCCGAGCACCGAGAGGTAGCCGCCGAGGCAGGCCTCGGGCAGCGCGAGCAGCGAGACCCCCCGGGCACGGGCGTCGTGGATCAGGGTGCCGACCCGGGCCAGGTTGTCCTCGACGTCGCGGCCGAAGCTGCCGCCGACGGCGGCCATCGTGGTCGTGCTGGTCATGATGAAGGTCCGTTCGTGAGTCCGGTGACGGTGGAGGCGATCGCTTCGGTGACGACGCCGTCGGGCCAGCGCAGGCCGACCCCGATTCCGTCGGTGAGCTCGCCGCAGGTGGTGGAGGTGAGGAAGTCGGGCAGTCCGTGCCCGGGTGTGGCGCCGCTGGGGGTGCGCTCGGCGGTGATCATCGCGAAGCCGGGGAAGCAGGTCAGCCAGTCGCCGTACGACGCGTCAGCGGGCGTGGGGACGGCGGCGACGTCGAGCACGGCACCGCACCCGCTGGCCTCGGCGAGCATCCCGGCGGTGCCGACCAGCCCGCTCATCGAGACGTCCTTGGCTGCGGTCGGTCGTAGCGCCGGTACGACGGCCGAGAGGGAGCGCAGCTCGGCGCCCGTGTGGTGGGAGGACGAGTCCCACTGCGATCCGGAGTAGCCGGGTCGCCAGCCGCCGGTGAGGTCGGCGGTGAGGCGCAGCGTCTCGCCAGCACTGCCGCCACCTCCCGGCACGGGTGCGTCGGTGCGGCCCAGAGCCGTCACCGACAGCGCGGCCGGTACGCCGAGCTGGGTGTGACCCCCGAGGACGGGGACGCCCCAGGCCTGGGAGGCCTCGGTCAGCCCGCGCAGGATCCGGCGGGCGAAGGAGGCGTCGCGCGCGGCGACGGCGTCGAGCATCCCGACCGGGCTCGCCCCCATCGCGGACAGGTCGTTGAGGTTGACCAGCGCGGCACACCAGCCGGCCCACTCGGGGTCGCGCTCGACCATCGAGGGCAGGATCGCGTCGCAGGCGGCGATCACGTCCGTGCCGGGCACGGGGGCGCCGTCGTCACCGACGAAGCCGGGACCTCCGCCGCCGTACGGCTGCTGCTGGAGGCCGCCGAGGAGGCCGCCGAGTGCCGCCTTCGTGGCGTCGGCCAGGCGCTGCGCCCGGGCGATCGGCCAGTCCACGAGCACGTGCGGACGACCGTGGAGGTGCACCCGCTCGCGCGGGACCCAGCCGAGACGACGGAAGAGCTTCTCGTTGCCGACCTGGACGGTGGCGTCGAAGCGAAGCGCCCCGATCGTCTCGGCGGTGGCGCAGGCGGCGCGGACCAGTGCGGCACCCACGCCGAGCAGCATGCGTGCGTCGCTGGCGACGACCAGACGACTGCCACGCCACCACCCGAGATCCCGCCCGCTGCCCTGTACGTCGGGAGCCGGGTGCAGGCGGACGCCGCCCAGCACCTCGCCCGTGGCGGTGCGCGCGAGCAGCACGATGGTGCGGGGGTCGTCGTCGTGCACGTCGAGGTCGGAGCCGGCGAAGAGTCCCTGCTCGGCGACGAAGACCTCGCGGCGCAGCCGGTGGTAGGCGTCGAGGTCGGCGCGCGACTCGGCGCGGACCACGACGAAGGCGTCGGAGGAGCCCGCGACGTGACGACGACCTCCGAGGAGGACCACGTCGTCGAGGAGGATGCTCATGCCGACTCGGAACAGGACCCGAGCGCCGAGCACGCGCCGCACGCGGCGCAGCCGGCCGCTTGGCCGGAGCCCAGCATCCCGTGCCGTCGCAGCGCTGCGGCGACCCGACTGGTCACGTCGTAGGTGACGTCACGCGGCGGCGCCCCGACCCCGTCGACGTCGGTCGCGAGGGTGCCGGCCAACGGTCGGAACGGCACGACGAAGGGATAGACACCCATCTCGATGAGCTCCTCCGCGCCGGCGACGAGCTCGTCGGGGTCCTCGCCGAGTCCGACGAGCAGGTAGGTGGAGACCTGGTTCCAGCCGAAGACGCGGACACCCTCGGCCCAGGCGGCTCGGTACTCGGCCATCGCCACGGATCCCTTGCCAGGCATCCACCGTGCGCGGACCTCGTCGTCGAGGGACTCGACGTGGATCCCGATCGAGCGCGCGCCGGCGTCGTACAGGTCCTGGATCGTCTGCAGGTCGCCCGGCGGCTCGCACTGCACCTGGATCGGGAGGTCGGGGAGCACCTCCCGTACGGCGCGCACGCAGCGCGCCAGGTGGGTGGCGCCGCGGTCGCGGCCGTTGGACGTGCCGGTCGTCATCACCATCTGGGTGATGCCGTCCAGGTCGTACGCCGCGCGTGCGACCTCGGCGATCTGGGCCGGCGACTTCACCGCGACCGTGGCGCCGGCGTTGAGGGACTCCTCGATCGCGCAGAACCGGCAGCGCTCGGCGACGTCGTACCGCACGCAGGTCTGCACGACCGTCGTGGCGAGCACGCTGGAGGAGTGCAGGCGGGCGATCTTCTCGTAGGAGACGCCGTCGGCGGTGGTCAGGTCGTAGAAGCGCGGGCGGGCCACGCTCTCCACGCCCATGCCCGTGTCGGCGCCGTCGAGCAGCAGCTTGCCGCCACTGACGGAGTAGGGGCTGCGGGGGTTGAGCGGGATGGCCGCACCGACACCGTCCAGCAGGACGTGTCCGTCGTCGCTGGGCCCGGCCCCGGACCTGCGGGAGACCGGGGCGTCGAGCAGCCGGATGCCCTGGATCGCGACGTCGACGCGCGTGCTGCTGGGCGTCGGCCCGGGGAATGGTCCGGGGCTCGGGGCGGCCATCTCACTCACGTCGACCAGCCCTCAGAGGTTGTAGACGGAGTTGATGATGGCGCCCTTGTTGGCGAAGTGGATGACCGCGTCCTGCACGTCGAGCGGGTGGCACGGGATCACTCCCTCGATCAGGTCCTCCTCGCGCTGGCCGTGCAGCGCCATCCCGAAGCGGCAGCACAGCACCGTGCCGCCCTCGCCGATGAAGGTCTTGATGGCGTCGTTCATGTTCTGGTTGCCGGGGAAGGCGACGTCGCCGGTCGTGGGGAAGCCGCGGGTGTCGGCGCAGGCGAGGGCGCCGGGCCCATAGAAGTAGAGCGTGGCGTCGAAGCCCTTGCGCAGTGCGCGGGTGGTCTGCAGGACGGCCACGAAGCTCACCGAGGACTCGTGCGGGATGCCGTGCACCAGCGTGAGCCAGGCCTGTCCCTCGCTGGCCTGGTAGTCGGGGAAGAGCTTGGTCGAGCCGTAGAGGTTGGTGCCCTTGGCCTGGCTCGGGTGCGGGATCTCCGCCGTGGACTTCGCCATCGCGGCGAGGATCTCGTCGTCGTACACGGACATGTGGTGTCTCCTCGGTTGGGCGGTGCTGGACGGTGGTGCTGGGAAGGTGGTGCTCAACGGGTGGTGCTCTCTCAGCCGTAGAGGGCCTCGAAATTCGTGGTGAAGAACTGCTTCGCCAGCTCGCCGTCGCCGGCGACCGCGGCCAGCCGCGCGTACTCGCCGGCGTAGTCGCCCCACGGGGTGTCGGTGGCGAAGAGGATCCGGTCGTGGCCGACCCCGCGCTTCTCGATCTCGGCGACCAGCCACGCCGGCGCGAAGCCGATCGCCCAGCTGGTGTCGGTGTAGACCTGCTTGCCGGCCTCGATCCAGTCGAAGAGGCGCCCGCCGATGAGCTTCATGTGTCCGCTCATCCCGCCGCCGAGGTGGACGAGGTGGATCTTCGTGGCATCGCCGTACTTCTCGACCAGGGTGCCGATCTGGTCCACGTCGGAGGCGGCGCCGGGCGAGGTGTGCACGTGGACCACGAGGCCGAGGTCGGCGGCGGTGGTGAAGATCCGGTCGAGCTGCTCGGCACAGTCGGGGTCGGTCGGGCTGCCCCCGAGCAGGAAGCTCGTCTTGAGCGCCGCGACGCCGTCCTCCACCGCCAGCCGCAAGGCCGCCGCGTTGCGCTCGGCGTCGCTCGCCTTGGGCGAGACCCAGAGCCCGCACCGAACGCGGTCGTCCTTCTGCGCAGCCTCGAGGGCGAGGTGGTTGAGGTCGAAGGAGACCTGCGGGTCGGGGACGCCGTAGTTGGGCAGCACGAGCGTCCGCTCGACCCCCTCGTCGTCGAGCGAGGCCAGGAAGCCGCCAACCGTCGCCTTGGCACCGAGGTCGGCGTTGATGGCAGGTCCGCCGTAGAAGGGGTACGCCGGCAGCACGCCGATGTGGCGGTGAGCGTCGTGGGTCGGCGTCCTGGGCATGCCGTCAAGTGCACGGCCGCGGTGTTTCCGAATGGTTGCGGGTGGAATACGAAGCGCTGCCCAGCTCGTAAGTTCTGGGTTACCGCGTGCTGGTCCGCCGCGATCACCCGCCCGGGACCCTCGACCGGCCTCGACCGGCCTGACGCCACCTGACGCCAGAGTGACACTAGAATGACATCACAGGTGCTTGACGCGACGTCATAGTGATGTCAGAGTGATGCAATGGACATCACGCCGTACGTCGACCACCTGCGCCGCGACCTGCTCGCCGCCGCCGAAGGTGCCGGCGAGGAGCTGCGCAGCGCCGCGGAGCGGCTGAGCTTCGCCCTCGATCCCGCCGCCCGGCTCGCACTGATGGAGGCGATCAGCCAGGCCTGCTCGGAGATCACCGCCGAGATGCCCGCGGGCGGCGTCGACGTACGCCTCGACGGACGCGACCTCGCCTTCGTCGTCGACTCCCCCACTGCCGGGCCGCCCGTGCCGCCGGTGCCACCGGCCCCGCCGCTCCCCCCGGAGCCGGAGGACGATGCCGAGGCCGGCAGCACCGCTCGGATCACCCTCCGCCTCCCGGAGTCGGTCAAGGCCAAGGCCGAGGACGCCGCCGCGGACGCCGGCCAGTCGCTCAACACCTGGCTGGTGAGCGTGATCCGCACCGCCACCCGCCCCGGGGGCATCAACGTCGACATCGACCTGTCGAGCCTCCCGCAGCTGCTCGGCGACAACTTCCCGTTCGGCTCGAGCGGGCCACCCGGCAGCGGCCGAAGCCGCTCCGCGAAGCGGATGAACGGCTGGGTCTGAGCAGCAGGCCCTCCACCCCCCTCCCGCAGCACCACCCCACGGGTCCGGCCACCGGCCGGCTCCGCGGACGAGCACACCCTCGACAGCCCGCCCACGACCATTGACGACCGCCTACGACCACCTACGACAGCAAGCAGGAGACCACCATGAGCGGCAACACCGTCAGCAGCAGCCAGTTCGAGCCGGTCGGACCCCTGCGACTCCACGTCGAGAACGGCAAGGGGTCCGTCGAGGTCACCGCCCTCGACACCACCGAGGCCACCGTCGACATCGCCGGCCAGGACGCCGACGACGTCCGGGTCGAGCTCAACGGCGAGGACCTCGTGGTCATCGCTCCCCAGCAGCGCGGCGGACTCTTCGGCGGCGATCGTCGTCTCGACATCACCATCACCGTCCCCACGCGCAGCGAGCTCACCTGCAAGCTCGGCAGCTCGGACCTCACCTGCCACGGGACGCTCGGCGCGGCCCAGGTCCGCACCGGTTCCGGTGAGGTGACCGTCGAGCAGCTCTCCGGCCCCGCGCTCCTCGAGAGCGGCTCGGGGGAGATCACCCTCCAGCACGCCGAGGAGCCGCTGCGCATCAAGAGCGGCTCGGGGGACGTCACCGTGCGTCACGCCGGGGCCGAGGTGTCGATCTCCACCGGCTCGGGCGAGGTCGAGGTCGGGGACTGCCACGGCAACACGTCGGTGAAGACCGGCTCGGGCGACCTGCACGTCGGCCACGCGCACACCAGTGTCAGCCTCAGCACCGGCAGCGGCGACCTGGTCATCGACCGGGTCTCCGCCGGCCGGGTCCAGCTCAAGGGCGCCTCCGGCGACCTGCGCGTCGGCATCCCGGCCGGCATCCCCGTGTGGACCGACATCACCACGGTCTCGGGCCGGGTGCACTCCACCCTCGAGGGGGCGGGGCAGCCGGAGCCCGGCGCCGACTACATCGAGGTCCGCGCCAAGACCGTCAGCGGAGACGTCGATCTCCGACAGCTGTGACCACCATCGGACGAAGGAGCCCCACCATGTACGACGACAGCACCCTGTTGCCCAGCGAGGCCCGGCAAATCATCAGCGAGCGGATCGACCGTGCCGCCGACGCCCGGACGGCCCGCGCGACCAAGCGCGGGGCGCGTTCCCGACGCGGCAAGCGCAGCAGCCCCCTGGCGTGAGGCCACCGCGTGAGGTGGTCGGGCACGTCACCGGGTCTCGTCAGCTGATCGAGCGGCCCTCTCTCCAGTAGCCCATGAACGCCACCTGGTGCCGGTCGAGCCCCAGGTCCTTGACCAGGGCGCGACGCAAGCCCGTGACGACCTTCGACTCCCCCGCGATCCAGGCGTAGAGACCGTGCCACTCATGACCGACCGACCGGCCGTTCCCGCCCTCCGCCTCGCCCGACGAGGAGTAGAACGGCGTCTCCCAGAGGTCGGGGTCGATCTCCGACTCGTCGACCTCGAGGCTCGCTGCCTGGGCTCCGAGATGCTCGAGGACCGCGGCGTGCAGCGCCTCACCACGCGGGCCTCCGTCCCGGGGCAGCCAGCGCACGCCGACCCCCTCCGGGTGCTCGAGGGTCAGCACGTCCGCGGCGAAGGGCACCTCGAGGAACACCGCACCGCGTGCCGCGACGTCGAGCTGCTCGAGGATCGCTGCCACGGCCGGAACGGCGGTCTCGTCGCCGACGAGGAGCAGCGCGTCCCCGTCGCTGGGGGCGAACTCGATGCCGCCGTACTCGTGGCCGCGTCGCGGGGCCGTGCAGATGACCCGATCCCCGACCGCAGCGCGCTCGCCCCAGATCCCCGCCGGCCCGGTCGCTCCTTCGTGGACCACGATGTCGACGACGAGCCGCGTGCTCTCTCCCTCGCCACGGACACCGCGGATCGTGTAGGTGCGCATGTGGCCGCGCTCGGCCTCGGGCCGCGCCAGCCACTCGCCGTACCAACCCTCGCCCACGCCCTCGAACGCCGGGAGCGGGTGGTCGCCGTCGGGGAAGATCAGCTTGATCCGCTGGTCGTAGGACGTGCTCGACACCCCCAGCTCGGCCAGTGCCGGGGAGCCGAGCTCCACCCGGACGAAGCTCGGCGAGAGCCGCTCGACGGCCCGGACCTCGACCTCCTCGATCAGCATGGGCAGGGTCGTGCTCGGTGCGGCGGTCATCGACGTTTCCGTTCGTTAGGCATGCCTCAGTAAGGCTTACCTTAGCAGCGACCGCTCGTGCTCGGCTTGTTGGAGTCCGGGACATCAACGAGCGGCGCGCGGAGATCATCGTCAACGAGACCTCCCACCTGCACCTGGCTGAGCGACGCGCAGCGGACGCGGCGGTCCTCGACAAGCTCGCCGAGCTGCCGTGCCTGGGTGACCGCGCCTTGGCCGAGGAGGTACGGCGGATCGTGTACCGCCTGGACTCCGAGGCAGCGCTTCGTCGCCGCGAGAGAGCGCTGCGGGACCGTCACGTGCGGGCCAGGGCTAGTGCCGATGGCACCGGTGAGGTGACCGGGGTCGTCGCGGACTGGCAGATGGCAGCGATCATGGCCTCCCTCGGCGCGCGAGCCGACCTGCTGATCTCGCAGGGGGACGAGCGCACCCGGGCCCAGATCCTGGCCGACCTCTACGTCGAGCGCCTGGCCGGCCTGCCGGGCGCCTCGGGAGTGCCGGTGATGGTCGACCTGGTGCTGCCCGTCGAGACCTTGCTCGGTGAGTCCGACGAGCCGGGCGAGGTCCCCGGGATCGGTCCGATCCCCGCCGATCTCGCCCGCGACCTCATCGACGCCTCACCTGCCGCGCGCACCGCCCTGCGACGACTGTTCGCCGACACCGACCACCTGGTGGCGATGGAATCGCAGGCCAGGATCTTCCCGAAGGACCTGGCCGACTTCATCAAGCTGCGCGACCGGCGCTGTCGCACCCCGTGGTGCGACGCTCCCACGCGCCACACCGATCACGTCGAGGACGCCACCGTGGGCGGCGTGACTTCCGAGCACAACGGCCAGGGGCTCTGCGCGTTCTGCAACTACGCCACACAACACCCCCGGCTGCGGCACACCGTCACCTCGATCGCGGATCTGCAGCCGCACACCACCCTGGTCACCACCCCGGCCGGGGCGTCCTACGACTCCCGCGCCCCCGCCCCACCCGGCAACCCCGCGGACCAGTTCATCCAGACCCATCCCGGCGTCTGGACCCGCATCGCCTGATGTGGCGCGGGTGAGCGTCGCCCTGTGGCGGGCGCTGGCCTCAGATCGCCGTGCGGTGGAAGCTCTGGAACGACCGGGACGGCGTCGGTCCACGCTGGCCCTGGTAGCGCGAGCCGTACTTCGCCGAGCCGTAGGGGTGCTCGGACGGCGAGGAGAGCCGGAAGAAGCAGAACTGGCCGATCTTCATGCCGGGGTAGAGCTTGATCGGCAAGGTGGCGACGTTGGCGAGCTCGAGGGTCACGTGGCCGGAGAAGCCGGGATCCACGAAGCCGGCGGTCGCGTGCGTCAGCAGGCCGAGCCGACCCAGGGACGACTTGCCCTCCACACGGGCCGCGATGTCGTCGGGCAACGAGACGACCTCGTACGTCGACCCGAGCACGAACTCGCCCGGGTGAAGGATGAACGGCTCGTCGCCCTCCGGCTCCACCTGGCGAGTGAGGTCGGACTGGTCGGCCGCCGGGTCGATGTGGGGGTAGCGGTGGTTCTCGAAGACCCGGAAGAACCGGTCCAGCCGGACGTCGATCGACGACGGCTGCACCATGCCCGGGTCCCACGGGTCCAGGGCGATCCGCTGGGCGTCGATCTCGGCGAGGATGTCGCGGTCTGACAGCAGCACAAGCGCACCCTATCCGTCGTGGGACGCATCCTCCTGGGACGTCGACTCCTCGGGCACCCGCACGGGACGCCACCTGGCCCAGACGACGAAGGCGGCACCCACGACCAGCAGCGCCAGCCCCGCCCAGAGGTTGGCGTTGACCCCCTCGCTGTTCTCGCCGCCCTCGTCGCCGTAGACGAGGCGGGTGACGAGCAGGATCACGCCGTACAGGGAGAGCAGCACGCCGATCACGTTGCGGATGTCGAAGGCGCCGGCGGTGTGCGGACGAGCCTCACTCATCTCGGTCTCCTCTGGGTCGTGTGCGGGTCGAGCAGGTAGAGTCATCGGGGCTCAGAAGGCGAAGTTCAACGCGACCACGAGGGCCAGGGCGATGCTGGCCAGGGGCAGGGTCCGTTGGTACCACGGCAGGCTCGCCTCGTCGGCGTCGACGAGGTCCTCCCGCGGCGTCTCGGAGTAGACGAGGCCGCGCAGCTCGGACGCCGGCTTGGGCGTGGTCAGCAACGACACGACCACGCTCAGGACGATGTCGACCACGAACGCGGCTCCGGCGGCCACGAACGAGGCGCCCTGGCCCGAGATGCCGATCACGCCGAGGCTCGCGGAGCCGAAGGCGTCCTCGCTGAGGAACGCGACGAGGACCGCCGAGAGCGTGCCGGCGACCAGCCCCACCCAGCCGGCGGTCGCGGTCATCCGCTTCCAGAACATCCCGAGGATGAAGGTGGCGAACAGCGGGGCGTTGAAGAAGCCGAACAGGGTCTGCAGGTAGTCCATGATGTTGGAGAAGTTGGTGGCCAGCTGCGCGGTGCCGATGGCGATCAAGGCGGCCGCCACCGTCGCGATCCGGCCGACCTTCAGGTAGTAGTCGTCACTCCGGTCCCGCACGACGTACCGCTCCCAGAGGTCGTAGGAGAGCACAGTGTTGAACGCCGAGATGTTGGCCGCCATCCCGGCCATGAACGCCGCCAGCAGGCCGGCGATCGCGATGCCGAGGAGTCCGTTGGGCAGCAGGTCGCGCATCAGGTAGATGAGGGAGTCGTTGTAGTCCACCGTCCCCCCGGCGCCGCCGGTCACCTCGTCGCCCGCCTTGGTCCCGGCGATCTCGGTCACCGCCACCGCGGCGATCATGCCGGGCAGGATCGTGATGAAGGGGATGAAGATCTTGGGGAACGAGCCGATGACGGGCGTCTTGCGCGCCGCCGAGATGGAGTGGGTGGCCATCGCCCGCTGCACCTCGACGAAGTTCGTGGTCCAGTAGCCGAACGACAGCACGAACCCGAGCCCGAGCACGATCCCGAGCACGGAGAGGAAGTCCGAGCCGAAGCCGGTCAGCGCGTTGCCCGGCCACGAGCTCAGCTGGTCCGAGGCAGGAGCCGCCTCGCCGGTGCCGGCGTTGGCGGTGATCTGCTCCTTGAGCCCACCCCAGCCGCCCACCTGGTGCAGCCCGAGAAGGGTCAGCGGGAGGAGCGCCGCCACGATCACGAAGAACTGCAGCACCTCGTTGTAGATCGCCGCGCTGAGGCCGCCGAGCGTGATGTAGGAGAGCACGATCACGGCGGCCACGACGAGGGCGACGGTCAGGTTCCAACCCAGCAGCGCCCGGATGATCGTGCCGAGCAGGTAGAGGTTGATGCCCGCGATCAGCAGCTGGGCGACGGCGAAGGAGAGCGAGTTGACCAGGTGCGCGCCGGTGCCGAAGCGACGGAACATGAACTCGGGGACCGAGCGCACCTTCGAGCCGTAGTAGAAGGGCATCATCACGACGCCGAGGAAGAGCATCGCGGGGACGGCGCCGATCCAGAAGTAGTGCACGGCCGGCAGCCCGAACTCCGCACCGTTGGCCGACATCCCCATGATCTCGACGGCCCCCAGGTTGGCCGAGATGAACGCCAGGCCCGTCACCCACGCCGGCAGGGAGCGCCCCGAGAGGAAGAAGTCCATCGAGTCCGAGACCTGGCGTCGCGCCAACAGCCCGATCCCGAGGACGAAGGCGAAGTAGAGCCCGATGATCAGGTAGTCGACGACGTCGGCGTCGATGATCGTGCCCGCCAGGGGCAGGAGGTGGACACTCATCGACGGGCCTTTCCGAGAGGGACGATGGCGGCCCGACCGATGTTGATCGGGTCAACGACCTGCCACATCACCCCTGAGGACCCCTTGGCTGATGCGGTCACCCGGCCGGGGAAGATGGCGTCATGCCCGGCGTCCCGATCTACTCCCGCTTCGTCGCCCTCGGCGACTCGTTCACCGAGGGTCTCGGCGACCCCGATCCCCGGCGCCCCAACGGCGTTCGCGGATGGGCCGACCGGGTGGCCGAGGTGCTCGGCTCCCAGGCCTCGACCGCCGAGAGGGAGTTCGGCTACGCCAACTTCGCGATCCGCGGCCGCAAGCTGTGCGGGGTGCTCGCCGAGCAGCTCGAGCCCGCGATCGCGCTCGACCCCGACCTGGTGACCATCTACGTCGGCGCCAACGACATCATGCGCCCGAGCGTCGACCTGGACACCCTGGCCGAGCAGTACGACGCTGCTCTGGCGCGGCTGGCCGCGACCGGCGCCCGGCTGCTCGTGTGGACCGCCTTCGATCCCGGCGGCAGCGCGACGTACCGGCTGCTGCGTGGCCGGTTCGCCGTCTACAACGAGCTGGTCCGCGAGAGCGCGGACCGGCACGGCGCGACGATCGTCGACTACTGGCGGCTGCGGGAGTACCGCGACTGGCGACTGTGGGACGAGGACCGGATGCACATGGGCCCGGCCGGCCACCAACGGATGGCGATCGAGGTGCTCGACACCCTCGGCGTCGAGCACGACCTGGAGCCGCTGCCCCTGCGTGAGCTGACGACCCCGACGCGGGTCGAGTCCCTGCGCACGAACGCCGAGTGGCTGCGCACCTCGGCCGCCCCCTGGGTGCACCGACGGCTGACCGGCCGGTCATCGGGCGACGGGCTGCGCCCGCGCTACGCGACGTACACGCGACTGGACGCCGGGGATGACGTCACGACGGCGACACGTACCTGAGGTCGGAGCCACTCAGCGACAGGTGCACGCCGTCGCGCTCGACCCCGACGTCGTCGAGCTCCACGTCGAAGGGGATGCCCTGCAGCGGCACCGCCACGCCCAGCAGCTCGTCCAGCGCCTCGGTCACGACCCCGGCCGCGTCGGCAGCGCCGTTGACAGAGAACTCGCTGAGGCTCAGGGCACCGTCGACGATCGTCGGGGCCACCGTGATCGACGGCTCGACGTCGGTGCCGAGCACCGTGAAGGTCCTGCTCACCCGCAGCTGCCCGTCGCCTGCCGAGGAGAGGTCGACGCCGAGCAGGTCACCCAGGTCGGCGAACGAGATCACCGCATCCGCGCGGGCACGGCCCACGTCGATGCGGGAGAAGTCCCGCGTCGTCTCGACGTCGCTGAGCACGAGGTCCAGGCGCGCCAGGCTCAAGCCGGCGCCGGTCCCCAGGGGCAGCTCGCGCACGGCGACCTCGATCCGGTCGTAGCGCCCGGAGACCAGCTGGTCGAGGAAGGGGAACCCGGCGATGTCCACGTCGGGCCGCTCGCTGAGCCCCTGCGAGTCCTGCAGCGACGACCCGGCGACCCGCTCGGCGACGTACACCCCGCCGCGATCGAGTCCGAGTGCCAGCAGCGCCAGGACGACGAGGGCCACCAGCAGCTTCTTCATGGGGCCGATCCTCCCAGGAGCACCCCAAACGGGTAGCATGCTCCACGGCTGACCGGGAGACCGGGAAGTCCGTGCGGATGTAGCTCAGCTGGTAGAGCGCGACCTTCCCAAGGTCGATGTCGCGAGTTCGAATCTCGTCATCCGCTCCATGCGTCGTCCCGGCTCACCGCCGGCGTCCGGCTTCCCCGCGCTGGGCGGTCTCGCTGTAGCCGCTGCCGAAGCTCCCGTCGTTGCCGAGGTAGCCGCGCTCGGGCTCCTCGTCGCGCGCATAGAAGCGATTGAGGCACAGGATCACGACGAGTCCGATGACGACAGGGGTCGCCAACAAGAGGACGAAGGCAGTCATGTGGGGAAGACCTTCCGAGAGGTGGGGAGCTAAAGAGCAGTCTGCCACCGATACCCCGGGGTGGAAATGCCCGCGGAGCTGCCGGGACCTCTCAGCGAGCCTTCACCCGGTAGCCCGCCTTGCCCTTGGTCACCCGAAGCTTGAAGATCCGGCTGACGCTCGTGACGGGGTACTTCTTGCCCTGCTTGAGCTGCTTGCCGTACTCCACGATCCGCACCTTCCAGAGCCCGGTCTGGAAGGAGCCCGTCTCGCTGGCGTTGTACCAGAGGAGCTTCTTGCCGTCCCGCGTCACGTCGGTCAGGTTGAACTGCCCGCTTCCGGAGTTCTTGTCGTCGTGGACAGGCGTCTTCGACCTGTAGACCTGGCCGTCCGGCGTCTCCGCGACCCATCCGTAGAGCTCGTGGGAGTGGTCGTGACCCTCGTGCTTGAACTTCGACGGGGACGAGTCGCGGAGATTCAGGTTGAGGTAAAGGAATCCACCACCGCCAGGCTCGACGGATGCGCCCTTGAGCGTGATGCCACCGGGAGCCTTGGTCGGCTTCGCGGTCGACGCTGCAGGTGCGCACACGGCGCTTGCGGACAGGGCGAGGCTGAGAGTCGCAGCCGTCAGGATTCGTTTCGTCATGCCGGTGAGTATCGGCATCGATCGCAGTGTCTGGTCCGTTCCGAACTGTCCGAAGTTGTCCGAGATGCGTCCACGAGCCCCGCGACGGGACGCACTCAGTCGCGCGGCTGCGCGATCGGGAGCGCGTTCTGGAACTTCCTGGACAGGAAGGCGATGCAGACCAGCGCCACGAAGCCGCTGAGCAGCTTGTCCGCCGTGGAGGTCGTAAGGTTCCCGAAGCCTACCGAGGCCTGGATGCTGTACCCCAGGTTCTGGAAGTTCGCCACGATCGCGTCGTGGCCGAAGCGCAGCTCGTCGCCCAGCAGGGACAAGACGATGGGTACCGCGACGAGGGAGCAGAGCGCGGCCACTCCGAGGTTGAGGAGGAAGAAGCGGGCGATCGTCCTCCCGAGCGCGAATCGCCGTACGCCGTACCCCCAGGCCAGCGCCCCGGTGACGTTGACCAGCGCGAACATCAGCGAGGCGTCGGGATCCATGACGTGGCCGAGGTAGTTGGTGAGCAGCCCCACCAGCGCTCCCCGCCACGGCCCCAGGGCGATGGCGGCGATCGCCGTACCCACCATGTCCAGGTAGATGGGCAGGTCCAGCCCGTCGGTGAACAGCCTGCCGAGTAGATTGATGCCCACCGCGACGAGTATCAGCGTCGCTGCCTGCCACCCCTGGATCGGCGCGACCTCCTCCGCTCGGGTCTCGACTGGGGCCTCCGGTTCGGCGACCTCGACGTCCGGTGCCGGACGCGTGCATCGCTCGAACCATTCGTCGACCAGCTCCGGGCCAGCCCCGAGAGCGAGGCTGATCTCCTTCAGCAGGCCGAGGTTGGGTCGTGGCTTGCCGGGCCTCAGCACCTCGTACACCGTCGAGCGGGCGACCCGAGCCGCAAAGGGATCGGCTCCGTTCCTCTGCCGCTCCTCGGCAACACGACGGGCCATCTCCTCGTAGGAGGGATTGCCCACGCGTTCGCGGTACTCCTGGATCGCCTCCTTGAGGCCGTCCCAGCGTTGCGTCCCAGTCTCGGCAGTCGGGGCACCCATGAACCGACTCACTTTCGTCGCTGCGTGCGCCCTGGGGGGTCAGGACGACACCGCAGGCTAGTACGGCGACCCGTCTCCGCGTTCGAGTTCTGTCCGAGTAACCGCGAAGGCACCTCGACGCGCGATCCCGGTGGTTGAGTTCGTGCGTGCGCTCCTCCGGTCCCTCCCGCCTCCTGCCCCTCCTGCTCGCCGTGGTCCTCGGTGCTGCCCCAGCCCTCGTCCCGTCGCCCACCCAGGCTGCCGTGCGGCCGACGGTCACCATCAGGGTGTCGGACGACAGGGTCACGGAGGGCGCCCGCCTGATCTTCTCCGGCAAGGTGACGAGGAAGTCGGTGGGCGGCCGGGTGCTGCTGCAAGCGCACACCAGCGGCGGGTGGAGCAAGGTCGCGCGCTCACGGGTCACCACGAGCAAGACCTACCGCCTCGCCACCACCGCCGAGACCCAGCGCACCGTCTACCGAGCAGTCTTCCGGGGCACCAGGACCGTGGCCAAGCAGCGTTCGGCGCCCGTCCTCGTGGCCGTGGAAGCGGCACCGTCGACCGACCCACCCGTCGAACCCCCAACGGACCCGCCGACCGACCCACCCACCGAACCCCCGACGGACCCACCGACCGATCCGGTCATGACGGTGAGCGAGGCACAGGCCCTCATCCTGCAGGACACGAATGACTTCCGCGTCGCGAACGGGAAGCCGCCACTCCTGCTGATGCCCGAGCTCACCGCCATCGCCCAAGGCTGGAGCGAGCACATGGCCGAGACCGACACCTATGAGCACAATCCCGGCTACTTCGTGGACTATCCCCCGGGCTGGACCCAGGGGGCAGAGAACATTGCCGCCTTCCACAAACCCCAGGATGTGGTCCAGGTGTGGATCGACAGTGGTCTCCATCGAGACAACCTGCTGGGCGACTACACCCACATCGGCATCGGCTACGGCTATGACACGACCAGCACCTGGACCCGGTACTACACCCAGAACTTCGCCCGGTACGAGCACCCATGAGAGATCGGACAAGCGTGAACAGACTTCTTGCCAAGGTCTCTGTCGCCACAGGACGCTCCATGAAGGTCCGGCCCCGCTACCGCGGCTACAGGATCGTCCTCGTCGCCAAGGCCTCCGCTCCTGGACACCGCCCGCGGGCCAAGCACGTCAGCTTCGGAGTTGCCCGCGGCTAGGGTGCCCCAGGTACGTGCACGCTGGCCGCACGTCGGCCAGGCACACTGGCCTCGTGACCTTCGAAGGCTTTCCCGTCGCCGCGCTCGACTTCTACGACGACCTCGAGGTCGACAACACCAAGTCCTTCTGGGAGGCCCACAAGGACGTCTACGCCGAGTCGGTGAAGGCCCCGATGCAGGCGCTGTGCGCCGCCTTGGAGCCGGAGTTCGGCGCGGCCAAGATCTTCCGGCCCTACCGCGACGTCCGGTTCGCGAAGGACAAGACCCCCTACAAGACCCACCAGGGCGCCTTCGTCGCGGCCGGACCGTCGATGGGGTGGTACGTCGAGCTGTCACCGCGCGGGGTACGCGTCGGGGCGGGCTTCTACGAGGCGGCCGGCGAACGGCTCGCCGCGATCCGCGACGCCATCGATGACGACAAGACCGGTCCCGCGCTGCGTCGCGCGCTCGCCCGCCTCGAGAAGGACGGCTTCGAGATCGGCGGCGCCCAGCTCAAGACCTCGCCTCGCGGCTACGACGCCGACCATCCGCGGATCGCGCTGCTGCGGCACAAGCAGATTATCGCCGGCAAGCCCTACGGCTTCGAGAAGGTCATCCACACCCCCGAGGTCCTGGAGATGATCCGCGCCGACTGGCGCACCCTCAAGCCGCTGGTGATCTGGCTGACCCGTGCGGTGGACGGCGTACCCGGGCCCGCCACACCGCGGCGCTGAGCCGCTCAGCACGACCGTGGGGGGCTCAGGAGGGGGCGGCTGTGAAGCTGGCCATCGTGCGCTCCGGCTCCCAGAACGCCTTCATCGAGGCGACGGTGCCGTCCTCGTGGATCACGTAGACCATGATCAGGTCGGTGACCGTGTAGCTGCCGTCGGGAAACGACGTCCTGATCCGGCCGACGTTGGCGCACGTGTTGCTGCCGGGGTTGGCGAACGACTCGTTGATCTCGAACTCGAAGGTCGCGATCGGCGCGATCGCCTTCTCCCAGAAGGCCGAGATCCCCGCGTGGCCGTGGTGTCCCTTGCCCTCGGGGTCGAACATCGACGGACCCACGGGGTCCTCCAGGACAGCGTCCTCGGCGTAGACCGTCAACCACTCCGCGAGGTCGCCCTTGGCGACCGCGGAGTAGGAGCGCTGCGAGGCCGCCCGGGCCGGGTGGTCGTCGTTGGGCGCGTTCCAGGTGATGGCGTCGGACGTGATCATGGCGTGATAGTAGAACAGGTTCTAGCTTTGCGACACGCCTCGCTCCCCGGGCGACACTGCGTCGGCGGTCCGCCGACACACCGTGTTCACCACCCGATCACCCCCCGCTCACGAGGTCGCGTCACCGTGGTGGCCATGGCCAAGAAGCGCAAGGCGTTCATCCACGTCGGCCTCGACGACGGGTCCGGCGACATCATCGACGCGGCGCTGGAGCGGCACACCCGAGCACTCGCCGAGCTGGGCGTGTGCCGTCCGGCGACCTCGGGCGAGGAGATGTTCCGCGCAGCCCTCGAGATCCTGCGCAACCACCAGGACTGGGGCTACCAGCGTGCCGAGGTCGAGGGCGCCTGGACCGGCATCGTCCGTCGCGGCCTCAAGGGCCGCGACACCCTCGTCTTCAGTCAGCCCCTGCTCGCCGCCGCACGTTCCGAGCAGATCGCGCTGCTGCTCGACGCCCTCGGCGGATTCGAGGTGCACGTCGTGATCACCGCTCACGCCCCGGACGCCTGGACCGTGCCCGGCGAACCGCGTCACGACCTGGGCTCGGTGCTCGAGTCCTGGGGCCAGTCGGTGAAGAAGCCGGAGCGGTTGCACGTCGTGGTCGCCGCCGACGCGCGCGCGACCTGGAAGTCCTTCGGGCGCGTGGTCGGCTTCGGCACCTCGTCCCTCAGGATCGACGACGTCCCCGTCCCCGCCAAGCCGCGGCCACCCCACCTCGCCCTCGCCTCCCGCGTGGCCGTGCTCCGCGCCCTGGGAGAGTCGTGGGTGGAGCTGCTCGCCAGCACCGAGTACGACGTCGTCGGCGACGCCGGCGCGCTCGTGCCGGCTGAGGACGCCGTCGACGAGCCGGAGGTCGTGGTGAGCGTCGCCGAGCACGCACTCAACGACGCCCTGGCCGAGATCGAGCGCCTGACGCGACGCAACGAGTCCCTCGAGCTCAAGGTCGGCGCCCTGGAGAAGAAGCGCAAGAAGCTCAAGCGCAAGCTGTCCTCGGTCGCCTGACGACGACGGGAGCAGAGCGCGGTCAGGGCCCCGGTCAGTGCGACTGCCAGGCGTCCTCGTCGGCGGTCAGCGACGTGATCGCCGACGGCAGCTCGCCGTCGGCGAGCTGCTGGATCGAGACCTGCTCGAAGACCTCGCGCAACGAGCGCCGCGCCGCGATCCACACGTGCTGCAGGACGTCCGCGGAGTCGTTGTAGCTCACCGCCTCGGGGCGCAGTCCGTAGACGGAGACGAGCGGGCCGTCGACGGCCCGGATCACGTCGGCGACCGAGACCTCGATCGCCGGACGTCCCATCCGCCAGCCGCCGGACTGGCCGCGCTGGCTCATCACCACGCCCGATCGGCGCAGGTCGGCCAGGATCGCCTGGAGGAACCCGTGGGGGATCTCCTGCAGCCGCCCCAGCTCCTCGGCGCTGACCGCCTTGCCGTCCGCCCGGCCCGCCATCTCGATGAGCGCCCGCAGCGCGTAGTCGGACTTGGCGGAGACACGCATGAGGCCATTCTGACAGATATCTCCACCTGGTCACTCGACGTACTCCCATTCAGGGCTCCGCCCGAGCGCGACGAAGGTGAGACATCACAGTGGCGAGTTCTTGCGCGGACCCAAGACCGCTCCTATCATTAAGTTACTGATCGGTAATGATGGCGCCTCATGCGCCGACGACGAGAGAGCGGTTGAGCAGTGAGCCACTACAAGACCAACCTGCGGGACATCGAGTTCAACCTCTTCGAGGTGCTCGGTCGTGACGAGGTCCTGGGCACCGGCCCGTTCGGCGAGATCGACAGCGAGACGGCGCGCGCCATCCTCGGCGAGGTCGAGCGCCTCTCCCGCGAGGACCTGGCCGCCTCCTACGAGGACAGCGACCGCAACCCGCCCGTCTTCGATCCCGCGACCCACACCGCACCCATCGGCGAGTCCTTCGCCAAGAGCTACCAGGCCTGGATGGACTCCGAGTACTGGCGCCTGCAGATCAGCGAGGAGCTCGGCGGCACCCCTGCCCCCTCCAGCCTGGTCTGGGCCCTGGGCGAGATGGTGCTCGGCGCCAACGCCCCCGTCTGGATGTACGCCGCGGGTCCGGCCTTCGCCGGGGTCGTGCACCGTAACGGCAACGACCGCGACAAGCGCATCGCCCAGCTCATGGTCGAGCGTCAGTGGGGCGCCACGATGGTGCTCACCGAGCCTGACGCCGGATCCGACGTGGGCGCCGGTCGCACCAAGGCCACGCTCAACGACGACGGCTCGTGGAACATCGAGGGCGTCAAGCGCTTCATCACCTCGGCCGAGCACGACATGAGCGAGAACATCATGCACCTCGTGCTGGCCCGCCCGGTGGGCGTCGAGGGTGCCGGCGGCCCTGGCACCAAGGGCCTGAGTCTCTTCCTGGTGCCCAAGATCCACTTCGACCACGAGACCGGCGAGCTGACCGGCGAGCGCAACGGCGCCTACGTCACCAACGTCGAGCACAAGATGGGGATCAAGGTCTCCAACACGTGCGAGGTCACTTTCGGCGACGCCTCCGTCGGCGGCGGCGAGCCCGCGAAGGGCTGGCTGCTCGGCGAGGTCCACGACGGCATCGCCCAGATGTTCCAGGTGATCGAGAACGCCCGGATGATGGTCGGCTCCAAGGCCATCGCCACCCTGTCGACCGGCTACCTCAACGCCCTCGACTACGCCAAGCAGCGCGAGCAGGGCGCCGACCTCACCCAGTCCGGCGACAAGACCGCTCCCCGCGTGACGATCACCCACCACCCCGACGTCCGTCGCTCGCTGATGGTGCAGAAGTCGTTCTCCGAGGCGATGCGCGCGCTGGTGCTCTACACCGCCACCTGGCAGGACAAGATCCAGCTCGCCGAGCACGCCGGCGACGATCTGGACGCCGAGGAGCTCAAGACCTTCAACGCCGTCAACGACCTGCTCCTGCCGATCGTCAAGGGCTACGGCTCGGAGCGCTCCTGGGTGCTGCTCGGCACCGAGTCGCTGCAGACGTTCGGCGGCTCCGGCTTCCTGCAGGAGTACCCGATCGAGCAGTACGTCCGCGACGCCAAGATCGACACCCTCTACGAGGGCACGACCGCGATCCAGGGCCAGGACTTCTTCTTCCGCAAGATCGTCAAGGACCAGGGCAAGGCGCTCGGCGTCATCGCCGCCGAGATCCAGTCGTTCATCGACTCCGGGGCCGGCAACGGTCGACTCAAGAACGAGCGCCAGCTCCTCGCGACGGCCCTCGACGACGCCAACGCCATGGTCGGCCACATGATCAACGACCTGATGTCGGCCCAGGACGAGATCCGCAACATCTACAAGGTCGGGCTCAACACCAGCCGCCTGCTGATGGCGCTCGGCGACGTCGTGTGCGCGTGGCTGCTGCTGCGCCAGGCCGAGGTCGCGCTGGAGAAGCTCGGCGGGGATGCAGGCAAGGACCAGGCCTTCTACGAGGGCAAGGTCGCGGCCGCGCAGTTCTTCGCCCAGTACAACCTGCCGAAGATCAGCGCCGAGCGCGCGATCGCGGAGGCGACCGACCTGTCGCTGATGGACCTCGACGAGGCCTCCTTCTGATCCGCGCCTGACTGACTGAGGTACGTCGGCCCGCCACCCGCCAGGGT
>NZ_JAPYPS010000038.1:0-23551 GCF_029937575.1 Nocardioides sp.
GTCTTGCCGACGAAGTTGCACCCGGCATCGGATGACATGCCCAGCGTCGCGGCGAGGTCGTAGACATCGAACTCCGACACGAGTGGGCACCCGATCCCGCCGAGCAGGACGCCGTTCTCGCCGAAGGTCTGCTCGGTCACCACACCGCGCTCGACGCGGTGCTCGGCAGCCCAGGCCACTACTGACTGCAGCGACACGACCTCGGCCGCAGCAACTGCGTCCTGGGCGTCGCGGACCGCGGCGATCGCGGTCGGGGTGGTGGTCTGGGCCATGGGTCAATTCTAGGACCGACCGCCGACATTCGCTATGGTGTTCGAACGAGCTGTGGAAACAGGATCACGGGTCCGCGCACGCTCCCTCCACGCGCAGCCCCCTAGGGTGACGCCATGTCACCGCGGACCCGGATCGCGGTCGCGGCCCTGGTGCGCGACGGTCGCGTGCTCCTGGGGCACCGCCATCCCGCGCGGCGGTGGTACCCCGACTGCTGGGATCTCGTCGGCGGACACGTCGAGCCGGGCGAGGCGCCGCACCAGGCGATCGTGCGCGAGTGCCGCGAGGAGCTCGGTGTGCGCGTGCACGATCCCGTGCCCATGCTCCTGTCGGTGATCGACCCCACCCTCGACGTGCACGCCTTCCTCGTCAGGAGCTGGGAGGGCGAGCCGGTCAACGTCGCGCCGGACGAGCACGACGAGCTGCGGTGGTTCAGGCCCGCCGACCTCGCCGGGATTCGCCTTGCCCACCCGGCAGCCATGGCCGACATCGTGAGCGCCGTGCGGGGCGCGACGACCTGATCAGTCGTCAGGCCGGGCAGCTGGCCTGCAGGTAGGCGTCGAACGCCGCCTGGTCGGGCTCGGCGTCGTACGCCGGGTCGGGTGCGGCGTCGATCGTCACCTCGGGCACGGTGTCCGCGACCTGCGGCAGGGTGCCGGCCACGAGCTGGTCCAGGCTCACCCGGGCTCCGGGGCTCATCCCGATCGGGGTGGGCAGGGTGAACATGCTGCGGGCGACGTCGACCAGGTCCTCGCCGCTCGCGGCGTCCAGCCGGCTGGTGAACTCGGAGTTGGCATCCACGAACGTCAGGAACGCCGAGCAGAACTGGTCGGGCGTCACCTCGGCGGGCACGGCGGGCACGGCGGGCACGGAGGGCGACGAGCTCGGCGAAGGCGAGGCGGTCACTCCTGCTGCCTCGGGTCGGTCGGACGAGCCGCCCCCGAAACCGACGAACAGCGCCGCGCCGATCACCGCCACGACGAGTGCGACGACGACCACCTGTCGACGGAGCGGGGTAGCCACGCCTCGATCGTAGTGACCTACATGTGGGTCCCGCCGTCGACCCTGATCTCGGTTCCGGTGATGTAGGCGCCGTCGTCGCTCACGAGCATCGCGACGACGCCGGCGATGCTGTCGGGGGTGCCGAACTTGCCGCGCCCGAGCACGGGCATCAGCTTGGCGAACTTGTCCCAGTCGACGTCGGCCGGCAGGTTCGCCGGCGTCGAGCCGGTGATCGCGGTCTCGATGCCACCCGGCACGACGCTGACGGCCCGCAGCCCGCGGTCGGCGTACTCCAGCGCGATCGCGTGCGTGAACGACATGATCGCCCCCTTGGTGGCCGAGTACGCCGCCATGTAGGGGTGGGCGAAGTAGGCCGACGTGGAGCTGAAGTTGACGATCACCCCGCCGTGCTGCGACTCCAGCAGCGCCGGGATCGTCTCGCGCGTCATCAGGAACGTGCCGGTCAGGTTGATCGACAGCAGCCGGTTCCAGCGCTCCAGCGACATCTCGTGCGTGTGGTCGCCGTAGTGCACCGCAGCGGCGTTGACCACGGCGTCCAGGCCCCCGCGCGCGTCAGTCACCGAGGCGATCGCCGCCTTCACGGACTCCTCCGACGAGATGTCGACCGGACCGGTGACGACCTGACCACCCGACCTCGTCGGGCCCACCTCGTCGGCCAGTCCCTCGAGCCCGTCCGGCACGACGTCCAGCGCCGCGACGTACGCCCCCTCACGCGCCAGCCGCAACGCCGTCCCGCGGCCGATGCCCGAGCCTGCGCCGGTCACCACGATCGTCCTGCCCTGCAGTCTGTGCGAGAGGTCCACGGCGTTGACCTTAGGGCACGTCCGGCCCGCCGTCTGTCAGGACCGACATTCAGCCGGTCGTGACCCGGCCCGCCTCGACCCGCCACCGCTCGTCCAGCCGTACGGCGTCCAGCAGCCGTCGGTCGTGGGTGACCAGCAGCAGCGCGCCGGTGTAGGCGTCGAGCGCCTCCTCGAGCTGCTCGATGGCGGGCAGGTCCAGGTGGTTGGTCGGCTCGTCGAGCACGAGCACGTTGACGCCGCGAGCCTGCAGCAACGCCATCGCCGCCCGGGTGCGCTCCCCGGGCGACAGGTCTCCGACGATGCTGGTCACCTGGTCGGACTTCAGGCCGAACTTCGCCAGCAGCGTGCGCACCTCGGCCGGCGTGCACGACGGCACCTCGGCCTCGACGGCATCGCCGAGGCGCGACGTCTCGGGCAGCACCGCCCGCGCCTGGTCGATCTCGCCGACCGCCAGTGACGCCCCGAGCGATGCGCGGCCGGAGTCCGGGGAGAGCTGCCCCAGGAGCAGCCGCAGCAGCGTCGTCTTGCCCGCACCGTTGGGCCCCACGATCCCGATCCGGTCGCCGGCGTTGACCTGCACGGTGACCGGCCCGAAGGTGAAGTCACCCCGCCGTACGGCGACCTCGTCCAGGGCAGCGACCACCGTGCTGGACCGTGGGGCAGTCGCCACCCGGAACTGCAGCGTCCACTCCTTGCGCGGCTCCTCGACCTCCTCGAGTCGGGCGATCCGCGACTCCATCTGGCGCACCTTCTGGGCTTGCTTCTCCGACGACTCGCTCTGGGCGCGGCGCCGGATCTTGTCGTTGTCCGGGCTCTTCTTCATCGCGTTGCGCACGCCTTGCGAGCTCCACTCGCGTTGCGTGCGCGCGCGTCCGACGAGGTCGGCCCTCTTGTCGGCGTACTCGTCGTAGGCCTCGCGGGCGTGGCGTCGCGCGACCGCCCGCTCCTCCAGGAAGGCGTCGTAGCCCCCGTCGTAGACGGCGACCTGTCCCTGCGCAAGGTCGAGCTCGACCACCCGGGTGACGCAGCGGGCGAGGAACTCGCGGTCGTGCGAGACCAGGACGACGCCGGCGCGCAGTCCCTGCACCCACGACTCCAGCCGGGCGAGACCGTCGAAGTCGAGATCGTTGGTGGGCTCGTCGAGCAGGACGACGTCGAAGCGGCTCAGCACGAGGGCCGCGAGGCCGACGCGGGCGGCCTGGCCTCCCGACAGCGAAGTCATCAGGGCGTCGGCGCCGGCCCGGTCCGAGAGCGACCCCAGGCCGAGGTCGGCCAGCACGCCGGGCATCCGGTCCTCGAGGTCGGCAGCACCGCTGGCCAACCAGTGGTCCAGTGCGACGGCGTAGGCGTCGTCGACACCGGGCACGTCCGACCCGAGCGCGCCGGCGGCGGTCTCCATCGCCTCGGTCGCGGCCGAGGCACCCGTACGGCGAGCCAGGTAGCCGGAGACCGTCTCGCCGGCGACCCGTTCGTGCTCCTGGGGAAGCCACCCCACGAACGCATCGCCGGGCGCGGTGGAGACCGATCCTCCGAGGGGGACGTCGGCCCCCGCGAGCAGGCGCAGCAGCGTCGTCTTGCCGGCACCGTTGGCACCGACGACGCCCACGACGTCGCCAGGGGCGACCGTCAGGTCGAGACTCTCGAACAACGTGCGGTGGGTGTGGCCACCGGACAGGTCCTTGGCGACCAGCGTGGCACTCACGGGGGCAAGCCTAGGCCCGAGCCGTCTGCCTCGAACCAGCCAGTCCTCTACGCTCGCGCCTGTGACTCCCGCCACTCCGCGACCCGTGAACCGCCGCAAGCGCCTGGTCAACAGTGCGGTTCAGCGGGCATGGTCGTGGCTCGACCGGGTGGGCGAGATCGTGCCGGGCACCCGCGCCGCCGAGGGCTTCGGCTCGTTCGGCGCGGGGAGCGCGATCGGCTTCCCGGTCGCCACCGTGATGAACGTCGGTTCCATCCACGTCGGCGAACGCACGCTCATCGGTCGCCAGGCCACGTTGTCGGTCGGCTACGGACCCGGAGAGACCCACCTGCCGCCTCGGGCGCTGGTGATCGGTGATCGCTGCGTGATCGGGGCGCGGGCGTGCATCACGGCCCACTCGTCGGTGACGATCGGGGACGACGTGTGGTGCGGGCAGGACGTGTTCGTCTCCGATGCGGGTCACGGCTACCAGGAGCTCGAGACCCCGATCGGGCGCCAGCTGGGCGAGCACCACCCCGTCGTGATCGGCTCGGGGTCGTGGATCGGGCACGGCGCGATCATCCTGCCGGGCACCATCATCGGCGAGAACGTCGTCGTCGCGGCCGGGTCGGTCGTGCGCGGGACCGTCGAGGACCGCGCCGTGGTGGGTGGGGCTCCGGCGCGGGTGATCCGGCGCTACGAGGAGGGCATCGGCTGGGTCACGGCTGCCGGCGACGTACGTCCGGTGCTGGCGCCGCTGGACCTCGGTCCCGACCAGCTGAGGGATGCCGGGCTCCCGGCGCAGCCCGGCCGACACTGATCGCGACGTTCGCCTCCGCGCCTCCGCGCCTCCGCCTCCGCGAGGACGACGTACGGCGTGCGTCCGGCGAGGCGGGTGACGATCAGTGCGGTGAAGTCGGCCTGGTCGAGGGCGCTGCTCACCGGTCAGTGTGGCCCCCTGATCACCCTGCCGGGTGGAGGGTCCTCGGTCGGCCGCGACCTAGCGTCGAGGGCATGCACTATGACTACGACTTCGTCATCGTCGGGGGCGGGATGGTCGCCGACGCGGCAGCCAAGGGCATCCGGGAGCAGGGCTCGTCGGGCTCGATCGGCATCGTCGGCGAGGAGCGGACGGCGCCCTTTCCGCGGCCGGCGCTGTCCAAGAAGCTGTGGACCGACCCGGACTTCACCTTCGAGGACGCCGCCCTCGACACCGCCGAGGAGACATCGGCGACCCTGCACCTCGGGACACCGGTGACCTCGGTGAGTCCGGACACCAGGACCGTCACGACGTCGGCCGGGGACACGTTCGGCTACGGCCGCCTGCTGCTCGCCACGGGTGGGCGCCCGCGCCGCCTCGACGGGCTGGACCCCTCCGAGCGCGTGCTCTACTTCCGCACGCTCCAGGACTACCAGCGGCTCCGGGAGCTCAG
Organism: Nocardioides sp.; assembly: GCF_029937575.1. Classification (GTDB taxonomy): domain Bacteria; phylum Actinomycetota; class Actinomycetes; order Propionibacteriales; family Nocardioidaceae; genus Nocardioides. Next base: position 5,211 of record NZ_JAPYPS010000038.1, read on the forward strand.
TCGGGCCAGGCCCGAGGTCGTCGTCGTCGGAGGCGGCTACATCGGCAGCGAGATCGCCGCCGCGCTGAGCCAGCACGACTGCCCGGTCACCATCGTGCACCCCGACCAGGTGCTGGGCGGCGCGATGTTCCCACCGTCACTGGCCGACTCCTTCCAGGCGCGCTTCGACGACGCAGGAGTACGGCGGGCCCCCGGGATGAAGGTCACCTCCGGACAGCAGGACGGCGAGCACGTCGTGGTCCACCTCTCCGACGGGTCGTCGATCCGGGCGGACGTGGTGGTGATCGGCCTCGGCATCGAGCCCGCCGGCGACGTCGTGGACGGCGTCGTACGACGCAGTGAGGACGGCGGAATCGTCGTCGACGAGCACCTACGGACCTCGGTCGCCGACATCTACGCGGCCGGAGATGTCGCGCAGTACCCCGACCGGATCCTCGGCCGCAGGCGGGTCGAGCACGTCGACAACGCCGACTCCATGGGTGGAGCGGTCGGGCGGATCATGGCCGGCTCGGAGGAGACCTACGACCACACCCCGATGTTCTACTCCGACGTCCTGGGGCTGGGCTACGAGGCAGTCGGGACCCTGGACTCGTCCCTGGAGACCGTCCTCGACCCGGTCGACGACCCCGAGGGTGGGATGGTCGTCTACTACCTCGACGACACCGCCGTCCGGGGAGTCCTGCTGTGGGACGGCGCCGGCGACCTGGACGCCGCGCGGGAGCTCCTGGCTCGCGGAGACCGACCTGAGGACGCCTCGACGCTGCGGGGCTCGGTGCGCTGACCGGTGGGCTGAAGGCCCCGCGCGAAGGCTGGATCAGGCAGCGGCTGCGTCGCCGGTGCCACCGTCACGCAAGACGTTGTCGCTGAGGTTGACCCGACGACGCGAGGGGACCTCGAGGCCGGGGTAGGTGCCGGGGTCGAAGATCGGCGGCATCGGGGGGCGCTTCTTGGCCTTCACCGACGGCGAGACGCCTCGCTTCTCGGTGGCCGGCGCTGCCTCGACCTCCAGCCCGTTGGCAGCGGCGAAGAGCTTGAGCTCCTCCATGTCGGGCATGGTGCCGTTGCTGATGTGGGTCAGCAGGTCGCGGTGGGTCAGGTCGGCGGCCACCACGATGCTCAGGGCCTCGGCGCCGAACTGCTCGACCCAGAGCCACAGCGTGAAGGGCTTGATCCCCTGCTCGTGGGCGCGGTCGGTGATGAACGTCGCCTGGTCGGCGTCGATGCCCGCACGTCGCAGCGAGGCGACGATGTCGGCGGAGTTCACGTGGGTGGGGTTGCGCGCCACGAACTTCTCGCGCCGGGCGCTCATCTGCTGGCGCGAGCGGTCGGTGGCCGGACGCGAGGCCACCGTGGCCAGCGTGAGGGCGCCTGCGATGCAACCGAGGACGAGGGTGAGGATCATGGTGGTTCCTTTCGACCTCCGCGACGTGGCGCTGGGTGCTGCGGAGTGGGGGGAGTTGGTGGTGCTGTGACCGTCAGAAGTAGTCAACGTGACAATCTCCCGTGCGTCTCGTGTTACCGAAAATTGGATGTATCGGTCTAGACCGCAGCGTGCCGCCCGGGAGTGTTGTTACCGTTCTGTGGATTTTCTCCTCGAACGGTTACTCGCATCGTTACTCATCGCCTCCGAGCACGTGACCCACCAGCCACCCGTCGGCCGGGCCGGCTCGCCGGACTGGGAGCATCGGGGGGTGCGCACCACGATGACCATCACGCCCGAGGACTGCCGGATCGACGCCGACCAGCTGGACCCCACCGCCCCCGGCTACGGCGCGCACCTGCCCTTCCACGCGATCCTCCAGCGGTGCGGGATCGCCTGGCGCGCCCACCTGGGCTCGCTCGGACACGGTGTCGACGCCGAGGCCCTCGACACCGGCGTGATCGTGCCCAACGTCAACGCCGACTTCCGCGCCGAGGTCCACGTGGGTGAGCTCGCCATCGACGTCGGTCTCGTCGCCGTCGGCACGTCGTCCTTCACGCTGCGCTGCGACGTCGTGCAGGACGACGTGGTCGCCGCCAGCGTGAGGGTGGTGCTGGTCAGCTTCGACTACGCGCGACGCGCGACGGTCCCGCTCACTGCCCAGCAGCGAGCGCTCCTGGAGCCCGGACTCGCGGGCAGCTGATCGCCTCCCCGGGATGCCGCGGCTCGATCAGGTGCCGCAGTACGTCGTGTAGGGCCCGAAGCTGTCGGGTGCCGGCTCGGCGTAGCGCTCGAACCCGGCGCGCTCGTCGAACGGCCGGGCCAGCGCATCGTTGAGCCGCTCGAAGGCGGTCAGGTCACCGGCGGTGGCGTCGGTGAGTGCCTCCTCGACGAGGTGGTTGCGAGCGATGTAGATCGGGTTGACCCGGTCCATCGCGTCGGCGTCCGGCTGCAGCGACGACCACCGCGTCGCCCAGGCGTCGAAGCCGGCGACGTCGAGCACGCGGTCGCGGGCGTCCGAGAGGTTGCCGCGCGCCGCGCGCCCGAGCGCCCGGAAGTACGACGTGTAGTCGGCCTGGCCGCGGATCAACCCGAACAGGTCGTCCACGAGCGCGTCCCCGACCTCGGCGTCGACGTGGGTGATCCCGAGCTTCGCCCGCATCCCGGTCGACCACGCCTCGGCGTACTGCTCCCGGAAGCCGCCGAGGGCCTCGACGGCGAGCTCGACGGCCTGCTCCTGCTGCTCGTGCAGCAACGGGAGCAGCGCCTCGGCCAGGCGGGCGAGGTTCCACTCGGTGATCGGTGGCTGGTTGCCGAACGCGTAGCGACCGCCCTCGTCGATCGAGCTGAAGACCGCGGTGGGGTCGAAGACGTCGAGGAAGGCACACGGTCCGTAGTCGATGGTCTCGCCGGAGATGGTCACGTTGTCGGTGTTCATCACGCCGTGCACGAAGCCGACCAGCATCCAGCGGGCGACCAGTGCCGCCTGCGCGGAGACCACGGAGCGGTAGAAGGCCAGGTAGCGCTCGTCGTCCGACCCGATCGAGGCGAGCTCCGGGTAGTGCCGCGCGATCGCGTGGTCGGCGAGGCGTCGTGCGACGTCTCCGCCCGGCTCGTCGGGCTGCTGGTCGGACGCCTGGTCCAGGGCGCGCGCGTACTGGAAGCTGCCCACGCGCAGGTGGCTCGACGCGACGCGGGCCAGCACCGCCCCCGGCAACGGCACCTCCCGGCGCACCATCGCACCGGTCGCGGTGACCGCGAGCGCGCGGGTCGTGGGGACGCCGAGGTGGTGGAGGGCTTCGCTGACGACGTACTCGCGCAGCATCGGACCGACCGCGGCCAGCCCGTCGCCCCCGCGGGCCCACGGTGTGCGCCCCGACCCCTTGAGGTGCAGGTCGCGCCGTCGGCCGTGACGGTCGTGCAGCTCGCCCAGGAGGAGGGCGCGCCCGTCCCCGAGGCGGGGCGCGAAGCCGCCGAACTGGTGTCCGGCGTAGCCCTGGGCCACCGGCTTCGCGCCGGCTGGCAGGCGGGTGCCGACCAGCAGCCCGAGCCCGGCGTCGGTGCGCAGCTCGGCCGGGTCCAGCCCCAGGTCGCCCGCCAGGGTCTCGTTGAGGGCCAGCAGGCGTGGCGTCGGAGCCTCCGCTGCTGTCCAGGGCAGGGCGAGCTCCGGGACCGCGTCGGCGAAGGTGCTGCCGAGGCCGTCCAGGCCCCGGGGGCTCTGGAGGTCGGTGCTGGCAGGAGACGTGTGGCTCACACGGCGAGGCTACGCGCACGTCCGCGCCGAACTTCCCTACTCTGGTCCCAGGTCGACAGCGGGGGGTCTGCAGGTGCCGGAGATCGAGCTCCACTCCACACGCAGCGGACGTCGCCGTCGACGGTTCGCCGGCGTCGCTGTCCTGCTTGCCCTCGTGGTCGGCTCGGCCGCCCTGGTGGGGCTGGTCGTAGCGGGGGTGGAGCCCGCGCGTGAACAGCCGCCGGCGGTGCTCGCTCTGCCCGAGCCGCCGCCCGTCGACCAGACCGAGCAGTCGGCTGAGCAGCAGGCTGAGCAGCAGGGGGGTGTCACCCGTCGCGCCGGAGAGCGGGACGACCAGCCGGGTGTCGAGGAGCCGGCCGAGCCGGCACCGCCGGTCGGGTCGACCGTGAGCGTCGCGCCCACGACGGCCGCCGTCCCCACCCAGGGGTCGGGCGGCGCCACGCCGCTGGGATCACCGGGGCCGACCCCGGAGCCCACCCCGCAACCCGACGCGGGCCCGGACGAGAGCCCGGACGACGACAGGGGCGAGGGGTCCGACGATCGGGACGGGGACGAGCGCCGGCTCAGTGATGCGCTGAGCCCGGTCGAGTCCATCCTGCTCGAGGGGGTCGGGCACGTCGCACCGGCCGCGGTCCCCGTGCTCGCGTCCGCCTTCGGGCTCACGGGCCACCTGCTCGACATGGTCGAGGACGGGCTCCCGATCAGGTCGGGTGCGGGGCGGCGCTGACCACGACGTCGTACGTCGGGATCTCGCCGTCCCAGGGTTGACGCTCCAGCATGTCGGCGACCTTCACGACGCCGCGCTCGATCTCGCCGGTGGCGCCGTCGACGATGCGGTACTCCTGGCGTGGGTCGAGGAAGCGTTGCGACTCCAGCATCACGACGCGCACCTCGCCCGGCTCGAAGCCGCACCGCTCCTGAAGAGCCTCCACCAGCTGCTCGTTGTGGAGGTGGCCCTCGCCGAAGTTCCACCCCAGGGCGATCCCGGCGACGAACTCGCCGTCGTGGATCGCGTAGCGGCTCGTGACGACGTCGCGGTCCTCGCCGCACGCCCGCGGGATCAGGGCGAAGAGTGCGCGCCCATGGGTGTGCATCGAGCGGAACGCGAAGACCTTGTGGCTGAGCAAGGTGGCCATCTCGGCGTCGTACAGGGTCTCGAGCTGCGCGCTGGGCAGGCGCGCCACCTTGTTGACCGAGCCATCGAGCTTGGCCACGGCCTCAGGGGTGAGGCACCACAGCGAGGTGGCCCAGTTGCCGGCGTAGTAGCGCATCGACGGCAGGAACGAGAACTGCTTCGGGAAGAAGTTGCCCGTCACCACGACGGCCCCGGCGGCGAGGACGATCGCGAAGACCAGCACCGGGTGGGACATGTCGCCCACGGAGACGTCGGCCTTGTCGACGAAGAGGAAGCCGATCGCGAAGATCATGAAGACGTTCCACTCCAGCGGCACGCCCATCGGGAGCGACGTGAGGATCTGCAGGTGGAAGCAGATCATCACGACGGCCGCGACGTAGGTCGGCCAGCCGCCGTTGGAGAGCAGCAGCACCAGTGGCACGCCGAACTCGATCACCGTGCCGCCGTGGGCGAGGTTCTCGGACAGCCTGCCGGGACGGAGGTCCTCCGGGAAGTCGCGGTGGAAGCGACGCTTGAGCGCCTTGACCCGGAGGATCGGGCTGTTGCTCATCATCACGGCCACGACGTGGGGGAAGTGCTGGTTGAGCTTGGAGAAGGCCGCGCCCCACCAGATCAGCACGATCAGGAACTTCACCCCGACGACCAGGTCCGCCCCGCTGAAGAGGAACATCAGCGCCAGCGTGCCGTAGACCTCCGTACGGGCGGCCAGGAAGATCGTCTTGTCGCGCAACCCGATGAGACCGAGGGCGGCGAAGAGTGGCAGGAAGCGCCACGGGTCGATTCTGCCCACCGAGCCGACCGACTCGCCCTGGCCGGGGGAGAGCAGCAGCCACAGGGCCGCCGCGACGACGGCCACGTAGAGCGCCACGTCGGTCATCGACCGGGTGGTGCCGGCGGTGAGCGGCACCCGGGCCGGCCAGGGAGGCAACCGGATCGTGCCGGGGCGCAACCAGTGCAGGGGCGCACCGACGGGTGGCAGGAAGCGCAGCGTGAGCGGCCCGAAGCCACACCCGAGACCGAGCACCTCGAAGAGGAGCGTGAAGACGACGACCTTCTGGAAGAAGATCGGCTCGGTCCACCAGTCACCGATGTCGCCCAGGGAGCCGATCCCCGGAGTCAGGGCGGTGATCGCTGCCGCGCCGAAGGCGTAGAGCGCGATCTTGACGACGTACAGCACCAGCACGGCGTCGGGCGTGCCGAAACCGCCCTCGGCCCAGTCCTGCGCCATCGGCTTGATCCGCTGCATCAGCGGTTTGCGCTCCCACTCCTCGTAGTCGAGGTCGGGCAGGCGCGGCGAGATCAGTCCCATGTCCCCATCACGGTGCGACCCTAGAGGTGACGTGTGGCGTGTGTCACTGACCGGTCTCAGGGGTGGCCGCGGGACTGGCTCCGTACGTCGCGCGAGCGGTCCGGCTCGAACCCGTGCTGGAGGCCCCAGATCACCGCCTGGCTCCGGGTCGTGACCCCGATCTTGCGATAGGCCGTCCGGATGTGGGTCTTGACCGTGTTGATGCCGATGAAGGCCCGCTCGGTGATCTCCTCGTTGGACAGTCCCTGGCAGATCAGCGCCAGGACCTCGGACTCGCGGGGGCTGAGCCCGTGCTCGTCGCCCGGCCACCGCCCGACCCGGCCGGACTCCGCGGCTGCGCCGTCCGGGGAGACGGCGACGACCCGCTCGCCCCGCCGGACCCGGTCCAGGGCGTCGAGCAGGTCGTCTCGCTCGACGCTCTTGGAGATGTAGGCGCTCGCCCCGGTCGCCAGGGCCTGGTCGATCAGGTTGCGATCGACGTTCCAGCTGAAGACGACGACGCGAGCCGACGAGGAGCCGACGAGGCCGGAGATGTCCATTGCCCGCCCCTGGGCCTGCCCGAAGGTGTCGTAGAGGATGACGTCGACGTCGCTGACGACCGGCAGCCTGCTGTCGGTCTCGACCACCCGGACCAGCTCGGCGTGGCCGTCGAGCACGGCGGCGAGCCCGCGCACCACGATGTCGTAGTCGTTGACGATGGCAACGCGCACGGGTCCGGCAACTGGCATCTTCCCACCCTAGGGCCAACAGCGTCCGTCTCGGACCCGATCACCCCTGAGGTGGTCCTTGGGGGTGGGTCGCCGACCCGGATGCCGTGGCTAGCCTCGGGGGCATCCCCGGGGAGGTGATGGCATGACCTTGCGACCGATCGGCGAGACCGCCGAGGCCGAGGATCTGTACGGTCCGTTCCTGTGGGGCGACGTCGACCTCTACGAGCGCTTCCTCTCGCTCGCCGAGCAGGTGCGCGACGTGGCACCGGACTGCGTGGGGATGAGCGCGTCCCTGCGTGAGCACGGCATCACGCTCACGGTGATGGCCGCCGACCGCCGCATCTCCACGCTCGACGCGGTGCAGTACGTCGACGGCGGTCCCTGCGTCGATGCGCTGCGGGAGGGAACGAGCGTCAGTGCCGAGGACCACGCGGAGCTGGGCGAGTCCTGGCCGATGTTCTCCGAGGCCGCTCGTAGGTACGGCGTCTGCTCGACCCTGTCGCTCCCGGTGCGCAACCTCGACGAGCCGATGGCGGGCTTCAACCTGTACGGCGGCGTCTCCGGCGCCTTCGCCGGCCTCCACGAGCAGCTCAGCGATGTCCTCGGGACCTGGGCGGAGGACTGCCTCGTCGATGCGGACCCGACCCTGGCCGGCCTGGTGCGCTCGCGCCTCGCGCCGACCGTGATGCGGCAGTCGACCGAGCTGACCATCGTCGCGACCCTGCTGGCGCAGGCGTGGAGCCTGCAGGTGGGGGAGGCCGAGCAGCGCCTGCGAGACGCCTCGGAGCGCGCCGTGATCCCCCTGTCCGACCTGCTGGACGTGATGCGTCACGTCCTGGCCGCTTGAGTCGGCAACGTCCCCGACGACCCCTGGAGGTAGCGATGTCCATGCGTCCCATCGAGGAGAGCCTCCGGGCTGAGGAGCTCTACGGACCGTTCATGTGGAACGGCGTCGACCTGTTCGAGCGTTTCACCGCGCTGGCCGGCCAGGTCCGTGCCATCGCCCCGCACTGCTCGGGGATGAGCATCTCGTTGCGCGAGCACGGCATCACGATCACCTTGATGGCCGACGCCGGAGAGATGGCCGCGCTGGACGCCGTCCAGTACGTCGACGGCGGCCCGTGCATCGACGCGCTCCGCGACGGTGCGCCCATCGACGCGAGCACGGTCGCGGAGATCGAGGAGCGATGGCCGCTGTTCTCGGCGGCGGCGCGCAAGCATCAGGTGCGCTCCACGCTGTCGTTGCCGGTGCTGCACCCGGACGAGCCGGTGGCCGGCTTCAACCTCTACGGCAGCGTGGAGGGTGCCTTCGACGGGTTGCGCGACGAGCTCGCAGACCTGCTCGGTGCCTTCGCGCAGGGCGCCATGGTGGATGCCGACCCCTCGCTCGCCGGCCTCGCGCTGGCTCGCCGCGCCCCTGAGATCCTGCAGGAGGCGACCGACCTGGCCATCGTGGCCACCCTGCTCGCCCGCACCCGCGGCCTGTCGCCGACCGACGCCGAGGACCGGCTGCGCAACGCCGCCGGGCGAGCGGCGATCCCGCTGTCGACCCTGCTCACCCTGATGCGTGACGTCCTGCCCGATCCGTGAACCGGTGCCGTAGATGTGCTTCTCCGAGACCGCCGACCTGGCCGTCGGCGGCGCGCTGCTGCCCGTGGGCGGCTACGCGCTGACGCTGGTGCGCGCGCGCCGAGACGCGGCGTCCAGGTTGCCTGGTCGGCTTATCCGGAAGCTCTGTTCAACTGGGTTGAACAGAGCTTCCGGTTAGATGAACGAGGCGGCCCCTTCGGCAACGCTGCGTCCGCTGTCTCACCCATCATCGCTGTGGCCAGGATCAGTCTCGGTCTGCAGGGCCGAGTGACGCACCGACCGCCGCCACGGCAGCCAAGGCGGCGGAGATGCCGCGCCGGGTGTCCGGGTCGCGCAGTCGTCGCAGCAGCCCGAGCGGACCCTCCGCCGGCGCTGCGGCGACCTCGCCGGCGGCGTGCCGGGCGTCGCGCAGCCCGGCGGCGAGCCGTTCCGCCTGCTCGGGCCGGGCGTCACGCAGGGCCCCGGCCAGTGCGATCGCCGACCGTACGGTGGAGGCGTCGACGGTCCTGAGGAGCTGGGAGAGCAGCACCGGGTAGGACCGCGCCCCGCCGGCGAGCGCGCGCAGCAACCCGGACTCGTGCAGTGCGCGCACCAAGTCGTCCAGGTCGTCGCGGGCGGCGGTGTCGGGCGGGGGTGGCGGGGTGTAGCCGAGCGAGGTGGCCATCAGGGAGAGGCTCCGTTCCTGTCGGGTCGAGGGGGCGGTCAGGCCTTGCTGCCGGGTGGCTCGGCCTCGGTGGGGGAGCGGTAGTCGGCCCGGGCCCACTTGCGCTCGACCTCGACCCCCGACTGCGGCGTGGGGTTGCCGTAGCGGTGGTGGCCGCGAGGCAGCGGGCTGCCGGTCGGGTCGCCCTGGACGTCGCGTGAGCCGCGCCGGGCCCGGTCCGCGCCTCGCCGTTTGCCGCCCCGCAGCTCCTGGGGTCCGTCGGTGCGCTCGAGGCGGACGGCGATCTCCTTGTAGGCAGGCGTGTGGGAGTCGGGGTCGGTGTCGTTGGACGTCAACAGGTTGATCTCGGCGGCCTGCATCGGGACGTAGAGCTCGTTGTCGGCCACCTCGTCGGACAGAAGCACCCGGACGGTGATCTCGCCACGTCGTGAGACCAGCCGCACCCAGTCACCGGTGGCGAGCCCCCCTTGTTCGGCCGCCGTACGACGCGTCATCTCCGCGTAGGTGTCGGGCACCAGCTGGGTGAGCCCCGGTGAGCGCAGCGTGAGGTTGCCCTCGTGGAAGTGCTCGAGCACCCGACCGTTGTTGACGTGGAGCGGGTACTCGTCGTCCGGCTGGTCGGAGGGCTCGCGGAACTCCAGGGGATACAGCCGCGCGAGACCGTCATCGAAGTGGAAGGACTCGGTGTAGAGCAGCGGGGTGTCCGTGCCGTCCTCGGCGACCGGCCACTGCAGCGAGTCGTAGCCTTCGAGACGGTCGTAGGTCACGCCGGCGAACATCGGGGTGAGGCCGGCGATCTCGTGCATGATCTCGGCCGGGTGGGAGTAGCCCCACTCGTAGCCCATCCGCGAGGCCAGGTCGCGCAGGATCTGCCAGTCCGGCCGTGACTCGCCGATCGGGTCCATCGCCGCGTAGAGCCGCTGGATCCGGCGCTCGGTGTTGGTGAAGGTGCCGTCCTTCTCCAACGAGGCGGCCGCCGGCAGGACGACGTCGGCGAACTCGCACGTGCGGGAGAAGAAGAGCTCGGTGACCACGACGAAGTCGAGGCGCTCCAGGGCCTCCTGGACGTAGTGGACGTTGGCGTCGACGAGGGAGAGCTCCTCGCCGACGATGACCAGCCCGTGCAAGGAACCGTCGTGCGCGGCGTCGACCATGCCGTGGTTGTCGAGTCCCGGCTCGGGTCCGAGCTCTCGGCCCCAGGCGTCGGCGAACTTCGCGGCGACCTCCTCGTCACCGATCGGCTGGTAGCCGGGATAGTAGGAGTTGATGGTGCCGAAGTCGCTGCAGCCCTGGACGTTGTTGTGGCCGCGCAGCGGGTACGCCCCGGTGCCCGGCCGCCCGTAGTTGCCGGTGACGAGCAGCAGGTTGGACATCGCCGTGGACGTGTCCGATCCCATGACGTGCTGGGTCACGCCCATCGCCCACAGGCCCACCACCGACTCGGCACGCACGATCCGCTCCGCGACGTCGGCGAGCTGCTCGGCGGGGATCCCGGTGCGCTCCTCGGCGTACGCGAGGGTGAACGGCTCCAGCGACGCACGGTAGTCGTCGAGACCGGAGACCCGGGTGGCGAGGAAGTCGTCGTCGGCCCACCCCTGGTCGAGGATGTGACGGGTCAGGGCGGAGAGCCAGACCAGGTCGGTGCCGGGACGCGGGCGCAGGAAGACGTCGGCCCGCTGGGCGAGCTCGTGGCGGCGCAGGTCGGCGACGATCAGCTGGTGCCCGGACAGCTTCTGGGCCCGGCGCAGCCGCGCGGCGATGACCGGGTGGGAGTCCGAGGTGTTGGAGCCCACGACCAGCACCAGATCCGCGCGCTCCATGTCGCTGATCGATCCGGCGTCCCCGCCGTAGCCGACCGTGCGCCACAGTCCCTCGGTGGCGGGTGCCTGGCAGTAGCGCGAGCAGTTGTCGGTGTTGTGCGTGCCGAGCACCTGCCGGGCCAGCTTCTGGGTGAGGTAGGACTCCTCGTTGGTGGCCTTGGAGGAGCCGATCACCGCGACCGCGTCGGAGCCGTCCCGCTCCACGATCTCACCCAGCCGACGGGCCACCAGGTCGAGGGCCTCGTCCCAGGTGGCCTCGCGGAAGCGGTTGCCGTCGCGCACCAGCGGCACGGTGAGCCGGTCCTCGGCGTTGATGTGGTCCCACCCGAACTTGCCCTTGACGCAGGTCGAGATCGAGTTGGCAGGTCCCTCCCGCTGCGGTTGCACTCGCAGGATCTCGCGCCCGCGGGTCTCCACGTCGAAGGAGCAGCCGACCCCGCAGTAGGTGCAGACCGTCTTGGTGATGCGGGTGGCCGCGGCGCGGGCCGTCGCCTCGGCGTTGGACAGGGCGTAGAGCGGGAGGTAGCCGGTGGTCGGCTCGACGTCCTTGACCAGGTCGATCGCCGGTGCGCGAGTCTCGTCGGGCCAGTCGGTGAAGAGCCCGTGTCGGCCGAGCATGGACTTCTCCATCAGGGCGTTGCACGGGCAGACCGTCACGCAGTGGCCGCAGGAGACGCACGACGACTCGCCGATGAACGACCCTCCGTCCCACAGGACGCGTGGGTCGTCGGACTCCCAGTCGATGGAGAGGGTCTCGGTGACCTGGACGTTCTGGCAGGCCTCGACGCACCGACCGCACAGGATGCACTGGTCCGGGTCGTAGCGGTAGAAGGGGTTGGTGTCGTCGACGTCGTACGGCTTGGCGGCGAAGTCGATCCTCTCCCGGGTAAGACCCGAGGCCTCGATGCCCCGCTTGAGGTCGCAGTCGCCGTCGTTGTGGTCGCACACCGTGCAGTAGAGGATGTGTTTGCGGATCAGCCGCTGGGCTGCCTCCTCGCGCGCCTCCTCGGACCGACCGGTCGTGGTCACCGACAGGCCGTCGGTGACCGGGGTGGCGCAGCTGCGCGTCAGCTCGCCGTCCACCTCGACCAGGCACGTGTCGCAGGTCTGGATCGGCCCCAGCACCGGGTGGTAGCACACGTCGGGGAAGCCGGGACGCAGGTCGTCGACGGGCTCACGTCCGACCAGGGCCTCGACCAGCGGTCTGCCGTCCTCGGCCGGTCGGTCCTTCCCGTCGATCGTCACCCGCACCTGTTGCGGCGGGTCACTGGCCCGGTCCTGGGAGACGGGGCGACTGTGGTGCTGATTCATGGGGCTCCCGGGTGTGCTGATGGCGTGCGGACAACGCTAGGCAGCAGCGGGCCGTCGGGTATCACCCCGGAGAAGGAACGCCTCGCCTGCGCGGGCGGTCAGTTCTGGGTCAACGACCAGCGCACCAGTGCCGCCGACAGACGTGCCGTGTCGCGGTCGGCCACCAGGTCGGCCAGCGCCTCGGGACTCGTGGGGTAGCCGAGGTCGAGGGCGGCCTGGCGGGCCCGGTCGTCGAAGTACGGCGCCATCTCGGGCCAGACCGCCTGCACCTCGCGGCGGAAGATGCCGGCCCCGGTGGGGCCGATGCGGCCGAAGTCGGAGACCGCCCGGGCGAGGTCCTCCACGGACCCGTCGGGACCGGGACGGATCCGGCGCAGGTCTCCACGGTGCTCCTCCTGCACCCGTGCGGCCAGCTCGTCGAGACGGGTCGCCGTGCTCTCGTCGTAGCGGCGGTACCCGCCGCGTCCCAGGGCGTCCACGCGGTGCTGCCAGGTGGAGTCGCGCAGGCGCTGCGGGGTGCGCCACCCGCAGCGGAAGAGCTCGCCGGCCGCGTCCGCCGCCACGTCGGCCGAGATCCGGATCGAGGACAGCATCGTGAGTACGAGCAGCTGGAAGAGCGGCATCGGCTTGTCGCGCAGCGTGATCCCCGCCTGTGCGGCGTACGTCGTACCGTGCTGCTCGAGGAGGTCGTCGGGTGAGATGCGACAGGTAGTGGGCACGCGGCCCGGTACCCCTCCGTGCGCGGTCTGAAGCGCAGGCTCAGGACCGGCGCGGGTGGACCTGCATGGGCGGGGGTGTCTCCTGGCTCGGCAGGTCCGGTTCGGCCGCCCCGCCCTCCCGGCCTGAGCGCACCCGCGTGTGGTGCTGCTCGACGAGGTCGGCGGCGACGTCGCGCAGCTTGGTCTCCGTGGTGGCCGAGAGGCGGGTGAGATAGGCGAACGCGGTGTCCTCGTCGAGGGAGTGCCGCTCCATGACCAGGCCCAGGGCCAGGCCGATGACCTTGCGGCTGGCCAGGGCGGTGTTGAGGTTCTCCACGCGGCGGGCCTGACCGAGCACCAGCGCGACGTGCATCGCGAAGAGCTCGGCCAGCTGCTCGGCCTCGTCGGTCACGACGTTGCTCGAGACCGAGTAGAGGTTCAGCGCCCCGAAGGTCTGGGCGTCGGCGTAGAGCCGGACCCCCATCTGCGACCTGACGCCGCGACGCACCGCCTCGGGCATGAAGCGCGGCCAGCGGGTCTCCGTCGCGGCGTCCTCCACCCGGACCACCGGTTCAGTGCCCATCGCGTGCAGGCACGGTCCCTCTCCCATGTCGTACTGCAGGAGGTCGAGCTCGACGACGAAGTCGTCACTGGCCGCCGTGGTGGTCACGGTCCCGTCGCGGTGGGCGAGCGAGATGCCGACGTGGTCGACCGACGGGATGGAGTCGCGGGCGACGGTGACGATGGTGTGCAGCGTGGCATCGAGGTCGTCGGGGTCGCGGAGGTCGCGCGTCGCAGCGGCCAGCATGGCGGCGACATCGAGAGGTCCGGGCACGTGATCGCTCCAGGAAGAGAGGACCAGCGCAAGTGCAGTCGGGCGCCTCATCATGACGGGGTCGCTGGATGGGCTCCGTCTGGGATGGTGCAACCGTAGCAGTCGACATGGCCGCCGCGGCGCCGGCCATGAGACGCACACGCGTGCGTCAGAGAGGGTGCGTGAAGCACCAGATGACAGCCTGGGCGCGCGTGGTCACGCCCATCTTCCGGTAGGCCGAGCGGATGTGGCTCTTGACCGTGTTGAGGCTCAGGTAGAGCTCGTGGGTGATCTCGAGGTTGCTCAGGCCCCGCTGGATCAGGGCGACCACCTCGGCCTCCCGCGGTGAGAGCGGCGAGTCGGCGGCCTCGGTGTCGACCACCGACAGGTGGTGGGGACGGGTTGCGGCGAACTCATCGCGTGGCGACGCGTGGCCGTAGGTGGAGGAGGCGGCTGCGGACATGTGTGACATGCGATCTCCGAGGAATGCAGCCGGGTCATGAGTCGCGTGTTGGGCTCTCCCGACGCCACAAGTATACGCACACCCGGCAAGGTCCGGGATGGACTCAGGGGCGTCGGCGCAGCCGGACGACCGTCTCGGCGAGCTCGGTCAGCGAGCGCTCGGACTCGTGGGAGAGTCGGAGCAACAGCCGGTAGGCCTGCTCCATGTCGAGGTCCTCGACGTAGGCCAGCACCCCCTTGGCCTGCTCGACGACCGAGCGGGCGACCAGGGCGTCGTCGAGGCTGGCGCCGACCATGGCGGACGTCGCGCCCGACTGAGCGAGCACGACGCTGGCGAGGTCGGCGTAGGTCTGGGCGTGGCGGTGACCCTCCTCGCCGCCGACGGTGTGGTGGAAGACGTTGAGACCGCCGAGGGTCTCGCCGCGCCAGCGCATCGGGTAGGCCTCGACGCGCTCGAACCCGGCGTCCCGGATCGCCCGTCCCACGTCGCCGTACTCACGCACGAGGTCGTCACCCTCGGCAAGGACGAAGCGATGGGTGGTCATCGCGTCGACGCAGGGGCCGGTGAGGTGCTGGGCCTGAAGCATCTCCAGCTCGGAGGCGTTGTGGGAGGTCGCGGCGAGGAGGGCGAGGCCCTCTTCGATCCTCGATCCGGCCGATCCGCCCGATCGGGCGAGCAGGGCGACGGCCCCCGCGTCCTCGTCGTCCGAGCACCCTGCGACCAGGTCGGCGAGGACGTCGGCGACGTCGACACTGTTACCGACGATGCTCGCGAGCACGTCGGTCAGGACTGCGTCGCGGCTGCGGCTGCTCATGCGCCCCCCTCACCGAGACCGGTGCGGAAGTCCAGCTCGCGCGCGATCACTCGCCGGCTGATCTCGGCCAGGCTCACCGCCTGGGCGAAGGCATGGGCTCGCAGCACGGCGAGCGCGTCGTCGGGCCCCAGGGCGAGCTGGACGACGACCATGCCGGTGGCCTGGGAGATCCGGTCCCGCTCGGACCACATCCGGCTCGGGTCGTGGTGGGCCGTCTGGTCCCCGACCAGGGCCGCGCCCACGGCATCGGCGAGGAACTGCAGGTCGGAGAGGTCGAACGGTGGCGCGGAGGGGGACTCGAGATGGTGCACGGTCATCACCCCGACCAGGGACGAGGCCGGACGCATCGGCAGCGCGTGGACCACCACGCTCTCCATCCCCACCGAGCCCGTGCCCAGGGCGCCGACGAGGCCGGGCCACCGCCGTAGCGTCTCGGCGCCGTCGGCACTGACGACCGCGCGGCCGGAGCTCAGCACCTCCAGCCCGGGTCCCTCGCGGACGAGTTCCTGCGTGTCCTCGAAGCGGGCCGCGTACTCGCTGGAGGCGCACAGCAACGTGCGCTCTGCCGCGGTGATGCCCAGCGAGATCGCGCCGTGGCGGGCGGAGGAGACGTCGACCACGGCACGGCACAGGCGGTGAGGCAGCGGCTCGACAGCGTCGAGACGAGCCAGGCTGTGCACGAGTCGCAGCAACACTTGAGGACGGTCCGGCACCGGGCACCACCTTCGGATCGACCCCCAACCTACCGGAGGCCCGTCGCGCGCTACCCGGCGATCGCTCGCGTCTCCTGCGGGTCGATGGCGGGCGGCGCTCCCACCATCGCGCGCAGCTCGTCGAGCACCCGGTGCAGACGCCGGGAGACCTGGGTCTGGGTGAGCCCGAGCGCCTGCCCCACCTCGCGCTGGCTCAGCTCGTCGTAGAAGCGGAGCTGCAGCAGCCGCCGGTCCCGGGGATCCAGCCTGGCCAGGACGGGGGCGAGCACGCACCGCGCCTCGGCTGGTCCGAGGTCGTCGGCGCCGTCGGCCAGGAGATCTCCCATGGTGAGGCCGTCGTCCTGGCCCACGGGCCGGTCCAGGGACGTCGGGTGGAGACACCCGAACGCGCCGACCACCTCGGCGTAGGTCTCGGCGTCGATCCCGACGCGGGCCCGGACCTCTTTCTCGGTGGGTTCACGTCCCAGCAGGTCCTGCAGGTCGTCGATCGACCGGTTGACCTGGCGCTGGAGGTCCTGCACCCGGCGCGGTGGGCGGACCATCCAGGCCCGGTCACGGAAGTGTCGCTGGACCTCACCGCGGATGCTCGGCACCGCATAGGTCAGCAGATCGTCCGCGTGCTCCGGGTCGTAGGCGCGCACTGCCCGGACCAGGCCGATGTAGGCGGACTGACGCAGGTCGTCGAGCGGCACACCGCGATCGCGGTAGCGGGTCGCCACGGCATCGGCGATGCGGCAGTTGAGTCCGACCACCTCGTCCAGCAGGCGATCACGGACAGCCGCGCACGGCGTACGGGCTGCGGCTTCCAGCAGCTCGCGGGTCCGGCCGGCTCTCTCGCCGTGACTGAGCCGGGATCCCGGGCCGCGCGGACCTTCAGGGGTCAGGACGACGCTGGTCTCACGCGAGACCTCGTCGAGGGGCAAGGAGCCGCCACGAGGGCGGGTGCGGGTGGAGGTCATGGTTCGTCTCCGTGCGGCCGGTCCGAGTCGCCGGTGGTTCCAGCGGTGCGGGGATCGTCACCCGCCCTCAGGACGCTAGCCACGACGGCCGTCGCCTGCCGTCACCCGCGTGGGTGACCGGCGCGGTGGCCGTGCCCGTACGGCGTGCTCGACCGCTACAGGGGCATGGTCTCCGGGTCCGCGTCCGGGTCGGCACCCGGGAACGGCGGTGCGTGCGACGGCTCGATCGGGACCTCCGGGGCCTCCGGCCTGCCGGGATCGGGATCGGGTCGGGTGCCCGGATCCGGTTCGCCCCCCGGGACGATCTCGGGCCGAGGTGCGGGCTCCTGCGGTGTGGTCGTCATGGCCACCGGTACCCCGGTTGGCACGCATCCAACGGGGTACCGGCTGTGCGTACCGCATCGAGCACGAGAGCGAGGAGTCGAGGATGGCGGCACGACACAGGAGTGCACCGAACGACGCAGCGGAGCGGGTGGGGCGAGATCCGGAGCGCCACGAGGACCGGCGTCACCGCGTGCGGCCGCGGCTGGTGTGGAGCGGGCTGGTGCTGATGCTCGCCGGCGCCTGCACCGCCGGCGCCGGGGTGGCTCTCCTGGGCTCGGGCGCGCTCGCGTGGTGGCTGACCGTCGCGGGCTCGGCGGTCGGCCTGGTGGCCGCAGCGGTGGCCCTGCGTGCCGGTCTCTTCTACGACATCACGAGCACCGAGGGCCCGGCGCGGGTGCTGGACGACGTGCGCAACGACGTCGTCCGCCCGGGTCCGGACCCGGAGGACCGGACGGCTCCCCCGCACGTTGCGGAGCACGCGGCAGCCACGCAGCGCCTGGTCGAGGCCGCCCAGGCGCAGTCGAGCCCAGGTCCGCAGGATCGTTCTCCGCGCAAGCTCGGTGGCTGGTGCGCCGTGGCGGCCGGGATCGTGCTGCTGTGCACTCAGGGCGCGCTGTCCGACGCGAGCCGCGGTGCGAGCTGGCGCGTGGCCGGCCTGGGCATCGTCCTGGTGCTCACGGGCCTGGTGCTGAGCAACCTCGTCTCTCGGGTGGCGGCCGTGGTGGCCATCGCTGCGGGAGCGCTCGTGCTCGTCCTGGGGCTCGTGGGGGACGAGTCGACCCTGGCCGTCGCGCTGCAGCTGCTGGCGGCCGGCCTCGCGATCGCGGGCGGCTTGGGAGGTCTGTCGCGCGGCGACGTGCGGCGTGGTCACCCCTAGGCATGGCGTGGAGCGGGGCCCGATTGGGCAAGGCTGGGATCAGGCGGCTCGGCGCCCGTGCTGCGTCGTACCGCCCACCGTCTAGGACGAGGAGGACACGATGTCCAAGCTGAGCATGGCCTTCGCCGGAGCGACCGGATTCCTGTTGGGGTCCCGCGCCGGACGCGAACCCTACGTGAGGACGGTCGCCATGGCGCGGCGCTTCATACAGGACCCGCAGGTGCGCCGGGGGGCTGCTGAGGCGCAGGCGGCGACGGTCGACAAGGCCCACGAGGCGACGGCTGCGGCGAAGGCCGCCGCCCGCGACGCCACCGACGCGACGCGCGGTGCGGGGTCTGGCTTCGGGGTGGCGACGCCGTGACCCGTCGAGAGTCAAATGCCTCGCGGGAGACCGCCCCGGCTGGTCAGCTCGTCGGCGACGCCACGCGTGACCTGTCCGCCCTGGTGCGTGACGAGGTCGAGCTCG
>NZ_JAPYPS010000038.1:23651-34443 GCF_029937575.1 Nocardioides sp.
CTCGAGCGGACCCGCGACCACCTGGCTGAGACCGTCGACGCGCTCGGGCACAAGCTGGACGTGCCTGCCCGCTCTCGCGAACGACTCGCGCAGGTGGATCGCAGGCAGGCCGCGCTGGCCGGGGCCGGTGTCCTGCTCGTGGTCGCCCTCATGGTGTGGCGGCGGCGCCGATGACGCGGCCGGGGTAGCCGACGACTCGGCTCAGTCCTGGGGTGGCCGGCCGAGACCGTGCTGCATGGACCACACGACAGCCTGGCTGCGGGTCTGCACGTCGATGCGTCGGTAGGCCCCGCGGATGTACGTCTTGACCGAGTTGATCGACAGGTAGAGGCGTTGGGCGATCTCGGCGTTGCTGAGTCCCTCCGTGATCAGGGCGAGGACCTCGGCCTCGCGAGGCGCGAGGTGGGGGAGGTCCGGGCTGTGCCCGGGGTTGACCGTGAAGTCGACGGCTCCCGGACTTCCATCCCCGTGCAGGTCGCCCCACGCCGCGGCCTCGACGGCCGCGACGAGCTCCTCGGAGCCGACGTCCAGGGACACACAGCCGTCGACACCCTTCTCCAAGGCGCGGTCGGCGAGCTCGGGTCGGAGGTCCCGGGTCACGGCCAGCACCGCGACATCGTTCTCCTTCACCAGCCGGTCCAGCTCGGACCCGTCGGTGTCGAGGAGTCCCTGGACGTCGTAGAGGACGACGTCGGCGCCCTCGAGCAGCAGGATGTCGACCGAGCCCACGAGGGTCGTGAAGTCGGGATGGGCGTCGAGGAGGGTGGTCAGGCCGCTGCAGACGACCTCGTGCTCGCTGGTGACCAGCACCTTGGTGGGACGGGACATGCCTCCGATCCTAGGGAAGGCGCAGCGCGGAGTGGTAGTCGAGACGACGCTCACGAGCACAAATTCACCCCTACGGCTGGGGGGAGGGCGGGTGCGACGGAGTTGGTCGTCCGCCGCTCTGCTGTCGGCGCGATCACCCGCAGGAGTGATTCGCCGGCGGCACCCTCCTGGCTAGCGTCGGCGCGCGCGCGACAGATCCTGGCGCCGTTGCCGGGCGCCTGAGGGCGAGGTCGCTGCCCGGGGTCCTCAGGACCGCGCTCGGCGCGGGACCACCACCCACAGCAGCGCGAAGCTGGCCAGTGCGACCGCGAGGACGACGAGGCCGGCCGTGCGCCCCACGACCACGTCGAAGACCAGCAGGAGTACGCCCGCGCTCGTGAGGGCCAGCAGTCCCAGCCCGATGCGCGAGGTGACGTCGGCAGCCTCGACGATCCAGTGCCGCTCGTGGCGCCGGAAGAGGAGCCGGTGGAACGCGACCGGAGCCACGACGAACGCGGTGGTCAGCACGGAGCCGCACAGTACGACCAGGAACGTCGTCCGCTGGAAGCCGGTGAGGTCCTCGAAGCGAGCGGAGAAGGGCACGGTCAGCAGAAATCCGGTCAGGATCTGCACGCCGGTCTGGACGACGCGCAGCTCCTGCAGCAGCTCGCCGAGGTTGCGGGTCAGCTGCTCGGGCGTCGGGTCGCCCTTGGACGCGGTCACGCCCCGACGCTCCCAGCCGGAGGTCGCAGGACGGAGCCGGTGTCGCGGGCACGCTCGGCCAAGGACCGCGCCGTGGCGACGACGTCGTCCGCGCCGGCGTCGTACAGCTCGGCCTCCGAGAAGCCACCGGTCAGCACGGCCACGGACCGCAGAGCGGCGTCGTGGGCCGCGTGCACGTCCCAGACGGCGTCGCCGACCACCACTGCCCCCTCGCGATCCTGCGACCCGAGCGCGCGCAAGAGCAGCTCGCCGTCGGGCTTGCTCCTCGAGGCGTCCGAGCCGGTGACCACGTCGTCCAGGAACGCATCGCTCCCCTCCACGAGGTCCAGGAGTCTCCGAGTCAGCTCGGCGTCGCTGGAGCTCGCCAGCACGACCCGGAGACCGACGTCGTGGAGCGCCTCGAGGAGCTCGGGCGCTCCATCGGCGACGGTGACGTGACCGAAGAGCTCGTCCAGGTGCTGAGGGTGCCGGGCCCGGAGCTCGTCGCCCAGGGCGTCCTCGACACGTTGGCCGGCCGCCTCGGTGACCAGTCGGTCGCCCCCCATGCCGATCAGTCGGTGGAGCCGGTAGGCGGGAACCGCGACGCCGAGGTCGCGGAAGGCGGCGCGCCAGGCCAGGGTGTGCGCGTAGACGCTGTCGACCAGGGTGCCGTCCAGGTCGAGGATGACGGTGGTGGGGCTCATCTCCCCGACGCTAGGCATCTCGAGGTGCGCCCGGATCACCCTCAGACGTGAGTCGCCGCGGCGCCGACCTCGTCCGAGCTGCTAGATGAAGCCGACCTTGTCGGCGAGCAGCGCGTACCCGACGAAGGCGCCGATGTCGAGCAGGGTGTGGGTGATGACGAACGGCATTACCCGTCCCCAGCGCGTGTAGAGCCAGCCGAACAGGAGGCCCATCGCCGCGTTGCCGAGGAAGCCTCCGATGCCCTGGTAGAGGTGGTAGCTGCCGCGCAGCAGCGCGCTGATGAGGATCCCGTTGCGCCGCGAGATGCCGAGCTGGTCCAGCCGGGTGAGCAGGTAGCCGAGGACCACCACCTCCTCGAGGACGGCGTTGGACAGCGCCGACAGGACGAGGAGGGGGTAGCGCCACCAGACGTCGGGCAGGTCGGCGGCCACCACGGTCAAGTTGATGCCGAGCTCGCGCGTCAGCACGTAGAACGCGATGCCGACGGTCCCGACGCCACAGGCGAGGGCTGCACCGCGCACGAGGTCGCGCACGCGCCCGTCGTGGCCGACGAGGATCTCGCGCACTCTGTCGCCCGTCCGGTAGAGCAGGTAGCACGCCAGGAGCGCGGGGGCGACGCGGAAGGCGGAGACCAGCAGCTGACGGGTCAGGTCGATCCACGGCTCGGTTGCCAGGCTCGGGTTGAGCACGGCGCTCTGGTCGCTGAGGCCCCCGGGCTGGGTGTAGGCCTCGATCAGGCTGACGAGCGAGTAGACGGCCGAGCGGCCCAGCGAGACCGACAGGACGAGGAGCACCTCGAGAAGCAGCACGGCGCGCGCCAACGACGGTGTGCCGGCGCCGTCCTCGCGGCGTACGTCGTCCGGTGCGGTCACGGGGTCAGCCTGCCACCGGCTCCTGAGGCGAGCCGGAGATCCCCCTGTGCTCCCGACGTCAGGCGGCCGACAGGGCGAAACCGGGGACGAACGACAAGCCGATGCGCCAGGCCATCGTCCCCGAGGAGGCGAGGGCGCCTCCCCGATGCCCGAGCAGCCACGTCATGTGGCAACGCTGGGCGTGGGCCGGGAGCCGCACGATCACCCACCGTGGGTGGCGTGATCTGCTTGGCGTCATGGACCTCGGCATCTCAGGACGTACTGCACTCGTCACCGGCGCCGCCGGCGGCATCGGTCGGCACACGGTCGCCGCTCTGCTGGACGAGGGGGTGCGGGTCGTGATGTCGGACCAGTCGGCCGATGCCCTCGACCAGGCGCGCCAGTGGCTCGGCGACCGTCTGTCCGCCCCGACCCTCGTGCCGGCCGACCTCTCCACCGACCAGGCGGCCCAGGACCTGGCCCGGACCGTGGCCGAGCAGGTCGGCGACATCGACATCCTGGTCAACGGGGCCGGGATCACCGGCGCGACCGGGCCCTTCCACGAGATCGCCGACCACGACTGGGTCGACGTGCTGACCACCAACTTGCTGTCCGCGGTGCGGGTGACCCGGGCCTTCCTGCCGGCGCTGCGTCGGGGTGGCTGGGGTCGGATCGTCTACGTCAACTCGGAGGACGCCGTGCAGCCCTACGACGACGAGCTGCCCTACTGCGCTGCCAAGGCAGGCCTGCTCTCCTTCGCCAAGGGCCTGTCCCGCTCCTACGCCGACGAGGGGGTGCTGGTGAACTCGGTCTCGCCGGCCTTCATCGACACGCCGATGACCGACGCGATGATGCAGAGGCGCGCCGACGAGGAGGGGACCGACCTCGACGGCGCCATCTCGACTTTCCTGAGCCAGGAGCGGCCCTACATGGAGCTGGGGCGGCGCGGCCGCCCCGAGGAGGTTGCGGCGGTGATCGCGTTCCTCTGCTCGGAGCGGGCCAGCTTCGTCAACGGAGCCAACTACCGCGTCGACTCGGGGTCCGTCGCCACGATCTGACGAGCCAACGAGCCGGGCGTCGTACGGCGATCACGCGTCGGCGGCGCGCAGCTTCTCCAGCAACGGGCCGGCCGCCTCGGCCAGGAAGCGGTCCTGGCTCTCGTCGCCCACCTGCACCACGGCGACGTCGGTGAACCCGGCACCCTTGAAGGCCATCACCGCCTCGACGATCGCGTCGAGGTCGGGACCGCAGGGGATGTTGTCGGCGACGTCGTCGGGCGTGACGAACTGGGTCGCGCCGGCGAAGCCGGCCGGAGTGGGCAGGTCGGCGTTGACCGACCAGCCGCCGGCGAACCAGCGGAACTGGTCGTGGGCGACCTCCTTGGCCGCGGCCTCGTCGGGACCCCAACAGATCGGGATCTGGCCGATCGCCCGGGCTCCGTCGGGCCCGATCGTCGGCGCACCGTCGACGGCGTTCCAGGTCGGGACCAGCGAGTCGTCGGGCTCGACGGCGATCAGGTGGTCGGAGACCGGTGCGAAACGACCGATCGAGCGGTCGCCCGAGACCGCGAGCGCGAGGTCGACGCCGTCGTCCGGCACGTCCCAGATGCGCGCGGAGTCGACCTGGAAGTGCTCGCCCTTGTAGTCGGTGAGCTCGCCGGTGTGCAACGCGCGGATGATCTCGACGGCCTCGAACAGCATCGACTGCCGCTGGGCGAGCGCGGGCCAGCCCTTGCCTACGACGTGCTCGTTGAGGTTCTCCCCCGACCCGAGGCCGAGGGTGAAGCGGCCCTCGGCGAGGAGCTGCAGCGTCGCCGCCTTCTGGGCGACGACGGCTGGGTGGTAGCGGATCGTAGGGCACGTCACGTAGGTCATCAGCTCGACCCGCTCGGTTGCCTGCGCCACCGCGCCCAGCACGGTCCAGGCGTATGGCGCGTGGCCCTGCGTGGTCAGCCACGGCGAGTAGTGGTCGCTGCTGACCTCGAAGTCGAAGCCGACCTCCTCGGCCCGCTGGGCGTAGGAGACGAGCTCACGCGGCCCGCTCTGCTCGGTCATCAACGTGTAGCCGAATCGCGTCATACCTCGATCCTGCGGGGCCGCCAGGCCCGCGACATCACCCCGAAGGTTGGTGGCAGCCGGACCGTGGCTGAGTAGCGTCGAGAGCATGCCGCAGAACAAGGAGCCAGGACCCAGTGTCAAGGACGACGAGCTCTACGAGAAGCTCCGAGACGAGGGGAACAGCAAGGAGAAGTCCGCCCGGATCGCCAACGCCGCGGCGCGCGACGGGCGCTCCGCGGTGGGTCAGAAGGGTGGGTCGTCGGACGCCTACGAGGAGTGGACGGTGGACGATCTGCGGGAGCGCGCCGCCGAGCTCGACATCGAGGGCCGCAGCGACATGCGCAAGGACGAGCTGATCGAGGCGTTGCGTGACCACTGACGGTCCGCAGGAACCGGTCCGTCACGAGTTCGCCTTCGCGCCCGCCTACCGGGTCGCCGCACTGCCGTTCGGCATCGCGCCGCGCACGAGCTGGGTGCACATCGGGCCGGACGAGCTGTCGGTGCGCTACGGGCCGTGGAGTCTGTCGACGCCGGTGCACAACATCGCCGAGGCCAGCCTGTCCGGAGGGTTCACGTTTCTCAAGACTGCCGGCCCGCCGCACCTGTCGCTCGCCGACCGGGGGGTCAGCTTCACGACCAACCCGCACGCGGCCGTCTGTCTCCGCTTCCACCGGCCGGTCCGGGCGATCGACCCGACCGGCCTGCTCAAGAACCCTGGGGCCACTCTCTCGGTGCGCGACCCGCAGGCCCTGCTGGCCGACGTACGGCGGCTGGTGCCGGCCGTCGGGCTGGTGGATCAGTAGCGGACCGGCAGGTCCTTGATCCCGTTGATCCAGCCCGACCGGAGCCGCGTCGGGTCGCCGGTCGAGGCGATGCCGGGAGCCTGGTCGGCGAGCGCGTCGAAGATCAGCTTGATCTCGAGCCGCGCCAGGTTGGCGCCGATGCAGTAGTGCGCGCCGTGGCCACCGAAGGCGACGTGGGGGTTCGGGGAGCGGGTGATGTCGAAGGTGAACGGGTCGTCGAAGACGTCCTCGTCGTGGTTGGCGCTGGCGTAGAACAGCCCCACCCGATGCCCGGCCTTGATCTGGGCGCCACCGAGCTCGACGTCCTCGAGGGCGGTCCGCTGGAACGAGGTCACGGGCGTCGCCCACCGGATCACCTCGTCGACCATCGTGGGCGGCCTCTCGCGCACCCATAGGTCCCATTGCTCGGGGTGGGCGAAGAATGCGTTCATCCCGTGCGTGATCGCGTTGCGGGTGGTCTCGTTGCCGGCGACCGCCAGGGCGATGACGAAGAAGCCGAACTCGTCGTCGGTCAGGCCACGGCCGTCCTTGTCGGCGTGCAGGAGCTTTGTGACGATGTCGTCGCGCGGCTCGGCCTTGCGTTCGGCGGCCATGCCCAGGGAGTACAGCAGCACCTCGGTCGAGGCCGCCTCCGGGTCGCCGGCGAACTCGGGGTCGTCCGAGCCGGTCATCGCGTTGGTCCAGTCGAACAGCTTACGGCGGTCCTCGGCCGGCACCCCGAGCATGTCGGCG
This sequence comes from Nocardioides sp., assembly GCF_029937575.1. Classification (GTDB taxonomy): domain Bacteria; phylum Actinomycetota; class Actinomycetes; order Propionibacteriales; family Nocardioidaceae; genus Nocardioides. Next base: position 30,309 of record NZ_JAPYPS010000038.1, read on the forward strand.
ATCGTCTCCAGCGGCAGCTGGGAGGCGACCTGCTCGACGAAGTTGCCGGAGCCCTGGGCGACGGCGTCACGCACGATGCGTCGTGCCCGCTCGACCATGACGTCGTCGAGCGCGCTGATCACGCGCGGCGTGAAGCCGCGCGAGATGATCTTGCGGGTCTGGGTGTGCTCGGGAGCGTCCTGGTTGATGAGGACGACCCGGGTCATCTCGACCGAGTCGCGGGTCGCGGTCTCCGGCAGGCGGATGATGGCGCCGTTCTCCCAGCTGGAGAAGACCGCGGAGTTCTTCGAGACCGCGGAGACGTCGGCGTGCTTGGTCACCGCCCAGTACCCGGTGCCGCCGTTCATCCCGGCCCTGGCGTCGGGAGTCTGCTCGACCCACCGCACCGGCGCCGTACGACGCAGCGCGGCGAGCTCGCCGTGCGGCACGGCGACGAGGTTGACGTCGGGGTCGGTGAGGTCGAAGCCCTCGGGCAGGGTTGGGGGCGAGGTCACGGTGGTCACGACCACACAGAATCATCAAAGTGTATGGTCGTCAAGGAAGTCGGGAGACGAGATGCGGACACACGGGTGGGGCGGCGCGCCGCCGGCCGACGACGACGAGGCTCGTGATCGCATCCTGACCGCGACTCGCACGTGCCTGGCCGCGACCGGGACGGCACGCACCTCGGACGTCGCGGGAGCGCTGGGGATCACCCGGCAGACGGTCTACCGCTACTTCCCGACCACCGAGGACCTGCTCAACGCAGCGGCGATGGCGGCCGTGGTCGAGCTGCAGCACGACCTCACCGCGGACGTACGCCGCCACCTCGCCGCCGGCGCGGACGCCGCCGACGCGGTGGTCGAGGTCGTCGCCTTCGTCTACGAGCACCTGCGCGACGATCCGGCCCTCAGCCGGCTGCTCGCCCCGGGCCGGATCGCCGGCACGTTGGCCGGCCTCACGGCACCGTCGTCGATCCAGCTCGGGCGCTCGCTCCTCGCTGGGTTCGGGGTCGACTGGGCCGCACAGGGCTGGGATCCCGACCGTCAGCGTGAGCTCGTCGAGCACCTGCTCCGCACGCTGCAGTCGCTGGTCCTCGACCCGGGTGACCCGGAGCGCTCCGGAGCCGAGCTGCGCGGATACCTCCAACGCTGGGTCGCTCCCGCTCTGCGGACCGTTCAGCAGACTGGTTTACCCTGACGGGCATGCGCGCGGGCCCTGGGGTCGACCTCGATGCCGCCGTCGCGCAGGTGCTGGACCTGCTGGGCGAGACCTCGGGCGTCACGCGAGTGGGGCTCGCCCTGCCCGAGGGTGCCGGTCGGCGACTGCGCTTCACCTCGAGTGACCGCGACGTCGTCAGCACCGGACCCGCGGGCGGCTCGCTGGACTGGTGCCACATCGACGCCTTCGACGACGTGCCGCTCACGACCGTGGTGCGCACCGGTGAGTCGGTGATCGGCGGGCTGGAGACCTTGGACGCGCGCTTCGCCGAGTTCGTGGACAAGCAGCGGTGCCTCGGGGTGCGCGCGGTGGCGGCACTCCCGCTGCACATCGCTCAGACGGTGATCGGTGGGGTGGTGCTCTTCTACGAGGAGCAGCAGCGCTTCGGGTCGCACCAGGTGGCACTGCTTGAGGTGAGTGCTGTTCGCGCTGCGGTGCAGGTCGGGCAGGCGATGCAGCACGTGTCCGTCGACCGCGGCCCTCACCTCGATGACGCGGAGGTCGTGAGCGACGACCTCGCGCGCTTCGAGGTCGAGCCGCTCCCGGTCTCGGTGGCGCTGTCGCGGCGCTTCGCCCGCCGCCACCTCACCGACTGGAAGGTTGACGACGACGTCGCTGACACGGCCATCCTCTGCCTCTCCGAGCTCGTCACCAACGTCGTGATGCACGCAGCCTCCCGCTCGCGCATCGAGCTGAGCCGGCGACCGGACGCGGTCCGGCTCTCCGTGCGCGACCACGGGTCCACCGCCGGCACCGGACGTGCGCCGGAGCCGGAGGACGACCCGCTGTCCGTGCACGGCCGCGGCCTGCAGCTCGTCGCGGCGCTGGCAGACGAGTGGGGCTCGGACACGGACGAAGGGGGTACGACGGTGTGGTGCACCTTCTCCACGCGCCGCCGGCTGAGTCCGGTGGGTCCGGGCTGAGCGTTCGCTGAGAGTCGAGATCGGGCCTGAACCCCGTTGCTCCCGCGCCCGTAGGCACCTGGAAGGACGCGCCCCTCCGTGCGTCACCGCCTAGGAGACTGCTGAACAAGCGCGTGTTGATGGTGCCGTGAAGTGGTGGGTGCGGGCCGAACGCCACCAAGGCAGTCGAGCTGCGGTCAGCACACGTGGTGCGACACGGGGTCGTTCGGCCCGCGTTGTCAGCCTGACGGGCCCGCGAGGTGCGCGCAAGAGCCCGTGGCGGTAGTACAGGTCCCGCTGGGGGCCCCTTGCCGGGCCCTCAGGCCAGTGCCCAGGTTCCGTTGTTGTCGTGCAGGCCCATGGTCAGGAGTCGGCGTAGGTTCAGGGCCGCGGTGCGGTGGTGGAGCCAGGTGTTGTTCTTCTCGACCCCGCGGTAGGGCACGCGCCGGTTGCCTCTGGTCAGCCACGCGATCGAGCGTTCGACCATCGGGCGGTGGCGGCGGTAGACGGCCTGGAAGTGCTCGTCGGTGGCGCGTTGGCGGTGCTCGCGTTGGAGCTGATGGTGTTCACCGAGGAGCACGGTCCGCCCGGCAGCCGAGGTCGTGCACTGGGCACGCAACGGACAAGCAGCGCAGGCATTCTTGAAGCCCACTCGGCCCTGCTCGGACACGGCCCGGGTGACCTGGTTCGGACACGTCAACGTGTTGGCGGCCGCGTCGTAGACGAAGTCGTCGATGCTGAACCCGCCGGGAACCGCGGTGCGTAGCGGCCAGGGTTTGAGCAGCGGTAACCAGCCCATGGCGTGCAGGACCGCGAGCATCTTCGCGCTCGCGTAGGCCGAGTCGCCCAGGATCTCGACCTGCTGGCCCTCGCCGATCCCACCGGGCCCGGCCAGGGTCACATCGGCGGCCATCAGCTCGGCACCGATGCTCGCATCGGAGTTCTCCGCCCCGGCGGCCTTGGTCAGCGCGACCGCCGTGCTCAGGCCGGTGTCGGGCTCGATGACGATGTGGGCCTTGAACCCGTCCTGGCGGCGCTGCTGGGTCTTGTGGGCGTGGCGGGCATCAGGGTCGACGGTCGAGATCACCCGCTCCGGTGCAGTCGCCCGGGCGATGCGCCAGCGCCCATCGGTGCCATCAGAGCCCTCGGCCGGCTCGACGTCCTGGCCGGCGACCAACGCTAACAACGCCACCGCCTCAGCCGCCTTACCGCCCGAGGCGCTGATGACATCCAGCCCGGCGCTCTGCCCATCGCGGTAACGCTCATCAAGTGCGTCCAGCAACGCGAGGGCGTCGTTGACCAACGCGGTGATGAGGTCCTCACGCGCGGCGTGGTCGTCCCACGCGATCGGTGGCTTCGCACTCGAGGTGTAGTCCTGACCGCACAACACGCCCAGCCGGGTCGTGACCGATGCCGGGCCGTGGACGAGCTCGGTGGCGCCCTGCACGTCGCGGGCGACCCGGCGGATACAGGCGATCAGCTGGGTCACGGTGTCCTGACGCGCGACCGCGTCATCAAGGACCGTGGAGTCCAGGGCGCGCCGCTGCTTGCCTGCCACGGCACCGGTTTCGGTGATCAGTTCCCGCACGACCTCGAAGATCCGCTGCGGACGCTCACTGGCAGCCAACCGGCGACGCCAGTACGTCAACGTGGAGGGGTCGAAGCCCTTCGCGTCGATCGCGTACCCACACGCTGCCTTCCACCGCAGATCGAAGGTGACCGCCTCGACCGCCTCCCGATCGGAGTGACCATGCAGGGCCTGCAACACGATCACCGAGGCCACCACCTCAGGTGGCAGCGAGGGGCGCCCACGACGCGACGGGAACAGGTCCTCGAACATCCGCGCCGGGAACAACCGCAACCGGTGCTCGGCCAAGAACGCGAACACACTCCCGGCCGGCAACAAATGCCCCGCGACCGACTCGACATCCATCAGATCCCGCTGACGATCCGCCTCACCCTGCATGACCCCGATGATTTCAGGAGCTCCACGATCAGCGGGGAGGCGCGCCTTTTGTTCAGCAGTCTCCTAG
>NZ_JAPYPS010000039.1 GCF_029937575.1 Nocardioides sp.
CCATCATGACGAGCCCCGACAGCACCACCGGAGGACTTCTGCATCGGATGCGACCAACGGCCGCGTGCTACGTCTATTAGAACACATTCTCGATACTGTCGCAAGCCTTCACGCCGTGCAATCGCGGCGGAAGGACGCACCTGAACGTGTCGAACGACGAGCGGCGGGTGCAGGCCACGCGGGGCGAATGCCAGCCAAGCATGAGTTAACCTTATCGCGGTAACATTAACTCTAGAGCAGGTGGACTCAACCGTGGCTCACTGGGAGCGAGTACATGTCCCACCCGATTTCACAGGCCTGACGCGTGCCGATCGACAGGGTGGTAGCTATCTCCGCTACCACCCGGACCGGCTTCTAGCAGTATCAAACGCTCTGGACGGTGAGGTCCTTGAGTATGCCGCTGAGGTCTCCACCGCCCTGGCACGCCTCGGAGAGCGACTTCGTTCCAACCCGCTTCCGATCCTGTACTCGACGATGATCCGCTCGGAGTCCATCTCCTCGTCATGGATCGAAGGCATCCGTGAGAACCCTCGAGCCATTGCCATAGCGCAGCTTGGCGACGCGACCGCGTCGCACAACGCCTCCTCGGTGATCCGCAATGTGGATGCGATGAAGGAAGCGATCGAACTCCTCGGCGGGGGCGCTTGGAGCCATGACCACGTGCGAGAGATACACCACGATCTCCTGCCCTGGCATCGACCGGGATACCGAACTGAGCAGGTGTGGATCGGCGGCCGCAACAAGTTCAGCGCCGACTACGCGGGCCCGCCGCACGAGTTGGTGGATCCTCTCATGGACGACCTTCTGAACTACGTCAACACGGCGGGTGACCTCCCGGTGGTGCAAGCTGCAATTGTCCACGCGCAGTTTGAGACCATCCACCCTTTCGAGGATGGAAACGGTCGTGTCGGAAGAGCGCTCTTCCACGGCATCCTGAAGCGTGCTGGGCTGGTGGACGGTGGCGTGATCCCACTGTCCACGGTGCTCCGCAGCGATCTCGGCGGGTACGTCGAAGCGCTGACGAAGTACCGCTACGACGGTGACGACCGGAGCTCCGCACTGGACGTCTACATGGCTCGGTTCCTCGACTATGTGAGTGCTGCGGCATCAGCAGCTGAGGCATTCCGACTGGCTGCCATCGACATCCACCAACGCTGGAAGCAGTCGGCATCAGGGTTCCGGTCGGACTCATCCATCCATCGCGCAGTCGATCTCGTGGTCGAGTACCCCGTCGTATCGGCCAGGTTCCTGGCCGACAATCTCGGCGTCTCCTCCGTCTCGGCACAAAAACTGGTCAAGCAACTCGAAGCCATCGGGATCGTCCGAGCCGCCTCCGGAAAGTATCGAAAGTCCGCACTGTTCCAAGCCGACGACATCCTTGAGCTTCTCGAGCACGGCGCCGAGGGGATCCAAGCGAAGCGGGGCGACCTTCGCCCGTAGGCGGCGGACTGCCCTACCTCTATCGCCGGCGAGCGCGGGCGCAATCCCGCGCGTAGTGACTTCTATGCGCCGACGCGCCTCGGCGCCCACAGGATGAGGGCGCGATCGCGGCGGTGAGCGCGCTGCGCGACGAGCTGTGCATGCCCGACGGCAGGGTCCTCGACCTGATGTCGTCCTGGGTGTCGCACCTGTCCAGGAAGCCGGCCGACGGGCCGCTCGTCCTCGTCGAGCCATTCCCGGTCACCGTCGTGCCCCGACGGCTGGTCGGGCGCTGACCCACACGTCCATCCGATCGGCGACCACGAGCGAATCACTGCCGTGATCGCACGCCGTACTCTGCTCGGACTGCCCGCCGTCGGCCTGGCGGGCCTCGCCCTCGGTGCGTGCTCGTCACCGACCGACCAGGAGGCCTCCGTGACCACCGACGACAACGCCGACGGTCCGGCTGGAGCGGGACGGCTGGCCTATGGGCCCGACCCCAGCCAGTTCGGCGAGCTCCACCTCCCCGAGGGTGCGCCGCGCGGCGTCGTGGTGGTGATCCACGGCGGCTTCTGGCTCAGCCAGTACGACTACACCCTCGGCACCCCGCTGGCCGCGAGCCTGGCTGCCGCGGGCTGGGCGGCGTGGAACCTCGAGTACCGCCGGGTCGGCAACGGCGGCGGTGACCCCACCACGTTCGACGACGTGGCCGCCGGCATCGACAAGCTCGCGGACCTCGACCTGGACACCTCCACCGTCGTCACCCTCGGTCACTCCGCCGGGGGGCACCTGGCTGCCTGGGCAGGCTCGCGCGGGCGCTTCCCGCAGTGGGAGGGCGGTGTCGCCGTCACGCACGTCATCTCCCAGGCCGGCGTGCTCGACCTCGTCACCGGTGACTCCGAAGGTCTCGGCGGCGGTGCGGTGGCCACCTTCCTCGGGCACGAGCCCGGACCGGACGACGCGCCGCTCGACCCGCAGCAGCAGGTGCCGCTCGAGCAGCCGTTGTGGTGCGTCCACGGTACCGACGACGGCAACGTCCCGATCAGCCAGTCCGAGCGGTACGTCGCAGCCGCCACCGCCGACGGGGCGAGCGCGGAGCTGGTCACCATCGAGGGCGGTGACCACTTCACGTTGATCGACGCGGGCTCCGAGGCCTGGGCGCGGACGCTGGGAATCCTGGACACGATCGGCTGAGCGACGGGGGACGATCGGCGATCACGCGTCGGGCAGCGACGAGACCCTCTGCCAGGTGTCCCGGGACGGCTCCGGGGTCAGGGACCCCACGGTGCGCCGCCCCGCTCGCCGAGGACGAGGCAGGCGGCCACCGCCGGCCAACAAGCCATTGCGGCCAGATCCTGACCCCAATGAGTCCTACTCTGGGCGGATGTCGACCAGTGCCCGGATGCTCAGCCTGCTCTCGCTGCTGCAGACCCACCGCTTCTGGCCCGGCGACGAGCTCGCCACGCGACTCGAGGTCAGCCCGCGCACGCTGCGTCGCGACATCGAACGCCTGCGCGACCTCGGGTACGCCGTCGACGCGGCACGAGGGGTGGCCGGCGGCTACCAGCTGCGCGCGGGTGGCACCCTCCCGCCGCTCGTCCTGGAGGACGACGAGGCGGTCGCGATCGCGGTCGGCCTGCGCAGCGCCGCCGCCGGCTCCGTCGGCGGGATGGCCGAGACCTCGGTGATCGCCCTGACCAAGGTGACCGGGCTGATGCCACCGAGGCTCCGGCGCCGGATCGATGCGCTGGCGTCGCAGACCGACGCCGCGCGTCCCTGGGGAGGCGGCCCCACGGTCGACGCCCGGGTCCTGACCACCCTGGCCCAGGCCTGCCGTGACGACGAGCTGCTGCACTTCGGCTACACGACCCGGGGCGCCGCCGACTCCGACGCGGTCGTCCGTCGCGTCGAGCCGCACCGCCTGGTGTCCCTCGGTCGCCGCTGGTACCTGGTCGGCTTCGACCGCGACCGCGACGACTGGCGCTCGTTCCGCGTCGACCGGATGAGCGAGCCCGCGTCGACCGGTCGACGCTTCCTGCCGCGTGACCTGCCTGCCACGGACGCCCTGACGTTCGTCCAGTCGGGCATCCGACGGATGCCGCAGCGCTACGACGTCCGGGTCATCGTCGACGCCCCGGTCGACGACGTACGCCGCGCCGTGGGCATCTGGGGAGAGGTCGAGCCGCTGCCGGACGGCGCGGGGTGCCGGTTGTCGATGAACGTCGACGACCTGCGCTGGCCGGTGATGGTGCTGGCCCAGGTCGAGGGCGCGATCACCGTCGAGTCGCCGCCCGAGCTGCGCGACGCGCTACGGCGTACGGCGCAGCGCTTCGCCTCGGCCACCTGAGCCCGGCCCCCGCCCGGGACGACCGGCAACCCTCAGGCGAAGACGCCCTCCGGGAAGATCCCGCCGGCGAGCATGCCCTTGACCATCGGCATCCCGACCTCCTTGAGCCGCTTGGTCCCGTCCTCGCCGATGACGTCCCAGGGGGCGGCGGCCATCTCGTCGGTGGCCGCCTCGATGGAGGTGCGCAGCGCCTCGCCGTCGGCGGTGAGGGTCCCCGCCTCGGCGTCGAGCAGCCCCCGCTCGTCGAGCGACGCGGACGCCGCCGCCCACTCCTCCGGCGACCAGGCCCGGGTGAGCTGGGCGGCGCCGACGGTGAAGCCGGTCCCGGTCGCGGTGTGCGAGACCAGCGCCTCGATCCCGGTGAGCCCGGCCGAGAGCAGTGCCGCGATGTGCCCGTCGCCGCGGTACTCCCGCAGCAACGTCAGGCCGTGCCACAGCGCGAGGTGCGGGACCTCGGGCCAGTCGAGGTCGGCGTGGGCGGCGTACAGCGGACGCCCCGCGGGGTCGCACGCGCCGACGGCTCCGCGCAGCAGCTCGGCTGCCTCGGCGATGCCCGGGTCGGTCAGCGCCTCGTCGCCCAGGAGGCGCCGGTACGCCGCGTCGACGCCGCGCACCCGGGCCGCGTACGCGTCCTCGGGGGAGGCCGCCTCCCAGCAGGCCGGGACCAGCTTGGCGACCAGGGCCGGGTTGAACACGAAGAACGTCGCCGCCACGGGACCCGCGCCGACACGGCCCATCGGCGCCGAGCGACCGGCGAAGTAGGTGCCGCGACCCTTGCGGATCCCGAGGTCGACCAGCTCGGCCTCCACCTCGGGGGCGAAGTAGCACATCGCGTGCAGGGTCTCGAGCTGGCGGGCGGCGCGGCCGGAGTCATGTGGGTCCATGGTCCCTGTCTACACGTCCGGTCGCGGTCCGGCGTAGCCTCACCCGGTGCCTGCCCGTCTCCGCATCGCCCCTGCCGCGGACGTCTCGGCCGCCCTCGGTCGGGTCGCGGACGACGGCGACGCGGCCGACCGGGCCGACCTCCGCCTCCTGGTCAAGCACTTCCTCGCAGTGCTCGAGTCCCGCGCGCCGGGCGCCTCGGTCGAGGTGCGCGTGCCGCCGTACGCCGCCGTGCAGGTCATCGCCGGGGTGCGGCACACCCGCGGCACGCCGCCCGCGGTGGTCGAGCTGGACGCGGTGACGTGGGTGGGCCTCGCGACCGGCGAGCTGACCTGGGCCCAGGCACTCGCGAGCGGCCGGGTCAGCGCCAGCGGCGAGCGCACCGACCTGACGACGTACCTCCCGCTGCACCAGCCGGGATAGTCGCTGACGAAGTGGCCCCGCACACGGCCTGCGCGGGGCCACGTCGTCCCCTGGTGACCCCGGCAGGCGCCCTGTCGCCCACCGGATAGGTTGCGAGACATGAGTGCGAAGACGAGCGACGACATCCGCAGCACGGTGGCCGACCTCCTGCCGGGCATCCGCCGTGACCTCGAGGACCTGGTCCGGATCGAGTCCGTCAGTGCCGACCCGGCGCGCGCCTCCGAGGTGCAGCGCAGTGCCGAGGCCGTCGCCGAGCTCCTCCGGGCCGAGAAGTTCGCCAGCGTCGACATCGTCAGCGCCGACGGCGGGGCGCCTGCCGTGATCGCGCACAAGCCCGGCCCCGAGGGCGCCCCCACCGTGCTGCTCTACGCACACCACGACGTCCAGCCGGAGAACGACCACGCCGACTGGGACTCCGCGCCCTTCGAGCCCACCGAGCGCGACTCCTCGAGCGGACGTCGCCTCTTCGCCCGCGGTGCCGCCGACGACAAGGCCGGCATCGCCGCCCACCTCGGTGCGCTGCGGGTCTTCGGCGACGACCTCCCGGTCAACGTCACGATGTTCATCGAGGGCGAGGAGGAGGTCGGTTCCGAGACGCTCCCGGCGTTGCTGAAGGAGCACCAGGAGGCGCTGCGCGCCGACGTCATCGTGATCGCCGACTCCGGCAACTGGGACATCGGCGTGCCGGCGCTGACCACGAGCCTGCGCGGCCTGGTCCGCGTCGACGTCGAGGTGCGCACCCTGACCCACGCGGTGCACTCGGGCATGTGGGGTGGTCTCGTCCCGGACGCGCTGATGGCGCTGAGTCGCCTGATCGCCACGCTGCACGACGACGAGGGCAACGTCGCCGTCGAGGGACTGCACAGCGGACCCGCCGCCGACGTCGTCTACCCCGAGGAGCGGCTGCGCGCCGAGTCCGGGGCCCGTGCGGAGACACACTGGATCGGCAGCGGCTCAGTGGTCGAGCGTCTGTGGACCAAGCCGTCCCTGAGCATCACCGGCCTCGACGCCCCCAAGGTCGAGGGAGCCTCCAACACCCTCGTCCCTGCGGCCCGGGCGCGGATCAGCATGCGGATCGCCCCTGGCGACACCACCGCGAGCGCCGAGGCAGCGCTGCACCGGCACCTCGAGGCCCACGTCCCATGGGGCGCGCAGCTGACCGCCACCACCACCGACACCGGCGAGGCCACCCAGATCGAGGCCGACGGACCGGCGTACGACGCGGCCCGCGCCGCCTTCGCCGAGGCCTGGGACGGGACGGAGCCGGTCGACATGGGCGTGGGTGGGTCGATCCCCTTCATCGCGGAGTTCCTGGAGGCCTTCCCCGAGGCCAGCGTGCTGGTCACCGGCGTCGAGGACCCCGACACCCGGGCCCACGGTGCCAACGAGGGGCTCCACCTGGGGGAGTTCACCAAGGTCGTGCTCGCGGAGTCGTTCCTGCTGCGCAACCTCGGCGCCTGACCGCCGGCCGTGTCGCCCCGCCGAGCCACCACGTGACCACCGTCCACGACGCGACGCTCGCGTTCCTCGACCAGCACCGGGCCGCGCGGGTCGACGCGATCACCGACCGGCTGGTCGAGACGATCGTCAGCGTCAACGCCAACTACGCCGCCAGCTCGACCGTCACGCACGACGACCTGCGGCGCTCCTGCCACGACAACATCGACCGCGTGCTCGAGATCCTGCGCGCTGCCGTGGCCCAGGAGGGGCTGCCGGACGAGGACGACCCGGTCTACGGCGCTGCTCGGGAGACCGGCCGTCGCCGCGCCGAGCAGGGACTGCCCCTCGACGACGTGCTGCGCTCCTACCGGATGGGCGGCCGACTCATCTGGGACGACCTGGTCGAGGTGGGCGACACCGCGCTCGACGCACTGGCCGTGCGCGAGATCGGCACCCGGCTGTGGGAGGTCGTCGACGCGACGTCCGCCCAGGTCGCCACCGCCTACCACCACCAGGAGCTCACCCTCGTCCGGGCCGACGAGCAGCAGCGCGCCGAGCTCTGGGAGGGCGTCCTCGGAGGGCGAGCCCGCGAGCCCGGGTTCGCGCGCGAGGCCGCGCTGCTCCTGGACCTCCCCGCCGACGCGGACCTGCTCGTCGTCGTGGCCACCGAGCTCCGGCTGCGCTTGGCGGAGCAGGCCCTGGGCCTGCACGCCACCGCCTGGGTACGCCGTACGGCTGACGTGGTGGGGCTGGTCGCGCTGCGCGACGACTCGCCCGCTGAGGCGCTGCATGCACTGGAGCGGCTCAGCTCCGAGACCGACGGCGCGCTCGGGGTCTCCTCGGTGGTCCCCGGCCTCAGCGGCGTCGAGCACGGCTACGTCCAGGCCTCGTTGGCGTTGCGGGCCCAGGGCAAGGGGGTGGGACTGGCCCGGTTCGACGACCGGCTGCCGGAGGCGCTGCTGCTCGGTTCGCCGGAGGTGGCCTCGCGCCTGGTCGAGCGGTGGCTCGGCCCGGTGCTCGCCCTGGTGCCGGGGGAGTCGCGGGCGCTCATCGACACCCTGGGCGCCTGGGTGGCCAGCGGTGGCTCGGCGACCCGCACGGCCGCCGTCGTCCACTGTCACCGCAACACCGTCGCCAACCGGTTGCACCGGTTCACCGAGGTCACCGGCCACCGGCTGAGCGACGACGCCGTTCCGGTCGACCTCGACCTGGCCCTGCGCGCCTGGCGCCTGCGTCTCGCGCGCTGAGGGTCGTCGACTCGTCAGGACTGACGCCTGTGCGGATTGCACACTCTTCGCTCGATGACGGTGAGCACCGAGCGCATGGTGCAACTTTGTGATGGGTGACACAGTGGCAGGAGTCTGCGCACCGACGCCGGGGTCCACTCCGGGGCGTGGACGGATCGTGGGGTGTCGAGATGTCGATCGCAGAGACGGCGACGGACGCAGGCAACATGCACAACCCGAGCAGCGCCGACGGGACCGGCGGTTCCGGCGGCTCGGGACTGGGACGGCGCAGCTTCCTCGGCTACGTGGTCGGCGGGACGACGCTGGTCGCCGCCGCGGAGTTCGCCGCCACCCCGCGCGCCGACGCGGTCATCCCGTCGGCCCCTCAGATCCCCGAGCTCTACGACCTGGAGGACCTGCAGACCGACGCGGCCCTGCCCACCTCGGCGCTGATCTCGGTCACGATCAACAAGGACGGGACCGCCTCGTTCGCGATCCCGCGCGCCGAGGTCGGCCAGGGCATCACGACCTCGACGGCGATGATCCTCGCCGACGAGCTCGACCTGCCGGTCTCCAAGGTCAAGGTGACGCTGGCCCCGGCCCGTCCCGAGCTGCTGCTCAACCAGCTCACCGGTGGCTCCAACACCACCGTGTCGACGTACACCCCGATCCGGGTCGCTGCCGCGATCGCGCGCAACGCGCTCCTCGACGCCGCGGCCATCGAGCTCGGGTACGCCGTGGCGCGGCTGCGCACCTACGAGGGTCTGATCGAGGCGCCCGACGGCACCACGATCTCCTACGGCGACCTGGCGGACAAGGCGGCCAGCCCCCAGACCAAGAAGGTCGAGGTGGTCCTCAAGGAGGCCAAGGACCGCAAGGTCGTGGGCCGTCCCCACAACCGCGACGACGCCCTGGCCGCGGTCACGGGTCAGAAGAACTTCTCGATGGACCTCGACGTCAAGGGCGCTCTGCCCACGATGGTGTGCCGCCCGCCGACCCTCAACGGGTCGCCGCGCCGGCTCAAGAACCGCAAGAAGATCAAGCGGATGCCCGGCGTCAAGGACGTCGTGAAGGTCAACACCGGCATCGCCGTGCGTGCCCGCACGTTCGGCCAGTGCATCGACGCCATCCGGGAGATGGACGTCGTCTGGAACAAGGGCAGCGTCGAGGGCGAGTCCGACCACACCATCCTGGCCGGGCTGAAGCGGGCCGAGATCCCGATGATCGTGCCGAACGTCCCGATCCTGGCCGACCAGATCGACGCCGACTTCGCCTTCGCCTTCCGCAGCAGCGCGGCGCTGGAGCCCAACTGCGCGATCGCCGACGTGCGCGAGGACTCTGCCGAGATCTGGGCAGGCCTGAAGGTGCCGATCCTGGCGCAGCAGAACATCGCCCAGGCGGTCGGCCTGCGCCAGGACCAGGTCAAGGTCAACGTCATCACCAGCGGTGGCTCGTTCGGACACAAGCTCTTCAGCGACGCCGCGATCGAGGCCGCGAAGATCTCGAAGAAGATGAAGAAGCCGGTGCGACTCATGTGGCACCGCGCCGACGAGCCGCGCCAGGGTCGCCTGCACCCGATGGTCACCTCGCGCGTCCGGGCGACGATGCTCGGCAACGAGGTGCTCAGCTTCGAGCAGCGCAACACCAGCGTGGTCACCGACTTCAGTCACGGCCTGGGTGAGATCATCACCTCGACCCTCGACGAGGCGCCGACCTCGGTGGGCAAGGCCCTCGGCGGCCTCGCCTTCTCCGAGACGATCTTCACCCTGACCCAGGAGCTGCCCTACAACTTCGGGGCGGTGACCCAGCTGCTCAGCGAGACCGACGGTCGGTTCAACACCGGCAGCATGCGCAACATCTACTCGCCCGACACCGCGGTCGCCAGCGAGCTGGTCATCGACATGATGGCGAAGAAGATGAAGATGGACCCGCTGGAGTTCCGGCTGAAGTTCATCAAGGACGAGCGCACCCGGGCGTGCTTGGAGAAGGTCGCCGAGGAAGGCAACTGGGGACGCAAGATGCCGGCCCACCGGGCCCAGGGCATCGCCGTGCACAAGGAGTACAAGGGCTCCACGGCCGTGCTCGTGGAGATCGACACCCGGCCCAGCACCGTCAACCGCAAGATCCGCAACGCGGTCACCGGGCCCCGGGTCACCAAGGTCGTGATGGCCGTCGACGCCGGGCTCGTGATCAATCCACGTGGCCTCGAGGCCCAGATGCAGGGCGGCTTCATGGACGGGCTGGCGCTCACTCTCACGAGCAGTTGTCACCTGCGCAACGGCAAGTTCCTCGAGGCCAGCTGGGACAACTACTTCTACACCCGCCAGTGGAACGTGCCCCGCAAGATCGACGTCCACATCATGGATCCCGGGGTCGACCAGCCCGGTGGTGCCGGTGAGGCCGGCGTGCCTGCCTCGGCGGCCGCCGTGGCGTGTGCCTACGCACGAGCCGTCGGCAAGGTGCCCACGGCGTTTCCGATCAACCACGGTGAGATCTCGTTCAAGCCCAAGACGTTCGTGCCGCCCGTGCCGAAGTCACCCACCAACGGCCTCAAGTTCACCTACTGAGAGACGAAGGAGCAAACAGATGCCCAAGCAGACCTTCATCCTCAACGGCAAGCCCGTCACGGTGAACGTGAACGACGACGTCCGTGTCCTCTGGGTCCTGCGCGACCTGCTCGGGGTCACCGGCCCCAAGTACGGCTGCGGGATCAACGTGTGCAAGGCGTGCACCTCCCACATCAACGGCAAGGCCTTCAACCCGTGCTCGGTCAAGGTCGGTGACCTGAAGAAGAAGGACCGGGTCACCACCATCGAGGGGCTGCCCGACACGGTCGGCAAGAAGCTCCACCCGATGCAGCAGGCCTGGATCGACCGGGACGTGCCGCAGTGCGGCTACTGCCAGCCCGGGCAGATCATGGCGGCGGTCGCCACGGTCAAGAAGGTACGCCGTGAGGGCCGCCAGCTGCGCGAGTCCGACCTCGACGAGATCCGCAACATCTGTCGCTGCGGCACCTACGCCCGGATCCGCGAGGCCGTCGAGGAGGGCGCGCGCAACATGCGCTGAGCCTGTCCCCGTCAGTGTCGGGTCAGGGGGTCGGGCACGGGCAGGGACCTGACGCGCCGCTCCTGGTCCTCCTGGGAGATCCCGATGGCCTCGTCGGCCACGGCGATCTCTACCTCGTGATCCAGGTAGGTCACCGCCAGCGGCACCGTGCCGCCGCGGGAGGTGCGCTTCGCGGCGTTGCCCACCAGGTTGGTGAGCACCCGTTCGAGGCCCTCCTCGTCCCCGCAGCCCGGCAGCGGGCCGTCAGGAGCGTCCAGGCGCAGGAGCAGCTGGAGGGACTCGTGGGAGGAGGCGTCGGACCACTGAGCGACGTCGAAACGCCGCTGCTGGTGATGGGCCTCGGCGCTCACGGTCGGTACCTTCGTCAGTGCGGGCGACCTCACGGCACGGGGGATGACACCGACGAGCGCCCGATCTCCTAGACTCATCACTGTGCCCTACCTGAGCAGTCGCGGACAACGGCTCGGCGGCGACGGACGTCTCACTGCCGCCCTCGACCCTCACGACCAGGGGCCCCAGGACGCCTGCGGCGTCTTCGGGGTGTGGGCTCCCGGTGAGGACGTCGCCAAGCTCACCTACTTCGGGCTCTACGCCCTGCAGCACCGCGGCCAGGAGTCCGCGGGGATCGCGGTCAGCAACGGTCGCCAGATCCTCGTCTACAAGGACATGGGCCTGGTCTCGCAGGTCTTCGACGAGACCACGCTCGACTCGCTCAAGGGCCACCTGGCCATCGGGCACTCGCGCTACTCCACGACCGGCGCCAGCACCTGGCAGAACGCCCAGCCCACCTTCCGTCCCACGGCCGACGGATCGATCGCACTGGGCCACAACGGCAACCTGATCAACACCCACGACCTGGCCCAGGCCGTCGCCGACCTCCCCAGCGACTCCGGGGAGCTCGACATCCACGCGCGGGCCCTGGAGTCCTCGACCAACGACACCGGCCTGGTGACGGCGCTCCTGGCCCACCACCCCGACACCAGCCTGGAGGAGCGCGCCCTTGAGGTGCTGCCGCTGCTGAACGGCGCCTTCTCGTTGGTCTGGATGAACGAGGACACCCTCTACGCCGCTCGCGACCCCCAGGGGATCCGGCCGCTCGTGCTGGGTCGGCTGGACCGCGGCTGGGTGGTCGCCAGCGAGGACGCCGCCCTGGCCACCATCGGAGCCAGCGTGATCCGTGAGGTCGAGCCCGGCGAGATGATCGTGATCGACGACCAGGGGCTGCGCTCCCACACCTTCGCCGAGCCGAAGCCCAAGGGCTGCGTCTTCGAGTACGTCTACCTCGCCCGGCCCGACGCCCGGATCAGCGGACGCAGCGTCCACGAGGCCCGCGTCGAGATGGGTCGCGAGCTCGCCCGGCAGTTCCCCGTGGACGCCGACATGGTGATGCCCGTGCCGGAGTCCGGCACCCCCGCAGCCTCCGGGTACGCCGAGGAGAGCGGCATCCCGTTCGGTCAGGGCTTCGTCAAGAACGCCTACGTCGGCCGCACGTTCATCCAGCCAAGTCAGACGCTGCGCCAGCTCGGCATCAGGCTCAAGCTGAACGCCCTCGAGCACATGATCCGGGGCCGGCGGATCGTGGTGGTCGACGACTCGATCGTGCGCGGCAACACCCAGCGTGCCCAGGTGCGGATGCTCCGTGAGGCCGGTGCGCTCGAGGTGCACGTGCGGATCTCCAGCCCGCCGGTGAAGTGGCCGTGCTTCTACGGCATCGACTTCGCGACCCGCGCCGAGCTGATCGCCAACGGGCTGGACGCCGACGAGATCGCCGCGAGTGTCGGCGCCGACAGCCTCGGCTACATCTCGCTCGACGGGATGATCCAGGCGACCGGTCAGCCGGCCGACAACCTCTGCCGGGCGTGCTTCACCGGTGAGTACCCGATCCCGCTGCCGCCCGAGAGCCAGCTGGGCAAGCACCTGCTGGAGACCTCCCTGTCCACGCCCACGCTGGGCAAGGCGCTGCCCGTCCTCAACAACCCGTAAAGGGGCGCTCATGGCTCAGCCGCCGGTCGCACCGTCCACCGACCCTTCCGACCTCTCGGGCCTCCCCTCGAGCCCGGCGAGGACGGCGAGCACCGGCGACGGCGCGTCCACGTCGTACGCCGACGCCGGCGTCAACATCGAGGCGGCCGACACCGCGATCGAGCTGATGAAGGTCTGGGTCGACAAGGCACGCCGTCCCGAGATGATCGGGGGGCTCGGCGGCTTCGCGGGGCTCTTCGACGCCTCCGCGCTGACCCGCTACACGCGCCCGCTGCTGGCGACCTCGACCGACGGGGTCGGGACGAAGGTGGCCATCGCCCAGGCGATGGACGTGCACGACACGATCGGCTTCGACCTCGTCGGCATGGTGGTCGACGACCTGGTCGTCTGCGGTGCCGAGCCGCTCTTCATGACCGACTACATCGCCACCGGGCGGGTGGTCCCGGAGCGGATCGCGGCCATCGTCAAGGGCATCGCCGAGGCGTGCCTGGAGGCCGGCTGCGCCCTGATCGGGGGCGAGACGGCCGAGCACCCCGGTTTGCTGGCTCCCGACGAGTACGACGTCGCCGGGGCCGCGACGGGCGTGGTGGAGGCCGACAAGCTCCTCGGCCCCGGGCGGGTGCGCCCCGGTGACGCCGTGATCGCGATGGCAGCGTCCGGGCTGCACTCCAACGGCTACTCGCTGGTGCGTCACGTCCTGCTCGAGAAGGCCGGCTGGGCGCTGGACCGCGAGGTCCCCGAGCTCGGGCGCACCCTGGGCGAGGAGCTGCTCGAGCCCACGCGGATCTACACCAAGGCCTGCCTGACGCTGGCGGCGTCCACCGAGGTGCACGCGATGTCGCACGTGACCGGCGGCGGACTGGCTGCCAACCTCGCGCGGGTGATGCCGGCCGAGCTGCGCGCCACCCTCGAGCGCGGCACCTGGAACCCTGCCCCCATCTTCGACGTAGTCCGGCAGGTCGGCGGTGTGTCGCAGCTCGACCTCGAGGCCACCCTCAACTGCGGCGTCGGCATGGTGGCGGTCTCGGACCCGGCCTCCATCGACGCCTCGCTGTCGCTGCTGGACGGGTTCGGGATCCGCGCCTGGGTCGTCGGCGAGGTCGACGTCGACCCCGACCAGGACGCCACCGTCCGCCTGGTGGGTCAGCACCCCGACTGGTGACCTCCTGCCCGACGAGACCGTGACGGTGCCGGAGGCGCCGAGACGGGCCGAGTGGGGCCGGCGGAGCCGGTTTCAGGCGGGATTCGGTGTGATTTTCGCGGCGCACCCCCCTCCGGAGTGCCGGAACAGACAGCCAGCAGGTAGCGTTACCCCCACGAGATTCTGTTGAGGAAGCCCGGACCCGCCGTGCGGCGTCCGGCCGAGTGTGCGAGGGGGCTGGACCCTATGGGCCGCGGCCGAGCGAAAGCCAAGCAGACGAAGGTCGCACGCGACCTGAAGTACCGGACCCACGAGACTGACTTCGGGGCTCTGGCGCGCGAGATGCATGGCGATGAGTCCACCGAGGATCAGGCAGCAGAGGTGCCCGACGAATGGGCAGACCTCGACGAGCGTTCTCGCGACTGACCTGATCACCTGCTCGCCCCCTGCCGCCTGCCCGGCTGGTCCGGGCTGGCGGCGATGTCGGCTGGTCGTGCCGTTCCTCGTGCCCTCTCCAGGGTGATCCGCGCCGACCCGTCAGACATGTCTGACGGGTCGGCGGAGTGTGCGGTGACCCGTCAGACATGTCTGACGGGTCAGCGCGAGGGGTGCGCTCAGGGAAGCCACACGCCGCGGAGCCGACCGATCTCGTGCATCCGTCGCTCGGCGAGCCGGTCGGCTGCGACAGCCGGGGGGACGCCGTCGGAGGCGGCAAGCTCGAAGACCTCCCGTGTGGTCTCGTAGATGCCGTCCGCGCGCTGCTGGGCGCGCTCGAACGAGAAGCCGGCCAGCTCGTCGGCGACCTGAATGAGGCCGCCTGCGTTGACGCAGTAGTCGGGGGCGTAGGCGATGCCTCGCTCGGCGAGCGTCTTCTCGATCCCCGGGTGGGCGAGCTGGTTGTTGGCGGCGCCGCAGACCACGGTCGCCGAGAGGGTCTGCACGACGTCGTCGGTCAACGCGTGCCCCAGGGCGCAGGGCGCGTACACGTCGAGCCGGCCGGCCACGAGGTCCTCGGTCGAGGCCGCGACCTCGACCTGCGGGTGCTCGTCGAGGATCCGGGACACGGCGGGCTCCCACACGTCGGTCACGACGACGCGTGCTCCCACCTCGAGGAGGTGGCCGACCAGGTGGCGGCCGACCTTGCCGACGCCGGCCACTCCGACGCGCCGACCCTCGAGGACGGCGCCCGACCCCCACGCGGCCTCGCCGGCCGCCTGCATCCCGCGGAACACGCCGTACGCGGTCAGGACGGAGCTGTCGCCGGCGCCTCCGTGGGCGACGGTGCGGCCGGTGACGTAGGAGCACTCGCGCGCGACGTGGTCCATGTCGGCGGAGAACGTGCCGACGTCGCAGGCGGTGTAGTAGCGACCGCCCAGCGACTGCACGAAGCGCCCGTAGGCGCGCAGCAGGCCCTCGGACTTGAGGGTCGTGGGATCGCCGATGATCACCGCCTTGCCGCCGCCGAGGTCGAGCCCGGCCAGCGCGGCCTTGTAGGACATCCCGCGCGAGAGGTCGAGGACGTCGGCGACCGCGTCCGCTGTCGAGGCGTAGGGGTGGAAGCGGGTGCCGCCGAGGGCGGGTCCGAGCGCTGTGGAGTGGATCGCGACGACGGCTCGCAGGCCGGTGGCCGGGTCGTTGCAGAAGACGACCTGCTCGTGCTCGGCCCCCGCCTCGAAGACGTCGAGGTGCGAGGGTTCGTGCCCGGGGTCGGCGACGGGGGGTGGGGTGGTGCTGCTGGGGACGCTCATCGGAGGGTGTCCGTTCGGTGGGTCGGTGACCACGAGGGTGGTGGTCCGGGTGCCTCCGGTCGCTGTCGGCCGGAGGCGGCCCCGCAGGGGTGGCGCGGGTCCGGTCCCGATCCTACGATCCCGTGGGTCCACCGTCGGTCGCGACGCAGGCCAGGGCGTCGACGCCCTCGCTCACCGCGAGCCGTAGCCGGGCGACGGCCTCCTCGAGCGCCGGCAGGTCGCCGGCCGACGAGACGGTCTCGACCTGAGCCGCGGCGTTGCCGAGCCGAGTCAGACCGAGGTTGAGCGCGCTCCCCTTGAGCTGGTGGGACGCGGCCGTGACCTCCGCCAGGTCGGCGCTGACGACGGCCGCTCCCAGCGCCGTCATCGTGCCCTCGATCCGGCCCAGGAATGAGTCGCGGGTGCGCTGGAAGAAGTCCACCCCGTCGCGGACCAGCTCGCTGAGCATCTCGACCCGCTCGTGGTCGAGGACCGGGGCCTCGTCGAAGGTGGGTGTGCGCGCGGCCGCACGGCTCGTCGACGGTGTCGCCGGCTGCCTGGTCGACCGGCCTGCCGGGCTCGGCCGGGTGCCAGGCACGGGGGAGGCCCTGCCACGAGGTGACCAGGACGCGAGCGTACGGCCCAGGGCGGCGGGGTCGACCGGCTTGGTGAGGAAGTCGTCCATCCCGGCCGCCAGGCACCGGTCGCGCTCGCCGGCCAGCACCGAGGCCGTCATCGCGATGATCGGCACCCGGGCGCCGCCCTCGTGTGCGCGGACGTGCTCGGTGGCCGCGAACCCGTCCATGCGCGGCATCCGGCAGTCCATCAGCACGACGTCGTAGGTGTGGCCCGGCGCCAGGGCGTCGACGGCCTCGAGGCCGTTGGACACCACGTCGCTGGTGCAGCCGAGTGCCTCGAGGAGGCCCTGGGCCACCAGCTGGTTGACGGGGTTGTCCTCCACGACGAGCACGCGCAGGTCCAGCGTGGGCGGTCGCTGTCCGGCTGACTCTGCGGAGGGCCGGGCGAGGATGAGCTCACCGGTCGACACCGTCGCAGCGAGCACCGCGTCGTACAGCTCCGCGGCCCGGACGGGCTTGGTGACGGTGCAGCGGAAGCCGGCGGCGGTGGCGAGGTCCTGGGAGGTGGAGGGGTCGTCGGACAGGAGGATCAGCGCCACGTCGGAGAGGACGTCGTGCGAGGCGACCTCCCGCGCCAGGGCGAGGCCGTCCGTCCCGGGCATGTGCAGGTCGACCAGGGCCAGGGTGAGCGGTGAGTCGGTCCGCGCCGCGGCCAGGAGTGCGGCCAGGCCGTCCTCGGCGGAGGCGGCCGGCACCGGCTCCAGGCCCCACGACTGCAGCTGACGGACGGTCGCGGAGCGGGCGCTGGAGTTGTCGTCGACGACCAGCACCCGGCGTGGGGCGAGGTGCCGTGCGGGTGTGGCGACGTCTGTGGCGACGTCCAGGGGCACGACGAACCAGAAGCGACTCCCTCCGCCCGGACGTGCCTCGGCGTTGATCGAGCCACCCATGTCCTCCACGAGGCGCCGCGAGATGGTCAGGCCCAGCCCGGTGCCACCGTGGCTGCGGGTGGTGGAGCGGTCGGCCTGGGTGAAGGCCTCGAACAGCGCGGCGACATCGCCCTCGACGCCGACCCCGGTGTCGAGCACCTCGCCGCGCAGCTGCACGCGCCCGTCGTCGGCCGGCTCCTCGAGCCGGAGCTGCACGACGACCTCGCCCTGCTCGGTGAACTTCACCGCGTTGGAGGCCAGGTTGGTGAGCACCTGTCCGAGCCGGAGGCGGTCGCCGAGGACCACGGGGGGCACGCCTGGGTCGCAGTCGACCACGAGCTCGAGCCGCTTCTCGTGCGCCGGCGCGGAGATCACGGTCGTGGTCTGCTCGAGCAGGGCGGCGACCTCGAAGGGGGCGTGCTCCAGCTCGACGGTCCCGGACTCGATCTTGGTGAGGTCGAGGATGTCGGTGATCAGCGCGAGCAGGGTCTGCCCGGCACCGCGGAGCGCGTCGGTCAGGCGCAGCTGCTGCGGGTCGAGGTCGGTGCGCAGGAGCAGGTCGGTCAGGCCGATGACGCCGTTCATCGGTGTCCGGATCTCGTGGCTCATCGTGGCCAGGAAGGCCGTCTTCTGCGCCGAGGCCTCCATCGCCTCGTCGCGGGCCTCGGACAGCTCGGTCGCGATGTTCTCCCGCTCCGCGACTCGGCCCAGCTGCCCGGCGACCTGGAGCAACAGCTCTCGGGTGGCCTCGTCGAGCTCGGTGGTCGCGGCCTCCATCTGGACGACGCAGATGACACGGCCCTCGATGCGGATGGGCAGGCAGACGATGGCGTGGCCGGGAGAGCCGGACGCCGCGGTCGTCAGCTCCCCCGACGCCCAGCAGGCCTCGGCGAGGGCGAGATCGGGCGGGGCCACCGGGGGCGTCGTGGGGGGAGCCGGACCGTCGACGAGCCGGAGGTCGCCGTCGCGGCGCGAGCGCACCCACAGTGCTGTCGAGTGCCAGTCGCTGCTCTCGTCCAGTGCACGTCCGGCCCGGGTCAACGCCTCGAGCAGGGTGGTGGACTGGTTGGAGGCCTCGGCCATCTCGTGCAGGAGCCTCAGGCGCGTCGTCGCCGCGTCAGCGGCCTCGGAGACGGCCCGCAGCGCGGTGATGTCCTGACAGGTGCCGTGCATGGCCACGAGCCCACCGGTGCCGTCGCGGTCGATGACACCTCGTGAGCGGAGCCACCGGGTGGTGCCCTGGGGGGTCAGGATCCGGCTCTCGTACTCGTACTCACCGTCGCCCTCGATGGCCCGCTCGATCGTCGCGGCGATCTGCTCTCGCTCGTCGGGGTGCATCCGGGCCAGGAAGCCGGCGTACGTGGAGTCGAAGTCGTCGGGGGTCAGGCCGTAGATCGAGAACAGCTCCGGCGACCAGGAGACGGTGTCGGTGGCGACCTCCCACGTCCAGCTGCCCAGCCGGGCGATGCGCTGGGCGGACTCCAGCTCCTTCTCGCGCATGCTGAGACGGTCGAGCAGCTCGCGGCGCTCGGTGTACTCCGTCAGTCGATGCAGGTAGCCCAGGAACCGGCCGTCGTCGTCGTGGGCCCGGGACCAGCTGACGAGGATCCACACGCGCGAGCCGTCCGGGCGGTGCAACAGCACCTCGTCGTTCTCCCGGCCCGGGTGGTCGTTGCGCATCTCGAGGAGATGGGCGTCGAGGTCGAGCTTTCCCTGCGGATCGGACAGCTCGCGCAGGGCGGCGAGGGTGAGCTCGTCGCGCGCGTGTCCGGACAGCTCCTCGGCCCGCTCGTTGGCGTAGACCGTCGTGCCGTCGGGGGTGACGAGCCAGAGCCCGTCGCGGCTCGCCGCGACGAGGTGTCGTGCCAGGGCGTCGTCCACGGAGACCTCCTCTCGGGTCCCATCATGTCCGCTCGACGGTCCCTCTGGAGACGAATGCGGGGCCCGGTATCGATGACCGGGGGAAAAAGCACGACCGGCCCGACCGCTGGTGGCGGTGGGGCCGGTCGAACAGGCGTGCTTCAGCTGCCGGAGACAGCCTTCTTCAGCGCCGAGCCGGCCTTGAAGGCAGGGGCGGTGCTGGCGGCGATCTGCATGGTCTCGCCGGTCTGGGGGTTGCGACCCTCGCGAGCCGAACGCTCACGGGTCTCGAAGGTGCCGAAGCCCGGCAGGGTGACCTTCTCGCCCTTGGCCAGGGTGGCGGTGATCGTGTCGAGCACAGCGCTCAGGGCCTGGTCGGCCTGGGCTCCGCTCAGGCCCGTCTCGGTCGCGATGGCCTCACGCAGCTCGGTGCGGTTCATGGATGGCCTGTCCTCTCTGTCGGTGATTGGGGTAGCGGCGGGAAACGTACCCCACGTGGCCACGTGTTCGGTCAGAGGGCCGGTCGGCGGCCCTGTCAGCGGGGGCGCTGGACGACGATCTCGCCGTGCGTGCCGTACCCCAGCAACGGGCCGCCGTACGGCGTGCCCTCGAAGCCGATGAGCACCCAATCGCTGCCCTGTTCGACGTCGGCCGCTCCACCGTCCGGTGCGGTGCCCAGCAGCGTCGGCCACGGGATGTTGGACGGGTAGTCGGCGTCGATCACGCCGTGCTGGACGAGGTCGAGGTCGAAGACCGGGTACGACGTCCGCTCGGCCGGACGGCTGTCGGGTCCGTCGGAGGCGAGCACCCACCAGTCGCCGCGGATCCGGGTCAGGGTCGTCCCCTCGCAGGCGAGTCGGTCCGGCGCCGCGCTGCGCAGGCTGAGCGCGGTCAGGTCAGGGCCGCTCGCCACCGCGGGGTGGAAGCGGAACCACCGCTCGGCACTGACGAATCCCACCAGCCACCCGCCCTCGCCGGCGGGAGAGTCCGCGCCGGCGGGGCGCACGAGGTGGGGGTCCCAGCGACCCACGGACGTGAAGCCGTCGGTCGGGAGGTCGAGCGCGACGGTGTCGAGCACGTGCTGGCCGCGGGAGAGGTCGTCGGACGAGGTGGCCAGCGTGGTCGTGACGTGGGCGTGTCGCTTGGGGTCGAAGGTCCCCCAGGTGCTGGTGGCGACCAGCCACAGGTCGCCGTCGCGCACGAGGTGGGTGGCATGGTCGCCGTACACGCCGGGTCGTGCGTCCTCGGGAGGGCGCCGGAAGAACAGGTCGCCGCGGTGGGCGAGCGCCGGCTCGGTGTCGCCGCCGCCGGGCTGCAACAGCCAGACCGACGTGTGGGCGGTGCGGAACCCGCCCGGCCCGGCGCTGGTGGCCGTGACGAGCACCCCGTCGTCGACCCGGTACGGCGACCCGTCGGCGTACGTCGCCAGGCGGACGTCGCGAAGGCCGAGCTGGCCGAAGCCGCCGGCGCGATCACCCACGCCCTCGAACGTGGCCAGCCAGGCCTCGTCGTGCACGTCGGGCATGTTGCGCTCCTGGGTCAGGTCGACGATCGCGCGGGCGACCCAGGCGCCGTCCTCGCGGACCCAGCCGGTCACGAACGGCCCGGTGAGGCTGACCGCGACCGCGTCGGGGGAGCGACCGGTCGCGTGCCGACGGCTCGTGTGGTTGCGCCACTGGCCGCCACGGGTGATCCGCAGGGTGACCGTGCGGCCGTTCCAGCGCGCGGCGAACGCGTCGTCACCGAAGCGCAGCTCGGCGATCCCCGAGTCGCCGGGCTCGGACAGGTCGGCCTCGGCGGCGAGGTACGGCGCAGGCACCGAGGCGCCCGGCTGGACCAGGGCGACCGGGCGCAGGCGGGTGGCCGTCTCGAAGCCGGGCAGCAGGTCGAAGGGCGGCGCTGATGTCACGTGGCCGACCTTACTTCTGTCGGTCTACTCCGATGGCTCGGGCAGGTCGCAGGTGATCTTCGGGTTGACGCCCAGGTAGTTCAGTGGCCCGGCCACGATGGTGAGGACCGTGTCTCCGGCCGTCTTGCAGCTGAGCTCGCGGTCGTCGCCGTAGTAGCCGCGCTGCCCGGCTGCGACGGCCCCGATGACGAGCCAGGCGATGACGAGCAGGGTGATGAGTCCGCCTCCACGTTGCATGCACGCCACCTCATCGGGTCGGCACGGGACGGCGCCTCACCCGTGCAGGTGGGTACGCCAGCTCTCAGTCCTGGGTGCCGGCGTCCAGGTCGTCGCGCAGCACCCGCTTCAAGATCTTGCCGGACTGGTTGCGGGGCAGCTCCGGGACCAGGTGCACGTGCTTGGGCACCTTGAATCCGGCCAGGCTGGTCCTCGCGTGGGCGATGAGGTCGGCCTCGGTCACGTCCGAGCTGGTGACCACGAAGGCGGTGATCGCCTCGATCCAGCGCTCGTCGGGGGTGCCGATGACGGCGACCTCCGACACCGCCGGGTGGGTGTAGAGCGCGTCCTCGACCTCGCGCGACGCCACCAGGACCCCACCGGTGTTGATCACGTCCTTGATCCGGTCCACGACGGTGATGTAGCCCTCGGCATCCATCCGCACCAGGTCTCCGGAGTGGAACCAGCCGTCGCGGAAGGCCGCCTGGGTCTCCTCGGGCTTGTCCCAGTAGCCGGTGCACAGCTGCGGCGAGCGGTAGACGACC
This sequence comes from Nocardioides sp., assembly GCF_029937575.1. Classification (GTDB taxonomy): domain Bacteria; phylum Actinomycetota; class Actinomycetes; order Propionibacteriales; family Nocardioidaceae; genus Nocardioides. The sequence continues at coordinate 21,692 of NZ_JAPYPS010000039.1, forward strand.
TCGCCGAGCTCGCCAGGGGGTACGTCGGCCCCGTCGCCGTCGACGACGCGGATCTCCACGAAGAGGACCGAGCGGCCACAGGACTCGGGGCGCTGCTCGTGCTCGGCGGGTCCGAGCACGGTCGCGAGCGGGCCGATCTCGGACTGGCCGAAGCAGTTGTAGAACGCCAGCTCCGGCAGTCGCTCCTGGAGGCGGCGCAGCACCGGGAGCGGCATGATCGAGGCGCCGTAGAACGCCTTGCGCAGCGAGGACAGGTCGCGCGTGGCCAGCTCGGCATGCTGCGAGAGCGGCACCCAGACCGTGGGGGCGAGGAAGAGCGCGCCGATCCGCTCCTCCTCGACGAGGCGGAGGATCGCGGGGATGTCGGGCGCCTCGATGAGGGAGCTGGTGGCGCCGACGGCGAGGTAGGGCATCAGGAAGACGTGCATCCCTGCCGAGTGGTAGAGCGGCATCGCGTGCATCGGGTCGTCGTCCTCGCGGCACTCCAGGGCCACGATCGTCGACAGGTACTCGTGCACCAGGGCGCGGTGGGTCATCATCGCCCCCTTCGGCTTCGACGTCGTGCCCGACGTGTAGAGCAGCTGGACCAGGTCCGTCTCGTCCACCTCGACGTCGAGGTCGTCCGGCACGTCGCCGCTGGAGGCGAGCTCGAGCACCGAGCCCTCGGTATCGCGCAGGGCCAGGACGTGGTCGACGGTGACGCCGGACTCGTCCAGCTGGCCGCGCAGGGCGGGGTCGACCAGCACGACGCGGCTCCCGGACTGCTCGAGCAGGTAGGCGAGCTCGCCCTTGGTGAGGGCGTAGTTGACCGGTACGTGGACCAAGCCGGCGCGGGCACAGGCCAGGAAGGCGATCAGGTAGGCGTCGGAGTTCCTGCCGTACGTCGCGACGCGGTCCCCCTTGTCCAGGCCGAGGCGCAGCAGTGCGCCCGCGGCCCGGCTGGCGGCGCGGTCCAACTCGGCGTACGTCCAGCTGCGCTCGGCGAAGCGGAGCGCGACGCGGTCGGGGTGACGGGTCGCCGTACGGGTGATGACGTCGGCGACGGTGCTGGATCTCGTGCTGGCCATGGGAGCCTCCTTGCCCGGGGAGACCGATCATGGCAAAGAGCGCGGAGGCAGATGCTCGAGGGCTGGACGCAGAACGCCCCCGCCGGGACCGGCGGGGGCGTCCACGCAGGTCCAGGACCTGCTGTGCTTGTGGGCAGGGGCGGGGTCGAACCGCCGACCTATCACTTTTCAGGCGATCGCTCGTACCAACTGAGCTACCTGCCCAAGCGAGGAGCACGATACATGGCTGGCTCGGCGGTCGCCGAATCGGTTGCGGTCCGCCCGGGCCGAGGTCTCGACGGCGAGGAGGTGCGCGAGTCATTTCGTCGCCGACCTGCCGACCTCGGTAGGATGCTCGACGTTCCGCAGGCCCCCATCGTCTAGCGGCCTAGGACGTCGCCCTTTCACGGCGGTAGCACGGGTTCGAATCCCGTTGGGGGTGCCAACACCGCTTCGTGGCGGATCGCGAAACCCCAGCCCGTAACGCGCGGCCGGCGACGACGTTGAACCCTGCAGGTGCCACTCGGTGCCGTGGGAGGAGAACGATCGTGCTCGTGCTGCTGATCACCCTGGCCCTGGCCGCCTTCGGCTGCGTGTGGATGGGGGCGCAGGACGCCCGCGACGCCGACGAGTGAGGCACTCGTCGGCGGGTGGCTGAGCCCGATTGGGACTCCGCGCAGGGCGTGGGTTAGAGTTCCACCGCTCCTGCAAAGGAGTGAGAAGCACGGCTGTACACCAGGCCCCGTAGCGCAGTTGGTTAGCGCGCCGCCCTGTCACGGCGGAGGCCGCGGGTTCGAGTCCCGTCGGGGTCGCAGACGAACGCTCCGGATCTTTGATCCGGAGCGTTCTGCATTTCGCTCGACCGGCACACTGACCCCATGCCGATCGAGCTGGACCCCGATGCGTTCGACGCTCTTGTCGACCGGGCCCTGGACGCGATCCCCGACGAGATCGCGTCACTGGTGCACAACGTGGTGGTGCTGGTCGAGGACGAGCCGCCCGAGACCGAGCCCGCGGACACGCTGGGCCTCTATGACGGGATCGCCCTCACCGAGCGCACCTGGATGCCTGGGGCGGATCTGCCCGACCGGATCTTCATCTTCCGCAACCCACTCCTCGACTTCTGCGACTCCGAGGAGCAGCTGGCCGACGAGGTGCGGATCACCGTCGTGCACGAGGTCGCCCACCACTTCGGGATGGGCCACGATAGGCTCGAGGCCCTGGGGTACGGCTGAGCCACGCGGCCACGTGCCCGCCCGGGGGTCAGGCGCCGAGGAGGAAACCCAGCGCCGCCGCGCCCACGGACACGCCCACGGTGGCGACGGCGTACGCCGCGGCGCGCACGGTGAGCGGGCCGAGGCGAGTGGTCTGCACCGCGAAGGCCGAGTACGTCGTGAGGCCGCCGCAGAAGCCCGTCCCCAGCAGCGCCGCAGCGTCGCCGCCCAGCGCTCGCGCACTCAGGAACCCCAGCAGCAGCGAGCCGACCACGTTGACGGCGAAGGTGCCGTAGGGGACCCGGCCGTCGAGGCGGGTGGCGACGTGGAAGCGGACGGCGGCGCCCACCGCCGCGCCGACGGCGACGAGGAGGACGGTCACTCGTCGCCTCCGGCGGCCGCCAGCGCGTCCTGCTCGGAGCGCGGAGTCAGCAGGCTCGCGAGGACCACGGCGACCAGGCACGCCGCGAGGGTGCCGCCGACGTACCCCGCCGCCGCCCCTAGCCGGTCGTCGGCGAGCAGTGACCGCGACTGCTCCGCATAGGTCGACAACGTGGTGAACCCGCCCAGCAAGCCGGGTCCCAGCGCTGCTGTCCAGATCGGCGATCGACGCACGAAGGCCAGCACCGGCAGCAGGGCGAGCAGGAACGAGCCGACGACGTTGATCGTCAGCGTCGTCCACGGAAACGTGGCGCCGTCGGGCACCCACTCACCGAGCAGGTAGCGCGCCACGGCACCGATCGCCCCGCCGGCTGCGACCGCCAGGGTGAGGCGCACGGGAGAGGTCACGAGACCGAACTGTGCCGCTCCCCGGCCCCGTTGGTCGAGTCGTCGGCGGTGCCCGTCCACGGCAACGGCTCTCCGCCGTCGCTCTGACGCACGAACTCGCCCAGGAACCAGTTCTGGAAGCGCCGCTGCTCGGGGCTGCGCGCCAGGGAGAGCATCCGCTCCTCGCGGCAGAAGGCGTCGGTGAGGTCGAGCAGCTCGACGAACCGGTCCAGGCTGCGCGCCGCGGTGCGCCCCATGACGACCTCGACGTCGGTGGCGAGCAGCCCCTCGGCCTCGGCGGCCGCGACCTGAGCGCTCCCGATACCAAGGGTGAGGGGGCGGCCCAGCGTGTCGAAGACCGCGGAGAGGTCCTTGGCCAGCGGGTAGTCCGACTCGTGGGCGAGGGTCAGCAGCCTGACCTCGCGGCGCAACTCGCGGAAGTGGTTCTGGAAGGCGACGTACTCGGCGACGGGCACGTCGCGCAGGACGAAGCGCTCGGGGTCCGCGGCGAGATCCCCGGTCAGGTCGGCCTGGTCGCTGCCGCCGGTGATCAGCGGCTCGTCCCCCGCATCGTCGGAGAACTCGCTCGCGGGCGTGAACCAGACGACCTTGCCGTCGTCCTCGATCTCGGCGCCCCAGGCGTCCGAGGCACGCGCCACGATGTTGAGCCCGCGGCCGAAGGTCAGCAGGACGGCCTCGAGGTCGTCGTGATCCGTGGGCGAGGGCAGCTGGGGAGGATCGGACGATCCGTCGCGGACCTCGACCCGGGGGTGCTCCTGGGTGCCGCGCACCCGCACCTGGATGGGTGGCTGGCCGTGCAGCAAGGCATTGGTGACCACCTCGGAGACCGCGACCTCGGCGCACTCGCACAGGTCGGTGCGATTCATCCCCTCGAACGCGTCGACCACCCAGCGCCGCGCGTCCTGCACCCCGCGCGGACCGGCGCCCAGGGACAGGGCTGGCCTGTTCAGCGGCACGTGGTTCTCCGGCGGTCGGGCGAGATGACGGGCAGGTGGACAGACCGTGGTCAGCCCTGGAGGTGAGCCGTGCCGGGACAGGACCGACGATCCTGAGTCGCATACCCTCCCGCACAGGGCGCAAACACGATGAATGAATATTCTTCCACCTCCGGGCGCTGTGACGCAGGAGACGCGCGTACGAGTTGGGCAGTGTCGCCCCTGGCGCGGGACAATGACAGCAGCAGAACTCCGACCGAGACCTCACGCTAGGGAGTGCTCCGATGCCCGACCCCGACCAGCACCACGTCCACGACCGCGTCGATCAGGGCGCCTCCGGCGACCGGCACCGCGTCGTGGTCATCGGCTCGGGCTTCGGTGGTCTCTTCGGCACCAAGGCCCTCAAGCGCGCCGACGTCGACGTCACGATGGTCGCCAAGACCACCCACCACCTCTTCCAGCCGCTGCTCTACCAGGTCGCGACCGGCATCCTCTCCGAGGGCGAGATCGCTCCGCCCACCCGCGAGGTGCTCGCCGGGCAGAAGAACGCTCGCGTGCTGCTCGGCGAGGTCGGGGAGGTCGACCTGGAGCGGCGCACCGTCACCTCGCAGGTCCTCGGGCGCGAGCTCGTCACGCCGTACGACTCCCTGATCGTGGCCGCCGGGGCGGGGCAGTCCTACTTCGGCAACGACCACTTCAGCGAGTTCGCGCCCGGCATGAAGAGCATCGACGACGCCCTCGAGCTGCGCGGGCGCATCTTCGGAGCCTTCGAGATGGCCGAGCTGGGTGCGAGCCGGGGCGAGAACATCGACCACCTGCTCACCTTCGTCGTGGTCGGTGCCGGTCCGACGGGTGTCGAGATGGCCGGCCAGATCGCCGAGCTGGCCCATCGCACCCTCAAGCGCGACTTCCGGGCGATCAACACCCGCTCGGCGCGCGTGGTCCTCGTCGACGCCGCGCCGCAGGTGCTGCCGCCGTTCGGGGCCAAGCTCGGGCAGTGGACCAAGGAGGGCCTCGAGAAGCTCGGGGTCGAGGTGATGCTCGGTGCGATGGTGACCGACGTCGACGAGCGCGGGCTGCAGGTGAAGTTCAAGAGCGGCAAGGTGGAGCGCCTCGACGCCGTCACCAAGGTGTGGGCCGCCGGTGTCCAGGCGAGCCCGCTCACCAAGACCCTCGCGGAGCAGACCGGTGCACCCCTCGACCGCGCCGGCCGGATCGGCGTCAACCCGGACCTGACGCTGCCAGGTCACCCCGAGGTGTTCGTGGTCGGCGACATGATCGCCCTCGACAACCTCCCGGGCGTGGCGCAGGTGGCCATCCAGGGTGCGAAGTACGCCGCGAAGGAGATCGACGGCCGGCTCAAGGACAAGCCTGCCCAGAAGCCGTTCCACTACTTCGACAAGGGCTCGATGGCCACGATCAGCCGGTTCAAGGCGGTCGCCATGGTCGGCAAGGTCCGACTGACCGGCTTCATCGCCTGGTTGATGTGGCTGGCGGTCCACCTCGTCTACATCACCGGCTTCAAGAACCGCGTCACCGCGGTGATGCACTGGCTCGTCTCCTTCCTCGGGCGAGGCCGCTCCGAGCGGACCGCCACCGAGCAGCAGATCTTCGCCCGTACGGCGCTCAAGCGCCTCGGCCGAGGGGCCGCCGACCTGGTCTCCGAGCCCGGGGAGTTCGACGCCGAGGCCGAGCGCAGGCAGCGTGAGGAGCTCGAGGCCCAGGCCCAGGAAGAGGTGCGCCTCACCGACGCCGGCGCGCGCGGTGTGAAGGTCGACGCCGGGTAGGTCCGCGGGGCGGCCGGCGCGCTCAGAGCTGGGCGGCCTCGAGGAGCGAGGGGCCGTACCACGTGAGCAGGCGGCCACTGACGAGCTCGGTGGGCGTCGTCGTGAAGGCCTCGGGGCCGTCGTCGGCGGTGAAGACGTACGGCTCGTCCGGCAGCAGTACGACGTCCGCGCCCGCCGCGTCGAGATCGGCCAGGTCGACGGCAGGGTAGCGGCCGGCAGCCTCGTGGCCGGCCGGTTCCTCGTCGTACACGTTGTGCCACCCCAGGCGCCGGACGAGGTCGGAGGTGAACGTCCGCGGCCCCACGACCATCCAGGGGTCGCGCCAGATCGGGATCGCCACCGTGCGGGTGACCGGCGGCAGGTCCCCGCACCACCGCTGGCGTACGTCGTGCAGCCACGGCGGGCGGGTCCACCCGAGGGCGTCGACGAGCCGTTCCATGGAGGCGACCGAGTCCGGCACGGTCTCGATGTCGGTCACCCAGACCTCGACGCCGGAGTCCCGTAGGCGACGGACGTCGAGCTCGCGGTTCTCCTCCTTGTTGGCGACGACGACGTCGGGCCTCAGGGCCCGGATCGCGGCGAGGTCGGGATTCTTGGTCCCGCGCACCCGTGTCACGTCGAGGTCGGCCGGGTGGGTGCACCAGTCGGTGGCGCCCACCACGGCCTCGGGCTCGATCGAGACCAGCGTCTCGGTCAGGGACGGCACCAGGGAGACGACGCGGCGCGCCGGTCCGGGCAGGGTGACCTGGTGGTCGAGGTCGTCACGGTGAGATGTCATCGAGGAGATCGTGCCTGACGAAGTGGCCCCTCAACACGCCGGACAGGGGCCATTTCGTCACACGCGAGGGTCGACCTAGACATTTCTCCGGTACTGACCCCCCACCTCGAAGAACGCCTCGGTGACCTGACCGAGCGAGCACACGCGTGCGGCGTCCATCAGGACCGCGAAGACGTTCTCGTCGTTGGTCGCCGCGTCCTTGAGGCGAGCGAGCGCCTCCTCGGCCTCGGTGGCGTGGGCCTCCTGGAAGGCGCGCACCTTCGTCAGCTGCGACTCCTTCTCCGCGTCGGTGGCCCGGGCGAGCTCGACGGTCTGCGGCGTCCCGCCGTCGTCGGCCTCGGGCTTGCGGAAGGTGTTGACGCCGACGATCGGCAGCGAGCCGTCGTGCTTGCGGTGCTCGTAGAGCATCGACTCGTCCTGGATGCGACCGCGCTGGTAGCCGGTCTCCATCGCGCCGAGCACGCCGCCGCGCTCGTTGATCCGGTCGAACTCGGCCAGCACCTGCGCCTCGACGAGGTCGGTGAGCTCGTCGATGATGAACGAGCCCTGGAGCGGGTTCTCGTTCATCGCCAGGCCCCACTCGCGGTTGATGATCAGCTGGATCGCCAGCGCACGCCGTACCGACTCCTCCGACGGGGTCGTCACCGCCTCGTCGTAGGCGTTGGTGTGCAGCGAGTTGGCGTTGTCGTAGATCGCGATCAGCGCCTGCAACGTGGTGCGGATGTCGTTGAAGTCCATCTCCTGCGCGTGCAGGGACCGACCGGACGTCTGCACGTGGTACTTCAGCTTCTGCGAGCGCTCGCCCGCGCCGTACCGGTCCCGCATCGCGACCGCCCAGATCCGGCGCGCGACGCGACCGATCACGGAGTACTCCGGGTCCATCCCGTTGGAGAAGAAGAACGACAGGTTGGGCGCGAAGTCGTCGATGTCCAGGCCGCGCGCGAGGTAGGACTCGACGTAGGTGAAGCCGTTGGCCAGGGTGAAGGCGAGCTGGCTGATGGGGTTCGCCCCGGCCTCGGCGATGTGGTAGCCGGAGATCGAGACGGAGTAGAAGTTGCGCACCGACTTCTGGATGAACCACTCCTGGATGTCGGCCATCATCCGCAGGCTGAACTCGGTGGAGAACAGGCAGGTGTTCTGGCCCTGGTCCTCCTTGAGGATGTCGGCCTGCACCGTGCCGCGCACCGTCGCCAGCGCCGTCGCCTCGTCGACGCCCTGCTCGCGCGCCTGGTCGAGGACGGTGTTGAGGAAGAAGGCGAGCACCGTCGGCGCGGGGCCGTTGATCGTCATCGACACCGACGTGTTGGGCGCCAGGAGGTCGAAACCGTCGTAGAGCGTCTTCATGTCGTCCAGCGTCGCCACGCTCACCCCGGACGTGCCGACCTTGCCGTAGATGTCGGGCCGCTCGTCGGGATCGCGGCCGTAGAGGGTGACGGAGTCGAACGCCGTCGACAGGCGGGTCGCCTCGCCGTCCTGCGAGAGGATCTTGAAGCGCCGGTTGGTGCGCGCGGGGTCGCCCTCGCCGGCGAACATCCGCGCCGGGTCCTCGCCGTCGCGCTTGAACTGGAAGACGCCCGCGGTGAACGGGAAGAAGCCCGGGAGGTTCTCGCGGCGCCAGAAGCGGACCAGCTCACCGTGGTCGTCGTACGTCGGCAGGGCGACGCGGCGGATCTGGTTGCCGCTGAGCGACTCGCGCACCAGCGCCGTGTGGATCTCCCGGTCGCGCACCCGCACGACCTGCTCCTCGCCGGAGTAGGACTCCACGACCGAGGGCCACTCGTCGATCTGGTCGCGCACCTCGCGCGGCAGGTCGGCGCGCGCCGACTCGAGGAGCGCGTCGATCTCCTCGCGCGCCTCCAGCTCGCCGGCCACGGCCTCGAGCCGTTGCAGCCGGCGCGCTTGGGTGACCAGCTCGTCGGTGCGGTCGTGGTAGCCGCGCACGGTCGCGGCGATGTCGGCGAGGTAGCGGATCCGGTCGCCGGGGATCGCGGCACGCAGGTGGGACGAGGTCTTGGTCGTCACGCGGGGGAGCACGCCGTCGTCGCTGCGCAGGCCCTTCTCGCCCAGCAGGTCCATCAGGTGGTGGTAGAGCGCGGTCACACCGTCGTCGTTGAAGCGCGCGGCCGAGGTGCCGAAGACGGGCATGTCGCCGGGCTGCTGGCCGAAGGCCTCGCGGTTGCGGACCAGCTGGCGACCGACGTCGCGCAGCGCGTCCTCGGCGCCGCGGCGCTCGAACTTGTTGATCGCCACCGCGTCGGCGAAGTCGAGCATGTCGATCTTCTCCAGCTGCGAGGCGGCGCCGAACTCGGGCGTCATCACGTAGAGCGAGGTGTCGACGAACGGCACGATCGCCGCGTCGCCCTGGCCGATGCCCGGAGTCTCCACGATCACGAGGTCGAAGCCGGAGGCCTTCAGCACGGTCACGACGTCGTCGAGGTGCTCGGGCAGCTCGTGAGCGCCGCGCGTGGCGAGCGAGCGGAAGAAGACCGGGGACTGACCGGTGGGCTCATGCAGCGAGTTCATCCGGATCCGGTCGCCCAGCAGTGCTCCGCCGCCCTTGCGCCGCGTCGGGTCGACCGCCAGCACGGCGACGCGCAGCTTGTCCTGCTGGTCGGTGCGGAAGCGGCGTACGAGCTCGTCGGTCAGCGACGACTTGCCGGACCCGCCGGTCCCGGTGATGCCGAGGGTGGGTACGGCGTGTCGCGCGGCGGCGGCCGTCAGCTCGTCGAGCACGCCGGCGTCGAGCCTGCCCTGCTCGGCCGCGGTGATCGCCCGCGCGATCGCGAACCGGTCGCCGCTGAGCACCTGCTCGGCGCCGACGTTGCCCCCGTGCTCGCTGCCGAGCAGGTCGACGTCGCAGGTCTTGACCACCGAGTTGATCATCCCGACCAGGCCCATCCGCTGGCCGTCCTCGGGGGAGAAGATCGTCACGCCGCTCTCGCGCAGGCGAGTGATCTCGTCGTGCACGATGACGCCGCCGCCACCACCGACCACCTGGACGTGGCCGGCGCCGCGGGCGCGCAGCGACTCGACGAGGTACTCGAAGTACTCGATGTGCCCGCCCTGGTAGGACGAGACAGCGACGCCCTGGACGTCCTCCTCCAGGGCGGCGTCGACGACCTCGGCGACCGAGCGGTTGTGTCCGAGGTGAATCACCTCGCAGCCCTGGCTCTGGAAGATCCGGCGCATGATGTTGATCGAGGCGTCATGGCCGTCGAAGAGGCTGGAGGCGGTGACCAGGCGGACCGGGTGGGTCGGCACGTGGAGGTCTGACATGGGAACTCCCTGCGGGGACGCTGCACTGAGTAGAGGCATTTAGTAGGACTTCCTACTAAATTACTAGGAAGTCCTACTAAATGACAGACGTGTCTCGTCACACGTGCGGTCGAGGCGGGCCGCCGGTCGTGACGAGCCTTGGTTCAGACCGCGCGCGTCGAGGCCCGCGCCACCAGCTCCGGCACGAACACGACCTGCTGGTGGCGGTGTTGCGGGTTGGTCGCCTCGTCGAGCAGCAGGTCGGCGGCCGCGGCGCCGAGCTCCCCACGGGGTTGGCGCACCGAGGTGAGCGGTACGGCGGCGGCCGCGGCGAACTCGATGTCGTCGTAGCCCACGATGGCCAGGTCCTCGGGCACCCGGATGCCGCTGGAGATCGCCTGCTGCAGCAGGCCGAGGGCGGTGATGTCGTTGGCGCAGAAGGCGGCGGTGGGTCGTCGCGCGGAGGCCATGCCGGCCAGCCGCTCGCCGGCCTCTCGGCCTGAGGCGACGTCCAGGGAGGTGGTGGGCAGGGCGACGAGGTCGTCGGCCGGGAGGCCCGCCTCCGTCCAGGCCCGGCGCGCTCCCTCGAGTCGGTCCCGGACCTGGCCGAGGCCGGCGGGCCCGCCGACGAAGGCGACGCGGCGGTGGCCTCGGTCGATGAGGTGCTCCAGGGCGAGGCGGCCACCGAGCACGTCGTCGACGGCCACCGAGCAGAAGGACTCGTCGCGGCGCGTGCGGTCGACGATCACGACCGGCGTCCCGCGTGAGCGGATCACCTCGAGCAGTGGTGACTCCGGGTCGACCGGCGTCACCAGGACGCCCTGCACCCGCTGCTCCTGGAGCAGCTCCAGGTGGGCGCGCTCGCGCTCGGGCCGCTGCCCGGAGTTGCAGATCATCAGGGTCAGGTCGACCTGCTCCGCGGCGTGCTCGATTCCTTGGGCGACGTCGGTGAAGAAGGGGTTGCCCGCGTCGAGCATCACGTAGGCCACGGTGCGGCTGGTGCCGGCGCGCAGCTGGCGCGCGGACTCGTTGCGGACGAAGCCCAGGTCGCGCATCGCCGTCTCGACCCGCTCGCGCGTCGCGGCGCTGACCCGCTCGGGACGGTTGAGCACGTTGGAGACGGTGCCGAGGGAGACCCCGGCCGAGGCGGCCACGTCCTTCACCGACGCACGACCACTGCGCGCCATCGTCATGGGTCCTGCTTCCACGGTCGTGATTGAAACGATATTGAAGGGATGAGCGCACCTTACGATGCCAGGACTGCTGAAACCATTCAATCGGAGGATCGGATGACCAGTAGCGCCCTGCCCGACCTGGCCTCGATGCGCGACCTGGTGCGCCGTACCCACGAGCTGCGCCGCCACGAGCCGCGCCCGACGTTGGACTGGGACCGGGCCGTGACCCGGCTCCCGCGCTCGTGATGAACCCTGCTGTTCCGTCCCGAACGATCCCGCAACCCGCCCTGTGATGGAGTGACCCCATGAAGCGGCAGATGCCCCAGCGCCACGACCTGGCTCCGCTGATGAAGTTCAAGAAGCCGGAGCTCTCGCCGAAGACTCGGCGCCTCGAGAAGGCGCTGACGATCGAGGACCTGCGCCGGGTGGCGAAGCGGCGCACGCCCAAGCCGGCGTTCGACTACACCGACGGCGCCGCCGACGGCGAGGTCTCGCTCTCGCGCGCGCGGCAGGCGTTCGCCGACATCGAGTTCCACCCCTCGATCCTGCGCGACGTCTCGGACGTCGACACCTCCCGGGAGGTGCTGGGTCGGCGGGTCGACCTGCCCTTCGGCATCGCGCCGACCGGCTTCACCCGGATGATGCAGGCCGAGGGCGAGATCGCCGGCGCCACCGCGGCGACCGCGGCCGGGATCCCCTTCGCGCTCTCGACGATGGGCACCACCTCCATCGAGGACGTCGCGGCGGCCGACCCGGGTGGCCGGCACTGGTTCCAGCTGTACATGTGGAAGGACCGCGAGCGCTCGATGAAGCTCGTCGAGCGCGCGGCCGCGGCGGGCTACGACACCCTGCTCGTCACCGTCGACGTCCCGGTCGCCGGGGCCCGGCTGCGCGACGTGCGCAACGGGATGACCATCCCACCCACCCTGACGCCCCGGACCGTCGTCAACGCGATGCCGCGGCCGGCGTGGTGGATCAACTTCCTCACCACCGAGCCGCTGGCCTTCGCCTCGCTGGACGCGTGGTCGGGCACGGTCGCCGACCTTCTCGACACGATGTTCGACCCCACGGTGACCTACGAGGACCTCGCCTGGATCCGCGAGCAGTGGCCCGGCAAGGTCGTCGTCAAGGGCGTGCAGACCCTGGCCGATGCCACCCGGCTCGCCGACGCCGGGGTCGACGCCGTGCTGCTGTCCAACCACGGGGGGCGCCAGCTCGACCGGGCGCCGGTGCCGTTCCACCTGCTGCCTCAGGTCGTGAGGGAGGTCGGCAGCGACGTCGAGGTGCATCTCGACACCGGCATCATGTCGGGCCAGGACATCGTGGCGGCCATCGCGCACGGCGCCCACTTCACGTTGATCGGCCGCGCCTACCTCTACGGCCTGATGGCCGGCGGACGCGAGGGCGTCGACCGCACCATCGAGATCCTCCAGGGCCAGATCGAGCGCACCATGCGCCTGCTCGGCGTCAGCTCGCTCGACGAGCTCGAGCCGGCACACGTCACTGCGCTGCAGCGGTTCAGCCCGCGCGGCTGACCGGGTGTCCCCGGGGGTCACCGACGACGATCGCGGTGGATCGGGTCAGCTGGGCTGATCCGATCCCCCCCGTTGGCGGGTGCCCCCGGCGAGGGCGGGCGCCGCCGGGCCGGGCGCCGGACGGCCCGGG
>NZ_JAPYPS010000040.1 GCF_029937575.1 Nocardioides sp.
GGTCGAGCCGGTCCGCTCGGCGTCGGCGGCGAGGCCCTCGAGGACCGCCGCGGAGAAGCCCGCCCTGCGCGGCGCCTGGCGCCGCCAGGCGAAGGACCCGGCACCGTCGTCCGGTGCGGTGGTGCCGGCAGTCGTCGGCCCGGACGGCTCGGGACGCGGCACCTCGCTGCCCCCCTCGTCCCCGCCACCCGACGAGCAGGCCCCGGTGAGCAGCACGGCGGCCAGCAGGGCAACTGCCACGCGGCGAGGGGAGGACACGCGACGAGCCTACGGTCGACGGTGAGGGGTCAGGCGCCGTAGACCGGCTCGGGCGTCGGGGCCTCGGCCAGCATCTCGCGCAGGCCGGCGCCGACGTCGGCGGCCTTCCAGCGAGCTCCGGCATCGCGCGAGGGACCGTGCGCCCAGCCGTTCTCGACCGTCATGGTCGAGCCGTCGATCTCGATGACCCGGCCGGTCACGTCGGCCGCGTCCTCGGAGGCCAGCCACGCCACGATCGGGGAGTTGTCCTCGGGCACCGCCATCGCGGAGGTGTCGAAGGCACCTTCGGTCATCCGGGTGCGGGCCACCGGCGCGATCGCGTTGACGGTCACGCCGTACCGACCCATCTCCTGTGCGGCGACGAGCGTGAGGCCGGCGATGCCCGCCTTCGCCGCCGAGTACGTCGCCTGACCGACCGAGCCCTGCATCCCCGCACCGGAGGAGGTGTTGACGACCCGGGCGGCGCGTTGGCGACCCGCCTTCGACTCCGCCCGCCAGTAGGCGCCCGCGTGGCGCAGCGGAGCGAAGTGCCCCTTGAGGTGGACCCGGATGACGGCGTCCCACTCCTCCTCGGCGGTGTTGACCAGCATCCGGTCCCGCACGAACCCGGCGTTGTTGACCAGGATGTCGAGCCCGCCGAAGGTGTCGATCGCCTGACGCACCATCGCCTCGGCCTGGGCGAAGTCAGCGACGTCGGCGCCGTTGGCGACCGCCTCTCCCCCGGCCTCGCGGATCAGCGCGACGACCTCGTCTGCGGGCGACTCACCAGTGCCCTCGCCGGCCAGCGAGACGCCGAAGTCGTTGACCACGACCTTGGCGCCGTGCGAGGCGAGCTCGAGGGCGTGCGCGCGGCCGATGCCGCGTCCGGCGCCGGTGACGATGGCGACGCGGCCTGCCAGGAGATCAGACATGGGGTGCTCCTTCGGTGGGGTGCTCAGACGTGCAGGAAGACAGGTGGCTCACCGCCGCCGTCGCAGCCGAGGCACGCCCCGGAGACGTACGACGCCAGATCACTGGCCAGGAAGACAGCGACGTTGCCCACCTCGTCCGGCCGGGCCATCCGGCCGAGCGGGATGGTGCGCTCGATCGCCGCCACCCGGTCGTCGCCGCCGTAGTGGTCGTCGGTGTTCTCGGTGCGGCACAGGCCGACGTCGACGGCGTTGACCCGCACTCGCGGCGCCCACTCCATCGCCAGGGAACGCGTCAGGGAGTCGAGGCCGGCCTTGGCGGCGCCGTACGCGGCGATCGTGGGGGCGGCGCGGTGGGCCGAGATCGAGGAGATGTTGACGATCGAGCCGCCGGACTCCTGCGCCTGCATGACGGCGTTGGCGGCCTGCGAGACGACCAGGGGGCTGAGCAGGTTGAGTCCGACGATCTTCTCGTGGAACCGAGGCGACGCGGTCGCCGCGTCGCTCGCGGGGGCTCCCCCGGCGTTGTTGACCAGGACGTCGAGGCGGCCGTGGGTCTCGACGACGCCGGAGACCAGTGCGGCCACCGCGTCGGGATCCCGGACGTCGCAGACGCGGTGCTCGGCACCCGGCGCGGTCGGGGACCCCGACCGGGCGCAGGTCACAACGGTGGCGCCGGCAGCGAGGAACGTGCGGGTGATGCCCAGCCCGACCCCCTTCGTACCGCCTGTGACGAGGACGACGCGTCCGGACAGGTCGAGGGCGAGGGACATGGCTGGTACCCTACCAAGCAAGTGCTTGGTTGGGTCCATCCCGACCCGTCCGCGACTCGTAGGAGCCCCATGCCGATCACCTCAGAACTGCGCGACGACGGGATCCGCGTCGTCACGATGGAGCATCCGCCGGTCAACGCCCTCACCGTCCAGGGCTGGTACGACGTCGCCGGGGCGCTCGACGAGGCCGGCGCCGACCTCGACACCCACGTGGTGATCCTGCGGGCCGAGGGTCGAGGCTTCAACGCGGGCGTCGACATCAAGGAGATGCAGCACACCACGGGGTTCGACGCGCTGATCGGCGCCAACAAGGGCTGCTTCGCGGCCTTCCGGGCCGTCTACGAGTGCGCGGTGCCGGTGATCGCCGCGGTCAACGGGTTCTGCGTGGGCGGCGGGGTCGGACTGGTCGGCAACGCCGACTGCGTGGTGGCCAGCGACGACGCGTTCTTCGGTGTCCCGGAGGTCAAGCAGGGCGCCCTGGGCGCCGCGACCCACATGGCCCGACTGGTGCCACAGCACATGATGCGCACGCTGTACTTCACCTCCCGCACGATCAAGGCCCAGGACCTGGTGCAGTTCGGCTCGGTCCTGGAGGTGGTGCCGCGCTCCGAGCTGGACGACGCCGCGATGCGGGTCGCCATCGACATCGCGGCCCAGGACACCCGGGTGATCCGGGCCGCCAAGGAGTGCCTCAACGGCATCGACCCGATCGACGTCAACAAGAGCTACCGGTTCGAGCAGGGCTTCACGATGGAGCTCAACCTGATGGGCGTGGCCGACGAGCTGCGCGATGGGTTCGCCGGCACGGACAAGTCGGGCACCAAGAACTCAGGGACCACGAACTCAGGCACCAAGGACTCAGGGAAGGGCTCAGCATGAGCAGGGGACCCCGCGACAAGCGGATGAGCATCGACGAGGTCGTCGCCGAGCTGCGTGACGGGATGACGATCGGGATCGGCGGGTGGGGCCCGCGGCGCAAGCCGATGGCGCTGGTGCGGGCCATCCTGCGCAGCGACCTCACGGACCTGACCATCGTCAGCTGGGGGGGCGCCGACGTCGGGCTCCTCGTGCGCGCCGGCAAGGTGCGCAAGCTGGTCTACGCCTTCGTCTCCCTCGACTCCATCCCGCTCGAGCCCAACTTCCAGCGAGCCCGGCAGGCCGGCACCATCCCCGAGGTCGTCGAGCTCGACGAGGGGATGTTCCAGACCGGGCTGCGGGCCGCGGCCCAGCGGTTGCCGTTCCTGCCGATGCGCGCCGGCCTCGGCTCCGACGTGCTGGTCAACAACCCGTGGATCAAGACCGTCACCAGCCCGTACGACGACGGGGTCGGGCATGAAGAGCTGGTCGCGGTCCCCGCGCTCAGGCTCGATGTGGCCCTGGTGCACCTCAACCGGGCCGACTGCCACGGCAACGCGACGTACCTCGGCCCGGACCCCTACTTCGACGACCTGTTCGCGATGGCCGCCGAACGCACCTTCGTGTCGGTCGAGGAGATCGTGGACACCGCCGGCCTCACGGTCGACACCCCCGTCCAACAGGTCCTGGTCGACCGGATGATGGTCAGCGGCGTCGTCGAGACCCCTCACGGCGCCCACTTCACCACCTGCGTCCCCGACTACGAGCGCGACGAGAAGTTCCAGAAGGCCTACGCCGCGGCAGCCTCCGGCTCCGACCAGGACTGGGCGGCGTTCGAGGAGCGCTTCCTGTCCGGCGACGAGACCGCGTACCAGGCCGCGGTCGCGGCGTTCACCGCCGAGCAGCAGGAGGCCGACCAGTGAGCGACTCCCCGACCCACGACTACACGCGCGCCGACGTCTGCGCGTCCGCGATCGCGGACGCGTTCAAGGACGACGGCGAGATCTTCGCCAGCCCGATGGGGATGCTGCCGATGCTGGGCGTGCGCCTGGCCAAGCTCACGTCCAACCCCGACCTGGCGATCTCCGACGGGGAGTCGCTCTTCCTCGCCGGGGTGCCGCCGCTGTTCGCCAAGGCCGGCCCCCACGAGGTCGTTGAGGGGTGGATCCCCTTCCGCAAGGTCTTCGACGTGATCGCCTACGGCAAGCGTCACGTGATGATGGGTGCCACCCAGGTCGACCGGGACGGCAACCAGAACATCTCGGCCATCGGCGACTTCGCACAGCCCACGCGTCAGCTGCTGGGCTCGCGCGGCGCTCCCGGCAACACCGCCAACAACCGCACGTCCTACTGGGTGCCCAAGCACTCCGCGCGGGTCTTCGTCGACCAGGTCGACGTCGTCACCGGCGTCGGACCCAAGCGTGCCGCCGCTGCCGGCCCCGGTGCGAGTCGCTTCAACGACATCCACCGGGTGGTCAGCAACCTCGGCGTCTTCGACGTCAACGGTCCCGACCACACGCTGCGGCTGCTCTCGGTCCACCCCGGCGTCACGACCGACGAGGTGCAGGCCGCGACCGGCTTCGACCTCGGTGACCTGACCGACGTACCGGTCACGCGCGAGCCCACAGCCGAGGAGCTCGTCATCATCCGCGAGGTGCTGGACCCCAGGAGCCTGCGCCACCGCGAGGTGCCCGAGCCGGCCGAGGAGAGCACCAGATGATCGAACAACAGCTCAAGACCCCGTTCACCGAGCTCGTCGGGGTCAGGCACCCGATCGTGCAGACGGGCATGGGCTGGGTCTCCGGACCTCGTCTCGTCAGCGGTACGGCGAACGCCGGCGGGCTGGGCATCCTGGCCAGCGCGACGATGACGTTCGCGGAGCTCGAGAAGGCGATCGTCGAGACCAAGAGCCGCACGAACAACCCCTTCGGCGTCAACATGCGGGCCGACGCCGGGGACGCCGGCGACCGGTGCGACCTGCTCATCAAGCACGGGGTCAAGGTCGCGTCCTTCGCGCTCGCACCCAAGCCGGACCTGATCAGCAGGCTCAAGGAGCACGGCATCGTCGTGATGCCCTCGATCGGTGCCGCCAAGCACGCCGTCAAGGTCGCCTCGTGGGGGGCCGACGCGGTGATGGTGCAGGGCGGCGAGGGCGGCGGTCACACGGGTCCGGTCCCGACCACGCTCCTGCTGCCGACGGTGCTGGACGCCGTCGACCTTCCGGTGATCGCGGCCGGAGGCTTCTTCGACGGCCGCGGCCTCGCAGCAGCGCTGTCGTACGGCGCCGCCGGCGTCGGCATGGGCACCCGCTTCCTGCTCACCCAGGACTCAGCCGTGCCGCAGGCGGTCAAGGAGCTGTACCTCACCCATGGCCTGACCGACACCGTGGTGACGGCGAAGGTCGACGGCATGCCGCACCGGATGCTGCGCACCGACCTGGTCGAGTCTCTCGAGGGCACCAGCGCGGTCAAGCGGCTCGGACCCACGCTGCGGCGCACGCTGGAGTTCAAGAGGGACTCCGGCATGAGCTGGCTCGCCCTGGCCAAGGACGGCCGCGCGATGAAGAAGACCCAAGATCGCTCGCTCGGTCAGATGGCGCTGGCCGCCAACACCCCGGTCATGCTCAAGGCCGGACTGGTCGAGGGCGACACCTCGGCCGGCGTGCTCGCCTCCGGCCAGGTCGTCGGCGTCATCGACGACCTGCCGACGTGCGAGGAGCTGATCGACCGGATGGTGCTGCGCGCCGTCGAGGAGCTGAGGCGGGGCTCGGCCTACGTCGTGTGACGCAGGGTCACCTAGGCTGGCGCTGTGACCCAGGAGCCCACACCCCGCCGCGCCAGGCACCTGATGGACCCCGACGCGCCCCGCAAGCGGGCCACCGCCGCAGACGTCGCTCGGCTCGAGCACGTGCAGCGCACCGTGATGTCGGTGCTGGTCGGCACCACGATCTTCCACCTGTCCGTCGGCCTGGTGATCGGGGCGTTCTTCATCGACGACAGCGAGCGTGTCGCTCAGGTGGGCCTGTGCCTGCTGGGCGGCGCCTTCGGCGTCCTGGCCGTGGCGGCGGCGTACGCCATCCATCGCAAGTCGCTGACCCCCACCCGGGCCGCCACCGCCCTTGCGGTCGGGGCCGTCCCCGCTGTCATCGGCTTGTACGTCGTCTACCGCTGAACCCCCGCCGTTCACCCGCCGGACGTTCGTGTGGTGTCGACTTCGTGCGTGTGCGATGACTCCCCCGGCTCCCGCCCCCATACCCACCCCGAGCCGCCGCCCGGCCTCAGTCGGCGCGCCGTGGCCGCCGCGGGCCCCGGTCTGCTGATCGCCAGTGCACTCGGCGGCAGCACGGGGGCGATCGCGCCCGGCGCTGCCTGGGGTAGCACCGGCAAGCCCAGGATCGGCGCCGCCCGGAGGTCGCGCATCACCAAGGGCACCGTGCTGATGCATGCCGACATGCACAACCACACGCTGCTCTCCGACGGGGACGGGAAGCCGGCTCGGGCGTTCGCGTCGATGCGCAGCGCCGGACTCGACGTCGCGGCCCTGACCGACCACGCCACGCTGTCCGACAACCTGCTGGGCGACGTCTTGGCCGGGATCCTGCCCGCGGAGTACAAGGGACTGGCGGGCATCACGCAGGGCGACTGGGCTCGCACGGGGCGATTGGCGGACGCCGCCAACAAGGACGGCCGGTTCACCGCCATCCGCGGCTTCGAGTGGTCCGAGCCGCTGATCGGGCACGTGAACGTATGGTTCACCGAGCACTACATCGACGTCCTGCAGGCCGGGCTCATGGAGCCGCTCCTGACGTGGCTGCGCCGCGAGCCGGGACTGGTGCTCGACGGTGGCCGTGGCGGACTCGCCGGCTTCAACCACCCGGGGCGTGAGCCGGGACGCTTCCAGGAGTTCACCTTCGACCCACGGGCACGCAAGCACGTCGTGTCGCTGGAGCTGTTCAACCGCGGTGACGACTACCTCTTCGAGGGCTACGCCGACGGCCTCAGCTCACCCTTGGTCGCCTGCCTTGCCGCCGGCTGGACCCCCGGCATCCTGGGGGTGACCGACGAGCACGGCAGCGACTGGGGCTTCCCCGAGGGCAAGGGCCGCACCGGCATGTGGGTCAAGGAGCACAGCCGTGCCGGCGTCAAGGAGGCGATGCGCAAGCGTCGCTTCTTCGCCACCCGCACCTCCGGCCTGCGCGTCGATGCCACCGCCACGTCGCTGCGCTCCCACGGTCGTACGGCGCGGATGGGCCGCCCCCTGCGGCACCGTCGGGGCCCGGTGCGCTTCCGCCTCGACCTCGCGCGTGACCGGTCGTGGATCGGTCGCGACCTCGAGGTGCAGGTGCTGCGCCCCGGCAACGACGTGCCCGAGGTCGCCGACGTGATCCCCTTCAAGGTCGGTCCGGTCGTCGACTTCACGGTGCCGATCCGCTACGGCCAGGGCGAGTGGATCTGCCTGCGCATCGCCGACCCCGCCGAGCCGAACGCCTCGCCGGGCCCCGACGGTCACCCCTGCAACAACCTGGGGATCGCGTACACGAGCCCGTGGTACCTCAACCCTGAGGTGTGACCTCGCCCTGGGCATCGCGGGGTTGGCCCTGGTGGTCACCGTGGGTGGGGCCGCGCGCGTAGCCGACCTGCTCCCGCCGTCACACGGGTCACATTCGCTCGCCGGTTGGGCAGAGACGACACGAAATCCACCCGCAACCCTGCCGTTCGTGCCCACTCGACGAGGCGATGTGGCTGAAGGGACGGGTGTGGCGCCCGCGCATGCGGCGGCGCGAGCTTGCTCGTGCCGTCAGCGCGCAGTTCAGTCGACCGGGAGAGGCTCGCAGTCAACGGATGCCGAAGGCACCCCGAACAACGCCGTCAGAGACGCTCGATGATCGTCACGTTCGCCTGTCCGCCGCCCTCGCACATCGTCTGCAGGCCATAACGCCCACCGGTCCGCTCGAGCTCGTTCAGCATCGTGGTCATGAGGCGGGTGCCGGTGGCGCCGATCGGGTGACCGAGGGCGATGCCACCGCCGTTCACGTTGACCTTCTCGTGCGGAGCCCCGGTCTCCTTCATCCACGCCAGCACCACCGAGGCAAACGCCTCGTTGCACTCGAAGAGATCGATGTCGTCGATGCCGAGGCCCGTCTTGTCCAGGGCGTGGGCGGTCGCGCGGATCGGACCGGTGAGCATCCAGACCGGGTCGTCGCCCCGCACCGACAGGTGGTGGATGCGGGCCCGCGGGGTGAGCGAGTGGTCGGCGACGGCCTGCTCGGAGGCGAGGAGCATCGCCGTGGAGGCGTCGCAGATCTGGGAGGCGACCGCGGCGGTGATCCTGCCCCCGGGGGCCAGCGGCTGCAGCCCCGCCATCTTCTCCAGCGACGTCTCGCGGGGGCACTGGTCGGTGTCGAAGACGGTCCCGTCGGGCAGGGTGACCGGCTCGATCTCGCCGACGAAGCGGCCCTCGGCGATCGCCGCACGAGCCCGGTCGTGCGAGGCGAGGGCGAAGGCCTCCATGTCCTCGCGGGAGATGTCCCACTTCTCGGCGATCATCTCGGCGGAGCTGAACTGCGAGACCTCGACGTCCCCGTAGCGCTGCTGCCAGCCCGGCGACTCCGCGAAGGGCGTGGTGAAGCCGTACTGCTGCCCGGCCAGCATGGCCGAGGAGATCGGCAGCGCGGACATGTTCTGCAGTCCGCCTGCGACCACGAGGTCCTGGGTGCCGGACATGACGCCCTGGGCGGCGAAGTGCACCGCCTGCTGGGAGGACCCGCACTGGCGGTCGATCGTCACCCCCGGGACATGGTCGGGCAGCCCTGCGACCAGCCACGCCGAGCGCGCGACGTCGCCGGCCTGCGAGCCGATCGTGTCGCAGCACCCCATGATGACGTCGTCGACGGCGCCCGGGTCGACGCCCGTACGACGCATCAGCGCCGACAGCGCGTGACCGCCGAGGTCGGCGGAGTGGATCTCGGCGAGCGCGCCGCCGCGCTTGCCGACCGGCGTCCGGACGGCGTCGATGATGTAGGCCTCGGTCACGACTTGTCTCCCTGGGTGGTGTGGCGGGGTTGGGCTATGCCGTCGAGCAGGATGGTCAGGTACTGGCGGGCGACGTCGGTGTGGGCGAGCTTGCCGCCGGGGCGGTACCACGCGACGGCCACCCACACGGTGTCGCGCAGGAAGCGGTAGGTGAGCTCGATGTCGAGGTCGGCGCGCAGGGCACCGGTCCGCACCCCGTCGTCGAGCAGGGTGATCCAGACCTCGCGGGACTGGGCATTGCGTTCGGCGAGGTAGGCGAAGCGCTCGAAGCCGCCCAGGTAGGCCGCCTCGTTCTGGAAGATCGCCACCTCGTCACGGTGCTGGTCGATCGCCTCGAAGGAGACCTCGACGGCCCGCTCGAGCTTGGTGCGGGCGTCGTCGTCGCTGACCAGGATCGCGTCGTAGCGACCGAAGAGCTCGTGCTGGAAGGTCGAGAGGATCTCGTCGACCATCGACTCCTTCGAGTCGAAGTGGTGGTAGAGACTGCCTGACAGGATCCCGGCGGCATCGGCGATGTCGCGCACCGTCGTGTTCTTGAAGCCCTTGGACGCGAAGAGACCTGCCGCGATCGCGAGCAGCTCGCTGCGGCGGTTGGGGGTGGTCGTCGGCTGGACGGGCTCGGCACTCATGAGGTCATGCTTGCTGACTGCTCACGGCCACGACCTCGCCGGTCATGTACGACGCGTAGTCGCTGGCGAGCATCACCATCACGTTGGCGACCTCCCAGGGCTCGGCCGCCCGGCCGAACGCCTCCCGCTGCTTGAGCTCGGCGAGGAGGTCGTCGGAGGTGACCTTGGCCAGGAACGGGTGCATCGCCAGGCTGGGACTCACTGCGTTCACCCGGATGCCGTGCGGAGCCAGGTCGATGGCGCTGCACCGGGTCAAGGCCATCACGCCGGCCTTGGCCGCGGCGTAGTGCGCCTGGCCCTCCTGGGCACGCCAGCCGATGACGGAGGCGTTGTTGACGATGACGCCCTTCCTTCCGCCCGCCACGAAGCGCTGACCCGCCGCCCGGACGCACCGGAACGTGCCGGTCAACGTGATGTCGAGGACCGTGAGCCACTGCTCGTCGGTCATCTCCAGGACGCTCGCGGTGCCCCCGAGACCCGCGTTGTTGATCATGATGTCGACGCCGCCGAGCTCGTCGGCCAGGTCGAGCAGCGCGCCCACCTGGGCCTCGTCGGTGACGTCGCAGACGGTCTGGCGCACCCGCTCGGCACCGAACTCGGCGGCGAGCGTCTCCTCGGCCTCGGCCAGGCGACGGGCGTGGGTGTCGGAGAAGACCACCGCCTTGGCCCCCTCCTCGAGGGCACGTCGTACGACGGCAGCGCCGATGCCGGCTCCGGCCGCAGCGGTGACGACGACGACCTTGCCCACCAGGAGGTCGTGACCCGCGACGTAGTCGGGGGTGGGCTGTTCGGGTCGGTGCGTGGTCATCAGGCGCCCTTCGGTTCGCGCGGAAGGCCGAGCACACGCTCGGCCAGGATGTTCTTCTGGACCTCGTCGCTGCCGCCGTAGATGGTGTCGGCTCGAGAGAAGAGGAACAGTCGTTGGAACTCGTCGAGGTCGTAGTCGTCCCCCCGCGTCAGCAGACCGGACTGGCCCATGACCTGCATGGCGACCTCACCGAGACGCTGGTGCCAGTTGGCCCAGACGAGCTTGAAGATCGACCCGGCACCACCGCCGGCTGACGAGTCGTCACCCCCCGCGACGGTCGAGAGACCGCGCAGGCCCTGGGCCCGGATCACCTCGAGCTCCACCTTGAGCTCGGCGAGGCGGTCGCGCAGCACCGGCTGCTCGTCGAGAGCGTGGTGCTCGCGGGCGAGGGCGATCACGGCGTCCAGCTCGCGGGCGTAGTCGACGGTCTGCGCCAACGTGGAGACGCCACGCTCGAAACCGAGCAGCCCCATCGCTACGCCCCAGCCCTGGCCGGGCTCCCCGACGACGAGGTCGGCGTCGGTGGTGGCCCCGGTGAAGAACACTTCGTTGAACTCCGAGCCACCGGTGAGCTGCTCGATCGGTCGCACCTCGACGCCGTCCTGGTCGAGGGGGACGAGCAGGAACGACAGCCCCCGGTGGCGCTGCGAGCCCGGCTCGGTGCGAGCGATGACGAAGACCCACTGCGAGAAGTGGGCGTTGGAGGTCCAGACCTTCTGACCGTCGACGACCCACTGCGACCCGTCGTCGGTGAGCCGCGCGCGAGTCTGCACGTTGGCGAGATCGCTGCCGGCGGCGGGCTCGGAGTACCCCTGCGCCCACAGCTCCTCGACGGCGAGGATCCTCGGCAGGAAGCGCGCCTGCTGCTCGGGGGTGCCGAAGGCGATCAGCGTGGGACCCAGGAGCGTCTCGCCCAGGTGGTTGACCCCGTGCGGCGCGTTGGCCCGGGCGTACTCCTCGCGAAAGATCACCTGCTGCCACAGACTCAGCCCGCGGCCGCCGTGCTCGGTCGGCCAGCCGACGCACGTCCAGCCGTGCGCGGCGAGGTGTCGGTTCCAGGCGAGCCGCTCGTCGATCGCCTCGTGGTCGCGACCGGGGCCGCCCAGTCCGCGCAGCTCGCCCCACTCGCCGTCGAGCTGCTCGGCGAGCCAGCCACGGATCTCGGCCCGGAAGGCGAGGTCGGCATCGGAGTAGCGAAGGTCCACGGGTGCTACCCTACCAAGCAATTGCTTGGTTGGTTCGAGCCCGAGGCGACGAGCCGTGAGGAGGCACGATGTCGGCGACACCCGTGACGATCCCCCAGCTGCTGCGCTCGGCCGCCGAGGAGTACGGCGACCACACGGCGTACGTCCAGGACGGGCGGAGGATGTCCTTCAGCGAGCTGCACGCCACCGTGCGCGGGGTCGCTCGCGGGCTCGTCGCGCACGGCCTCGCACCCCGGGACCGCGTGGTGGTCTGGGGCCCCAACAGCATCGACTGGGTCGTCGCAGCCCTCGCCGTCACGTACGCCGGCGGCGTGCTCGTGCCGGCGAACTCGCGCTACACCGGGGCCGAGGTGGCTGACCTCGTGCAGCGCACCGGTGCTCCGATCGTGCTGCTCGAGGACGGCTTCCTGGGCCGCAGCCAGATCCGCGAGCTGGAGACGGCCGGCGAGCTGGTGTGCCTGCAGGAGATCATCCAGCTGAGCGACCTCGCCCATGTCACGCGCACCGGGACGCAGGTCCCCGAGGCCGACCTCGACGCCCGAGCCGCGGCCGTCACCGCCGACGACGTGGCCGACATCCTGTTCACGTCGGGCACGACCGGGCGCTCCAAGGGCGCGATGTCCGCGCACCGCCAGAGCATCGGGGTCTCGCGCGCCTGGGCCCAGCTGGGCGGCGTCCGCCAGGACGACCGCTACCTGGTGGTCAACCCGTTCTTCCACTCGTTCGGCTACAAGATCGGCATCCTGGTCGGGCTGCTGACCGGGTGCACCCTCTATCCCGTGGCGACCTTCGACCTCGCCGCCACCATGCGGCTGATCCAGGACGAGCAGATCACCGTCCTGCCCGGGGCGCCGACGATCTACCAGTCGATCCTGTCCGCTCCGAGCCGCGGCGAGCACGACCTGTCGTCGCTCCGCCTGGCGGTCACCGGTGCCGCGGTCGTGCCGGTCGTGCTGATCGAGCGGATGCGCGCCGCGGCACCCGAAGGGCTGGGGATCGACCAGGTCGTCACGGCCTTCGGGATGACCGAGGCCGTCGTGGTGACCATGTGTCGCCAGGGCGACTCCGCCGAGACCGTGGCGACGACCTGCGGTCGCGCGATCCCGGGCATGCAGACCCGCATCGACTCCCCCGCCGACGACGGCTCCGGCGAGCTGCTCGTGCGCGGTGACCACGTGATGCTCGGCTACCTCGACGACCCGGACGCCACCGCCGAGGCGATCGACGCCGACGGGTGGCTGCACACCGGCGACGTGGGCATCCTCGACGAGGCGGGCAACCTGCGCATCACCGACCGGCTCAAGGACATGTACATCTCCGGCGGCTTCAACGTCTACCCGGCCGAGGTCGAGCAGGCCCTGCTGCACATGGACGGCATCGCCGACGTCGCCGTGGTCGGGGTGCCGGACGAGCGGATGGGCGAGGTCGGCAAGGCGTACGTCGTCGCGGCGACCGGCCACGCCGTCGAGCCCGAGGCCGTCGCGGCGTTCGCCAGGGAGCGCCTGGCGAACTTCAAGGTGCCGCGCCACGTCGAGCTGACCGACGCACTCCCCCGCAACCTGTCGGGCAAGGTGCTCAAGACCGACCTTCGAAAGGCCACTGACTGATGGGCGTGACCCCATGGAGCTGACCCTGTCCCCGTCCGAAGTGGCCTTCCAGGCCGAGGCACGTGAGTGGCTCGCGGCACACGTGCCGAGCCGGCCGCTCCCCTCGATGGACACCCCCGAGGGGTGGGCGCTCCACCAGGAGTGGGAGGCCACGCTGACCGAGTCCCGCTGGTCGGTCGTCTCCTGGCCCGAGAAGTACCACGGCCGAGAGGCCTCACTCGTCGAGTGGGTCATCTTCGAGGAGGAGTACTACCGCGCCGGCGCGCCGGGTCGGGTCTCGCAGAACGGCATCTTCCTGCTCGCGCCGATCATCTTCGACCACGGCACCCCTGAGCAGCAAGACCGCTTCCTGCCCACGATGGCCAGCGGCGAGCGGATCTGGGCGCAGTGCTGGTCCGAGCCTGAGGCAGGCTCCGACCTCGCCTCGCTGCGCTCGACGGCGCGACGCGACCAGGCGCGTGGCGGCTGGGTGCTCAACGGCCAGAAGACCTGGTCGTCGCGGGCGGCCCTGGCTCACTGGGGCTTCGGTCTCTTCCGCTCCGACCCGCAGGCCCAGCGTCACGCCGGGCTGACCTACTTCCTCTTCCCCCTCGATGCCCAGGGCATCACCGTGCGACCGATCGCCCAGCTCGACGGCGAGGCCGGCTTCGCAGAGATCTTCTTCGACGAGGTCTTCGTGCCGGACGCCGACGTCCTCGGCGCGCCCGGGGACGGCTGGCGCGTCGCGATGAGCACCGCGGGCAACGAGCGCGGCCTGTCGCTGCGCTCCCCGGGGCGTTTCTGTGCGGCCGCGGACCGGCTGGTCGACCTGTGGGGCGAGCGGGGTGAGCACGCGCCGGCTGCCGCCGAGGGCGTCGTCGATGCGTGGCTCAAGGCCCAGGCCTACCGACTCTTCACCTGGGGCACCGTCACCCGGTTGGCCGACGGCGGAGAGATGGGTGCGGCCGGGTCGGTCAACAAGATCTTCTGGTCCGAGCTCGACATCGCGCTGCACGAGACGGCCCTCGACCTGCTGGGTCCTGAGGCCGAGGTCGAGTCGCGGTGGCTGGACGGCTACACCTTCAGTCTCTCCGGACCGATCTACGCCGGCACCAACGAGGTGCAGCGCAACATCGTCGCCGAGCGCATCCTGGGCCTTCCGCGGGAGCCCAAGGCCCATCAGGGGGGTCCCACGTGAGGTTCGAGCTCGACGACGACCAGCGCGACCTGGCCTCGGCTATCGAGAGTCTGCTCGTCGCCTCCGACCCGGTCGCGGTGGCCCGGGCCTGGGCGTCCGGGGACGCCACCACCGGCCTGGCGCTGTGGAAGCGGCTGGCCGAGCTGGGCGTGACGATGCTCGCGACCGAGGCCACGCCCGTCGAGGTCTGCGTCGCGTTCGAGGCCCTCGGGCGGCACGCCGTACCCGGTCCCTGGGTCGAGTCCGCGGCCTACCTGCCTTTGGCGCTGGGGCGCGAGGTCACCGGCGTCGCCACCCTCGCGCTGCCGCCCCACGTGCCGTTCGCCCTGGACGCCGACGTCGCCGACGAGGTGTACGTCGGCACGACGCCCGCCGGTCCCGTGGGCGCGCTGCACGTCTCCGTCGACCGCACCCGCCGCCTCTTCGACGTCGGCGGCACCGGGGAGACCGACCCCGCCGCCTTCGACCTGGCGGTCCTGGCCACGGCTGCGCAGCTCCTCGGCGCCGGTGAACGGGTGCTGGCCGAGAGCGTCACCTACGTCAAGGCGCGCAAGCAGTTCGGCCGCGAGATCGGCAGCTACCAGGCGATCAAGCACGCGCTGGCCGACGTGAGGATCGCCCTCGACTTCGCCCGCCCCCTCGTCTACGGAGCGGCGCTGTCCGAGGTGCCCGCCGGCGCGGCCAAGCTCGCCGCCGGCGACGCGGCGTACCTCGCCTCGCGCACGGGGCTGCAGGTGCACGGCGCCATCGGCTACACCGCCGAGTTCGACCTGAGCCTGTGGATCACCAAGATCCGCGCACTGCTGACGGCCTGGGGCACACCGGCGTACCACCGCTCGCGACTGCTGGCGGAGCTGAGCAGCTGATGGAGTTCGGACTCTCGGAGGAGCAGCAGGAGCTGGCCTCGATCGTGCGCTCGCTGTTGGCCAAGCGCGCCGACAGCGCGGCCGTGCGCGCCGCAGCGCTCTCTCCCACGGGCTACGACCCGGACCTCTGGAGCACCCTTGTCGACCAGGTCGGCGCGGCCGCGCTCAACATCCCGGAGGAGTACGGCGGTGCCGGCTTCAGCCTCTTCGAGTCGCTCGTGGTCCTCGAGGAGGTTGGACGCTCCCTGGCTCCCAGTCCGCTGCTGTCGTCGCTGGTCACCTCCGAGGCGATCCTCGCCGGCGGCGACACCGCGACGATGCAGCGCCTGCTCCCGCGCATCGCAGCCGGTGAGGTGGCCGCGTTCGTCACCGGCACGGCGCCGACGCTCGACGCGGATCGAGCCACGGTGCTGCTCGCCGCGACTCCCGACCGCCTGGTGGAGGTGGAGCCGAGCACCGCCTCCGTCACGCCCGTCGGGGCCCTCGACCAGACGTTGCGCCTCGGCACCATCGACCTCACCGGCGCCACGACGACTCCTGCCGGAGACCCTGGCGACGCGGTACGCCGCGCCAGGCAGGTCCGGTGCGTCGGCGTCGCAGCCCTGCAGGCGGGGCTCGCCGCACGAGCCGTCGAGCTGACGGTGGCCTACACCCGGGAGCGCGTGCAGTTCGGCCGGGCGATCGGCTCGTTCCAGGCGCTCAAGCACCGGATGGCCGACATGCTGGTGCTGCAGGAGATGTCGCGCTCCGCGTCGTGGTCCGCGTCGTACGCCGTGGCCACCGGCGCCGACAACGCCGAGCACCTCGCCCACGTGGCGAAGTCCTACTGCTCAGACGCGCTGGACCGGATCGCCGCGGAGACGGTGCAGCTGCACGGCGGCATCGCCATCACCTGGGAGCACGACGCCCAGCTCGTCTTCAAGCGCGCCCACGCGCTGAGTCAGCTGTTCGGGCAGGCCCACGAGCACCGGGCCCTGATCACGCTCTGACGCGGCAGGTCGCGGTGGTGGTCACCGTCTCAGGTTACCGACCTGCTGATCGCGACACCGGTCTGTGACGAACGTGACAGGGGTTGTTGATGTGTTGTTGACGAAAGGAAACCCCACCGACCACTCGCGGTGCCTAGTGTTGGCCCATGAACTCCACCACGGTGAACCAGCACGACGAGCAGATCGACGACACCGAGGTCGCACGTCGGGAGCAGGACGACTTCCCGCAGGGCATGCTCGCCAGTCCGACCCGTACCCGCCTCTGATCTGACCGGGCCCACGTCCCCGGCTACCTCTTGATCTTGATCTTCTTCCTGGCCGGGGTCGCGTCCCAGTTGCCCGCGGGGTAGCCCGCCCGCACGAAGAGCGTGTGCTTGCCCTTCTTGAGCTTGCCCTTCGCCTTCACGGTGTACGGCGAGGAGCAGCTCTTCCACGAGCCCTTGTCGATCCGGCAGCCGAAGACGGAGCCGTCGATCGACGAGCCGAAGGTGTAGCTCGCGCTCGAGCCCTTCTTGATCTTCTTGGGCCCGTTGATCCTCGAGGTGGCTGGAACCGGATAGTCGACCGTCTCGCAGTTGGTGACGACGTCCACGGCATCGACCACCGCCGTGTCGTCGCCCTCACCGCAGTTGACCAGGTCGAGCACCCCGTCGCGCATGAAGAGACTGTCGTCGCCCTTGCCGGTCGCCACGACGTCCTGCTGGTCACTCCCGGTG
The DNA here is from genome assembly GCF_029937575.1 of Nocardioides sp. Lineage (GTDB taxonomy): Bacteria > Actinomycetota > Actinomycetes > Propionibacteriales > Nocardioidaceae > Nocardioides. The sequence continues at coordinate 16,824 of NZ_JAPYPS010000040.1, forward strand.
AAGGTCTCGCTGCCGCGGCTGCCCCGGTAGTAGACCTTCCCGGGGAACTCCGCGGCGTCGAACGTCTGGCCGTCGCCGCGGACCATCGTGAAGCGGAACTCCTCGAAGTTCACGACGAAGGTGTCCTGCGCGTCGCCCGGGATCGCCAGCGCCAGCTGCGCCGCGGTGAGCGTGAAGGAGACGTCGTCGAGCTTGGTCCCGAGGCGGTCGTAGTCGACCTCCATCACGTCGTACCCCGGTCCACCGTCGTTGCCGCCGATCGCCAGCGTCTGCACGAACCGGTCGTCGCCGGGTCCGCCGTCAGCGCCGCCCTCGCCCGAGACCTCGATCAGCACGTCGTCGCCGGGTCCGCCGTCGACGACGTTGCCGCCTTCGATGATGTCGTCGCCGCCCCCAGCGGCGACGTCGTCCTCGTACTCCACGGTGAAGACCTCGTCGAGGTCGGAGCCGAAGAAGTCATCGGCGACGAAGTCGTCCTCGTCGTCGACCGTGATGGAGGCCAGCGCCGGGAAGTCCGCGGCGGTGAGGCCTCTCAGGTCGACGTCGTCGCTGCCGGCGCCGGGTCGCACCCGCAGGCTCTCCAGGGTCTCGCACGGTGCCGCCGGAGAGCTGGCGGGCGAGACCTCGCCCGCGACGCAGGTCAGGGTGATGTCGTCGTTGGCGGCGTCGCCGGTGACGCTCAGGCTGAGCCCCGCGGTGTTGTAGCTGTAGCTGACCGCGGCGTAGGCGGGTGCGGCCACGACGAGCGCCAGCAGGGGGAGGCCGAGCGGCAGGAGCCGCCTCTTGTTGTCCATGATGAGTCCCGTTCTCGTCGGTGGATGACTTACTTCTTGATCTTGATCTTCTTCTTGGCCGGGGTCGCGTCCCAGTTGCCCGCGGGGTAGCCCGCCCGCACGAGGAGCGTGTGCTTGCCCTTCTTGAGCTTGCCCTTCGCCTTCACCGTGTACGGCGAGGCGCACGGCGTCCACGAGCCCTTGTCGATCCGGCAGCCGAAGACGGAGCCGTCGATCGACGAGCCGAAGGTGTAGCTCGCGCTCGAGCCCTTCGTGATCTTCTTCGGGCCGCTGATCCTCGAGGTCGCCGGCCGCGGGTAGCTGACGTCCTCGCAGTTGACCACCCGGTCGGTCGCGTCCACGACGGCGGTGTCGTCGCCGGCCCCGCAGTCGACGAGGTCGAAGGCACCGTCGCGAGCCATCACCGTGTCGTCACCTGCGCCGGTGCTGATCACGTCCTCGAAGTCGCTGCCGACGAACGTGTCGGCGCTGCGGGCCCCGTAGTAGACGACCCGTCCGGGGAAGGCGACGGCGTCGAAGCTCTGGTCCTCGCCGCGGGCCATCCGGACGTGGAACTCCTCGAACCCGGCGATGAAGACGCTCTGCTCGAGGTCCCCTGCCGCCACCAGCAGCTGTGCGGCGGTCAGCGTGAGGCGCAGCCCGTCGATGATCCCGCTGGCGCGGTCCAGGTCGACCTCCATCACGTCGTAGCCGGAGCCCCCGTCGTTGCCCCCGGAGGAGAGGGTCTGGACGAACCGGTCGTCACCGGGTCCGCCGAACGCGCCCTCCGACGACCCCGCCTGGAAGAGCACGTCGTGTCCGGGACCTCCGTCGACACGGGAGCCACCCTCGATGACGTCGTCGCCGGCGCCGGCGTCCACGTCGTCGGCGCCGCCCACCACGAAGGTGTCGCCGAGCTCCGAGCCGGTGAAGTCGTCCGCGTCGAAGTCGTCCTCGTCGATCACCCTGATCTCGGTCAGGTCGGGGAAGTCGGCGGCCGTGATGCCGCTGAGGTCGACGCTGTCGGCCCCGGCTCCGGGCGAGATGAAGAACCGAGTGAGGGTCGAGCACGGTGCGACCGGCACGGTCGCGGGCATCACCGCGTCGCCCGCACAGGTGATCGTGATGTTGTCGGCGGCGCCGTCGCCGTTGGCGGAGTAGCTCAGCCCGGGCTCGAAGTAGCTGTAGCCGACCGCGGCATAGGCCGGGGCCGCGACCACCAGCACGAGCGCCGGCACCGCCACTGGCAACAAGGTGCGCTTCCTCACGGCACCAGACCCTAGAACCGCCTGGTCCGAAATGACCCCGTCGTCTAGACCAGTTGTCCTCTCCGCCAGTGGCGGACTCAGCCGTCGGTGGTGCGGTACTTGCCCTGGAAGAAGAGCAGCGGCTCGTCGGCCGTGCCGACCACCAGCTCCTGGACACGTCCGATCACCACGAAGTGGTCACCGGCCTCGTGCACGGCGTGGATCGTGCAGTCGACGTGGCCGAGCGTGTCGGCGAAGACGGGCGAGCCCGTCACGGCAGACGGGGTCCAGTCGAGGTCGGCGAACTTGTCGGTGCCGCGACTGGCCATCGTGTTGGAGAGGTCGGCCTGGCCGGCTGCCAGGAAGTTGACGCAGAACTTGCCCGCCCGCTGGATGCGGGGCCAGGCCCGCGACGAACGCGCCGGCACGAACAGCACCAGGGGCGGATCGAGCGAGACGCTCGAGAAGGACTGGCAGGTCAGCCCGATCGGCTCGTCGTTGCTCATCGTGGTGACGACCGTGATGCCGGACGCGAAACGGCCGAGCACGTCGCGGAAGCGCCGTGCCTGGGCCACCGCCTCGGGCGAGGCGGAGTCGACCTCGAGATGCTCACCGGGGTGGAGCTGGAAGTCGTAGTCGGAGTCGGTGAGCCACGAGTAGATGAGCTCGCTGCTCGGCCACGTCTCCCGCGCGTCCGCGCTCATCCCGTCGGGGATCTCGGGGCGCTCGGAGCTCTCGTGGCGATGCTGGCCTTCCATGTCGTCCAGGCTAGTCACTGCTGGACGCCCCCTACTGCCCGCCACCGAAGTCGTGACCCCAGTAGGAGACAGCGGTGGACTCACGCGCCACCCAGCGTTCGTCGGAGACCTGCAGCCCGTCGGTGCCGAACTCGACGTCGAAGCCGCCGGGCGACTTCACGTAGAACGACACCATCTCGTCGTTCATGTGGCGCCCGAGCGTCGCCGACAGCGGCGCCTTGTGCTTGCGCACGCGCTCCAACGCACGACCGACGTGGTCCAGCGTGTCGACCTCGAGCATGATGTGGACGCACTTGCTCGGGTTGGGCATCGGCAGGAACGCCAGCGAGTGGTGTCGGGGGTTGACGCCGAGGAACCGCAACCAGACCTTGGAGCCAGGTTCCTTGCCCACGAACTCCCCCGGCATGCTCATCGAGTCGCGCAGGCGGAACCCGAGGACGTCGGTGTAGAACCGCAGTGCCTCGACGTCGTCGAGCACGGGTACGACGATGTGGCCCATGCCCTGGTCGCCGGTGACGAAGGTGGCCGCGTACGGCGTCACGACGGGTCGCGACTCGTAGGTGATGCCGTGGAAGAGCTCGAAGACGTTGTCCCATGGGTCGCTGAAGCGGATCAGCTCCTGGACGCGGCGGTCGTCCAGCTCCTCGCGGGTGCCCTCCTCGAAGTCGACCCCGGCCTTCTGCAGGTGCTCGCGTGCCTCCTGCAGGGCACGCGGGTCGGCGACCTCCCATCCGACGCAGCTCAGCTGGTCGACGTCGGAGGGGACCACCACGAGTCGGGCAGAGACCTCGTCGATGCGCCAGTACTGGTGATCGGGGTTGGGTCCGCGGCCCTCGGCCAGACCGAGCACCTTGCCGGCGAAAGTCGTCCACTGGGACGGGTCGGTCGAGGAGACCCGCACGTAGCCCATGGACTTGATCTCGATGGTCACGGGTCTCAGCCCTTCGGCTCTCGGGATGGGCGTTCGACGTGGCGCGACAGGAAGGCGGTGGTGATCTCGGCGAACTCGGCGGCGGCCTCGATCTGGGCCCAGTGGCCGCAGTTGGGGAAGACGTGGAGCTGGGCCTTCGGGATCAGCTTGAGGGCGACCATGGCGCCGTCGAGCGGGTTGACCCGGTCCTCACGACCCCAGGTGAGCAGGGTGTGCTTGCGCAGCCGGTGGGCCTCTCTCCAGAGCATGCCGTCCTCGGCGGTCTCGGGGTTCCAGAACGACATGCCCATCGACCGCATCGCCTCCTGCGCCCCCGGCGCGGTCGCGTCGGCGAAGCGCTCCTCGACCAGCTCGTCGGTGACCAGGGACTGGTTGACGACCATGGTGGAGATGAAGGCCCGCAGCGACTCGCGCGACGGGTCCGCGCCGAAGTCCATCAGGCGCTGGACGCCCTCGGTCGGGTCGGCGTGGAAGAGGTTGAGGCTCAGCCCCCCGGGACCCATCAGCACCAGGCGCCCGACCCGCTCGGGGTAGGTGAGCGCGAGCCGCATCGCCGTACCGCCGCCGAGGCTGTTGCCGAGCAGGTGCACCTTGTCGATCCCGAGCTCGTCCAGCAAGGCCACGACGTGGTCGGCCGCGTGCCGGTAGTAGTTGCCGACGACCTCCGGCTTGTCGGAGCCGCCGAAGCCCGGCTGGTCGACCAGCAAGGTGCGGAAGTGCGCCGCGAAGTGCGGCAGGGCGGGCCCGAAGTTGGACCACGCGCTCGCACCGGGTCCGCCGCCGTGCAGCATCACCAGGGGAAGCCCCCCGCCCACCGCAGACGGCTGCACGTCCGGCGCGGCCTCGTAGTAGTTGAGGGTGATCCCGCCGGCCTTGGCCGACCGTCGGGTCGCTTCCTTGGAGAAGTCACTCATCGTCGCTCAGTACATCCCCGGGTCGATCTTGTGTCCGAACTCGTGGGCTCCGAACATCTGCAGAGCCCGCTCCGGGTCGTTCGCGGCGTGCACGCGACCGGCGTGGGCGTCGCGCCAGGCGCGCTGGAGGTAGGTGCCGTTGGCCAGCGCCCGACCACCGGAGGCCTCGAAGAGCGCGTCGATCGCGTCGATCGCGCGCTGGCTGCCGAGCACCTGGTCGCGGCGGACCTTCAGCCGCGAGCGGAGCGGGATCTTCTCGCCCTTGGCCACGTGGACCTGCTCCTCGCGGATGTTGTTGACCAGCAGGGCCCAGGCGGCGTCGATCTCGGAGGACGCCTTGGCGATCCGGACGGCCGCGAACGGATCCAGGGAGGCCTTCTCCCCGAGGTAGGCCGCGCGCGAGCGCTTCTGCTGCATCTCGACGTGCTCGGCGTAGGCGCCCATCGCCAGGCCGATGATCGGCGTGGTGATGGTGCCGGTGAAGATGGAGTGGAACGGCAGCTTGTAGAGGTCCGCGGTGTTCTGCTCCTGGCCCGGACCGCGGCACTGCCCGGTCTCCCCCATGCTCAGGGTGAAGGCCTCGGGGATGAACACGTCGTCCACGACGATGTCGTTGGAGCCGGTGCCGGCGAGGCCGACCATGTGCCACACGTCGACGATCTCGTACTTGTCGCGCGGCACCATGAAGGTCTTGAAGTCGACGACCTGGCCGTCTGCGTTGAAGACGAGCCCGCCGAGCAGCACCCACGAGCAGTGGTCGCAGCCCGAGGAGAAGCTCCACCTGCCGGACAGCTGGTAGCCGCCGTCGGTGACGGTGGCCTTGCCGGTCGGGGCGTACGACGAGCTGAGACGGGTCTTGGTGTCCTCACCCCACACCGCCTGCTGCGCCTCGTCGGCGAAGAGCGCGACCTGCCAGGGGTGCACGCCCACGACGCTGGAGACCCAGCCGGTGGAGCCGCACGCGCCGGCGATGTCGCGCACCGCGGTGTAGAAGTCGACGGGGTCGGCCTCGAGGCCGTCGAAGCGCTTCGGCTGGAGGAGCTTGAAGAAGCCGGTCTCCTCGAGCTCCTTGATCGACGCCTCGGGGACCACGCGCAGGCGCTCGGTCTCGTCCGCCCGCTCACGCAGGGTGGGCAGGACGTCGCGGACGCCGTCGAGGACGGTGGCGGCAGATGACATGGGGAGGGCTCCTGTCTGGATGCTTCTGGGACCAAGACTAGAACACGTTCTCGTTTTGGTCGAGTCGGACGAGCAAACCCCACCCCTGGGTGTGACGGCACACCCCGAGGTGAGCGGCGCTCAGCCGGCTTCGCGCTGCAGCATCAGCGCGATGTCGATCAGCTGGTCCTCCTGGCCACCGATCAGCTTGCGTCGGCCGGCCTCGAGCAGGATCTTCGCGCCACTGACGCCGTAGCGCTCGGCGGCGTTGCCGGCGTGCTTGAGGAAGGACGAGTAGACCCCGGCGTACCCCATCATCAGGGTCATCCTGTCGAGCTGGCACTCCTCCGGCATGGCCGGCTTGATGACGTCCTCGGAGGCATCCACGATCGTGAGGAAGTCGATCCCCGTCTTCCACCCGAGCTTGTCGCAGACCCCGACGAACGCCTCGAGCGGCGTGTTGCCGGCACCCGCACCGAAGCGCCGGACGGAGCCGTCGATCTGGGTCGCTCCCGCGCGGGCGGCGATGACGGTGTTGGCGACACCGAGCCCGAGGTTCTCGTGGCCGTGGAAGCCGACTGTCGCCTCGTGGCCGATCTCGGCGACGACGGCGGCCACCCGGTCGGCGGTCTGCTCCATCACCAGCGCGCCGGCGGAGTCGACGACGTACACGCACTGGTTGCCGGCCTCGACCATGACCCGGGCCTGCTTGGCCAGGACCTCTGGCGGCTGGGTGTGGCTCATCATCAGGAACCCGACGGTCTCCAGCCCGAGCTCGCGCGCCAGCCCGAAGTGCTGGATCGAGGTGTCGGCCTCGGTGCAGTGCGTCGCGATCCGACAGATCTGTCCACCGTTGTCCTGGGCCGCCCGGATGTCGTCCTTGGTGCCGACGCCCGGGAGCATCAGGAAGGCGATCTTGGCTCGCTTGGCCGTCTCGGCCGCGATCCGGATCAGCTCCTGCTCGGGGGTGCGGGAGAAGCCGTAGTTGAACGACGACCCGCCGAGCCCGTCACCGTGGGTCACCTCGATCACCGGCACGCCGGAGGTGTCGAGGGCCTCGACGATGTCGTGCACCTCGGTCGCGGTGAACTGGTGCCGCTTGTGGTGGGAGCCGTCACGCAGGCAGGTGTCGGTCAGGCGGAGGTCGAGCCCGCTCGTGGGGTCGGTGTCGGCCCACGTGCGCGTGAGCGTGTCGCGGGTGCTGGTGTCGGTCATGCGAGGCCTCCGAGCTTGGCGCGGGCGATGTTCTGACCGACCTGGGTGGCGGCTGCGGTCATGATGTCCAGGTTGCCGGCGTACGGCGGCAGGAAGTCGCCGGCGCCCTCGACCTCGACGAAGACCGAGACCTTGAGCTGGCCCTGGGTGGCGGCGGACGGCTCGTCTATCTGCGGCTCCTGGAGCAGCCGGTAGCCCGGGACGTACTCCTGCACCGCCTTCTCCATCGCGAAGACCGAGGCGACGATCGCGTCGCGGCCGTCCTGTCCGATGTCGGGCGAGACGGCGCAGTAGATCGTGTCGCGCATGATCATCGGCGGCTCGGCCGGGTTGAGGATGATGATCGCCTTGCCGCGCTTCGCGCCACCGATCGACTCCACGCCGGCCGCCGTCGTGCGGGTGAACTCGTCGATGTTGGCGCGGGTGCCGGGGCCGGCCGACAGGGAGGAGACCGACGCGACGATCTCCGCGTACGACACCCCCTCGGGGCCCGCGGCGCGGGTGACGGCCGCGACCATCGGGATGGTGGCCTGACCGCCGCAGGTGATCATGTTGACGTTGGCCTTCGCGACGTGCTCCTCGCCGTTGACCGGCGGGATCACCGCCGGGCCCACGGCGGCAGGCGTCAGGTCGATCGCGACGATGCCGGCCTCCTCGTAGCGCGGGGCGTACTCGCGGTGCACGTAGGCGGAGGTCGCCTCGAAGATCAGGTCGGGCAGGACGTCCTGCTTGAGCAGCCAGTCGACGCCCTCGTGGGAGGACTCCAGACCGTTGTCGGCGGCCAGCTTGAGTCCCTCGGAGGCCGGGTCCACGCCGATCATCCAGCGCGGCTCGATGACATCGCTGCGCAGGAGCTTGTACATGAGGTCGGTCCCGATGTTGCCGGGGCCGACGATGGCGGCGGTCAGCTTGGATGCGGACGGTTCGGATGCGGGCACGGTCTCTACTCCTTGAAGGTGACGCTCAGGGGGGCGAACCCGCTGATGGACGCCTCGACCCGGTCGCCGGGGGCGAACGGCACGAACGGGCCCAGGGCCCCGGACAGAATCAGGTGGCCGGCGCGCAGCGGGTCGCCGAACCGCGCAGCTTGTACGGCGAGCCAGCGCAGCGCCTCGAGGGGGTCCCCGAGACAGGCCGCGCCGTTGCCGGCCGACCGCTCCTCGCCGTTGATGCTCAGCGACATGACCACGTCGACGGGCTCGATCTCGCTCAGCGGGAGCCCCTGGTCGCCGACGACGTAGAGGCCGCTCGAGGCGTTGTCGGCGACGGTGTCGGTGAAGGTGATCCCCCACTCGGCGATCCGGGAGTCCACGATCTCCAGGGCCGGCAACGCGACGTCGACGGCGGCTCGCACCAGGTCGAGGGTGATCTTCGACTCGGGGACGTCGATGTCGGCGGCGAGGCGGAAGGCCACCTCGGCCTCGACGCGCGGCTGCAGCAGGGTGGCCATCGAGATCGGGTCGTGGGCCGAGACGTCCATGTCGTCCATCAGGTAGCCGAAGTCGGGCTGGTCCACGCCGAGCTGGTCCTGCACGGCCTGCGACGTGGCGCCGATCTTGCGGCCGACGACGGTGGCTCCCGCGGCCAGGCGACCCTGCACGAGGCCCTGCTGCACGGCGTACGCCGCGGGCAGGTCGTCGGTGCCGATGAGATCGCGTACGGCGGCGCACGGCACCCGCGTCCGCTGCGCCTCGGCCAGGCGGTCGACGGCGGCCCGGATGGCGTCCTGAGAGATCACGGCGCAATGGTAGAACCTGTTACAGTTTTGCGCCATGAGCACCCCTGTCTCCATGCCCGCCGACGGGCTCCCCACCGAGGTCGACGTCGTCGTCGTCGGAGCCGGCGGCGCGGGCATGAGCGCCGCCCTGGCAGCCGCCAAGCGCGGACTCGACACCGTCCTGCTGGAGAAGAGCGGCCACTTCGGCGGCTCCACCGCGCGCAGCGGCGGAGGGGTGTGGATGCCGGGGAACTACGCCCTGCAGGACGCCGGGCAGGCCGACCCGATCTCGGAGTCCAAGCGCTACCTCGACTCCATCGTCGGCGACGTCGTGCCCAAGCAGCGCCGCGACACCTACCTCGACCGCGGGCCCGAGGTGCTCGACTTCATCAAGGCCAACACCCCGCTGCGCTTCACCTGGGTGCCGGACTACGCCGACTACCACCCCGAGGCGCCGGGTGGTCGGGTCAAGGGTCGCAGCTGCGAACCCATCCCGATGGATGCCAGCTTCCTCGGCGACGAGCTCGACCGGCTGCACCCGCAGTACACCAAGGCCCCGGCCAACATGATCGTCACGCAGGCGATGTTCCGCAAGATCAGCCTCGGCCTGCGCACCCTCGGCGGACCGATCACCATGGCGAAGGTGCTGATCAACCGGATCATCGCCGGCCTGCGCGGACGCCGCATGTACGCGATGGGCAACGCCATCGCGATCGGTCTGCGCAAGGGCCTGATCGATGCTGAGGTGCCGCTGCACTACGACACCGAGCTGGTCGACCTCGTGGTCGAGGACGGCCGCGTCGTCGGCGTCCGGGTCCGGCAGGGAGGCGACAGCGGGACCGAGCACGTCGTACGCGCCCGGCGGGGGGTGATCCTCGGCAGCGGCGGTTTCGAGCGCAACCTGGAGCTGCGTGAGCAGTACCAGCCGAAGCCGACGTCGGTCGACTGGACCACCGGCTCGCAGTTCAACACCGGCGCCGGTCTGGTCGCCGGGATGGCGGCCGGAGCGCAGACCGACCTCCTCGACGACTCGTGGTGGGGCCCGACGATCCCGCTACCGAGCGGGCCGTGGTTCTGCCTGGCCGAGCGCAACCTGCCGGGCTCGATCATCGTCAACCAGGCCGGCGAGCGCTACATGAACGAGGCGCTGCCTTACGTCGAGGCGGTCCACGAGATGTACGCCGGCGAGGCCACCGGCGTCGGGCACGTGCCGAGCTGGATGATCATCGACCAGCGCTACCGCAACCGCTACCTCTTCGCCGGGCTGTTCCCTCGCCAGCCCTTCCCCGGTCGCTGGTACAAGATGGGCACCGTCAAGAAGGCCGCCACCGTGGCCGAGCTGGCCGCCGAGATCGAGGTCCCGGCCGAGGCACTGACGGCGACGCTCGAGCGGTTCAACGGCTTCGCCAGGAGCGGTGACGACGCCGACTTCCGGCGCGGTGAGTCGGCCTACGACAAGTACTACTCCGACCCCACCGTCAAGCCGAACCCGTCCCTGCAGGTGATCGACGAGGCACCGTTCTACGCCGTGAAGATCGTGCCCGGCGACCTCGGCACCAAGGGTGGGCTCGTCACCGACGAGCGGGCGCGGGTCCTGCGTCCCGACGGCTCCGCCATCGCCGGGTTGTACGCCGCCGGCAACGTCTCCTCGGCCGTCATGGGTCGCACCTACGCCGGCCCCGGCGCCACGATCGGCCCCGCCCTGGCGTTCGGCTACCTGGCCGCCGAGGACATTGCGAGCACCCCGGCCGGCGTCCCCGCCGGCGACTCCCCCGTCCACCGTGAGCAGGAGACCGCCTGATGCCCATCGACCCCAGCGTCGCCGTCGGCGCCGACCTCGGCGAGCGCACCTTCTCGTGGTCCGAGAGCGACGTGCTGCTCTACCACCTCGGGATCGGTGCCGGCTCCCGCGCGGGCGACAACCTCGCGCCGGCCGCCCTCGCCTACACGCTCGACGACGCGCGGCTCCAGGTCCTGCCGTCGTTCGGCGTGGTGGCGCCGACCTTCCACGAGACCGACCCGCCGCCCCTGGACCTGCCCGGCTGCGACATCAACCTGGCCCAGGTCGTGCACGGCTCGCAGTCGATCAGCGTGCACGGCCCACTGCCCACGTCCGGGACGGCCACGATCCGCACCACGCTCACCGACATCTGGGACAAGGGCAAGGCCTGCGTCATCTGGCAGGAGGGCGTGGTGACTGCTGCCTCGGGTGAGCCGCTGTGGACGGTGCGGTCCTCGATCTTCGTGAAGGGCGAGGGCGGGTGGGGTGGCGACCGCGGCTCCTCCCAGGCGGTCGCCCTGCCCGAGCGCGAGCCCGACGCCGCCACGACGTACGACGTGACACCGCAGCAGGCGCTTCTCTACCGCCTCTGCGGCGACCGCAACCCGCTGCACGCCGACCCGGACTTCGCCAAGGGCGCCGGCTTCCCGGCGCCGATCCTGCACGGTCTGTGCTCCTACGGCATCGTGCTGCGCGAGCTCACCGACGCGTTGCTGGACGGCGACGCGACGAGGGTCGGCGGCTTCGGCGGACGCTTCTCCGGGGTGGTCTTCCCCGGGGAGACGATCGGGGTGAAGGGGTGGCGCGAGGACGGCCGCATCGTGGCCTCGGCCGCCATCGCCGGTGGCGAGCGCGACGGCTCGCCCGTGCTGGCCGACGTGGTGCTCGACCTCGCGTGACCCCGCCTGGGGGCGGCCTCTAGGTTGGGCGCCGTGACGATCCTGGGTACGCCGCTGAGTCCGACCTCCACCCGCGTCCTGCTGCTCGGCTCCGGCGAGCTCGGCAAGGAGCTGGTCATCGAGCTGCAACGCCTCGGGGTGGAGACCATCGCCGTCGACCGGTACGCCGACGCCCCGGCGATGCAGGTCGCCCACCGCAGCCACGTGATCGACATGCTCGACGCGGCCGAGGTGCGACGCGTGGTCGAGCTCGAGCAGCCGCACTGGGTCGTCCCGGAGATCGAGGCCATCCACACCCCGACGCTGCGCGACCTCGAGGCCGAGGGCGTCACCGTCATCCCCACGGCTCGGGCAGCCTGGCTCACGATGGACCGCGAGGGGATCCGCCGCCTGGTCGCCGAGGAGCTGTCGGTGACCACGTCGCCGTACCGCTTCGCCGACACCGCCGAGGACTTCGCCGCGGCCGTCGCGGAGATCGGCCTGCCGTGCGTGGTCAAGCCGGTGATGTCGTCGTCCGGCAAGGGCCAGTCGGTGGTCCGCTCTCCCGAGGACGTGGCGACGGCGTGGGAGTACGCCCAGTCCGGTGGTCGCGCCGGCCAGGGGCGCGTGATCGTCGAGGGGTTCGTGCCCTTCGACTACGAGATCACGCTGCTGACCATCAAGCACGCGAGCGTGGAGGCCCCTGACGACCCGGCCCAGGACCTCGTGTCGTTCTGCGCCCCCATCGGGCACGTCCAGGTCGACGGCGACTATCGCGAGTCGTGGCAGCCCCAGCCGATGGACGGAGTCGTGCTCGCGCGTGCGCGGGAGATGGCCGAGACCGTGGTGCGCGAGCTGTGCGGCCGCGACGGGCGTGGGCTCTTCGGCGTCGAGCTCTTCGTGAGCGGTGACGAGGTCATCTTCTCCGAGCTCTCCCCCCGGCCCCACGACACCGGGCTGGTCACCCTGGTCTCGCAGGACCTCTCGGAGTTCGCCCTGCACGCGCGCGCGATCCTGGGCCTGCCCATCCCCTCGATCCGGGCCCGCGGAGCAGCGGCGTCGTGCGCGGTGCTGGTCGAGGGCGACCGGGTCGCGCCGAGCTTCGCCGGCATCGAGCGCGCGCTCGCGGTGCCGGACACCCAGGTGCGCGTCTTCGGCAAGCCCGAGGTCGTCGGTCGGCGACGGATGGCGGTCACGCTCGCGCTGGGTCTCGACGTCGACGAGGCGCGCGCCACCGCGCGCGACGCGGCGGCCGCCATCACGGTCGTGGAGTAGCCGCCTCAGGCCTTGCGCGCCACGACGTACAGCCGCTCGGTGGTCTCACCCCGCGCGCGGATGGGGCCGCGGCGGTACCACTCGATCTCCGTGAGACCGGCCTGCTCGACGAGCGCGACGACCTCGGCGGGCTCGTTGAAGACGAAGTCGAGGTCGATCTCGCGCTCGAACCACGTCGGGTTGTTGCGGACGTCGCTCCCGCAGTGCATGCCCAGCACCAGCCATCCGCCGGGGGCCAGGGGGCGCACCAGGGAGGCGATCGCCTCGGGCAGCTCGGAGGGCGCCAGGTGGATCAGGGAGTACCAGGCCAGCACGGCCGACCAGCCCTCCGCGGTGGTCGGCCGCATGAGCCGGCGGAGGTCGCCGACCTCGTAGCGGCCCTCGGGGAAGCGCTCCCGTGCCTGCTCGATCATCTCGGGCGTGAGGTCGATCCCGGTGGCCTCGGCGCCTGCCGCGGCGAGGTAGGCCGTCGTGTGCCCGGGACCGCAGCCGACCTCCACGACCGGTCCGCCGGTCCTCTCGTCGGCCGCGTGGGCGATCACCCGGTCCAGCAGCCACGTCTCGAAGGGCTGCTTGTCGTCGAGCAGCTCGTCGGTCAGGGCGGCGGCGTACGCCACAGCGACCGCGCCGTACGACGCGCGGACCTTGGCGTCGCGGGCCTCGGCTCCGGCGGCGAGCACCGACTCCCGGTCGGAGCCCGGCTCGGCCGAGGCTGTAGCCGGCCCCGTCGAGGCGTCGGAGGCCTCGACCGGACCCAGCAGATGGATCCAGCGGTGGTCCTGCTCACGGGGCCGCTTGGGCTGCTGGATCACCAGCGGCGGCTCGGCGGTCGCCATCCGGGCGAGGCAGGCCTCCACCTCGGCGCGGTCGGCGAAGGCGTGGAGTCGTTCGGTGCGGGTCTTGAGGGCGCCCGGCGCCTGGGCGCCTCGCAGCAGCAGGACGGTCAGCAGCGCCCGCTCGTCGGGAGCCCACTCGTGCCGGGCCGCGATGGTCTGGACGTACTTCAGCGTGCGCCGACCGGAGTCCTGCCAGGTGACAGCGACCAGGTCCTGCTCCTTGAGTGCGCGCAGCACGCGGTGCACGGTCGCCTCGTCGTAGTCGGTGACCGGCTCCCGGCTGCTCGACTGGTTGCACGCGGTGATCACGGCGTTGACCGACATCGGGTAGCTCCCGGGCACGGTCACCTCCTTCTCGAGGAGGCTGCCCAGGACGCGTTGCTCTTCGGCGGTCAGCTCGGGGAGGTCACTCACCCAGCCGAGCCTAACGGGGCTGCCACGAGGGCGGCGCCCGCGAGGGCAGAGGCTCACCGCCCGCCGGGTAGACAGGGGCTGTGGCTGCTCCCACCACCGCTCCCCTGACGTGGGAGAGACGTCGGTTCTTCCTGATGCTCGGCGCTCCGGCCCTCGGGATGGCGATGGTCGTCACCGTCATCTCCACCTACCTCCCGGTCCTGGTGGTCGAGGCCTCCGGCCCCGTGCTGGTCGGGGTCCTGATCGGAGCGGAGGGCTTCTTCGGGATCTTCATGCCGCTGCTCGTGGGCACCTGGTCGGACCGGCGCTCCACCACGGTGCGGGACCGGCTGCCCCTGCTCGTCGGTTTCGCGGTCGTCGTCGTGGCCGCGATGGCGGCTGTCGGGGTGACGGCGGGGCTCGGGGCGCGATCGTTCGTCTGGTACGCGCCCGTGCTGGTGCTCGTCTTCGGCGGCTACTACGCGTTCCTGGCGCCGTACTGGTCGATCTATCCCGACCTGGTGCCCGACCAGGAGAGCGGGCGCTCACGCAGCGCCGAGGGCACGATGCGCGTCATCGGCGTCGGCCTGGCGCTGGTCGGCGGCGGGCTGCTCCTGGACGTCTGGGTCGGGTTGCCCTTCCTGGTCGGTGCCGCTGTCGCCGCCGTAGTGACAGTGGTGCTCGTGGTCGCCCTGCGTCCACACCTCTCCGAACCGGTCGAGAAGGACACGTCGGGGCGTCGCTCGCTGGCCACTGCCTTCTCGCTGCTGCGCGAGCCCGGTATCCGGGTGATGTGCCTGGCCGAGGGTCTGTGGAACTTCGCCCTGTCGGCCCTGAGGGCCTTCGTGGTCCTCTACTTCACCGTCGGGCTCGATCGCTCCTCGACCTTCGTCGCGACGGTGATCTTTCCTCTGGTCGCCGTCGGCATCGCGGCCGCGGCCCCGACCGTGGGGTGGCTGGCCGACCGAGTGGGCCAGGTGCGGGTGCTGCTCGTGGCGACCACCGTGTACGCCGTCGGCATGGCGCTGCCCGGCTTCACCTCGGCCTGGTGGGTGATCGTCGTCATCCCGGTGGTGGCCGCCGGCGCGGCGACCGTGATGACATTGCCCTTCTCGGTCCTGATGCGGTTGATCCCCGAGCGCAACCACGGCGCGGCCTCGGGTCTCTTCGGCTTCAGCAGAGGGCTGGGCTCGACCCTGGGTCCGCTCGTCGCCGGGGTGACGATCCTGGTGCTGGCACCCGTGCTCGACGACACCCAGGGGTACGCGGCGATGTGGTGGGTGTGCTCGGCGGCGCTGCTGCTCACGATCCCGCTGCTGTGGCGGGTGCGTCACGACGACCGGTTGTGAGGTCGCAGGTTGGCCGGATGCCGCAGCCTCGGAGCAGCGGACTCGATCGACCCCGGCCTCGCGCTTCGCGCCGTCGCCGACGGAGCGCGCGAGGTGGTGGTCTCGGACGACGACGAAGGCTGCGCGGGACGCAATCAGTAGTCGACCAGGATGGGACGGGCCTCGATGGCCTCGAGCTGGGCCGGGGTGCCGGGGACGGTGAGGGTCTCGGGGATGGCGGTCCAGGGCCCACCGGCCAGGCGGTAGCGGCCGGTGTAGGTGGTGTCGAGGCTGGGCGCGTACTGCTCGGCGCGGGCGTAGTCGTGGGTGACGTCGAGGGCTGGGTACGGCGCGCCAGGGGTCGCGGTCTCGAGGCTGGTCCCGTCGCCGAAGTGCCAGGTGTAGGTCGTCGGCGTGGCCTCGATGAGCACGCTCTGGTTGAGCAGGGTGACGCGTTGGCGCTGAGACTGGTCGTCGTCGGTGTAGAAGTTGGTCTCGAAGTTGACCAGGGTGCGGCCGTCGGGCGGCTCGATGACCAGCTCGCTCTCGGGCCAGGACAGCCGGCGGAAGGCCCGCAGCACCCGGGCGGGAGTGACCTGCTCCTGCTCTGCGGCTTCCTGCTCGCTCACGCAGGTCTCGCCGACCTTCTCGCCCTCGAGGAAGACGTCGTACTTGGTGCCGTCCACACCATCGACGACACAGGGCGCGCCCTCGTAACACACCGCTTGGGCACCGACGCCGCAAGTTGGCCCGTAGTCGTAGTTCACCTCGGTGGTTTGCTCGGCTCCTGGCAACGAGGCGAGCGAGGCTGGTCCTTGATAGGAGAAGTCAGCGCTTTGGAGGTCGACATTCGCTCCGCCAGAATCGTCACCCGCCGCCGACGCTGAGGCGAAACACGTGAACGCGACAGCACTCGCCGCAGCTCGGAACCCGAGTCTGCCTTTCATGCCGACGTCCTGGATGCAGAGGTGACGCTCCACTGACCGGATACCCGCGACACGTTTACTTGGTAGCGGTTTGTCCCTCCCGAGAACTCTTGCTCGACCTTGCCTTCGGCGCTCAACACCTGGCTCGCTGGCGAACTCAGCTCGTATTCATAAATGAGCGTGCCTTGAGCCTTCCCAACGCGTTGCAGACCCATAACCGCGTGCTGCCCGTCCAGCTGGATTGTGCCGCCTGCGCCATAGATGACCTTGACCGAGTCAGCAAGGCTTTCGCAGGATTCGCAGTCCGCACTCATGGACAAGTACGCATCCGTCTTGCCAGTGACTTGCATACCGAAGGCCTCGTCCTGCCACCGCTGGATGAAGTCCTTGGCGCTCTCGGTCTCTGCTTCCGGCGTCGGGGTGGACGACGGCGTCGGCTCCGGCGAAGGCGCGGCGGTAGTGCTCGGGGCCGGCTCGATGATCGGCTGCGGATCATCCGAGCAGCCGGCCAGAGTCAGGGCGAGCAGAACCGCCACAGAGGTCGCGAGCAGACGAGTGCGCATCGAGTAGTGCCTTCCGAGAAACGATGTCGGCACCGAAACTACCCGCGACCACGCCGATGCACACCCCCGAACTCATGGTCTGTGGACAACCGGCCTACGTCCGTAGCGGGTAGGTCTGTCCGGTGGCGTGTGCTTGGTGGTGGTGGAACGGGCACAGCAGTACGGCGTCGCGAGTGTTGGTGTGCCCGCCGTCGGCCCAGGGGGTGGTGTGGTGGACGTGGCAGAACGCCCCGGGGATGTCGCAGGAGGGGTGTTGGCAGTGCTTCTGCTCGACGAGCAGGGCGAGGCGTTGGGCTGGGGTGTGGAACCGCTGGTCTCGGCCGAGGTCGAGAACGTGACCGCCCGTGTCCATGACCGCGGGGAACGCCTTGGCCTCGCACGCCAACCGGATCAGCTGCCCGGGTGAGACACCTGTGCCGGTCTCGGTGTGACCTGCCTTCTCCGCACCGTGGGTGAACGTCTCGGCCGCTGCGGTGATCACCACGGTCGCAGCCAGGCCACCCTGCTTCGGGAGAGCGTCGAGCGGGTAGCGCTCGATGTACTCCATGAACGCGAGCCCGAGCTTGTGGGGGGTGGGCTTCTCGTAGTCGTAGGCACCGGCACCCTCGGTGGCACGCACGTGCTTGGGCGAGGCGAGTGCTTGGAGGGCTTTGCGGAACATCTCGGCCTGCAGCTCGGGGAGCACGAAGTTGCCGCGGATGGTGCCGTCGCCACCGTTGCGGAACGTG
>NZ_JAPYPS010000041.1 GCF_029937575.1 Nocardioides sp.
TATGTGGACTCCGAAATCCTGTCCATAATAGGATTTGCACCAAACCTCCGAAAAGAAACTGAATTTCAAGTGTTCATTTTCTAATTAACCTGCCTATTACAAACACGACTTGTTGATGCTCAGAGGAGGGGTAGCCCACAACAGCGGACAATTTGCACCACCCTCCCTCCCCCGACCACGCCGCGAACCGGCCGCAACCCCGCGGGTGGTGGGGGCCGTTCGGCGTCGGGCAGGTGCGGGTGGGGCTCAGATCAGGCCGAGCTCCGTGACGGCGGCGCGCTCGTCGGCCAGCTCCGAGGTGGAGGCGTCGATCCTGGCGCGCGAGAAGTCGTCGATCTCGAGGCCCTGGACGATCTCCCAGTCGCCGTCCTTGGTGGTGACGGGGAAGGAGGAGATCAGCCCCTCGGGGACGTCGTAGGACCCGTCGGAGACGACGGCCATCGAGACCCAGTCGTCGGCGGCGGAGCCGAGCAGCCAGTCGCGGGCGGCGTCGACGGTTGCGGAGGCGGCGGAGGCCGCCGAGGAGGAGCCGCGCGCCTCGATGATCGCGGCACCGCGCTTGGCGACGGTCGGGATGAAGGTGTTCTCGAGCCAGTCCTGGTCACCCACGGCCTCGGCGGCGTTCTTGCCGGCGACCTCGGCGTGGAAGAGGTCGGGGTACTGGGTGGCGGAGTGGTTGCCCCAGATCGTCATCTTCTTGATGTCGGTCACCGGAGCTCCGGTCTTGGCCGCCAGCTGCGAGATCGCCCGGTTGTGGTCGAGGCGGGTCAGTGCCGAGAACCGCTCGTTGGGGATGTCGGGCGCGTTGGTCATCGCGATGAGCGCGTTGGTGTTGGCCGGGTTGCCGGTGACACCGATGCGGACGTCGTCAGCGGCCACGCTGTTGAGGGCCTTGCCCTGAGCGGTGAAGATCGCGCCGTTGGCGCTCAGCAGGTCGCCACGCTCCATGCCCGGGCCGCGGGGGCGGGCACCGACGAGCAGGGCGAGGTTGACGCCGTCGAAGATCTTCTCCGCGTCGTCACCGATCTCGACCCCGGCCAGGCCGGGGAACGCACAGTCGTCGAGCTCCATGACGACGCCCTCGAGCGCCTTCAGGGCCGGCGTGATCTCGAGCAGACGGAGCTCGATCGGGCGGTCGCCGAGCAGGGCTCCGCTCGCGAGGCGGAACAGCAGGCTGTAGCCGATCTGGCCGGCGGCGCCGGTGACGGCGATCTTGAGCGGAGCAGAGCTCACGGCAGGACTCCCTGAAAGTGTTGAGTGGCTGTGTCTGGGCGCCTCGACGCTAGCAGCGTGACCTGCTACTCCGGCGGGCGGACCTGGGTGCGACCGTCGGTCTCGCCGGACGGCTGCGCCCAGCCCTGCCCCGTCTGCTGCTGGGGTGATGCCGGCGGTGCCGGGGCCTGCTGCTGGGCAGGGATCCACTGCTGGGCCTGCGGGTCCCACTGCCAGCCGTCCTGGATGATCGGCTGCTCCTGGCTGTAGCTCTGCTGCCCCGGCTGGGCGTAGCCCTGCTGGCCGTAGGCCTGCTGGTTCCACTGTCCGGCATAGCCGCCCTGAGCGGTCGAGGACGAGCCGGACGAGAGGTTGAGCCCCGAGCCGGGGACGGGCTCGGCGTCACGGCCGAAGATCACGGGGTGCAGCAGACCAGCGGCTGCGGCGCCGACGACCGGGACGAGCACGAAGAGCCACGCCTGGAGGATCGCGTCCCCGCCGGAGAAGAACACCGTGGAGAGTGCCACCGCCGGGTTGACGACCGAGCCGGTGGCCCCGAGCAGGACGTAGCCGACCCCGGCGAACGCGAGCCCGATGGCCAGCGGGGCGAGCAACGCGTTCTCGCTGCGCCTGTCGGTGATGGCCAGCACGAGGAAGACGAAGATCGTGGCGACGACCAGCTCGAGGAGCAGCGCCCCGACGAGGTCGATGCGGCCCTGGTCGCCGAAGCTCGGGGAGCCCAGAGGCTCGCCGAAGTCGTAGCCACCGCCGTTGGTCAGCGCGACCAGGAGCACGGCGATGCCTCCGGCGATGCCTCCGGCCACCTGGACGGCGGAGTAGAGGCCGGCGTCCTTCCACGACAGGCGGCCCGCCATCGCGGCTCCGACCGAGACAGCGGGGTTGAAGTGCCCCCCGGAGATCCGACCGAAGGCCATCAGCAGGGCGAAGAGCGTCACCCCGAAGGCGAGCCCGTTCAGGCCACCCCCGAGGCCGAAGAAGACCAGCACCGCGGCGCCGAGGCCTTCGGCTGCCAGCCGCTGGACCGGGGTCGGTGGGGTGGCGGTGGGGTCGGTGGTCTCTGCCGCTACGTCGCTCATGAGCCGCTCTCTGCCCTTCGGGGTGGGGGTCGAAACCTCGTGTCGAACCTCTGGACGCATCGCACCCTAGTGCTTTGCCGGGAACGGTCCGGGGTGCAAGGCTGCCGGGGTGCGGGCCTGTCGGGCCCGTCAGGTATCTTGACGTCAAGACGATTTTCCGCGTAGGTCCACTCAGATCCACACCAGGAGTGACATCAGACATGGCTGCAACCCCGGCAAAGATCATCTACACGCATACCGACGAGGCGCCGCTGCTGGCGACGTACTCCTTCCTGCCGATCATCTCCGCCTACGCCGCGAAGGCCGGCGTGGACGTCGAGACCCGTGACATCTCGCTGGCCGGGCGCATCATCAGCCAGTTCCCCGAGCGGATGACCGACGAGCAGAAGGTGGCCGACCACCTCGCCGAGCTGGGCGAGCTGGCCACCAAGCCCGAGGCCAACATCATCAAGCTGCCCAACGTCTCGGCCTCGATCCCGCAGCTCAAGGCCGCGATCAAGGAGCTCCAGGGGCAGGGCTACGACCTGCCCGACTACCCGGAGAACCCCCAGACCGACGAGGAGAAGGCGGTCCGCGCGGCGTACGACAAGACCAAGGGCTCCGCGGTCAACCCCGTCCTGCGCGAGGGCAACTCCGACCGCCGGGCGCCCGCCGCGGTCAAGGGCTACGCCAAGCAGTACCCCCACCGGATGGGTGCCTGGACCTCCGAGTCGAAGACCAACGTCGCGACCATGGGCAAGGACGACTTCCGCAGCAACGAGAAGTCGGTGATCGTCGAGGCCGACGACACTCTCTCCATCGTCCACGTGGGTGCCGACGGCACCGAGACCGTGCTCAAGGACGCCGTCAAGGTCCTGGCCGGCGAGGTCGTCGACGGCACGTTCATGAACGTCGCGGCGCTGCGTCGCTTCCTCACCGAGCAGATCGCGCGCGCCAAGGCCGAGGACGTGCTGTTCTCGGTGCACCTCAAGGCGACGATGATGAAGGTCTCCGACCCGATCATCTTCGGTCACGCCGTCCAGGCGTTCTTCCCCACGCTCTTCGAGCAGTACGGCGAGCAGCTCGCCGCCGCAGGCATCTCGCCCAACGACGGCCTCGGTGCGCTGATGTCCAGCGTGGCCGACCTGCCCGACGGCGACGCGATCGCCGCCTCGGTCAAGCAGGGTCTCGCCGACGGTCCGCGGATGGCAATGGTCGACGACCGCAAGGGCATCACCAACCTGCACGTGCCCTCCGACGTCATCATCGACGCCTCCATGCCCGCCATGATCCGCACGTCGGGTCACATGTGGGGCCCCGACGGCAACGAGGACGACTGCCTGGCGGTCATCCCCGACTCCTCCTACGCCGGCGTCTACCAGACCGTCATCGACGACTGCCGCGCCCACGGCGCCTTCGACCCGGCCACCATGGGCTCGGTGCCCAACGTCGGGCTGATGGCCAAGGCGGCCGAGGAGTACGGCTCGCACGACAAGACCTTCGAGGTGCCCGCCGCCGGTCGTGTCGAGGTCCGCAGCGGCGCCGGCGACGTGCTGATGGCGCACGACGTCGAGCCCGGCGACATCTGGCGTGCCTGCCAGACCAAGGACGCCCCGATCCGCGACTGGGTCAAGCTCGCCGTCACCCGCGCCCGCGCCTCGCAGACGCCGGCGATCTTCTGGCTCGACGAGACCCGCGCCCACGACGCCAACCTGATCGGCCTGGTCACCGAGTACCTCAAGGAGCACGACACCGACGGCCTGACCATCGAGATCATGGCGCCCGCCGAGGCCTGCGCCTACTCGCTCGAGCGGATCCGCAAGGGTGAGGACACCATCTCGGTCACCGGCAACGTGCTGCGCGACTACAACACCGACCTCTTCCCGATCCTCGAGGTCGGCACGTCGGCGAAGATGCTCTCGATCGTGCCGCTGATGAACGGCGGTGGCCTCTTCGAGACCGGCGCCGGCGGCTCGGCGCCCAAGCACGTGCAGCAGCTCGTCAACGAGAACTACCTGCGCTGGGACAGCCTGGGCGAGTTCTTCGCGCTCGCCGCCTCCTTCGAGCACCTCGCCGGCTACGCCGACAACAAGGGTGCCCAGGTGCTCGCCGACACCCTCGACGCCGCCACCGCGACGTTCCTGCTCGAGGACAAGTCGCCGACCCGCAAGATCGGTGGCATCGACAACCGCGGCTCGCACTTCTACCTGGCGATGTACTGGGCCCAGGAGATCGCGAAGCAGACCGAGGACGCCGACCTGGCCGCGGTCTTCAAGCCGTTCGCCGAGAAGCTGACCGCCGCCGAGGACACCATCGTGGGCGAGCTCAACGCCGTCCAGGGCAGCCCGGCCGACATCGGTGGCTACTACCGGCCCGACGACGCCAAGTCCGACGCCGTCATGCGTCCCTCGGCGACGCTCAACGAGGCGCTCGCCGCCCTGTAATTGAGGTGCGCGGTGTCGGTGCGACGACATAGCGTCCGTCCCGATGACCACCACTGACCAACGCGTGACCGAGACCGGCCCGTCCTCCCCCGAGGGCGGGCCGGTCTCGCGCGCCGTGACCGACGATCCCGCCCGCCAGGTCTCGCTGAGACGCCTGCGTGGCCCGTCGACGGTGGTGGCCCTGACCGCCTCGGCGATCGGCGCGCTCGGGACGGTCCTCGGCACGGTCGTGGCCGGCCGGCTGGCCGAGGATCCGACCGAGAAGCTGGTCTGGCTGCTGGCCCTGTGCGTGGTCGGGGCCGCGGTGCTCGACACCGCGGGCCGCACGGTCTGGGCGGCGATCTGCGACCGGGCCGAGGGAGCCCTGCGCGCCGACCTGCTCACCGCTGCCCTGCACCAGCCCCTCGCCCAGCTCTCCGAGCAGGCCGTGGGTGAGGTGCTCGACCGGGTCGACGACGACACCTGGGAGGTCGGCAGCCTGGTGCGACGCCAGGTGTGGGAGGTGCTGCGGACCGCCTTCGCCACGATCCCGATGTGGATCGTGGCCGGGCTCACGTGGTGGCCGGCCTGGATCCTCTTCCCCGCCTTCGGGTTCGCGGCCGTGGCCGCGGTGCGCCCGCTGCTCCCCGAGATCGCGACGCGCAAGATCGAGGAGGAGATCGCCTGGACCGATCACGCCGCCGCGCTCGAGGAGGGCGTCGCCGGCCGCGACGACCTGCGCACGAGCCTCGGCCAGGCGCACGTCGTACGACGTCTCGCCGAGCTGTCGGCGCGGGTCCACCATCTCTTCGACCGGGTCCTGGTGCTCGAGGTGCAGGTCACCCGGCGCGCCGGGGTCCTGCTGCACGCGCTGCTTGCCGGCACGGCCCTCGCCGGGATCGCCCTGGTGGTCAACGACAACCTCTCCGTGGCGCGGCTCGTCACGCTCTTCCTGGTGACCTCGACGTTCGTCGGCCAGATCAACCACCTGACCCAGTGGCTGCCCGACCTGCAGGCCGGGCTCGGGGCGATCCTGCGGCTGCGCCAGCTGCTCGAGACCGAGCCCGAGCCCGACGGCGGGCACCCGGTGCCCGAGGGTTCGCTCGACGTCGAGCTGCGTGACCTGCACTTCTCCTACGAGCAGGGGTCCTTCGCGCTGCGCGGCGTAGACCTGCTCGTCCCGGCCGGCCGCACCTGCGCGCTCGTGGGGCGCACCGGCTCCGGCAAGTCCACCCTGGCCTCGCTGGTCTCGCGCGCCATGGAGCCCGAGCGGGGGAGCGTCCTGGTCGGGGGCGTCGACGTGCTCGACTTCGATCTCCAGCAGCTGCGCGCCTCGGTGGGCGTCGTCACCCAGCGCACCGAGATCCTCGCCGGCACCCTCGCCGACAACATCACCCTCTTCGCCGACCTGCCGCGCGAGCGGGTGGAGGCGGCGGTGACCGAGCTCGGCCTGACCGACTGGGTCGCCGGGCTCTCCTCGGGCCTCGACACGCTCCTCGGGCCCGGCGGCACGACCCTGTCGTCCGGGGAGGCGCAGCTGGTCTCCTTCGCCCGGCTCCTCGTGCGCGAGGTGTCCGTGGTGGTCCTCGACGAGGCGACCGCCCGGATGGACCCGCTCACCGAGGCCCTGGTCGTGCGCGCCGCCGACCGGCTGCTCGCCGGGCGCACCGGCATCCTCATCGCCCACCGCCTCTCGACCGTGGCGCGCGCCGACTCCGTCGCGGTCCTCGAGGCCGGCGCCGTGATCCAGCAGGGTCCTCGGACCCAGCTCGCGGTCACCGAGGGACCCTTCCGCGACCTCCTCGAGGCAGGTGTCGAGATCGAGGAGATCGCCGACGAGGCCGAGGGAGAGGGCGAGACGGGGCCCGACGGCGAGACGACCGGCGCCGCCCAGGTCGGCGGCGTACGGCGCGCCGGCACGCCTCCGGCCGCGCCCGAGGTCCGCGAGTCCGTCAGCCTCGCCCGCGGCATCACCAACGCCCTGCTGGTCCACCCCGAGTGGGGTGTCGTTGCCGTCGGGTTCTTCGTGGCGGCGGCACTGTTCGGTGCCTTCGGGGCGCTGACCGGCTTCGTGTGGGGTCGCCTGGTCGAGGACCTCCAGAACGGCGGCACGCCCTGGGTGCTGTCGGGTGCCCTGGTCGCCTCGCTGATCGCAGCGCCGCTGGTGCTGGCCTCGGCGATCCGCCGCTACCCGCGCTGGTGGATCGCGGTGATGTTGCGCGCCCGCATGTCGGTGCTCCTCGGGCAGACCGAGCAGCACCGGCTGGTGCGCACGCCTCCCGGCGAGGTCGTGGCGCGCTCGATGGACGCCGACCGGTTCGCCCGCTACGCCGACCGCTGGATCGACTTCGGCACCGGCCTGGTCATCGTCGTGGTCACGGCGATCGCCGGCTGGAGCCTGCTCGCCGGCAGCGTTCTCCTCGCCGTGATGGTCGGGTCCGCCCTCGCCTCCACCGTGGGCCGTCCGATCGCGGGGCGCTCGGCGTCGGAGGCCTCCGCGGCGCGCGCCGGCTTCGGTCGGGCGCTGGTCTCGGCCCTCGAGTCGGCGCGCACGGTCAAGCTGGCCGCCGCGACCCCAGACGTCCACCGGCACCTGCGGCGGGTCGACGGTGGACGGGTCGAGGCCGCGGTCTTCGAGCACCGGGTCCAGGCGGTCCTCGACGGCGTGCCGATCGTGATGGTCCAGTGCGGAGTCGTGGCCGCGTGGGCGACCTACTTCCTCGGCGGCTGGGGGTTGGCCACGGCGCTGCTCGTGGCCTCCGCGGTCAACGGCTTCGACTGGTTCGGCCGGGTCGCGGGCTCGGTGATCACCGAGGCGCCGGGCACGCGCTCGTGGCAGCTCGCCACCACCGCCTTCGCGGGCGGCGGCGACCTGATGGCGCTCCCCAGCGACGTCGACCTCGTGGCCGGCACGGCGCCCGACCCGCTCCCGGCCGCTCGGGTGCCGCTGCAGCGTCTGGAGCTGAGGGACGTCGAGGCGATCCACGAGGACGGCACGATCGGTGCGACCGGCGTCGACCTGACCGTCGAGGCGGGCGAGCTCGTGCTGCTGCTCGGTCAGGTCGGCTCGGGCAAGTCGAGCCTGCTCGCCTCACTCGCGGGCCTGGTCGACCACACCGGCTCGATGCGGTGGAACGACGTCGAGATCGCCGACGCGCAGGAGTTCCTCCGCCCCGGCCAGGTGGCCTATGTGGCTCAGGTGCCGCGCGTGCTCTCCGGCACCTTCTCCGACAACATCCGGCTCGGTCACGACCGGCCGACCGAGGCCGCGGTCGAGGACGCTCGGATGGGTCGTGACGTCGACGACGCCGGCGGGATCGACTCGGTGGTCGGGCACCGCGGCGTACGACTGTCGGGTGGGCAGGTGCAGCGCCTCGCGCTGGCGCGCGCGCTCGCCGCCGATGCCGAGCTGCTGGTGGCCGACGACGTGTCCAGCGCGCTGGACGCCGCGACCGAGGTCGAGCTGTGGGCGGCGCTCCGTGCTCGCGGCACCACCGTGCTGGGGGCGACCTCGAAGCGGTCGGCGCTGGCCCAGGCCGACCGGGTCGTGGTGCTGGTCGACGGCGAGATCGCTGCGGTCGGGCCGTGGACGGACCTGGCGCCCCAGTGGGGTCACCTCGCGGGCTGAGCCCGCACAGGCACTCGGCGGCGTACGCGACTTCTGCTGACGCGTCCCACTATCCGGAATCCGCGATCAACCTGCTTGAACGCGGACTCCGGATAGGTGTTGTCCACAGGTCGCTCCGAGCGGGTGGCCGGTCCGCGCCGGCGCCGCGACCATGAGGTGGTGGACTTCTCAGGACTGCAGCGGGACCAGGACGGTGTGGTGGCACGGCGTCAGCTCATCGGCGAAGGGCTCAGCCCGACCGTCGTGGCGAAGCTGGTCCGACGCGGAGATCTGGTCCCGCTCCATCCCGGGGTTTACGTCGACCACAACGGACCGCCGACGTGGCAGCAGCACGCCTGGGCCGCGGTGCTGCACGCCTGGCCGTCCGCGCTCTGCCTGGGCTCGGCCCTACGAGCGGCTGAGGGGCCCGGTCGTCGCGACCGGGCCACGAGGCAGATCCACGTCGCCATTGACGGTGAGCGAAGGTTGCACGACGTACCCGGGGTCGTGGTGCACCGGATGACCGGCTTCGGCGGGCGCGTCCAGTGGAACACCGGGCCGCCCCGCGTGCGCTACGACGAGTCGGTGCTCGACGTCGCAGCCGGTGCGCGCAGCGACCTCGACGCCGTCGCCACCCTCGCCGACGCGGTCGGCGCCCGCCGTACGACGGCCGCGCGGCTGCTCGGGCGCCTGCGAGCTCGCAAGCGGATCGCTCGGCGCGAGTGGCTGGAGGCCGTGCTCTCGGACGTCGCCGAGGGGACGTGCTCGGTGCTCGAGCACAGCTATCAGTCGCGGGTCGTGCGCCCGCACGGTTTGCCGCAGGGAAGCCTCCAGGCGCCGTCGCGTGCCACCTCAGGTCGTGTCTACCGCGATGTCGACCATCCCGAGCTCGGGCTGAAGGTCGAGCTCGACGGTCGCTTGTTCCACACCGCGACCCAGGATCGTGACCGGGACCTGGAGCGTGACCTGGACGCAGCGGTCGACGGCGCAGCCGCGACGGTGAGGCTGGGCTTCGGTCAGGCGCACGAGCGGGCCTGCTCGACGGCGGCCAAGCTCGGCGCGGTGATGAACCGGCTCGGGTGGTCTGGTCAGGCCCACCCGTGCCCGGCGTGTGCCACAGAACGAGACGCCGCGGCCTGAAGTCACCCCGACGGTTGGTTGAAGCCTGCACGATCCCTTGGCATGGTCGAAGACATGACCGACGACAAGAAGATCTCCGTGACCCGCACGATCGACGCGTCGACGAGCCAGGTCTGGGACGTGCTCTCCAACCCGCAGAAGCACCCCCAGCTGGACGGTTCGGGATTCGTGATCTCCGACGACCGCACCGACCGGATCACCGAGAACGGCCAGACGTTCCGGATGAACATGTCCGGTGACCACATGGGTGGTGACTACCAGACCGACAACCACGTGACCGGCTACGACGAGCACAAGCTGCTCGCCTGGCAGACCGCGCCCGCCGACACCCCGCCCCCGGGGTGGGAGTGGATGTGGGAGCTCGACGCCGAGGGCGCCGACGCCACGCAGGTGACGCTCACCTACGACTGGAGCAAGGTCACCGATCCGGAGCTGCTGCAGAAGATCAGCTTCCCGCTGGTGCCGGAGTCGGCGCTGGAGGACTCGCTCGGCAACCTGGCCGAGGCCGTCAGCGGCTGACGTCCGCCGGGGTGTAGAGCCCCAAGAAGCTTCGCGAGGCGGCGTCGACCAGTTCGGTCGGCGTCGCCTCGAGTGCTCCGTCGAGCCAGGCGGTGACCAGCTCGGCCATGCCGCCGATGAACATCAACCCCGCGATCTCGTCCTGCAGCGGGTTGCCCGCCCGCTCGCCGAGCAGCTCCCCGGCCACCTCGGCCGACAGGTGGGCGAAGTGGCGCAGCAGCTCCGTACGGCGCGAGCGCAGCTGTGTCATGCCACCCGCCTCGATGATCGCAACCCGGCCCTTGCGCGGGTCGTCGACCAGCAGCTCGACGAACGCGGCGACGGCGGCGTACACCCGCGTGGTCGGCTCGTCGCCCGCGTCGGCGACGGCGCGCTCGCGCACCTGCTCGATCTCGCGAGCGATGTCGTCCAGCACGGCGGTCAGGGCCTCGTCGAGGCCGCGGAAGCTCTCGTAGAAGTAGCGCTCGCTGAGTCCGGCCTCGGCGCAGACCGCGGTCATCGTGGTCCTGGTCGTCGGGTCCGCCCAGACCGACAGGGTCGCCTCGAGGAGCCGGGCGCGCCGCTCGGCGGCCCGGTCCTCGGCGCTGACGCCCTTGTAGACCCCTGACTGCACTGCCACGCGCCGAGCCTCTCATGGCCTGCCCGAGAAGGTTGACAGGACACCCTTCCTGAATGAGAGTGCGGGGATGACGACCACGGTGCGGCCCATCCCCGACGTACGACGCGAGGACAAGGGCCTGCCCGTGATCGGCCGGCTGCTCGACTACCTCAAGGACCCCGTCGCCCTGATGGAGCGCCAGTGGACGGCGTACGGCCCCGTCTCGAGGTTGCCCGTCTTCGGCGCCAAGGCCGTGCTCCTGCTCGGGCCCGACGCGTGCGAGGAGGCGTTCCGCAACAAGGACAAGGCGTTCGCCAACGGCCCGGCCTGGACCCGCCTCGTCGGCCCGTTCTTCACTCGCGGCCTGATGCTGATCGACTTCGAGGAGCACCACGGCCACCGCCGGATCATGCAGGAGGCCTTCACCCGCGACCGCCTCGAGTCGTACGCCGAGTCCATGGGCCCGGCGATCGAGCGCGGGCTGGCCGCGTGGCAGCCGCAGCAGGACTTCCGCGCGTACCCGGCGCTCAAGCAGCTGACCCTCGACATCGCCGCCGACATCTTCATGGGCGGCGCCGAGGACCACGGCCCAGAGGAGATGGACCGGATCAACCAGGCGTTCATCGCCTGCGTCCAGGCGGCCTCGGGGGTCGTGCGCGGCCGGGTCCCCTTCACCCGCTGGGGCAAGGCCTACGCGGGTCGTGCGGTGCTGGAGGACTTCCTGCGCCACTATCTGCCCGCACGCCGGGCGACCCGCACCAGCGACATCTTCTCGGTGCTCTGCCACATCGAGACCCCCGAAGGCGAGCGGTTCGGCGACGACGACGTCGTCAACCACATGATCTTCCTGATGATGGCCGCCCACGACACCTCCACCATCACCGTCTCCACGATGCTGCAGTACCTCGGCCAGCACCCGGAGTGGCAGGAGCGTTGTCGCCGGGAGTCGCAGGCGCTCGGCCCGCACCCGACGCTCGCCGAGCTGGAGGGCCTCGAGTCGGTCGACCTGGTGATGAAGGAGTGCCTGCGTCTGGTCGCGCCGGTGACCATCCTGGTGCGCAAGACGGTCAAGGACACCAGCGTGCAGGGCGTCGCGATCCCGAAGGACTCCGACGTCATCGTCGGGGTGCAGTACTCCCACCTGATGGAGGAGCACTGGACCGACCCGCGCTCCTTCGACCCGGAGCGGTTCTCGGCCGAGCGTCGCGAGGACAAGTCGCACCGCTACGCGTGGGAGCCGTTCGGCGGCGGGGTGCACAAGTGCATCGGGCTCTACTTCGCCGGTGCCGAGATCAAGACGATCCTGCACCAGCTGCTCCGGGGCTACCGCTGGTCGGTCGACCCGTCGTACGTCGTGCCGATGGACTACCACTCGCTGCCCTTCCCCAAGGACGGGCAGCCGATCGACCTGCGCCCGCTGGTCGAGGACCCGGTGGTGGAGGATCACACCTGCGTGGAATAGGTGCAGCAGGGTGGGCGGTTGCAGGATGACGTGCCTATGACCTCCACCGCCGATCGTCGTGCAGCCCGCTCGGAGCCGCGCGCCCCGCACTTCGGGCTGGCGGTGCTCGCGCTCGCCGTCGGCGGCTTCGCGATCGGGACGACCGAGTTCGTGACGCTGGGGCTGCTCCCGCAGATCGCCGAGGGCGTGGACGTCTCGGTGCCGACGGCGGGCCACCTGGTCTCGTCGTACGCCATCGGGGTCGTGGTCGGGGTGCCGCTGCTGAGCTTCTTCGGTGCGCGGCTGCCGCGGCGCGGCCTGCTGGTCGCCTTGATGGCGGCGTACGCCGTGTTCAACGTCGTGAGTGCCGCGGCTCCCGGCTTCGCGGTGCTGACCGCCGCCCGCTTCCTCGACGGGCTGCCCCACGGCGCCTACTTCGGCGTGGCC
Organism: Nocardioides sp.; assembly: GCF_029937575.1. Taxonomy (GTDB): domain Bacteria; phylum Actinomycetota; class Actinomycetes; order Propionibacteriales; family Nocardioidaceae; genus Nocardioides. Next base: position 12,464 of record NZ_JAPYPS010000041.1, read on the forward strand.
TCGCTGGTCGCCGCCAGCCTCGCCCCGCCCGACAAACGCGGCCGCGCCATCGCGTCGGTGATGCTCGGGCTGTCGTTCGCCAACGTGGTCGGGGTGCCCGCCGCGACCTGGATCGGGCAGAACCTCGGCTGGCGCTCGGCCTACGTCTCCGCCGCCCTCGTGGCGCTGGTGGCGGTCGCGATGGTGCTGGCCTTCGTGCCCTCGGTACCGGGCGACCGCGAGGCGACCGGTCGCAAGGAGGCAGGCACGTTCTTCCGCAACCGCCAGGTCTGGCTGACGATGGCGGCCGGCGCCGTCGGGTTCGGAGGGCTCTTCGCCGTCTACTCCTACATCGCGCCGATCGTCACCGACGTCGCGCGGCTGGGGGAGGGGACCGTCCCGGTGTTCCTGATGGCCTTCGGGCTCGGCATGGTCGCGGGCACGTGGGTGGCCGGCGAGCTGGCGTCGTGGTCGGTGATGGGCTCGCTGGTGTGGGCGGGTGTGGCCACGACCGTCGTGCTGATCGCGTTCTGGGCCGTGGCGCCGTACGGCTGGTGGCTGCTGCCGTTCGTCTTCCTCGTGACCGCGATCGGTTCGGTCATGGTCGTCAACCTGCAGCTGCGCTTGATGGACGTGGCCGGGGACGCCGTCACGCTCGGCGCCGCGATGAACCACGCCGCCCTCAACGTCGCCAACGCACTCGGCGCCTGGCTGGGCGGGCTCGTCATCGCCGTCGGGTACGGCTACCGGGCGCCGCCGTTGGTGGGCGCGGCGCTGTCGGTGCTCGGGATCGGCATCCTGCTGTGGTCGGCGGCGCTTCAGCGCACCTCGGACGCCGACGACCTGGCGGTCCACTCCTCCACCAGCACGTCGTAGAGCGCCATGTCGGCCGGACCGGTCCGCAGGACGGTCCCGAGCCGCTCGATCCCGGTCTGGGTCAGGCCCGCTGACTCGATGACGTGGCGCGACGCTGCGTTCTCGAGCGCGGCGAAGGCGCGGACCCGCCGTACGCCGAGGTGGTCGAAGGCGTACGCCGTCGCGAGCCGCATCGCCGCGCTCATCATGCCGCGCCCGCGCGCGTCGGGGTGGGCCCAGTAGCCGACTTCGCAGTCGACCTCGGCGATGTCGAAGATGTTGATGGCGCCGAGGAGGGTGTCGTCGCGGTCACGTGGTGGGCCGGTGATCGCCCACGTGATCTTGGTGCCCCTGGCCTGTCCCTCGGTGTTGAGACGCATCCACTCGCGGGCGTCGGCAGCGCCGTACGGCGTGGGCAGCTGCCCCAGCCAGTGCTGGGTGCGCTCGTCGGAGCAGGCCTCGACGATGCGCGGGACGTCGGCCTCGGTCAGCGGTCGAAGCCGCACGCTCTCGCCGTCCACCGTGGGAATGGTGAGCCAGCGACCCTTGGGCTCACGCTTGTCGGTGACCAGCAGGGTCCCGACCCACGCGTCGACGAGCTCGCCGCGGTGGGCCTGCGAGTGCCGCAGGGTGCCGTCCAGGGTGAAGCCGAGGCGCCAGGCGAGCTTGCGCGAGGCCCAGTTGCCGACGTTGGCGCGCCAGATCACCGTCTGCACGCCCATCGCCGCGAAGCCCCAGTCGATCAGCATCCGCAGCGCTCGCTCCATCGCCCCGGTGCCCCGGGCAGCCGGGTGCGCGCCGTACGCGATCTCGGCGCGGCCGTGGCCCTCGTCGCGCAGCGCGATGTTGCCGGCGTACCGTCCGTGCGTCTCGACCGCGAAGATCCACTGCGACCCGTCCGCCCAGGCACCCGGGGCGATCTCGAGGCAGAACTCGCGGGCGTCCTCGCGGCTGAACGGCGTCGGCACCGTCGTCCAGCGCACCGAGAGCGGGTCGACGCACTGCTCGTAGCACCCCTCGACGTCCTGCTCGCCGAGGGCGCGGAGCACGACGTCGCCGTCGCTCAGAGTCGGCACCGGCGGCGGGGTGATCGTCATGGGCGCACCCTGTCAACGGGGAGGCCGTCACCGCAAACGGATTGCGGAGAGCATCCTCGTCCCGGTCCGACTACCCACTTCACGCAGGCTGCGACGTACGCTCCGGGATCTCGGAGTCCGCGACCGAGGGCCCGTAGACGCGCAACGCGACCAGGGCGATGGCGCCGGCGACGAGCAGGGTGATCGCGGCACCGATGGCGACGGAGCCGACGAGGGCCACCGCGACGTACCCGAGGGCCGCGGAGAAGACGGCGATCATCACGTAGGGCAGCTGGGTGGTGACGTGGGTGATGACGTTGCAGCCGGCTCCCGTGGAGCTGAGGATCGTGGTGTCCGAGATGGGGGAGGCGTGGTCGCCGGCGACCGCGCCGGCCAGAGTGGCACCGATCGCGGGGAGCAGCAGCTCGGGGGCATCGAGGGAGTTGATGATGCCGCCGACGAGCGGGATGAGAAGCCCGAACGAGCCCCACGACGTGCCCGTCGCGAAGGCCATCGCACCGGCGAGCAGGAACACGATCGGCACCAGCCAGGACGGCGACAGCGAGGAGTCCTCGATCAGCCCGCCGAGGTACTCGCCGGTGCCCAGCGTCTCGATGAGGGCTCCCAGCATCCAGGCCAGGATCAGGATGCTGATGGCCGGCAGCATCGACTTCGCGCCCTCCAGCCATGCCCGCCCGAACGTCGCCTTGCCGAACTTCGGGTTGGCGGCCGTGTCGCGCACGTAGTAGTAGATCGCGGCCACCAGGCCGAGCCCGCCGCCGACGATCAGCGCGAAGGTCACGTCGGTCTCGGCGAGGATGTCGACCACCGACCAGGAGCCCGCCGCACGTTGGCCGGTCCAGACGATGCCGGCGAAGACCCCAACGACCAGCAGCACGAAGGGCATGATCAGCGCGAGCTTGGCCCCGGGGCGGTGCACGGGCAGGTCCTCGGACAGCTGCCCGGGGATCTCCTGCTCGGCGTCGAAGAGCTCACCCTCCATGATGGCTCGTCGCTCCTCGGCCCGCATCGGCCCGAGATCGAGGGATCGAGTGGCCACCACGGCGACCAGGAGGAGAGCCGCGAACGCGTAGTAGTTGGCGCCGGCCGCCTGCATGAAGGCGCCGACGTCGGTGACGTCCAGGGACGATGCGGCGATCTCGGTGCCGATGAGGCCGAGGATGAAGGCTCCCCAGCTCGAGAAGGGCACCAGGACGGCCACCGGCGCCGACGTCGAGTCGACCATGTAGGCCAGCTTGGCGCGCGAGACCCGGTGGGTATCGGTGACGGGCCGGCTCACCTGGCCCACGGCCAGGGCGTTGAAGTAGTCGTCGACGAAGATCGCGAGACCGAGGACCCCCGGCAGCAGGGTGGCGCCCCGGCGGGTCTTGATCCGCTCCTGGGCCCAGTCGGCGAAGGCGCGGGTGCCGCCGGACATCAGGATGAAGGCGGTGATCACCCCCAGCATCAGCGTGAAGATCAGGATGTAGACCTTCGTGGTGTTGACCTCGCCGTCGAGCCAGAACAGGTCGCCGAAGGCTCCAGCGACCTGCTTGATCGTGCCCCAGGGCGAGAAGTCCTCGATCAGCAGAGCGGCAGCAAGGACCCCCAGCCCCAGGCTGAGGAGCACCTTGCGGGTGGCCACGACCAGCCCGATCGCCACCAGGGGAGGCAGGAGCGTCAGGATCGGAAGGCTGTCAACCATGGGGCTCTCCTTCGCAGTCGTGGGTAGTGACCCTACGTCTGACGAGCGACTCGATCCACACCCCGCGGTGCGGGTCCGTGCGCCCGGCTATCGTCGCGACCGTGCCCGACTACCAGCGGATCCTCGTGGTCAGCACGGCGACGGCCGAGGCGGACCTGCTGCGACTGCGACGCGACCTGGGCAGGGATCCGGTGGTCCTCGCACCGCCCACGCCCGAGGCGCGACGGGTGGTGGACGTCCTCCAGGTCACCGCGCAGGCGGAGCGGCTGCTGATGCCGGTGCGCTCCCCGCAGGTCGACCGCGGCCATCAGCTGGACCACGCCGTGCGGGAGCACGCCCTGCGCGACCGGTTTCGGGTCGTCGTGGTGGTCACGGACCCGGCCAGCATCATCCTGCTGCTGCGCGTCCTGGCACCCGACCAGCTGGCCACCGGGGGCGCGGTGACGGTGGTGGGGATCGCGCGTGGCGAGCGTCCGGTCGTAGTGCGGCGTGCGCTGCTCCTGGGCCTGGTGGTGGGCGTTGCGGTCGGGGTGGTCCAGCAACCGGGTGCGATCCTGGTGCTGCCGGGCGCCGTCCTGCTGGCTGGCGTGCTCCTCGTGCTGGTCCCACGCTGGCGGCACGTCGGTCGGGAGCTGCTCGTCGCGGCGGGCGTGGCCGCCGTGGTCGGCCTGATGGTGGTCGCGGGCTCGGCGAGGTTCCCCGCCGGGTGGTGATCCGCGGCCCGTCCCGCTGAGCGGAGTCAGCCGATCGCCGAGCGGCTCCAGAGCGGCCAGGCGTCGGAGGCGACCTCCTCGGTGCGGTGCCACAGCGCCAGGTGGAGCGCCACGGCGGGCGCTTCGATGACCAGGTCGCCCTCCGCCGGCCCGTCATGTCGTACGGCGACCGGCGCGTCCTCGGTGACGTGCACGGTCCACGACTGCGAGGCGTCGGGGGTGCGTACGGCGATCGTCACCGGGTCCTCGTCGGGGACCAGGCGGAGTTTCGACTTCGAGCGAGGGACGAAGCCCATCAGCAGCTCGTCGATGCCGTCGAGGGCGGCCTCCACCCCGATCCAGGTCTCCTCGGCGCGGGGGAGGCGTCCCAGGGAGGCGGCCAGGGCGTCCACGCCATGCATCGTGGTCTCGTGGTGCTGGCGCCGCGCCCAGAAGAGACGAGCCGGAGGGGCGTCGTGGAGGAAGACCATGCGCTCGGCGTCCTCGGGCGTCTCGATCAGGGTGGAGGCGAGCGCGACCGCTCCGTCGCGCAACCACTCGATCGGGTCGGAGCTGCTGCGACCAGCCTTCTCGGTGGCCGCCTGGTCGAGGGTCTCGTCGCGCAGGTTGGCCCGCGACCAACGGTGGATCATGCCCTGGTGGCCGATGAGGCGCCGAACGGTCCACTCCGGACACGGTGGCACGTCCACGTCCAGGCCTGCCGTTGCGCTGTAGCGCGACATCATCAGGGTGGCTTCGTGCAGGCCCGCGAGGTGCTCGTCGAAGGTCAGATGGGTAGGCACGTCCCGATCCTCCCAGGCCATCGGGAAGAATGCAGCCCATGTCAGCGACCACCGAGCCCGAGGTCAGCGTCCCGACCGTCACCGGCGGTGGGGCTCGCCCTCGGGTGCTCTCGGGCATCCAGCCGACGGCCGACTCCTTCCACTTCGGCAACTACCTCGGCGCCCTGCGCCAGTGGGTCGACCTGCAGCGCGACCACCAGCCGTTCTTTTTCATCGCCGACCTGCACGCCATCACCGTCGAGCAGGACCCCAAGGTGCTGCGCGAGCGCACCCTGCGCGCTGCCGCGCAGCTCCTCGCGATGGGTGTCGACCCGGCCCGCTCGGCGATCTTCATCCAGAGTCAGGTCCCCGAGCACGCCCAGCTCTCGTGGGTCCTGCAGTGCTTGACCGGCTTCGGCGAGGCCCGCCGGATGACGCAGTTCAAGGACAAGTCCGCCAAGGGAGGGGAGGGCGCCGCCTCGGTCGGCCTGTTCACCTACCCGATCCTCCAGGCCGCCGACATCCTGCTCTACCGACCGCACTACGTGCCGGTCGGCGAGGACCAGCGTCAGCACCTGGAGCTGACGCGCGACGTCGCCCAGCGGTTCAACCATCGCTACAAGAAGACGTTCCGCCTGCCCGAGCCCTACATCCTCAAGGCCACCGCGAAGATCGGCGACCTGCAGGACCCGACGTCGAAGATGTCCAAGTCGGCCTCCTCGCCGGCCGGCATCATCGAGATGCTCGACCAGCCGTCAGCCAGCGCCAAGAAGATCCGCTCCGCGGTCACCGACTCCGACGCCGAGATCCGCTTCGACCCCGAGGCCAAGCCCGGTGTCTCCAACCTGCTGACGATCTTCTCGGCGCTCACGGGCACCGGGGTGCAGGCACTGGCCGACGAGTACGCCGGCAAGGGGTACGGCGAACTCAAGGGCGACCTGGCGGACGCGGTCGTGACCTTCGTGACGCCGTTCCGGGAGAAGACGCTCGAGCTGCTCGACGACCAGGCCCACCTGAGCCAGGTACTCGCCCAGGGCGCCGAGCAGGCGCGCTCGGTCGCCGAGGCAACGCTGCGCGATGTCTACCAGCGGGTCGGCTTCGTCGCCCCGTCCCGCTAGGTTGGAGCCATGCCGACGATCGGGGTAGCCGTCGCGATCCCGGAGCCCTGGGCCACCGAGCTGCAGGACTACCGGGCGGCAGTCGGCGACTCCACGGCGGCGATGATCCCGACCCACATCACACTCGTGCCCCCCACGGAGATCGAGGGTGAGCTCGCCGAGATCGAGTCGCACCTCGCCGATGTCGCCACCGAGGTCGACGCCTTCGCGGTCCACCTGCGCGGCACCGGCACCTTCCGTCCGGTCTCTCCGGTGGTCTTCGTGACGCTCGTCGAGGGCATCAGCCAGTGCGAGCTGCTCGCCGACGCCGTACGACGGGGGCCGCTCGACGTCGACCTGGCCTTCCCGTACCACCCGCACGTCACGATCGCCCACCACCTCGACGAGGGCGCCCTGGACCAGGCCTTCGACGAGCTCGCCGACTTCGAGTGCGAGTTCCCCGTCGACGGCTTCCACCTGTACGTGCACGACCAGGACCATGGCTGGCGCCCGACGCGCGACTTCGCCCTGGGCAACCGCTGACGAAACGTCTGACCAGGGGGGAACGCTCGGTGAAGCAACGACTCGCGGCGCTGCGGGAGCGCTATGCGTGGTTCGACCACGTCCTGCGCATGCAGGAGCACTACGGCTCGGTCAAGGCAGGCCAGCAGGCGGGGGCGGTGACCTACTTCGCGTTCCTGAGCTTCTTCCCGGTCCTGGCGCTCTCCTTCTTCGTGGTCGGCCTGGTCTCCAACATCTACCCCGAGGCGCGGGACAACCTGGTGACCGCCATCGACTCGGTGCTGCCCAACATCGTCGGCGACGACGAGGGCGAGATCTCGCTCAAGGACATCCGCACCTTCTCGGGCCTCGCCGGTCTGATCGGTCTCGCCGGTGTGCTCTACTCCGGGCTGGCGTGGGTCTCGGCGTTGCGTGACGCCCTGCTGACGGTCTTCGAGACGCCGGCGCGTGAGCGGCCGTCCTTCGTCATCGGCAAGCTGCGCGACCTGGTCACCCTCGCCACCATCGGGCTGGTCCTGATCGTCTCGGTGGCCGTCGCCGGATTCGTCAGCGGCTTCTCGGAGGACATCCTCGGCTACCTCAACCTCAACGAGGACTTCAGCTGGTTGGTCAGGGTCATCGCGCTCGTGCTCGGTCTCGCGGCCAACTCGGTGCTGTTCTACTCCGTCTTCCGGCTGCTCGCCGAGCCGGAGCCGCCCCATCGCTCGCTGTGGCAGGGGGCGCTCCTGGGTGCTGTCGGCTTCGAGGTCCTCAAGCAGATCTCCACCCTCCTGCTCGCCTCCACCAAGGACCAGCCGGCGTTCCAGGCCTTCGGGATCGCGCTGATCCTGGTCGTCTGGATCAACTACTTCTCCCGGCTCATCCTCTACGCCGCCACCTGGGCCTACACGACCACCGAGTCGCGCGAGCGGCGTGAGGCCGAGCAGGAGCCGCCGGCGCCGGTGCAGGGGCCGGCGACGCCCGCCCTGGCCGCCCGCCATGAATCGGCCGTGGCGCTCGTCGAGCCCGCAGGCCCCCGCCGTACGTGGGTGGCGCCGTTCGCCGCCGGCAGCGCCGCCGCCCTCGCACTCGTCGCAGCCCTGAAGAAGAAGGACCCCTCATGAAGCTCGAACGCAAGCACGCCGCCCTGCTGCTCGGTGTCGCGCTGTGGAACGTCGTCACGTTCAGCACGTTCGCCAAGAACCTGTATGCCGCCTACGAGCGCGGTGAGGACCGTGCGGCCGGCTACTGGATCGCCCATACCGTGCTGATCGTGGTCAACTTCGCCATCGCCGGGGCGCTCGGTCGCCTCGGGTGGAAGGCGTTCAGGAGAAGCTGATCTCGGCGGCCGGCAGCACCGCGGTCGTGACACCGGGATACGTCGTGTCCTCGATGAAGAAGTTGGTGTAGGCGATCATCTCGCGGGCACCGACCGGCACCATCTCGCCGTTCGGCAGTGGGAGCTCCCAGGGACCCTCGTCGGTGGTGTGGCCGTCGGCCACCAACGTCGTGTCGTAGCCCTCCACCAGGGCCCGCATCGTCGTGGTCCGGATGCAGGCGTCGGTGGCGGCACCGCAGATGACCAATGCGCCCACACCGAGGGCGTCGAGCTCGGCGCGCAGCGTCGTGTCGGCGAAGGCGTCGAGGTGCTGCTTGCCGATCACCGTCTGGTCGGCGCCGGGGCGCACGGCCTCGACGATCTGCCACGGGTCCGAGCCTGGGACGAACGGTCCGGACTCGTGCTGGATCCAGATCACCGGAGTGCCGGCGGCCGTGGCGCGGGCGATCAGGTCGCCGATCCGGGTGACGACACCGTCGCGGTCCCAGGCCTCGGCGGTGTTGCCGTGCTGGACGTCGACGACGAGCAGGGCTGTGGTCCTCGGTGTCTGTTCGGTGTCGCTCATGGCCCCTACGCTAGGCGGGTGACCGGACAGTTCCCGACCGGATTTCCCTGGTGACCGGCAGCCCGGCGGGGCGGGTGCTGGCGCTGCTGGAGCGCGTCCAGGAGCGCCCCGGCCTCACCGCGCCTCGTCTGGCCGACGACCTGGGCGTCAGCGAGCGGACCGTACGGCGCTACGTGGCCGTGCTGCAGGACCTCGGCATCCCCGTGGCGGCCGAGCGGGGGCGCGGTGGTGGCTACCGGCTCGAGCCGGGCTACCGGATGGCGCCCCTGACGCTGACCACCGACGAGGCGGTGAGCATCACCCTCGCACTGGCTGTGGTCAACGGCCCGGCGGACGAACGGATGAGCGCGGGCGAGGCGGCGCTGTCCAAGCTCGTGCGTGCCCTGCCACGCGACGTGTCCGAGCGCGTGGCGGGCGTGCTCAGCGCGGTGACGCCGCCACGGCGCGGTCCGTTCGCCGTCGGGGCCCCGGACCCCGCGATCCTGACCGCGCTCACCGCCGGCGTCGTACGGCGTCGGGTCGTGCGTGTCCGCCACCGCCCCGACCGGGGCGAGCCGACGAGCCGCGAGATCAACCCCTACGGCGTGGTCGTGCTGCGCGGCCACACCTACGTCCACGGGTGGTGCCACCTGCGCCGCGCCCGGAGGACCTTTCGCCTCGACCGGATCGAGCGGGTCGACGTGCTCGAGCAGGAGTTCCGAGCCCCTGCCGCCCTGGACGTGACCGCGGCGGTCGAGCGGTCGCTGGCGATGTCGTGGACCGAGTACGACGTGGCGGTGCTGGTGCACGCGCCGCTCGCCGACGTCGAGCCGCACTTCGCTCGCCACGTGGCCCTGTGCGAGCGCGTGGACGACGAGACGACCCGGCTGCGGCTGACCACGCGCAACCTGGACACCACCGTGCTGCGCCTGAGCGCCCATCCGCACCCCATGACGGTCGACGGCCCCCCGGAGCTCGGGGAGGCCTTCGAACGGCTGGCGCGGCGCCTCGGCGCCGCAGCGGGTGCTGAGGCGCCTAGTGACCGTTCTTGATCGCCGTACGCAGGTCCTTGTTGAGCTGGCTGATCACGTCGAGCGGGATCTCCTTGGGGCATGCGGCCGTGCACTCGCCGATGTTGGTGCACCCCCCGAAGCCCTCGGCGTCGTGCTGGCCGACCATGCCGATGACCCGGCTGTCCCGCTCGGGTTGACCCTGGGGGAGCAGGCCGAGCTGGGTGATCTTGGCACCCATGAACAGCGAGGCCGACCCGTTGGGGCAGGCCGCCACGCAGGCGCCACAGCCGATGCAGGTCGCCATGTTGAAGGCGCGCAGGGCCTTGTCGCGCTGGATCGGCGCGGCGTTGGCCTCGGGGGCCGAGCCGGTGTTGGCGGAGATGAACCCGCCGGACTGGATGATCCGGTCGAAGGCCGACCGGTCGACCATCAGGTCCTTGATCACCGGGAACGCGTCGGCGCGCCACGGCTCGATCGTGATGTTGTCGCCGTCCTTGAACGAGCGCATGTGCAGCTGGCAGGTCGTGGTGACCTCGGGGCCGTGCGCCTGACCGTTGATCATCAGGTCGCACGAGCCGCAGATGCCCTCGCGACAGTCATGGTCGAAGGCGATCGGGTCCTCGTCGGCAGCGAGCAGCTGCTCGTTGAGGACGTCGAGCATCTCGAGGAAGCTCATGTCCTCCGAGACGTCGCCCAGCTGGTAGGTGTGCATCGCGCCCTGGGCGGTCGCGTTGGCCTGGCGCCAGATGTTGAGAGTGAGGTTCACTGGTTGTCCTTGTTCGCTCGCAGTTCGACCGCACGGTCGCGGTGGGTGCCCGAGTGCGGGCCGATGCGCTCTCTCGCTTCGCTCACTTGTAGCTCCGCTGCTTCATCTCGATGGCCGTGTAGATCAGGTCTTCCTTGTGCAGCACCGGCTGACCGCCCTCGCCGCCGAACTCCCAGGCCGCCACGTAGGCGAACTCGTCGTCGTGACGCAGGGCCTCGCCCTCGTCGGTCTGCGACTCCGCCCGGAAGTGACCACCGCAGGACTCGCGGCGGTTGAGGGCGTCGATGCACATCAGCTCGCCGAGCTCGATGAAGTCGGCCACCCGCCCGGCCTTCTCGAGGGACTGGTTGAGGCTGTCGGCGGTGCCGAGGACCTTGAGGTTGGTCCAGAAGTCGGCCTTGAGCTCGCGGATCATGTCGATCGCCTTGCGCAGGCCGTCCTCGGAGCGCTCCATGCCGCAGTACTCCCACATGATGAGCCCGAGCTCCTTGTGGTAGCTGTCGGCCGAGCGGTTGCCCTTGATCGACATCAGCTTGTCGATGCGGGCCTCGACCGACGTACGGGCCTCGACGACTGCGGGGTGGTCCTCGGAGACCTTCTCGAACGGGCCGTCGGCGAGGTACTCGCGGATGGTGTTCGGCAGGACGAAGTAGCCGTCGGCCAGGCCCTGCATCAGCGCCGAGGCGCCGAGGCGGTTGGCGCCGTGGTCGGAGAAGTTCGCCTCGCCGGTCACGAACAGGCCCTCGAGGTTGGACTCGAGGTTGTAGTCGACCCACAGGCCGCCCATGACGTAGTGCACGGCGGGGTAGATCCGCATCGGCACCTCGTAGGGGTTCTCACCGGTGATCCGCTCGTACATGTCGAGCAGGTTGTCGTACTTCTCCTCGATGCCGTCCTTGCCGAGGCGCTTGATGGCGTCGGCGAAGTCGAGGTAGACGCCACGACGGAAGTCGCCGACCACCGGGCCGACGCCGCGACCCTCGTCGCACATGTTCTTGGCCTGCCGAGACGCGATGTCGCGGGGGACCAGGTTGCCGAAGGAGGGGTAGATCCGCTCCAGGTAGTAGTCGCGGTCCTCCTCGGGGATGTCGCGCGGGTCCTTGTCGCAGTCCTCCTTCTTCTTCGGCACCCAGATCCGACCGTCGTTGCGCAGGCCCTCGGACATCAGGGTCAGCTTGGACTGGTGGTCGCCGGAGACCGGGATGCAGGTGGGGTGGATCTGCGTGTAGCAGGGGTTGGCCATGTAGGCGCCCTTGCGGTGCGCACGCCACGTGGCGGTGACGTTGCAGCCCATCGCGTTGGTCGAGAGGTAGAAGACGTTGCCGTAGCCGCCCGAGGCGAGGACGACGACGTCGGCCAGGTGCGTCTCGATGGCGCCGGTGACCATGTCGCGGGCGATGATCCCGCGGGCCTTGCCGTCGACCATGACGAGCTCGAGCATCTCGTGACGCGTGTACGTCGTCACGGTGCCGGCCGCGACCTGGCGCTCGAGCGCCTGGTAGGCACCGATCAGGAGCTGCTGGCCCGTCTGGCCTCGGGCGTAGAAGGTGCGCGAGACCTGCACGCCACCGAAGGAGCGGTTGTCGAGCAGGCCGCCGTACTCACGGGCGAACGGGACGCCCTGGGCGACGCACTGGTCGATGATGTTGGCGCTGACCTCGGCGAGGCGGTAGACGTTCGACTCGCGCGAGCGGTAGTCGCCGCCCTTCACGGTGTCGTAGAAGAGGCGGTAGGTGGAGTCGCCGTCCTCCTTGTAGTTCTTGGCGGCGTTGATGCCGCCTTGGGCGGCGATCGAGTGCGCGCGGCGCGGCGAGTCCTGGTAGCAGAAGGACTTCACGTTGTAGCCGGCCTCGCCGAGCGTGGCCGCGGCGGCGCCGCCGGCCAGACCGGTGCCGACGATGATCACGTCGAGCTTGCGGCGGTTGGACGGGTTGACCAGCCGGTTGTCCATCTTGCGGTTGGTCCAGCGGTCCGCGATCGGGCCGGTCGGCGCGTTGGTGTCGACGAGGGGCTCGCCCGGCGTGTAGTAGCCGTGGGCGTCGTCGGAGGTCTGGGTGGCCGCGGTGTTGGTCGCGACAGTGCCCGAAGGGTCGAGGGTCGATGCCATGGGGACTCCTACTTCTCGATGATGCCGAGGAGGACGGACAGGGGGACGAGGGAGAAGCCGCCGGCGACGACCACGGCGATGATCCAGCCGGCGGCCTTCGCGCGAGCGCGGGAGGCCGCGGTGCTGGTGAAGCCCAGGGTCTGGATCGAGCTCCAGGTGCCGTGGTGCAGGTGGAGGCCGAGCGCCACCATCGCCACGAGGTAGATGATCGTCATCCACCACAGGTCGAAGGTGTCGACGAGCAGCGAGTAGGGGTCTCCCGCCGCGTCGCCGGTGTCGCCGGTCGCGGGGTTGATCTTCCCGATGGTGAAGTTGAGCAGGTGCCAGGCGAGGAAGACCAGGATCGTCACCCCGCCCCAGCGCATCGTGCGCGAGGAGATCGAGGAGGCGACGTTCTTCTTCACCGCGTACTTCTGCGTGCGCGCCGCGTGGGCGCGCCGCGTGAGCATCAGGGCGGTGACGACGTGGACCACCAGGGCCACGATCAGCCCGACGCGGAGGATCCACAGCAGCCCCGAGTGCGGCAGCATCGGCTCGCCGAGCTCACGCAGGTGCTCGGCGTACTCGTTGAACGCCGCCTGGCCGCTGAAGGCCTTCAGGTTGCCGTACATGTGCCCGAGCACGAAGCCGATGAAGGCCAGACCGCTCAGGGCCATGAGGATCTTGAGGGCGACGGTCGACCGCGTGCCACGCGATCCCTTCACCAATGTCTGTCCGGGGTTCGCTCCGGTCGTACCAGTAGTCGTTGCCACAGATGAGCACTCTACGACTCACGAAGGGGTGGATGTGACGTAACCCATGTGACATACGTCCGGTAAGGCGACCCTTACTCGCAGGTCAGGGGCTCGTCAGAGGCGCGGCAGCAGTACGTCAGAGGCGCAAGCGGCGTCCGGCGAGCGCCTCGAACGTCGTCGCCAGCTCGTCGACGGCGTCGGTCCAGGAGCGTGCGGAGACGACGTCGCGGGCGTGCTTGCCGAGCAGGTGACGGTGCCGGTCGGCGGCGAGGGCCTCGACCGCACGCCGGAAGTCGCGGTTGTCGCCGGGCTCGTAGAGGAGCCCGGTCTCCAGGTGTCGTACGACGTCGACCGCGCCGCCGGAGCGCGGGGCGACGACGGGAACGCCGCTGGCGGCGGCCTCGCGCAGCGCGTGGGAGCAGGTCTCGTGCTCGCCCGGGTGGACCAGCAGGTCGAAGGTCGGCATCGCGATCGTGAGGTCGCCGGTCGGCAGCGCGCCGGTCACCTTCGCGCCGGGAAGCCGGGTCTCCAGCCACTCGCGCTGCGAGCCGCCGCCGATGATCACGGGGCGGATGCCGGGGATCGAGGCCAGCTCGGCCAGCCGCCGTACGCCGTGCCGCTTGTGCAACCCGCCGACGTACCCGACCACGACCTGGGGTCCACCCGCCGATCGGGCGCGCGACCAGGAGTCGTGCAGCCAGTTGTCGCGCAGCGCCGGGGTGAAGGCGGCGGTGTCGACGCCGGGCCGCCAGAGCTGCGAGCTCACGCCGAACTCGGTCATCCGATCGACCATCCACGACGAGGTCACCAGCACCGCGTCCGTGCGGTCGGCGACCTTCGCGCGCCAGTAGTCGGCGGCGAGGTCGAGCACGGGGGACTGCTCGACGACGACCGAGGGGATGCCCTGGCGGTCGGTGTGCTTGAGCGCCTTGCGGCCCAGCGACCCGGGGGAGGTGACGTGGACCAGGTCGGGGGCGAAGGCGTCGATGGCGCTGCGCACCTGCGGCCCGGTCGGCTCCAGCGGCCTGATCCGCACCACCTGGGACGTCCGGTACGTCGTCAGCCCGGGGCCGGGCGTGATGATCTTGATCGTGTGCCCCAGGTCGACCAGTCGGTCGGCCACCGCCTTGAGCGTGGTGGTCGTGCCGTCGACGGCGGGGTAGAAGGTCTCGGTCACCAGAGCGATCCGCATGCCGCGATGGTGGCTCGGCGAGCCGTCGTGCAGTCGGCAACGCCGCGACGCGCCGACGACACGCTGGTGGACGTCGCGTGAACGCTGACCCGTCCGCCATGAGCGACGGGTCAGCGCGAATCCGACTCCGAATCCGGCTCGGATGTTGGTAGGTCGACGTTCTGCGGCGGGATCTCGCCGCGCTCGATGGCCGCGGAGACGTCGTGGATCCGCGAGCCGCTCGCCTGCCAGTCGCCGGCCTCGTCCTGCCAGTGGATCCGGAAGCCCCGGCGGGCCTCGACGGTCCAGTGCTGCCCGAGGACGACCCGCACCAGCAGCGCGAACGGGAAGACCAGGAGCAGGAGGAGCAGCTCGAGGCCGGCCACCAGGGCGAGGAGCAGGAAGGGCAGCGCGAGGACGAGCAGGACCGCCCCGATGACCAGGCTGACCGGGTCGTCACCGAGACCGCTGGAGAAGATGTCGGGCAGGTTGCCCAGGGTGCCCTTGAGGCGACGGCGCCACGGCACCCACCGGCGGGTGACCCGCCAGGTCTGACCGCCCGGATCGGTGACCTTCACCGGTGGATCGTGCCACAGCGTCGTGCTCGGGTCAGGCGTCCGGACCGTTCACGTAGGCGTCGTGCTGTCGCGCCACCTCGGCGGCGTTGCCGAGCTCCTCGAAGGTCACGGGCACGGCGTACCGCGGGCCATCCAGCGCGGCGCCGGGAGGCTCCGGCACGAAGTATCCACACGCGCTGGGCGTCAGCCGGACCGCGTCCCCGCGCTCGGTGGTGACCGTCAGGTAGCCGACCTCCGCCGGGTCGGCGGCGGTGTAGCACTCCTCGAGCTCGCTGTCGGAGATCGGTGACGCTTCTGCCCAGCGTGCTCGCAGCAGGTCGAGCGCGCGGGGGGTCAGCGGCGTGAGGGCCGGCTTGTTGCCGCTGATGCACGTGTCGGCCAGGACCAGAGCGTCGCGAGCGGGATCGACCGGCCCGGTCCGGCCCTCGAGGTCGCACGCGAAGTAGTCCGCGTCCGCGCCGTAGGCCCGTTGGTCGCGCTGCCGGTTCAGGGCCGCGAGGAAGACCTGGGGGAGCTGGCGGGCGGCGAGGCGGGCGCCGGCGATCTCGATCCGTCGGCAGTCGGAGGCGACAGAGAACGCGTCGCCGTCCGCGAGCGTGACAGTGACGAAGCCCTCGAGCCCGAAGCTCAGCTTGAGGCACTGGAGCGGGCTCATCGGGCGCACCGACGCGACGGCCTCCTGGAGGGTGGCGGCGTCGCCCACGAACGCCTCCGGGGTGAGCGGAGACGGCGGGGTGGCGAAGGCATCGCAGTAGGTGACGCTCACGACGGCCTCGACATCCACCTCCAGGCCGGTCACGTCGGCGTCGGCGCTGTCGGGGGGCGGCTCGGCCGGGCAGGTGTTGGCGTCGTAGGGGTCGGGCGCCGGCGTGGGAGCGGGCAGCTCGAGTGGCCGGTCGCTGACGACCTCGTCGTAGGAGACCGGGATGCGGAACGACTCACCCAGCCGCCAGCTGCTGTAGCCCAGGTCGCCGCAGGGACTCTCGGAGAGCCGCACCACGTCGCCGCGGTCGGTGGTGAGGAGGAGGTCACGCGACCGCGTCTCGAGCTCGGTGCACTCGTTCTCACCGAAGTCGTTCAGCTCCTCGGCCACCGGGAGCGGCGCGTCCCACGCGGCGCGCAGGAGCGGGAGCCCGGAGGAGCGGAGCATCAGGGCGTCGCCGTCCTCGGTGCAGCCGACGGCGTAGACGACCCGCTCGCGGCCCGGCGTGGCCGGGGAGTGCGTGACGTCGGCATCACACCCGAGAGCGAGGTCGTCCAGCCCCAGCTGGTAGGACTGCGTGTCGCGCTGGGCGTCGAGGGCCTCGAGGAACGACTGGACGACCGCGGAGGCGTCGACCGGGCGGCCGTCGAGCTCGTTGTCGCCGCAGAACTCCTGGCCCAGCAGGACGGTCGAGCCGTCGTTCAGCTCGAAGACCAGCGCTTGGCGCGACGCGATGCCGTCGATGGTCGCGCAGCGCTCGGGGTCGGGGGTCGGGAGGGCCCGCACGCGCTCGACGAAATCCGGTACGCCGTCGACCAGGGCGTCCGGGCTCGCCGGGTACGACGGAGCGGGGCCCCGGTCGGGCTCCGGGTGCATCGGCGAGGTGCCGACGTCACCGCACAGCCGCGCCCCCACCACCCGGTCGAGGTCGGGAATGACCTTGTTGGACCTGCTGGTGCTCGGCAGCTCCGCCGGGCACGGGACGGCGGCGTACACCTCGTCGGGCGGCGGGTCGAAGACCGGCGTCACGACCTGGGGCAGCTCGCCGCCGTCGTCCGAGCCGGTCAGCACCGCAGGCGTCGCGACGGCCAGCACCACGGCGGCCGCCGCGGCCGTCACCACCCCGGCCCGGCGGCGGGTGCGCGAGCGGCGACCCGCGGCGACCAGGGGAGCCGGGTCGATCCGGGGCGCGTCGGGGACGACACCGTGCAACAGGTCCTGCAGCTCGCGCTCGCGCCGGCTCTCGTTCATGGGTGCTCCTCCAACAGGCTCGAGGCCCGCAGCGCCTTCAGCGCGCGGGCGGTCTGGCTCTTCACGGTGCCGACGGAGATGCCCAGGGTCTCCGCGGTCGCAGCCTCGGTCAGGTCGTCGTAGAACCGCAGCACCACGACGGCCCGCTGGCCGCGAGGCAGGGTGGCGAGCGCGGCCAGGACGTCGTGACGCAGGTCGGTCAGCGCGCGGTCGGCGCCCACCGAGGCGCCATCGGGCAGGACCTCGGTCGGCACCTCGCCGGTCCACCGTCGTCGCCACCAGTCGGTGTACGTCGTGACCAGCACGCGCCGTACGTAGCCGTCCACCGCGCCGTCCCGGGCGATCTGGTCCCAACGACGCCAGCAGGTGACCAGCGCGGCCTGGACCAGGTCCTCGGCGCGGTGGGAGTCGCCGGTGAGCAGCCAGGCGCTGCGCCACAGCGCTGCGCCCCGCGCGGCGACGTACTCCTCGAACGTGGGCGCGGCGGATCCACGCTCCACGTCGCTCACCGTCACAGCGTCAACCATCGGCCTCGTCCATCAGGGCATCCCGCGGGCGTCCCGCAGGCATCTCACCGGGACAACGAGTTGGCCGAACCCGATGGTTGTCACGTCCATCCGAACTACTGTGAGGCACCTCGGGTCCGGCAGCGGGAAAGGAGCTGGGGTGACGAGCGAGGCGATGGACGTCGAGCGCATGTGGCAGCTCACGGCTGAGCACTCACCGGTCGGGATGACGTTGGTGAGCCCCGACGGACTGGTCCTGACAGCCAACCGTGCGCTGTGCGCGATGCTGCGCTGCGACGAGACCGACCTGCGCGGTCGGTCCTACGCGCTCCTCACCCACGAGAGCGACCGTGCCCGCCACGTCGCGCTGTTCGACGAGACGATCGCCGGGACCCGCGCGAGCTACCGGTTGACGAAGCGGTGCGTGCGACGTGACGGGACCACCCTGTGGGGCGACCTGTCGGCGGCGCTGCTGCGCACCGACTCGGGGGAGCCGCGCTACGTGATCGGCCAGCTCCTGGACGTCACTCGTCAGCGGGACCACGAGGACGAGCTCGCCGAGGCACTGGAGCAGATCCTCCGTCAGCGTCGCACGGCGCAGGCGATCCTGGACACGGTCGGCGTGGGGCTGTTGCTGATCGATCGGGACGGCCGCTTCGAGGAGTCCAACAAGCGCCACGCCAACCTGTTGAAGCTCGCCTACCCCGAGGGCCACCTCGGAGTCTCCGGGCAGCTGGGAGCCGTGTTCGCAGCCGACGCGAGCACCGCACTGCGGTCAGAGGAGATGCCGACCTCGCGCGCGGCTCGAGGAGACGAGTTCGACGACTACCGGATCTGGGTCGGCGCCGACCCGCTGGAGCAACGTGCACTCTCGGTCTCCGCGCGCTCGATGCGTGACAGCGAAGGGGGATTCGACGGCGCCGCCATGGCCTACAGCGACATCACCGACCTGATGCGCGCGATCCGGACCCGCGATGCCTTCCTCGCCTCGGTCTCCCATGAACTGCGCACCCCACTGGCTTCGGTGATCGGTTATCTCGAGCTGCTGGTCGACCACGAGGACCTGAGCGCTGGGGCGGCCCGTCAGGTCGAGGCGATCCAGCGCAACGCCGGACGGTTGCGTGGCCTCGTCTCCGACCTGCTCGACTCCGCCCAGCACCGCGCCGGGCCGGTCCTGCTGTCGCGCACCCCGATTGACCTGAGCGAGCTGGTCAACGAGGCGCTCCTGGCGGCGCTGCCGTCCGCCCGCCAGGCAGGGGTGAGCCTCGACGGCACGATCGAGAACTCGTTGCGCGCCGACGTGGATCCCGGTCGGGTACGCCAGGTCGTCGACAACCTGGTCTCCAACGCGGTCAAGTACACCGACACGGGAGGCACGGTGGCGGTGCGCCTGCGCCTAGCCGCTGGGGCCGGGGTGATCGAGGTGAGCGACACCGGCATCGGCATGGACGAATCGGACCTGGAGGAGCTGTTCACACCGTTCTTCAGGACCGAGGCGGCCCGGGAGCGCCACACTCCGGGCGTGGGTCTCGGCCTCGGCATCTGCGAGGCCATCGTCGTCGCCCACGGTGGGGGGATCGAGGTGGCCAGCGTCGTGGACGGCGGTACGACGTTCACCGTCACGCTGCCGCTGAGCGACGACGCCTGACGCGTGTGGGTTGTTTCATAAAAGTCACACTCTGTGGTCGCGGTCTCACGAGCCTTCTAAGGTGCCCACCATGACGTCACAGGACACCTCTGCCGAGGGTGGGCCAGTCGAGGGCGGGTTGGACGAGCCCACCGACCTCGAGCCGGACCAGGGAGCGCTCGACCTCGCGCAGCCCGAGGACACCCACACCCGCGCGGACTGGGAGAAGGCGACCGCGGCCGTGCTGCGCAAGGCCCGCCGGATGACGGACGAGGACGACGACGCGCTCGTCTGGGACAAGCTGACCCGGACCACGCTCGACTCGATCGCGCTCCCGCCGCTCGGCACCCCCGACATGCTGGAGGGGCTCACCACCTCCGGTCGCCCGACCCGCGAGGGCGACTGGGACATCCGCGCGCACCTCGGCGTCGCGTCCGGAGCCGAGAAGAAGGTCAACGAGGAGCTGCTCGTCGACCTCAACGGGGGAGTGTCCTCGCTGTGGCTGACGGCCGGGGCCGACACCGACTTCGCCCTCCTGCTCGACGGGGTCTTCCTCGACCTCGCCCCCGTCGTGCTGGACGCGACGGCGGACCCGGCCGCGACCGCCCAGGCGTTCGTGGCCCATGCCGGCGGCGTCGAGCTGCACGCCGGCACCAACCTCGGCGTCCCCGCTGCCGAGGCGACCGCGGAGCTGGCCGAGCTCGCCCGTGCACGCGGGATCCTCGCCTTCGTCGTCGACGCCACCGCCGTGCACGACCGCGGCGCCTCCGACGCCCAGGAGCTCGGCTGGTCGATGGCGAGTGCAGCCGGCTACCTGCGCACCCTCACCGACGCCGGCCTCTCGGTGGCCGAGGCAGCCGGGCTGGTGGAGTTCCGCTACGCCGTCACCGACGAGCAGTTCACCGGCATCGCCAAGCTTCGTGCCGCGCGTCGCCTGTGGGCGCGGGTGCTGGAGCTGTCGGGCGCCGACGAGGCCCCCGAGATGCGGCTGCACGCGGTGACCAGCAAGCCGATGATGAGCCGCTACGACCCCTACGTGAACATGCTGCGCACCACCGTGGCCGCCTTCGCCGCCGGCGTCGGCGGCGCCGACGCCGTCACGGTGCTGCCCTTCGACAGCCCCCTCGGCACACCCGAGACGCTGGGTCGCCGGATCGCGCGCAACACCTCGGCGCTCCTCGTCTCGGAGTCGCACGTCGCCAAGGTCGCCGACCCGGCGGGTGGCTCGTACGCGGTGGAGAAGCTCACCGACGACCTCGCCATCGCGGCCTGGGCCGCCTTCGGCGAGATCGAGGACGGCGCCGACCTGGACGCCGCCATCGCCGACGTGGTCGCTGCGCGCGATCAGCAGGTCGCCACCCGCAAGCGCCCGATCACCGGACTCACCGAGTTCCCCAACCTCGCCGAGGAGCTGCCCGAGCGGACACCCGACGGCGCGTTCGACGGCGTCCGTTCCTACGGTGCTGCCTTCGAGGAGATGCGCGACAGCCCGCCCGAGGGCCACGTCTTCCTGGCCACGCTGGGCACGATCGCCTCCCACACGGCACGGGCCACCTTCGCCAGCAACCTGTTCGCAGCCGGTGGAATCGCGGTCGACGTGGCCGGGGCGACCGACTCCGTCGAGGCACTGCTGGCGGCGTACGACGGGCAGGCGGTTGTCTGCCTGGCCGGCGCCGACCCGACGTACGCCGAGTGGGGCGAGGCCGCGGCGACGGCGTTGCGTGAGGCGGGCGCGAGTCGCGTCATCATCGCCGGCAAGCCCGCCGACCACACCGACGACGCGTGCGCCATGGGTGTGGACGCGTTGGCGTTCCTGACCCGGACCAGAGAGGCACTGACCTGATGAGCGTTCCGAAGAGCTTCTCCGGCCTCGACCTGGGCGGCGCCTCCGCCGCCACCGGATCGACTCCCGACAGTGAGCCGTGGGCCAGCCCCGAGGGCATCGGCATCCTGCCGATCTACGGCCCCGAGCACCTCGAGGGCCTCGACGCCCTCGACACCTGGCCGGGCCTGAGCCCGTTCCTGCGCGGGCCCTACCCGACGATGTACACCACGCAGCCGTGGACGGTGCGTCAGTACGCCGGGTTCTCGACCGCCGAGGAGTCCAACGCCTTCTACCGGCGCAACCTGGCGGCCGGCCAGAAGGGCCTGTCCGTCGCCTTCGACCTGGCCACCCACCGCGGTTACGACTCCGACCACCCGCGCGTGCGCGGCGACGTCGGCATGGCCGGCGTGGCCATCGACTCGATCTACGACACCCGCACCCTCTTCGACGGCATCCCGCTCGACGAGATGTCGGTGTCGATGACGATGAACGGCGCGGTCCTGCCGGTGCTCGCCCTCTACATCGCCGCGGCCGAGGAGCAGGGGGTGAAGCCGGAGCAGCTCGCGGGGACCATCCAGAACGACATCCTCAAGGAGTTCATGGTCCGCAACACCTACATCTACCCGCCGGCGCCGTCGATGCGGATCATCTCCGACATCTTCAGCTACAC
>NZ_JAPYPS010000006.1 GCF_029937575.1 Nocardioides sp.
GACGCTCACTCACCGCCTACGACCACTGACACCCCTTGGAATTTGTCATCTAGGCTCGCCCCGTGACCACCCCGACCGAGACCGCCGACCCCGAGGCCGTCGTCCGCGCCCTCGCCGCCCGCGCCCGAACGGCCGGCCAGGATCTCGCCCTGGCCACCCGTGCCACCAAGGACGCCGCGCTGGCCGCCATGGCCGAGGCGCTGATCGACCACAACGACGAGATCCTGGCCGCGAACGTCGAGGACGTCGCCCGTGCCGAGGCCGACGGGACCGACCCCGGGATCGTGGACCGGCTCCGCCTGACGACCGAGCGGCTCGAGGCGATGGCCGAGGGGCTGCGCCAGGTGGCGGGTCTCCCGGACCCGGTCGGGGAGGTCGTCCGGGGGAGCACCCTGGCCAACGGGCTGGAGCTGCGGCAGGTGCGGGTGCCCTTCGGTGTCGTGGGGATGATCTACGAGGCGCGGCCCAACGTGACCGCCGACGCCGCTGGCATCTGCCTCAAGTCGGGCAACGCCGTGCTGCTGCGGGGGTCCTCGAGCGCCGCGTCGTCCAACGCCGCCATCGTCGCCGTCCTGCGACGAGCCGTCGAGGCGGCCGGGCTGCCCGCCGACTGCGTCCAGCTGGTGCCGGCCGACACCCGGGCGACGGTGAGCGCGCTGATGCGGGCGCGCGGCCTGGTCGACGTACTGATCCCGCGAGGGGGAGCGGGGCTGATCCAACGGGTGGTGGAGGAGTCCACGGTGCCGGTGATCGAGACCGGGGTGGGCAACTGCCACGTGTACGTCGACACGGCTGCCGACCTCGACCAGGCGCTGTCGATCGTGCTCAACTCCAAGACCCACCGCACGAGCGTCTGCAACGCGGCGGAGTCGCTGCTCGTGCACGCGGATCTGGTCGAGGACTTCCTGCCGCGAGTCGTCGTGGCCCTGCAGGAGGCCGGTGTGACCGTCCACGGCGACGCGGCGACGGTGTCCCTGGCCGGGGTCGTGCCGGCCACCGACGAGGACCACGCCCGCGAGTACCTCTCCCTGGACATGTCGGTGGCGGTCGTGGCTGACGTGGAGGGCGCGATCCGGCACGTGCGGCGGTTCTCCAGCGGTCACACCGAGGCGATCGTCACCCGGGACCAGGCCACCGCTCGGCGGTTCGTGGCCGCCGTGGACTCGGCGGCCGTCGTGGTCAACGCCTCGACCCGGTTCACCGACGGTGGGGAGTTCGGCTTCGGCGCCGAGATCGGCATCAGCACCCAGAAGCTGCACGCTCGCGGACCGATGGGACTGCCCGAGATGACGTCGACGAAGTACGTCGTGACCGGCGACGGCCACGTCAGGTGAGGGCGGCCGCGGACCCCGGGTAGGGTCACCGCGTGGCCGAGCATCAGGGACTGTCCGTGCACGCCGACCCCGCGGCTGAGCGGCTCTGGACCGGAGCCACGATCATCACGTTTGTGCGCACGATCGCCTCCTTCGCGCTGTGCCTGGTCGGGGTCTGGCAGGAGGAGCTGGTCTGGCTCGTCGTGGGGCTGGGCGTCTACTGGGTCGGGGACATGGCGGACGGCGCCTACGCCCGTCGCTTCGACTGCGAGACGCGGATCGGCGGCGTGATGGACATGCTGTGCGACCGGCTGAACTGCGCCGCCTTCTACCTCGGGTTCGCCGCCCTGCAGCACGAGATGATCCTGCCGGTGGCGGTGTACCTCTTCGAGTTCATGGTGATCGACTTCTTCCTGTCGCTCGCCTTCCTCGCCTGGCCGATCCGCAGTCCCAACTACTTCTACGTGGTCGACGCGCGGATCTACCGCTGGAACTGGTCCAAGCCGGCCAAGGCGGTCAACTCGTCGCTCTTCGCGGTGCTCCTCCTGATCACCGGCTGGTGGTGGTTGGGCCTGATCATCGCCAGCGCCCTGGTGGTGCTCAAGTGCGTGTCGCTGAAGTGGCTGCTCGAGCTCGGGCTGCCTGTCCCGGAGCGCGCCCCCGCATGATCCTGCTGCTGACCACCTTCGTGGTCGCGCTGGGGTCGGCGTTGCTGCCGTTCATCAACATCGAGATCTACCTGGGTGGGATCTCCGGTGCCTCCGGGGTGGCCGACGTGACCGGCTGGGGTGCCGTGGGGATCGCCTTGGTGGCCAGCGCCGGCCAGACCGCGGGCAAGGTCGTCTGGTACGAGGTCGCTCGCCGCGGCATCGACACCGACTGGGCCCGCAAGAAGCTGTCCAACAACAAGCTCCAGGCCGCTCACGCCCGGTGGACCGAGCGGATGGAGGGGCGGCCGTGGTACGCCGGGGTCGTCATGCTGCTCGCGGCGTCGGTGGGGATCCCGCCGTTGCTGGTGATGGCGGTCGTGGCGGGCGCCCTGAAGATGCCGCTGTGGGTCTTCGTGCCGACGGTGTTCGTAGGTCGAGCCGCGCGGTTCTACCTGATCCTCGTGGGCGTTGACCTCCTCTTCCACTGACCCGTATACGCTGAGCGCCATGTCGCTGAGCTTGATCACCACCGCAGTCCTCCGTGCCTCCGAGGAGGCCGGCGACCCGGCCGTTCCGCCGTGGGTCATCGGCGCCATCGCCCTCGGCATCCTGCTCGCCCTGCTCCTCGGTCTGATCGCGTTCGGTGGAGGACGCGAGCACAGCTAGTGGTCCGTCAGCCCTCGTGACCCACCGTGCGATTGCGCGACGCCGGATCGGCGTCATGGGAGGCACCTTCGACCCCATCCATCACGGACACCTGGTCGCGGCCTCCGAGGCTCAGTCGTGGTTCGACCTCGACGAGGTCGTGTTCGTGCCGACCGGGCGCCCGTGGCAGAAGTCGGACCGCGTGGTCTCGCCGGCCGAGGACCGCTACCTGATGACGGTGGTCGCCACTGCGGCCAACCCCCGCTTCCGCGTCTCCCGGGTCGACATCGACCGAGACGGTCCGACGTACACGATCGACACGCTGCGCGACCTCGCCGTCGAGCTGCCCGATGCCGATCTCTACTTCATCACCGGCGCCGATGCCCTCGGCGACATCTTCAGCTGGCGCGATGCGGAGCGGGTCTTCGACCTGGCCCACTTCGTCGGCTGCACCAGGCCAGGGGCCGAGCTGGATCCCGCGACGGTCGACCTCATGCCGCACGACCGGGTCACGCTGCTGGAGATCCCCGCCCTGTCGATCAGCTCCACCGACTGTCGCCAGCGACAGCGTGAAGGCCGGCCCGTCTGGTACCTCGTCCCCGACGGGGTCGTCCAGTACATCACCAAGCACCGCCTCTACCCCATGGAAGACTCCTGATGACCGCCACTGACCATGCCCTCGAGCTCGTGCACGCCGCGGCCCGCGCCGCGGGCGACAAGCTCGCCCAGAAGATCATCGCCTTCGACGTCAGCGAGCAGCTGGCGATCACCGACGCCTTCGTGCTCGCCTCGGCCACCAACGACCGCCAGGTGAAGGCGATCGTCGACGAGGTCGAGGACAAGCTCCGAGAGATCGGTGCCAAGCCGATCCGCCGCGAGGGCGAGCGCGACGGGCGCTGGGTGCTCATCGACTACGGCGAGATCGTGGTGCACGTCCAGCACGAGGAGGAGCGTGACTTCTACGCCCTCGAGCGCCTCTGGCGCGACTGCCCGGTCATCGAGCTGCCCGCCGACGTCGCGGGTCCCGCTTCGCCCTCGGGAGCGCCTGACGGTGGTTGAGGTGCGAGCGAAGCGAGTCTCGCAACCTCGCACCCTGATCCTGCTCCGCCACGGCCGTACCGCCTGGAACCACGCCGGGCGGGTGCAGGGCCAGCTCGAGGTCGATCTCGACGATGTCGGCCGGGAGCAGGCCGAGCGGGTGGCCGACGTGATGGCCACGCTCTCACCCAGCCTGCTCTGGTGCTCCGACCTCGCCCGGACGCGCCAGACCTGCGCTCCGGTGGCCGCAGCGACCGGCCTCGTGCCGACGTACGACGCTCGCCTGCGCGAGTTCTTCTTCGGCGAGCGCGAGGGCCTGACCCACGGGGAGTACGCCGCGGCAGCCCCGGAGGAGTTCGAGCAGTTCCGGCGGGGGCACTACGACGCGTGTCCGAGCGCTGAGCGCACCTCCGCGGTCGAGATCCGGACGACCACCGTCCTGGGCGAGCTCCTGGCCGTCACCGAGCCCGGGGGGACCGCCCTGGCCGTCTCGCACGGCGCGGCAATCCGGGTGGCCACCGGTGCGCTGCTGGGCTGGCCGGACGACGCCTTCCACACCTTGCGGGGCCTCGACAACTGCGGATGGGTGGTCCTCCAGGAGCACCTGGACCTCCACGGGGTCGGCGCGCTGCGGCTGGTGGCCTACAACCGCACGGCCTGACACCCCGTTGATGGGGGGCGATTTCGCTTCGCGCGACGCGTTGGCTAAAGTACTCCGAGTTGCCCCACGGGGCAGCGGTTCGGGGCTGTGGCGCAGCTGGTAGCGCACCTGCATGGCATGCAGGGGGTCAGGGGTTCGAATCCCCTCAGCTCCACCGAGAGAAGTGCAGGTCCGAGGCGGTTTCCGGTCATCACCGGGGACCGCCTCGGACATTTTTGGGGCCAGGTCGGTCACCGATCGGTCACGGGACCGCGCAGGTCGTGCAGCCGCGTCCGGCGCACGCCGACCTCCCCTGGTCGGCCGGTGAGCCGTTTCGTGCCGGCGACCGCTGCCCGGCTCGGCAAGACCCAGTTCTAACCGTGCGCCACGTTGGCGCGGGGGTGGTCCACGGGGGCGCTGCGGCGCAGCTCCTCGGGGAACGGTGCCGGCCAGTGGTCGTCCTTGGTGACGGCGGGGAAGACGCGGTGCACGACGAGCCCTTCGTCGGTCTGCTCGCGCCAGGCCAGGCTGAAGGTCGTCTCATCGCGTTGGATCGGGGCATCGAGTGCCACCCGTCCCGGGTCGATGTCGTGGGCGATCAGCCACCTGGCGACGGCATCGCGTCGGGGCTCGTCGAGCTGCTCGAGAGGGCGGTGCAGGGTGAGCTGCGTGTCGGTGGTGTCGACGTCGTTGTCGAGGTGTGGGGGACCCTCGGTCATTGAGATTCCTGTCGATTGAACTCTGAACAGGTCAGGCCCATGTTGAATCACCGCGGCGGACCCGAAACGCAGATCGTGTGGTAAATCGGTGGCAACCCGAGTTGCCCGCTCACGAAGTGACCTACCCCACCCTCATCGGTCTAGTCCAATGGTCGCGGGGAGGCCGAGCTCCTCGGGGCCGCCGAGGGCGTGAGACCCGCGCAGGCCCGGAGCTGTTGGCGGACGTCGGCGAAATCCTCGACCGCCTGGCCCGCGATCGGTCGCGGGATGCCGGCGGAGTCGATGACCGCGGGCTCCCACTCGGACTCGGTCACGGTCGCGCGGCCCGCTCGTGAGGTCGGCGGGTCGACGGTCAGCGTGAGCACGCCCGTGGACGAGGTGTCGGGAGTCTGGGTGTACCAGAGGTAGTTGCCGAGCCCGTAGGCCACGTAGCCCTCGGTGCGACCGCCGAGGTAGCCGTCGCCTTGCAGGCGGTGGGCGTGGCTGCCGACGACGATGTCGGCGCCGGCGGCGACCACGCGTCGGGCGAGGACGCGTTGGGACTCGTCGGGGCACCGCTCTCCTTGGATGCCCCAGTGGAGGTAGACGAGAACGACATCGGCCGCGGCGTCTGCTGCGGAGACGGCCTCGAGCAGGCGGCGCGGTCGGATCGCGTCCGCAGTGCCGGGTACGCCGTCGGCGGCGGCCCACTGGCCGGTGCGGTCTGCCGTGGGGTCCAGGTCGGCGACAGTGGCGCCGACGGTGGCCACGACCGTGTGGTCCACGGCCGTGAGCGCCGGGCGGAAGGCCTCGTCGATGTCGGCGCCGAGGCCGACGACGGCGAGAGGCGGCCGGGCCGAGCGCGCGGCGTCGATGGCGTCGAACGTCTCCGCCAGCGCGTCTCGTCCGAAGTCGAGAGCATGGTTGTTGGCCATGGTCGCTACGTCGACGCCGGCGCGGGCCAAGGCGTCGAAGGCCGTCGGCGGTGCCTGGAAGGTGAACCGCTTGCCCCGCTCCGGCTGACCGCCGGTGCCCACCGACGTCTCGAGGTTGACGACGGCCACGTCCGCAGAGGCCAGGGCGTCACTGACGGGCAGGTGGGTTCTCCCCGGCGCGTCGAGGAGGCGACGCACCGTGCCCTCGAAGTGCACGTCGCCGGCCACCGCGATCGTCAGGGGAGTCGGGTCGGGGAGACCCGGCACTGTTGCTGACCCGGACGGAAGGACGGGGGTCGACGGGGGAGCAGGCGGTGCTGGGGACGGAGCTGCCACGGGCGGAGTGCTCGACGAGCACCCCGCGAGGGCCACCAGCAGCAGGGGAGCGAGCGCCCGTCTCGCCGTCGAACCAGCCGCCAGCCGCATGGGGTCGACCCTACTCGTGGCCACGGCACCGAGCCGGGCCGTGGATCTGCTCGCTGGTCGAGACCGAATGTAAACACTCGGTTTCAAGAGGCCTCTTGAATGAGATTGTCAGGCATTCTGACGATTCGCTCCGAGGTGGTCATCCCGGGCGCACCACTCCCACCAAAGAATCGAGCTCATCAGTGAGGAACTCCCGCGTTCTCATCGGCGTGACCAGTCTGGCCGTCGCCGCGACGACGGTGCTGGCCGGGCCATCGGTCTCAGCCGAACCGGGCGAGGCGCCTGCCACCCAGCAGGCCACCGCCGAACCGCCGTCCCCGACCAGCGGTGGTCGCGGAGCCGGCACGGCCACGGCCGTCGAGCCGCTCAGCACCGCGCAGCTGATCCGCCGGGCAGCCGAGACAGCCGTCTCGGGCGACCCCATCGTGATGCCGCAGTCCTACCCGTACCAGCCCGACCTCAGGATCTACCGCGACAACGACGACGACGCGGCGCACACCGCCGAGCTGCTCGGCCACCCCGACCTGGCGCCCCGCCTGCTGGACCTGATGTCACGCAGCGACCGGATCTCGACCCAGGTGGTCGGCCAGTCCAGCGAGGGGCGCGATCTGTACCTCGTGACTCTCACCGCTCCGGAGACGGCGGAGGAGACCGCCGAGCAGGCGGCCTGGAAGAACCTGATGAAGGACGACCCGGACGCTGCCGCGGCGAGCACCGAGCTGCTGAACAACTACAAGACCCCGATCTGGATCAGCAACAACATCCACGGCAACGAGTGGGAGGGGACCGACGCCGCCATGCAGTACGTCGAGTACCTCGCCACGGCGCCGCTCGTGGAGGTCGGCAGCATCCTGGCCAACAACCGGGTCTACTTCTCGCTCTCGCTGAACCCCGACGGCCGCACCAACGCCACCCGCGCCACCGCGATCGGCCTGGACCCCAACCGCGACATGATCACCAACGCGACCCCGGAGACGAAGTCGTTCATCCGGACCGCCCAGGCAGTCCAGCCCATCTACGCCGCCGACTTCCACGGGTACACGAGCGTGCTCCAGATGGAGCCCTGCGGTCCACCGCACGGCTCCAACTACGAGTACGACCTCTACATGCCGCACAACTATGCGCTCGCTCTCAAGGTCGAGAAGGACGTCGTCGACGCCGAGATCCCCGGCAACACCTACTTCAACGTCGACACGCGCCGGGTCGTGTCGGAGAACACCGGGCCGGAGACCGCCCATATCAAGATCCCCTACCGCGACACCCCCGACGGGTGGGACGACTTCCCGCCGATCTTCACGGCCCAGTACGCGGCGTTCTACGGCGCCGCCTCGGCCACGGTCGAGCTCCCCCTGAGCCGCGGAGCCGGCGGCGGTCGCCAGAGCCCGGAGCGTGCCGTGGTCAACACCGCGGTCGCCGTGCGGACGATGAAGAGCATCGTCGGCTACATGAACGTGGCCGGCCACGCCAAGGACATGATCAAGGGTCAGATCGAGGTCTTCCGTCGGGGTAGTGCCGGTGAGCCCAAGCAGGCTCTGACTCTGGACGACGTCGACGGCGTGCCCGGCCCGACCGAGTGGAAGCCGCTGTGGGACGTCGCCGACGACCAGGAGCCGGTGACGCTGCCGCGCGCCTACGTCATCCCCACCGGCGAGGGTCAGCGCTCGAGCAGCGATGCCTCGAGCCTGGTCGAGCAGCTGCTGACGCACGACGTCGAGGTGAGCACGCTGGACGCCGACGCCACCGTGGACGGGACGACGTACCCCGCTGGGTCCTACGTCGTCGACATGCACCAGCCCCTTCGTGGGCTGGCGAACGTGCTCCTCGACCTCGGCGAGGACATCTCGGCCAAGGTCCCCTCGATGTACGACATCTCCGCGTGGAGCTACTCGTACACGTGGGGCGCCACCGTCGACAAGGTCGGTCTGACCGAGGACGGACCGATCGGCGCCACCACGCCGATCGTGGAGGTCCCCGTGGATGCATCGGTCCCGACCACGCCCGGCTACCTGACCTTCGACGTGGCCGGCGTCTCCGACTACGAGGCCCTCAACGCCATCCTGGAGGAGGGCGCGCCGGTCTCGATGCTGGCCGACGGGTCGGCCGTCGTCGGGCCCGAGTCGTACGACGTGGCCGCAGCGGCGGCCGCAGAGTTCGACATCGCCATGGAGCCTGCGACTCAGGCGGACCTCGCCGCGCTGGGCTCGGAAGACACCAAGGCGCTGACTGACCTCACGATCGCCTACTCCGGCAACCAGGACGACTACCTGTCGCTGACCCAGCTGGGCTTCGACGACCTCGTGCCCGTCTCCCCGTCGAGCCTGAACTCGAGCCCCGAGGTGCTCGACGACGTCGACGTCGTCTGGGTCGGAGGCACCTTCAACCCCGGTGTCGGATCCGTCGGGGAGTCTGCGCTGTCGGACTTCCTCGACGACGGCGGCGCCCTGGTCGGCAAGGAGGGCGGCAACGGCAACACCGGCCTGTTCGGCTTCGCGAGCCGGGTCGGTCTGATGAGCGGTACCCGCATCGACGGCAACCGCTCGGGCAACGGCATCGTGGCGGTCGACACACCCGCCGGGTCGGTGCTCTCGCCGTACGCCCAGGACTACGCGTTCATCTACCCGGCCTACTCCTACGCCGACCTGGGTGAGGGCACGGTGGTCGAGCAGACCTACGACGCCGAGACGCCGTACCTGGCGGGTCACTGGCGCGCCACGAACGACACCAACGGTCCGGAGTCGGCGGCGGGCAACGCCGCGGCCGTCTCGGCCACCGACGAGGAGACCGGCGCCAAGGCGTTCGTCTTCGGGACCTCGCCGTTCTTCCGCACCCACCCCAAGGGCGGGCTGAGCTCCGCGGCGCGGGCGCTGTTCTGGGCTGCGCCTGAGGGAGACCCGGTGCTGGCTCCGACCGACACCGGTGTGACCGTGGCGCCTGTCGAGCCGGTGACCTACCCGGGTGCAGCGACTGTCGAGGTGACGGTCGCAGCAGGTGACGGCACGACGCCCGGCACCGTCGAGCTGGTGGCTGACGACGACGTGATCGGCACCGCGGAGGTCGCCGACGGGACGGCGAGCATCCCGGTCACCGGACTCACCCCCGGGACCACGGAGTTCGTCGCGGAGTTCACCCCGAGCTCTGCGACCTTCACGCCGTCGGCGAGTGACGTGGCCAGCATCGAGGTCGCCAAGGCGAGCTCGACGCTGAAGCTGAAGGCGAAGAAGGTCGCCAAGAAGGGTCGCAAGGTGCGGGTGACGCTGTCCCTCACCGTCCCGGACGTCTCGACTCGCGGCAAGGTCACGCTGATCGACAACGGCACGAAGCGTCGTGTGGTCACCGTGGAGTCCGGCGCGGTCAAGGTCGTGACGCTCAAGCTGGGCAAGGGCAAGCACAAGCTGCGCGGCGTCCTGGCCGCCACGGGCCTGGTGAAGCGCTCGACCGACCGGACGCGGATCACGATCCGCTAGCCGCCACGCGGTCAGCAACCGCCCGTCAAGGGGCCGGCACCCTCGGGGTGTCGGCCCTTTCGGCGTGCCCTACCGCCTCCGCCAGCTCGCGGTGGCGAGCACACCAGCAAGACTGGCCCCATGTCCCGGGACTCGCTGCTTCGACTGCTCGCCGACCCCCCGAGCCTTCCCGTCGCCGCCGGACTGGAGCAGGTGACGGCGGCACTGACCGACAATGGGGCCGCCGTGGTCCAGGCGCCGCCGGGCAGCGGCAAGACCACGCTGGTGCCACCGGCGGTCGCGCTCGCGGTAGCCGGACGGGTCGTGGTGACCCAGCCACGACGCCTCGCCGCCCGCGCGGCGGCGGCGCGGCTGGCCCACCTCCTCGGCGAGCCCGTGGGTGAGACCGTCGGGTACGCCGTCCGAGGCGATCGACGTGGGGGACCGGCCACGCAGGTCGAGTTCGTCACGACGGGGGTGCTGCTTCGTCGCCTCCAGCGCGACCCCGAGCTGCCCGGGATCGGGGTCGTGATCCTCGACGAGGTCCACGAGCGCCGGCTCGACGCCGACCTGACCCTCGCCCTCCTGGTCGACGTGCGCCGCCACCTGCGCGAGGACCTGCCGATGGTCGCGATGTCGGCGACTGTCGAGGCCGAGCGCACGGCCCGGCTGATCGGTGGTGACCGCCCGGCGACGGTGGTCACCGTCCCCGGCTCGCTGCACCCCGTCGACGTCCGCTGGGCGCCGCCACCTCCCGGCGTACGTCCCTCCGACGACCGGGGGATCACACCGGCCTTCCTCGACCACGTCGCCTCCACCGTGCGTCGGGCCCTGGCAGCGACGAGCGGAGACGTGCTCGCCTTCCTGCCCGGTGCCCGCGAGGTCGACCAGGTCGTCCGACGCCTCCAGGGCGAGCCGGACATCGACGTCCGACCGCTGCACGGCCGCCTCGCCGGCGCCGATCAGGACCGGGCCCTCACCCGGGGTCCGCGCCGTCGCGTCGTCGTCTCGACCGCCGTGGCCGAGTCGTCGCTGACCGTCCCCGGCGTCCGCGCCGTCGTCGACGCGGGCCTGTCCCGGGAGCCACGCACCGATCACCGACGTGGACTCGCCGGTCTCGTGACGGTGCGAGTCAGCCGAGCCTCGGCCGAGCAACGCGCCGGTCGCGCCGGACGTGAGGGTCCGGGGGCCGCCTACCGTTGCTGGACCGCGTCCGAGCACCCCCACCTGCTTGCCCACCCGTTGCCGGAGATCACGACCGCCGACCTCACGTCCTTCGCCCTCGAGGCAGCGGTGTGGGGCGCCCCGCGCGGCGAGGGCCTCGCCCTGCTCGACCCACCGCCGCCGGCTGCTCTCAACGCGGCGCTCGGCATCCTGATCGACCTCGACGCCGTGGGCCGCGACGGAGCCGTCACCGAGCGCGGGCGCGCGATCGCCCGTCTGGCTACCGACCCACGCCTGGGCCGTGCGCTGCTGTCCGGCGCCCCCCTGGTCGGCGCCCGGCGGGCCGCCGAGGTCGTGGCCCTGCTCGCCGAGGACGTGCGCGCGCCCGGAGCCGACCTCGTGGCCGCCTTGCGGGGCC
Organism: Nocardioides sp.; assembly: GCF_029937575.1. Taxonomy (GTDB): domain Bacteria; phylum Actinomycetota; class Actinomycetes; order Propionibacteriales; family Nocardioidaceae; genus Nocardioides. The sequence continues at coordinate 11,371 of NZ_JAPYPS010000006.1, forward strand.
TGCGGGCCGGGGGCAGCGGAGGGGAGTCCGGTGCGTGGCGGACCGCCGTACGGCGCCTGCTCGGCTCCTTGCCCGATGACGTGCGGGCGCACCAGGGGGAAGGTTCGCTCGGTGACGACCTCGCGGTGGGTGCGGTGGTCGCCCTGGCGCACCCTGACCGCATCGCCCGGCGGCGTCCGGGATCGCAGTCGTTCCTCATGGTCTCCGGGACGGGGGCGGTCCTGCCGGGCGAGGCGACAGCGCTGAGTGGGATCGAGTGGCTGGCGATCGCCGATGCCGACCGCCGTCCCGGTGCCCGGGAGGCGCTCGTGCGGTCCGCGGCGCCGCTGGAGGAGTCGCTGGCCCTCGAGGCGGCGGCCGGGCGCTGGCAGGAGGTCGACGAGGTGCGCTGGAGCGAGGGGCGGATCATCAGTCGGCGCGTCACCCGGCTGGGCGCGATCGAGCTGAGCAGCGGCCCGATCGCCGACCCGGACCCCCTGGCCGTCGCCGCCGCCGTGAGTGACGGGCTCGCCCGCGCCGGGCTCGGGGTGCTGCGCTGGACCGACGGCGCCGCTGCGCTGCGAGCGAGACTCGCGTTCCTGCACTGCACGTTCGGTGAGCCCTGGCCCGACGTCGGCGACGAGGCACTGCTGCGGGGCGTCGAGACCTGGCTCGGCGCCGACCTGGCGCGCGTGCGCACCACCGCCGACCTGCGCCGGGTCGACGTCCACTCCGCTCTCCGGCGGCTGCTCCCGTGGCCCGAGGCGGGTCGTCTGGACGAGCTCGCGCCGGAGCGGCTCGCCGTGCCCAGCGGGAGCACCGTGCGCCTCGACTACGGCCCGGACCAGCCGGTGCTCGCCGTCCGCGTCCAGGAGATGTACGGCGCCGCCGCGACGCCGCGGATCGCGGACGGCCGGGTGGCGGTGCTGCTCCACCTGCTCTCGCCCGCCGGCCGGCCGGCCGCGGTCACCGCCGACCTCGAGTCGTTCTGGACGACCGGCTACCCCGGCATGCGTGCCGAGCTTCGCGGCCGCTACCCCAAGCACTCCTGGCCCGAGGACCCGGCGACCGCGGCGCCGTTGAAGGGCACCAAGCGCCGCGGCTGATGCTCCACCGCCCTCAGCTGACCGACAGCTCCGACCAGTCGACGTTCGCGGTGCGCTCCTGATACTCGCTCACCCTGCCCGGCCAGTTGGTCGTGATCCGCGGACCGTCGACGTACCAGCTCTCGCAGCCGGTCCACGCGGTGTCGGCGAGCCGGGTCTGCATCTCGGTGTCGTAGGCGTGGTAGACCTCCTCGCGCACCTCGACACGCCGGGCATCGGAGTCGGCGAGGCGCCGTGCGACCTGGGCGACGTAGGCGGCCTGTGCCTCCATCATCCCGATGATCGAGCTGCCGCCGAGGTTGGTGTTGGGGCCGTAGATCGCGAAGAAGTTGGGGAAGCCGGGAACGGCCAGACCGAGGTGGGCACGAGCGCCTCCCGACCAGGCCTCGTGCAGGTCGGCGCCGTCGGCCCCGGTCACCTCGATGTCGGCGAGGAACGCGGTGGCGGCGAAGCCGGTACCCCAGATGATCACGTCGGCCTCGTGGAGCGCACCGGTGTCGTCACGCACGCCGGTCGGCTCCACGGCGGTCACGCCGTGGGTGACGACCGCGACGTGGTCGCGGTCCAGGGCCGGGTACCAGTCGTTGGAGAAGAGGATCCGCTTGCAACCGATGTCGTAGTCGGGCACGAGCTTCTTGCGCAGCGACGCGTCCTTGACCTGACGGCGCAGGTGGAGCTTCCAGGCGGTGCCCATCGCGGCCAGCAGCGCCTTGGACCAGCGCACCTGTCCGCCGAGCGCGGCGTTGAGGAGCTCGGTCAGCTTGAAGGTCGTCGCCCGCTCGATCGTGAGCAGCCGCGGCCAGCGGTCGAAGGCGCGGTGGTGGCGCGGGCGGTACTCCTGGTCGGGCTTCGGCACGACGTACGGCGCCGAGCGCTGGAAGACCGTCATCTCGGCCACCCGGTCGACGATGCCGGGCACGAACTGGATCGCGCTGGCACCGGTGCCGATCACGGCCACCTTCTTGCCGGCCAGGTCGATGTCGTGGCGCCACTGGGCCGAGTGGAATGCGGGGCCGGCGAACGAGTCGGCGCCCGGCAGCCGCGGGATCACCGGGTTGGACAGCTGGCCCACCGCGGAGACGACGAGGTCGGCCTCGTACGTCGTGCCCTCGGACGTGGTGACGGTCCAGGTGGCGCCGTCCTTCTGCAGGACGCACGAGCTCACCGAGGCTCCGGTGACGACGAGGTCGGTGAGGCCCTCGCGCTCGGCCGACTCGCGCAGGTAGGCGAGGATCTCGGGCTGCTTGGAGTAGCGACGACCCCAGGCCGGGTTGACCGCCCACGACCACGAGTACAGCGGCGACGGCACGTCGCAGGCGGCGTCGGGGTAGGTGTTGTCGCGCCACACCCCGCCGACTCCGTCGGCACGCTCGAGCACGGTGATGTCGGTGACTCCCTGCTGGCGCAGGGCCCGGGCGGCACCCAGCCCCCCGAAGCCGGCTCCGATGATGATGACGCGAGGGCCTGATCCACGTGCGACGCTGCTCATGACTCGAACCTAGGCGCTGGTCCGGGGCCGGGGCAGGCCCGCCTGGTCGGACGGTTGATAATTCCGGACATGTCCTCGTCGTCGCCGCGGCCGCAGCGCCTGGACCCGGTCGCCGAGGACTGGGACTTCCCTCGCTCCTCGACAGGCCTACGGGTGCTGCTCGCCTTCGCTCGCGAGGCCGGGCTCTCCCCGCGCGCGACCATGGTCGGGACCGGTCTGGATGCCGGGGACGTGCTCGCCACCGGTGGTCGGGACCGTGCCGTCGAGGTCACGGCGGCGCAGGAGTTGCGCGTGGTGAGGACCCTGCACCGCACGCTGGGCGACGTCGGTGCACTCGTGGGCGAGCGCTACGAGGCCGCGACGTTCGGTGCGTTCGGCTACGCGATGCTGGCCAGCCCCACTGTGCTGGACGCGATGTCGGTGGCGGTCAGCTTCATCGACCTGAGCAACGCGTTCGCTCTCCCTCGGGCGGAGATCCAGGGGGACCGCGTGGTCGTGACGGTGTCGGGGGACGGGCTGCCCGGCGACGTGCGCCGGTTCCTCGTCGAGCGGGACGCCGTCGCGGTCCGGCGCGTGCTCGAGAGCCTGGTGCCGGGCGGGGTCGGCTCGACGCTCACGTGGGGAGACTCCGCGGCGTCGATCGAGTTCGGCGCCGATCAGCTCGATCGTCCGCTGCCCGAGCGGAGTCCGCAGCGGCGGGCTCTCGCCGAGCAGGTGTGCGGCGACATCGTCGGGGCCAGACGGGCTCGCACCGGACTCGCCCAGGACGTGCGAGTCCTGATCACCCAACGCCTCGAACGCGGGGCACCCATGGACGAGGTCGCCTCCGCCCTGGCCGTGAGCGAGCGGACGCTGCGCCGACGACTACGGGTCGAGGGCACCGGATACCAGGAACTGCTCGACGAGGTCCGTTCCTCGATGGCCTCGGCCCTGCTCAACGGTCGATCGACGATGCCCGTGGCGGTCGTGGCGGCCCGACTCGGGTACGCCGATGCGGCGGCTCTCGCGCATGCGCGGGCGCGCTGGCGCCGTACGGGACGAGCGTGAAGGACTGCGGACGGCCAGTCGTCGGACGCCGTTCACCTCACGGCAACCGTGGACACTCCGAGGCTCAATATTTTCGCCGACATGACCCCCCTTGAGCCCACGACCGAACGTCGTCTCATCCCCCTGACCCCCCTCTCCCCGAGCGGCCCGCACGGGTCACGCAGCAACATGACGTGCTTCTTCCGGTGCGGCAACGCGTGCGACCACCCCGAGCCCAACCGGACCGAGAACGGTCACATCCAGGACGAGATCGCCAAGGCGGTCCAGCGCCGCACCGTGCTCGGCGGCGCCGCCGCGGGTGCCGGTGCGCTCGTGCTCGGAGGACTGCTGTCACCGGCCGCCGCGGCCACCGGCACCACCGTGGTCACCGGACGTCCCGGAGGCTCCGTGGACGCGCGCGCGACCAAGCCGGACCTGGCCAAGGCGACCTTCCGCCCGGTCAAGCCCAACAGGCGGGATGCGGTGGTGACGGCGCGCGGCTACACCAGCTCCGTCGTCATCGGCTGGGGTGACCGCGTCGTACCGGGGGCCCCGCGCTTCGACGCCTACAAGCAGACTCCCGAGGCCGCGAAGATGCAGTTCGGCTACAACTGCGACTACGTGGGCGTGCTGCCGCTGCGCGGCGACCACGCACTGCTCGTGGTCAACCACGAGTACACCGACGAGAACATCATGTTCCCCGCCGACACCTACACCGACGCCGAGATCAAGGCGATCGCGATGAGCAACCACGGAATGTCGGTCGTGCGGATCAAGCGCGGCAAGGCGCCCGGTTCGTGGAAGCAGGTCAAGAACCTGAAGAAGTGCCCGGAGAACAAGCGATACCACATCGAGACGCTCTTCAAGCTCGACGGACCTGCTGCTGGGGACGAGCGCCTGCAGACCTCGGTCGACCCGACCGGCACGCGCGCCCGTGGCACGCTGAACAACTGCGCCGGGGGGACGACCCCGTGGGGCACTGTGCTGTCGGGTGAGGAGAACTTCAACCAGTACTTCGACGCCTCCGATGGTCTCGACGAGCGCTACACCGCCGAGTACGCCCGGTACGGGATCACCGGAAGCGGCCGCGGCTGGAGCGAGGTCGACCCCCGCTTCGACCTGACCAACGAGCCGCACGAGGCGCACCGCTTCGGGTGGATCGTCGAGATCGACCCGATGAACCCCAAGGTCACCCCGCGCAAGCACACGATGCTCGGACGCTTCAAGCACGAGGGCGCCAACATCATCATCTCGAAGACCGGGCACGCGGTCGCCTACATGGGCGACGACGAGCGCGGCGACTACCTCTACAAGTTCGTCTCGGCGAAGAAGTTCGACGCGCGTAAGTCGCGCAAGGCCCACCGCCACAACAAGGAGCTGCTCAGCCAGGGCACGCTCTACGTCGCCAAGCTGCTCGGCGACGGCTCCGAGGACGGTCTGTACGACGGCACCGGCCGCTGGATCAAGCTGACCACCGACACCGAGTCCTTCGTGCCCGGCATGTCGGTCGCCGACGTACTGATCTTCACGCGCCTGGCCTCGGACCTCGTCGCGCCGACCAAGATGGACCGTCCGGAGGACGTCGAGCCCAACCTCGTCAACGGCAAGGTGTACGCGGCACTGACCAACAACTCCAACCGGGGCAGCGCGGCGATGCCGGTCGACGAGGCGAACCCTGTCGGCAGCTCGATGGTGCGGGCCTCCCTCGACGCTCCGCTCACCGAGGCCTCGGGCAACCGCAACGGCTACGTCCTGGAGATCTCGGCCGTCGAGGGCAACCACTCGCGCAACGACTTCACCTGGGACCTGATGCTCGTCTGCGGCGATCCGTCGGCGGCCGAGACCTACTTCGGCGGGTTCGACAAGTCGAAGGTCAGCCCGATCAGCTGCCCCGACAACGTCAGCTTCGACAGCGACGGCAACCTGTGGATCTCCACCGACGGCAACGTCCTGGGCTCCAACGACGGCATCTTCCGAGTGCCGGTCTCCGGGCCCAACCGGGGCCAGGTCCTGCAGTTCGTCACCATGCCGCTGGGCGCCGAGGCGTGCGGGCCGCTCATCACCGACAACAACCGGTCGCTGTTCTTCGCGGTCCAGCACCCGGGCGAGATCGACGGAGCGACGTTCGAGAGCCAGGCCAGCACCTGGCCGCACACCAACGACTACCCGCGACCCGCCGTCTGCGTCGCGTACAAGGACCGCTGAGCACGTCGGGCGGCCGGGGTGATCAGGTGATGGTCATCCCGCCGTCGACGGCGAGGGTCTGCCCGGTGACGTAGCCGGCCGCGTCGGAGGCCAGCCACACGATCGTGGCTGCGAGCTCCACCGGGTCGCCCTTGCGTCCCATCGGGATCCGGGCGCCCATCGAGTCCAGGTAGCCGTCGGGGTACTGGTCGGTCATCTCGGAGGTGAAGAAGCCGGGCGCGATGGCGTTGACGCGGATGCCCTTGCGCCCGGTCCACTGCTGGGCCAGGTCGCGCGTCATCCCGATCAGGCCCGCCTTGGAAGCCGCGTAGGCGGCCTGGGGGAGTCCGGCCGTGGTCAGGCCGAGGACCGAGGAGATGTTGATGATGCTCGAGCCCGGCTGCATCACGCGCCCGCAGGCCTGGGCCATCCAGTAGCAGCCGTTGAGGTTGACGTCGATGACCTGACGGAACTCCTCGGGAGTCTCGCGGGTGGCCGGGACCGCCGTACCGATGCCGGCGTTGTTGACCAGGATGTCGACGCGGCCGAACTCCTCTATCGCCAGCGCCACCAGGTTCGAGCAGGAGTCGGGGTCGGCGACGTCGGTGGCCACGGTCAGTGCACGACGCCCGGCGCCCTCGACGAGCGCCGCGGTCTCGGCGAGCCGGTCGACGCGGCGCGCCCCGAGTGCGAGGTCGGCGCCCGCCTCGGCCAGGCTCTGGGCGAAGGCGACACCCAGGCCGCTGGAGGCGCCGGTGACGACGGCTACCTTGCCGTCGAGACGGAACAGGTCGTTGACAGTGTGTTCAGGCATGTCCTGATCGTAGGGTGACCCATTCCGAGCTGACCCTGACCTCCCACGGCGACGCTCCGTCCGCGTGGCACCACCGAGCCGGGAGCGAGGCGTGGACGACTCCCGCCGGGCGCCCGTGCGTCGTGATGGCCCACGGCTTCGGCGCGACCAAGGACGCCCGTCTGACGCCGTTCGCCGAGCGGTTCGCCGCGGCCGGCGACACGATCGCGCCGCCGTCCGCGGTGGAGCGGGTCGCCCGCAGGGCGCGGGGGCGGGTCGAGGTCGAGCGCTTCGACGTCGGCCACTTCGACATCTGCGTCGGTGAGGTCTCCGAGAAGTCGGTCGCCGCCCAGGTCGCCTTCCTCGACTCCGTGCTCACGCGCTAGCATGTGCTCATGAGCACGCCCACCCTGCTCCTTGGACAGCCGCGCTGATCACTCGTTGATCGCGCGGCCACCCCTCCATGCGAGGGGTTTTTTCATGTCCAGAGCACGTACGTCCCAGATGCAGCGCCCGAGCAGGAGAAACCGATGGCCGAGCAGCCCGCCAACGCCGAGCAGTCCACCGCAGAGCAGCCCACGTCGTACGACGCCGCGGCGATCGAGCAGAAGTGGCAGCAGGTCTGGGACGACCTCGACCCGTTCCGGGCCGACGACGCCGCGGTGGCCTCGGGCGAGAAGCAGGGCCGCTACGCGCTGACGATGTTCCCCTACCCGAGCGGCGACCTGCACATGGGTCACGCCGAGGTGTTCGCGCTGCACGACGTGATCGCGCGCTACTGGCGCTTCCGCGGGTTCGAGGTCCTCAACCCGATGGGGTGGGACTCCTTCGGGCTGCCCGCCGAGAACGCCGCCATCCGCAACGACGAGCACCCGGCGACGTACACCTACGCCAACATCGAGACCCAGGCGGAGTCGATGCGCGCCTACGGGCTGTCGTTCGACTGGTCGCGACGCCTGCACACCTCCGACCCCGAGTACTACCGGTGGACGCAGTGGCTGTTCCTGAAGTTCCGCGAGCGTGGCCTGGCCTACCGCAGGAAGAGCCCGGTCAACTGGTGCCCCAACGACCAGACCGTGCTGGCCAACGAGCAGGTCGTCGACGGCGCCTGCGAGCGCTGCGGTGCCGTGGTGACCAAGCGCGACCTGACGCAGTGGTACTTCAAGATCACCGAGTACGCCGAGCGTCTGCTGGCCGACCTGGACACCGTCGCCGACGACTGGCCGAACCGCGTCGTGGTGGCGCAGCGCAACTGGATCGGGCGCTCCGAGGGCGCCCACGTGGACTTCGCCGTCACCGGTCGCGACGAGCCCGTGACGGTCTACACGACGCGCCCCGACACGCTGTACGGGGCGACGTTCATGGTCGTCGCGGCGGACGCCGACCTGGCCGCCGAGATCGTCAGCGACGAGCAGCGCCCCGCCTTCGAGGCCTACCGCGACGAGATCCGCAAGGCCTCCGACATCGACCGCCTGGCCACCGACCGGCTCAAGAGCGGAGTCGACCTGGGAGTCACCGCGACCAACCCGGTCAACGGCGAGGAGGTGCCGGTCTGGGCCTCCGACTACGTGCTGGCCGACTACGGCACCGGCGCGATCATGGCGGTGCCCGCCCACGACCAGCGCGACCTGGACTTCGCCCGCGCCTTCGACCTGCCGGTACGACGTGTGGTCGACACCGGGGAGGAGAACCCCGAGGAGAGCGGCGTCGCGACGGCCGGTGACGGTGCCTACGTCAACTCCGGCCCGTTGGACGGGATCACCGACAAGGCGGCCGGCATCGCGACCATGATCGAGGTGCTGGCCGAGCGCGGCACCGGCACGAGCACGGTCAACTACCGGTTGCGCGACTGGCTGCTGAGCCGCCAACGCTTCTGGGGCTGCCCGATCCCGGTGATCCACTGCCCGTCGTGCGGCGAGGTCGACGTACCCCTGGACCAGCTGCCCGTCGAGCTGCCCGAGCTGAAGGGTGCCGACCTGAAGCCCAAGGGCGTCTCGCCACTGGCGGCCGCCGAGGACTGGGTCAACGTCGACTGCCCGTCGTGTGGCGGTCCGGCCAAGCGGGACAGCGACACGATGGACACCTTCGTCGACTCGTCGTGGTACTTCCTGCGCTTCACCTCGCCCGGCTTCACCGAGGGTCCCTTCGACCCCGAGAAGCTGGCGACCTGGGGCAACGTCGACCAGTACGTCGGCGGGCTGGAGCACGCCGTGCTGCACCTGCTGTACGCCCGCTTCTTCACCAAGGTGCTGCACGACATGGGCATGCTGGACTTCGTCGAGCCCTTCCAGCGCCTGCTGGGCCAGGGCGTGGTCATCAACGAGGGCAAGAAGATGTCCAAGTCGTTGGGCAACGGCGTCAACCTCGGCACCCAGCTGACCGAGTTCGGCGTCGATGCCGTGCGTCTGACGCTGGTCTTCGCGAGCCCGCCCGAGGACAACATCGACTGGGCCGACGTGTCCCCGGCCGGCTCGCAGAAGTTCCTCCAGCGGGCGTGGCGGCTGAGCGGCGACGTCACCTCCGAGCCGGGAGTGTCGTACGCCGACGGCGACGTCGCGCTGCGCCGAGTCACCCACCGCACGGTCCACGACGCCGAGGGCCTGATCGAGTCGCAGCGCTTCAACGTCGTCGTCGCCCGCGTCATGGAGCTGGTCAACGCCACCCGCAAGGCCGTCGACTCCGGCGCCGGTCCGGCCGACCCGGCCGTGCGCGAGGCGGCCGAGGTGGTCGCGGTGCTGCTGTCGCTGGTCGCGCCGTACGTCGCCGAGGAGATGTGGGAGCGCCTGGGCCACCAGCCCACCATCAGCCACGCGCCGTGGCCGACGGTCGATCCCGCGCTGCTGGTCGAGGACACGGTCACGGCCGTCGTCCAGATCCAGGGCAAGGTCAAGGCACGGCTGGAGGTCGCACCCGCGATCACGGCCGCCGACCTGGAGTCGCTGGCCCTGGCCGACGACACCGTGGTCGCCGCGATCGCCGGCCGGGAGATCCGCAAGGTGATCGTGCGCGAGCCGAAGCTGGTCAACGTCGTCGTCTGAACGACCTGCGTCGGTGCTGGCCGAAAACGTTCCGCTGCGTCGATCCACGTGTCATCCTTTCCGGGCGCGGCGCCGCCGAGCGATGGCGGTGGAGGTATGCGTCGTGGGGTTGAACGTGGGTCGTCACCGAGCCGGGCTGGCCGTGGCGGCAACGCTGCTGCTCGTCCAGGGCTGCTCCGGCTCGGACGCGGATCCTGCTGCGGAGGCGGGTCCGGCTGCCGCAGGGGCGGCATCGTCCCCAGGCTCCGAGGCGGCGCCCCCGGGCACGGGTGCGCCATCGCAGAGCGGGGTGAGGAGTGACGGTCCGAGAGGCGCGACGTCGTCGCCCGGTTCCGGGGAAGGATCGACCGATCCTGGCCGTACCGCCCCACCGGGGACGCCCGACGAGGTGGATCCTCCGGGGGAGGGGCAGGTCGGAGCCGAGACCGTGAGCGGGACGGTCGTCTCGGCGACCGAGGGACGTGCGACGGTCCAGGCGAACCGCTCGGAGGTGGTGGTCGTCTGGGGTCCCGCCGTGGAGATCGTCCGACTCGGCTCACTGGACCGGAAGAAGATCAAGGTCGGTGCCTGCGTGCTGGCGCTGCCCCAGCGCGGCGACGGCGTGCAGGGCCAGGACTTCTCGGCCGGGCTGGTGCGGGTGCTGGCGAGCTCAGGACGGTGTCAGGGAGCCCAGGGCGGTGCTGACGGCCAGGACGGTCGCGACCCCGGTGGGTCGGTCACGATGGATGGTCCGGGAGTCGTCGGTGCCGTCACCGAGGTCTCCGGCACGACGTTGGTGGTGCGCCCGTCGTCGGGGCCGTCGGAGAGTCTGGTCACCGTCACCACGACGAGCCAGACCCGCTACACCAGCGCTGCCACGCAGGATGCCGCCCCGGCCGGCACCACGATCGAGGCGGGGGACTGCCTGACGGCGTACGGCGCCGCGAGCCCCTCGGGCGAGGGAGTCCGCGCGACCCGACTGCGAGTGAGCGACCCGGGCCCGGGACGTTGTCCCGAGGTGTCGGTGTCCTGAGCCGGGCACCGTACGGCTCAGGACACGGCCGGCTCCGGCTGCGGGGGAACGACGAAGGCGTTGTTGACCGCGTCCGACCCGTGCTCGGCCAGCTCGGGGAACCGGATGCCGGGCAGGAGAGCGACGTCGAAGATCTCCTCGACCAGGTCCTCGAAACGGATGAAGCCCACCGTGGCGCCGGTCTCGACGTTGACGACCCAGATGCCGCACTGACGGTCCTCGAGGCGAGCCGTCAGAGGGAGGCCGCCGAAGGTGTTGGCCTCGCGCACCTCGGACAGCCCGATGAAGGCAAGGGGGCCGGCGAACGCGAGCCCGCGGGTGAAACCGGGCAGCTGTGCGACGGTCTCCACGGTCCCGCTCGCGAGGTCCACCGTTGCCAGGCTTCCCTCGCCCGACTCGAGCACCCAGAGGCGGCCGTTGTGCCATCGCGGTGAGTGCGGCATGGAGAGGCCGGTGACGGCGATCTCGTTGGAGTCCACGTCGATGATGACCCCGCCGTGCGCCTTGTCAGCACGCCAGCCGCCGGCGGTGTCCGTCGTGCCCAGTGCGGTGACATGGGTGATCCTGTCGTCGCGCACCGCAAGCCCGTTGAGGTGGCAGCGGTCCTCCGGTGCCAGCGCGCTGATGAAGGACGGACGCCACCGGGGGACGAAGCTGTGCTCCCCGTCGAGAGTTGCCAGGCACGAGAATCGGGTGGCCACCACCCAGAGCTCGTCGCCGGCCCAGGCCACGTCGTGGATCCTGATGTCGCCGGTGTAGGCCGTGGAGCGTGGCACGAAGCAGGCGTCGTGGCGTCCGGGCGGCGAGAGCCGCTCGGTGAGCTGGGGGAGGTTCTGGTAGTTCATCACCTGGGTACGCGTGCCCACCGCGAGGCGACCCTTGCGGTAGGCGATTCCCATGGGACTCTCGAGCGGACGGAAGTGCGTGTTGAGCTTGCCGTCCAGCGCCCGCACGGCCACGAGCTTGCCGGTCTGGTAGGTCGAGGCCAGGAGGCTCGTGCCGAGGGAGTCGAGGAGCTCGGGCATGTTGGCCGTGTTGACGCTGCGGTACGGCGACGTCGGTGCCGGTGGAGCATCGTCCAGGCGGGGGCGCAGGGTGATCGGCGAGGTCAGCGCCGCGCGGCCGCGGCGCGCCGCGTCTGCGGTGGCGGGGAGCACCCGCTCCAGCAGGTCGGCGTGCTGGCGCCACTTGTCCGGCGCCGGCGGCGTCAGGGTGTAGCGCGAGAGGGGCAGCTGGTCGTCGAGCTGTCGGTCCCACGCGATGTCGAGGAACTGGCACAGGCGCTCGGTCTCGGCCTGCGGGTCGGCCAGGAACTGGTGATAACCCACCACCGCCCACTGCGTCTGTGGCAGGTGCTCCAGGTCCGTCAGCAGGATCTCGGAGGCCATCCGCCACTGCTCGGCGACCACCTCGGGCAGCTGGGCCCCGGCGAGCTTGCGCCACTCGGGGACGAGCAACAGCGACCACGGGGGGCCCTGCCACTCGGGCAGGTCGGGATAGGTCACGAAGCGCCGCGACTCCCAGGCAGCGATCATGCTGCTGAGACTCTCGGCCGGGTCGCGCTGCACGAACACGAAGCGAGCGTCGGGATAGGCGGCATGCAGGAACGGCACCCGCAGGGAGTTCTTGGGGGTCTTCTCGAGCAGGCGCAGGCCGGTCGCGCCGGGCTCCGGGGGTTGTCCGTTCCGGTCGCGGAGGCCGCGCAGGAAGTTGGCCTCGAGCTGCGAGATCACCTGTGGCTTGGCGTCCTGGAGCCCCAACCGGTTGCTGTCCCATCCTCGGGAGGCAGGGTGCAGGGCCTCGACGCTCTCGATGGCGGCGTGGCTCTCGTCGCCGATCGTCCACACCGAGGGGGACAGGGCCAGGGTCTCGAAGAGCAGCGTGGTGCCGGATCGAGGTGGTGCCACGATGAAGATGGGCCGGTCGAAGGGCCGCCGGCGACCTCGACGGGAACGAGCAGCACCGTCCATCGGGCGGCGTGCAGCCGGGGTCCCCGGCTGTTGGCCTGCCTGTTGGCCCGCGTGCGACTCCGGCTGGGGCGGCTCCGAGGCCGGCGGAGCCGCGAGTCCTCGCCCGGCGTCGCTACGCCGGGCGGTCTCGGTGCGGGGTCGGATGGCGGGCTCGATCACCACCTGTCGTGCCACGACGACCGGGTCGGTGCCGTTGTCCAGTCGCAGCTGGCCGGCGAACTGCGCGAGGTCGCGGGCGAAGCCGTCGCGAAGCGCCTCGAACTGCCCGACGGGGCCGTCGTGCTCGGCGGTCTCGGCCCACAGGGAGCGCCACTGGTGGACGAAGCGTCTGCACGCGTCGCCGAGGCGAGATGCTGTCGGGTGCTGTGCGTCGAGCCCCTTCAGGACCAGCTCCTCCACGTGCTGCTCGACCTCCCACGGAGTCATCAGCGAGGGGAAGTTGTGCCGCTCGATAGCCAGCTCGGGCACGGACCCGGGCACGTGCTGGACCAGGCGCGGCGCGAAGCCGTCGTTGCCGATGGCTGTCTCGAACGGGCGCGCGCCCTTGCCGACGAGATCCCAGAAGTGCGCGGAGCCCACGGTGTCGGCGACGAGGTGGATGCGACGGTCGCCGGTGTTGTTGACGACGTTGTGCGGTCGCCAGGTGTCGAAGATCCACGACTGCCCGGCCGGCATGTGCAGCGACTTGTCGGCGCAGTGGAACGAGATCGACTCACTGGTGAGGATCGGCACGTGGATCCGCACCCGCTCGGCCCAGTAGTAGTTGGTGTCCACGTGCAACGTCGCCTCGGTGTTGCCGTCCAGGCGCATCAGACGCGCCCGTCCGATGACGGTCTGGAAGCTGGCCAGCACCTGCTGCAGGTACTCGAGGTGCGCGAGGTTCGGTGTGGGAGCCATGGCACCGCGCGTCGCGTCGTTGAGGGGGTCGCCGTCGACGGCGAGAAGCGGGAGCGCCCAGTTGCCGGGGTTGCCCTGGGGATGCGGTCGCCAGGCATCCTCGGGCACGGCGAGCACCTCGGTACGCAGCCGCTCGGCGTCGAAGTCGAGAGGGAGCCGGATGAACTCAGTGTCCAGTCGCACCGGCACAGCAAAGCACCATCCGTGCCCGGCCGTGCAGGAAATGTTCATTATCGTCACGGCGAGTCGAACGCAACCTCGCGCCGTGACTAGACCGGTAAAATTTCATCCTTGTCGGACCTAGGCATTCGGTGTCACGATCCGTCCGGCTCGTCGCCTGTGACGAGACCGCAGGTGCCGGACTCGTCCGAGCCTGCCATGGGTAGTCACGGAGGAATGTCATGACGAGCAGGTCCATGCACCGGGCGAACGAGCGCAAGCGCGCGAAGCAGGCCAAGCGGGCGAAGGTGTCTGCCGCCACGGCCGGGTTGATGGCGATCGGCACCGGGGCACCTCTCGGAGCCATGGTCCTCTACGCCGCGCCCGCCGAGGCGGCCGGCTTCAGCGTCACGAACACCGCCGACGCCGGGCCGGGCAGCCTGCGAGCCGCCGTCGAGCAGGCCAACGCCGCCGACGGTGCCGACGTCATCACCTTCGACGCCGTGGTGAGCGGCACGATCGCCTTGACCAGTGGCGAGATCGAGATCACCGACGACCTGACGATCGACGGCCCCGGGTCCGGGACCCTGAGCGTCGACGCCGGCGGCGACAGTCGGGTCTTCAACGTCATCAGCACCCGCGAGTGCGTGCCGGACGGTGGGTTCTACTACGGATACCCGACCTACGACTGCACGTCCGACGGGCCGGTCGAGGCCGTGGTCATCTCCGGGCTCACGCTCGAGGACGCCGCCGCGCCGTCCACGACGTACGACTACTACGGCTACACCTACACGATCGAGGAGAACGGCGGGGCGGTCTACGCCAACACGTTCTTCTACGGCAGCGACGGCTACTACGACGCCCAGCGCTCGGCGCTGGTGATCGACGACGTCACCATCACCGACTCACAGGCCGCTTCGGGGGCTGCGATCTACGTGCGCAACGCCACGCAGGTCACGATGACCGACTCGACGTTCCGTGACAACGACAGCTCCCGAGGTTCCGGCGGCGCGGTGCGCACGCGTTCGACCCGTGGTCCGGTCACCGTGTCGGGCTCGCAGTTCGACGGCAACTCCGCCCGATTCAACGGCGGCGGGCTGGAGACCAGCTCGACCAGCGGTGACGTCACCGTCACCGACACGACCTTCACCGACAACGTTGCCTCGAGTGGTGGCGCGCTGTCGGTGGCGCGCACGTTCGGCAACGCCCTCGTCCAGGACGCCGTCATCTCGGGCAACAGTGCATCCGACGGCAGCGGTGGCGGTCTGATGCTCTACGGGCTCTACCTGTACAGCGGCGAGAGCAACACCGCGGAGCTGGTCGTCACCGACACGGAGATCTCGGGCAACACCGCCTACGCAGACGGCGGCGGCGTGGCGCTGAGCGGCCCGTACTCCTCGGTGCTGCGGAACTCGACCTCGTTCACCAGCACCACCATCTCCGGCAACACAGCCGTCGGGACGCCGCGCAGCTACGGCGGCGGCGTCTACATCCCGCCGGTGTCGCGGTTCGGTGACCTCGAGCAGACCTTCACCAGCACGACGATCGCGGACAACACGGCCTCACGCGGCGGCGGCATCGTCGCTGGGGACGGGACGAAGGTCCTGCAGAACACGATCGTCGCCGACAACGCACCGAAGGACCTGACGCTCACCACCACCTACGCCGACCCGTTCGAGCTGGACTTCACCTTGATCGAGAACCCGGCGCGCGAGTCGACGGCCGAGGTGACGGTGGGCTCCAGCATCATCGGGGCCGACCCCGAGCTGGGACCGCTCACCGACAACGGCGGGGGCGTGCGCACGATGGCGCCTGCCGTGTCCAGTCCGGTCGTGGACGCGGGAAAGGCGTTCGGGCTGGCGTCCGACGCCACCGGTGGACCGCGGACCGTGGACATCGCGGCGATCCTCAACGCCGCCGGGAGCGATGCCACCGACATGGGCGACGTCGAGGTGCCGGCCAGCGCTGCTGTCCTGGTCGCCAACACGACCGCACCGTCGATCGCCGGATCTCCGGTGGTGGGGTCGACGCTGACGGCGGCGGGAGGCGTGTGGAACCCGGCCGACGTGACGCTGACCTATCAGTGGTTGCGGGGCGGGTCACCGATCGCTGGCGCCACCGACTCGACCTACACGGTGGTTGCGGGAGACGTGGGATCCACGATCTCGGTGCGGGTCACGGCCAGTCGCACAGGCTTCGTCGCTGCCGTCGCGGACTCCAGCCCGACTGCCGCGGTCACTCAGCCTCCGGTCTCCAACACGGCCGCGCCGACGATCTCCGGGACGCCCCGGGTGGGAGCGACCTTGGTCGCGTCCGGCGGGACCTGGAACCCGGCCGACGTCTCGCTTGCGTTCCAGTGGCTGCGTGGCGGGACACCTGTCGCCGGTGCCACGTCGACGACGTACGCGCTCACCGCAGCAGATGCCGGGTCGGGGATCTCGGTCCGGGTCACGGCCACCCGGGCGGGCTTCACTCCCCAGGAAGCGGTCTCGGTCACGACGGCGCTCGTCGCCAAGGGCACGCTGGTCGCTCCGGCTCCGACCATCAGCGGCACGCCGAAGGTGAAGAAGAAGCTCAAGGCCGTTGCCGGGGCGACGTCACCGAGCGGGGCCGGCACGTCCTACCAGTGGCTGCGCAACGGCAAGGTCATCGCCAAGGCGACCAAGTCGACGTACAAGGTCACCAAGAAGGACAAGGGCAAGAAGCTCAGCGTCCGAGTGGTCCGGACGCTGCCCGGCTACGGCGACGACACGCAGACCTCGGCGTCGGTGACCGTGCCCAAGAAGAAGAAGTAGCCGACAGGAGGGCGCTCTCGGGGCGCCGCACTATCCTGCGTCCATGCCAGGCTCTCGTTCGATCGCCGTCGTCACCGACTCGACCGCGAGCCTGCCGGAGGGACTCGCAGCCGAGCGCGGAATCGTCGTGCTGCCGCTGCAGGTCGTCATCGGGGCGGACTCGTTCGACGAGAGCTCGCCGGAGGCGACCCCGGAGCGAGTAGCCGAGGCGCTGCGCGACTACCGCCCGGTCAGCACGTCGCGTCCGTCGCCGGCGGCGTTCGCCGAGCTCTACGACCGGCTGGCACGCAGCGGCTCGAAGCAGATCCTCTCGATCCACCTGTCGGGGGACATGAGCGGGACGTTCGAGTCGGCGCAGCTCGCGGCGCGTGACGTCGGGGTGCGCGTGGTCTGCATCGACTCCCGCCAGGTGGGCGTGGCCACGGGGTACGCCGCGCTGGCAGCCGCCGACGCGGTCGGACGCGGTGCCTCGGTCGAGGACGCCGCCGAGGCCGCCCGGCTGCGCGCGGACGCGTCGTCGTCGTACTTCTACGTCGACACGCTGGAGTACCTGCGCCGCGGAGGTCGGATCGGGGCCGCCGCAGCGCTGCTCGGCGGCGCGCTCGCGGTCAAGCCGATCCTCACGATCGAGGAGGGCGTGGTGTCGTCGCTGGAGAAGGTCCGTACGTCGGGTCGCGCACTGGCCCGCCTGGCCGAGCTGGCCGTCGCGGCCGCGGGCGAGCAACAGGTCGATGTCTGTGTGGCGCACCTCGCCAACCCCGACCGCGCCGCGACCCTCGCCGAGGACCTGGCGACCCGCCTCTCCGACCAGCTGGGTGGGCGCGAGGTGTGGTGCGCCGAGGTCGGCGCCGTGCTCGGCGCCCACGTCGGACCGGGCACCATCGCGGTCTGCGTCTCCCCGCTGGTCTGATCGCGCGACCGCGAGCACGGACCACCCGACGGCTGCCCACGAGTCGTCCACAAGGTCCTCTCCTCGGCTCTTGTCCACAGGCGGATCGCGGGCGCTCGGACGAGGGACCTCGCGAACCTAACGTCGCCGGCATGCGATCTCGACGCCCCTCGCAGGAGCATGCCGACGCCGTGGCCCGACGACTCGCGGAGCTGACGGCGCACCTGGCCGCGTCGCGCGAGGCGACGCAGGACGGCGCAACGCCGCTGGATCCTGCGGTGGGCGACGAGTGGTGGTCCGACCACACGCGGGTGGCGCAGCGCCCTGCGCTGGTGGTCGTGCCCGAGACGGAGGAATGGACCCAGCCGGCCCAGCCTCCGAACCCCGCTCCGGAGCGGGCCACGACGCCACCCCCGGAGCCACCGACACTCCCGGTGCCGGGCCGGCACGCGGCCCGCCGTACCGCTGCCTGGGCGACCGACCTGGTGCCGGCGACGCTGCGAGGTCGCGTCCGGCTCGGTGCTCCGCACGTCGCGACCATTGCGGTCCTGGTCGCCGTCGGCCTGGCGGTGACCTGCTGGCTGGTGGTCAGCAGTGATCCCGAGCCGTCGATGCCGGTCGCCCTGCAGCAGGAGGCCGAGGCGAGCCCCGGCGTTCCCGTCCTGCCGCTCGACGAGACCGCGCCCTCAGCCCCAGGGGCTGCGCCGACGGCACAGGTGGGTGAGTCCGTGACGGTCGACGTCGCCGGTCGGGTACGACGGCCCGGCATCGTGGTGCTCGAGGCCGGCGCCCGCGTGGTCGATGCGCTCGACAAGGCGGGTGGCCCTCGTCCTCGTGTCGACCTGACGTCGCTCAACCTGGCCCGCGTCCTGGTCGACGGCGAGCAGATCGTGGTCGGCGACGAGGGTGGTGCAACGAGTCCGCCCGCGGGGACTCCACCGGTGGGCGCGGACGGAGCGCCGCCTCCAGCGGCGCTGGTCGACCTCAACCTCGCCGACCAGGCACTGCTGGAGACGTTGCCCAACGTGGGACCCGTGACCGCCACCGCGATCATCGCCTGGCGCACCGAGCACGGCGGCTTCACCTCGGTCACCGAGCTGCTCGAGGTCGACGGCATCGGCGACGCGACGCTCGCGCAGTTGACCCCGCTCGTGACCGTCTAGCCGCCCGTGCCCGACCTCGAGGAGGTTGCCGAGGCACCGGCTCCCACGAGGCCCGCGGATCTGCGGATGCCCGCACTCGCAGCTGTGGCCTGGGCGGGGGCCCTGCTCGCGCTGCTGACGCCGGTGCTACTCCTCGCAGCCCTGGCCATGAGCGGGGTGGGCGCCGCCGCGTGGGCCCTGCGATCTCCGCGCGATCGTGCCCTCCTGGCAGCCGGGGCACTGGTCGGGCTCGCGGTCCTGGCCTCGGCGGTGGTCCGCGCCGAGGCCGTGACCGGGGGACCTGTCGCCGACCTCGCCTCCGAGCGTGCCGCTGTCGACCTCGTCGGGGTGGTGCGCCAGGACCCGCGCCGGATCACCGGTCCCTTCGGCGATCAGGTGCTGGTGCGCCTGGACGTCCGGGAGGTGACCGGACGTGGACTGGTGCACCGACTCTCGTCGCCCGTCCTGGTGCTCGGCGACCTGGCTTGGCAGGACGTACCTCTCGGCTCGCACGTCTCCACTGCGGGTCGCCTTGCGCCGGCAGACGACGCGGACGTCGCCGCGCTGCTCCCCGGCGCTGCCGATCCCGAGGTCTTGGAGCGAGCCGACGTGTGGTGGAGAGGGGCCGACGCCGTGCGCGCCTCGATCCGTGAGTCGGTCGCTCACCGTCCCGACGCCCAGCGCGCCCTGGTGCCGGCACTCGTCGACGGAGACGACGGTGGCCTCGACCCCGGGCTCGAGGAGGATTTCCGCACCACCGGTCTCACGCACCTGACCGCCGTGTCCGGCACCAACCTCACGCTGATCGTGGGCTTCCTCGTCGTGCTGGCCCGCTGGGGAGGAGTCCGTGGACGGTGGCTCACCGTGATCGCTGCTGCGGGAATCGTCGGCTTCCTCCTCCTGGCTCGCACCGAGCCGAGCGTCGTCAGGGCGGCCGCCATGGGGACGGTGGGGCTGCTGGCCTTGACGACGAACGGGCGTCAACGCGCCCTGCGCGGTCTTTCGGTCGCGGTGGTCGCCTTGCTGTTGCTCGACCCTCGGCTCGCGGTCTCGCCGGGCTTCGCCCTGTCGGCCCTGGCGACGGCCGGCATCGTCCTGCTCGCGCCGGGCTGGCGAGACCAGCTGCGCTGTTGGATGCCGCTGCCGCTGGCCGAGGCGATCGCCGTACCCGCCGCCGCACAGGTAGCCTGCACGCCGATCGTCGCAGCCCTGTCTGGCCAGGTGAGCCTGGTGGCGGTCCCGGCCAACCTGCTGGTGGCCCCCGTCGTCGGCCCGGCGACCGTCCTGGGCCTGGCCGGGGGACTCGTGGGCCTGGTCGTCGGTCCGGCCGGCAGGTTGCTGGGGACGGGAGCGGGCTGGTGCGTCGGGTGGATCGTGCTGGTGGCGGAGACCGGGGCGGACGTGCCACTCGCGGCGTTCGACTGGGGGAGTGGCGCAGTGGCCCTGACGCTGCTCGTCGGCGTCTGCGTGCTCGGGGTGCTCGCGGTGCCTCTGGCGCTGCGTCGTCCCGGCGTGACTGCCCGTGTGCTGGTGCTCGTGGTCCTGGTCGTGGTGCTGGGACCGAGGCTGTCCCACCTGCCCGGCCTCTCGGGACTCCCTGGTGTGCCTGGGGGTCGGTGGCCGGGCGACGGGTGGGTGATGGCGATGTGTGACGTGGGCCAGGGCGACGCCCTGGTGCTGCGAGCGGGGCCCGGCGCGGCCGTGGTGGTCGACGTGGGCCCGGAGGCGCAGGCTGTCGACGCCTGCCTGGACCGGCTCCACGTCGAGCAGGTGCCACTCGTGGTGCTCACCCACTTCCACGCAGATCACGTCGACGGACTGTCGGGGGTCCTCGACACTCGGGAGGGCGACACCATCTGGACCTCGACGCTGCTGGACCCGCCGGCGGCAGTGGAGCGGGTCACCGCGCTGGCTGCCGAGACGGGCGTCGCCGTACGCACGCCCGACTCCGGTGCCGTCACGGTCGGCGACGTCAGCCTGCAGGCACTGTGGCCGCAGGGGGCCTCGCCACGTGCCGGCCCGGGCGACGGCAGCACCGCCAACGACGCCAGCGTCGTGCTGCTGGCCGAGGTCCGCGGCGTCACCATCCTGTTGACCGGAGACCTCGAGCCGCCCGGCCAGGCGTCGCTGGCGGGCACCTTGGCCCAGCTCGACGTGGACGTGCTCAAGGTGCCGCACCACGGCAGCCGCTACCAGGACCTGGACGTGCTGACGTCGGTGGGAGCCGAGGTCGCGCTGGTCTCGGTCGGTCAGGACAACGACTACGGGCACCCGGCTGCGGAGGTCGTGTCGACGCTGGAGGCATCGGGGGCCGAGGTCGCTCGCACCGACCAGGACGGCGACGTCCTCGTCGTGGCCGAGCCCTCTGGCGGTGTCGTGGTGCACCGCGCCGGGTGACTGTCGGCCGGGTGTGTCAGGCTGCCGTCATGCGGGCTGACGAGGTGCTGGGCAGGGTCGTCCTGGTGACCGGCAAGGAGGAGTTCCTCGGCGAGCGCACCGTGCAGGAGGTCAAGGCGACCGTCCGTTCCCATGACCCCGAGTCCGAGCTGTCCGAGGCCGATGCCGGCGACCTGACGCTCGCCACCCTCGGCGAGCTGTCGGCACCGTCACTGTTCTCCAGCGTTCGCTGCATCATCGTGCGCGCTCTCGAGAACCTGCCCGAGGAGTCGGTCGCCGGTCTGCTCGACTACGCGGCAGCGCCGGCCGAGGACGTCTCGCTCGTGCTGGTGCACGGCGGGGGCCAGAAGGGCTCGGGCACCCTGACCAAGCTGCGCAAGGTCAAGGCGGTCACGGAAGTGAAGTCGGAGGTCCTCAAGGCCTCGGACTACCCGGGCTTCGTGGCCGCGGAAGCGCGTCGCTTCGGCGCCACCATCGACAACGACGCCAGCCGAGCACTGGTCGACGCGGTGGGCCAGGACCTGCGCTCCCTGAGCTCGGCCGCTCACCAGCTCACCAACGACTTCCCCGGGGAGCGGCTCACGGCCGACAAGGTGAGCCGCTACTTCGGCGGGCGCGCCGAGGCCAAGTCGTTCGCTGTTGCCGACCACGCCTTTGGTGGCAACCGGGAGAAGGCGCTGGAGGAGCTGCGCTGGGCCCTCGACAACGGGACCGCAGCGGTGCTGGTGACGTCTGCGTTCGCCGGCAGCGCCCGCGGGCTCGCGCGGTACAAGGGAGCGCCGCGTGGGATGCGGGAGGCCGACCTGGCGCGCGAGGTAGGTGTGCCCCCGTGGAAGCTGCGCACCCTGCGCGACCAGTCCCGCTCGTGGTCCGACCAGGGACTGGCCGGGGCCATCCGAGCCGTCGCCAAGGCCGACGCCGACGTGAAGGGTGCCTCCAGCGACGCGGCCTACGCCCTGGAGCGGCTGGTGCTCACCGTCGCCGGCCTGCGCGACGGCCGGTGACCCGGGTCGCAGCACGCACCCCGCGTTGGTCGCGCTCCGTAGCCTGGCGGCACCCGCTCCCCAGACCCCGGAGGCCACCGATGCGTCGTCATCACACCGCTGCGGCGCTCGTGCTCGTCGTCGCGCTGAGCGGTTGCTCGAGCACGGGATCGGACGAGCCCGAGGCCGAGGCCGGCGCAGCCGGCCCGACGGCTCCCTCGTCGTCATCAGCCGAGCCGTCCGCGAGCCCCAGCGACCCAGGAGCCGGTCCCGACGCCGACCCGGAGCCGGAGGCGAAGCCGGCCCCCGAGGTCTCGGTGCTGGGCCTCAGCGAGCAGCGGCACCGAGGCGACCGGTTGCGTCTGGGTGCCGTGCGAGAGGAGACCGCCGCCTACACGTCGTACGACGTCACCTACCGCAGCCGCAGCTCGACCCGCACCGGACCGGAGTCCTACACGATCTCGGGAGTGCTCAACGTGCCACAGGGGCGTGGCCCCTTTCCCGCCGTGGTGCTCGCGCACGGCTACATCGATCCGGCGGTCTACGTGCGGGGCCAGGGGATGACCCGGGAGCGGGGCTACCTGGCGTCCCGCGGCTACGTCGCGCTGCACGTCGACTACCGCAACCACGCCGAGTCGACCGACGACCCGGACTACCAGCTGCGGATGCGGCTGGGCTACAGCGCCGACGTGATCAATGCCGTGAAGGCGCTGCGCGCATCTGACGACGTGCCGGTCGCCGACGACCGGATCGCGCTGTTCGGCAGGTCGATGGGCGGAGGAGTGGTCCTGAAGACGCTCGTCGCGGCTCCTGGGCTGGTGCAGGCGGCCGCGCCGTGGGCGTCGGTCTCGTCACTCGAGGCACAGAACTTCGACCAGTTCCAGCGCGACGACCCCGCCGACGACCCGCAGACCCGGGCGCTGGCCGAACGGTGGGGCCTGCCACAGGACAGCCCCCGCTTCTGGCAGCGCAACTCCTCACGTCCGTACGTCGATCGGATCACCGAGCCGGTGCTGATGGTGCACGGTCGCTTCGACGACACCTGCCCGCCCGGCTGGGCACGCGCGACCCAGCGCGCCCTTCGATCTGCTGGAGTCGACTCACAGCTGCAGTGGTACGACGACGGGCACGCGTTCGGACCTGCGTTCAACGCCGCGATGGACCGCACGATCGAGTTCTTCCGCGCCCAAGGAGTCTGACCGCGCGGTAGAAGCACGAAGGGCGCCGACTCCCCGAGGGGAGCGGCGCCCGAACGTGACGGACCGTGCTGGCGTGGACCAGAGGTCAGAGCGACGCGGCGGTCTTCGAGATGGCCGACTTGCGGTTGGCGGCCTGATTCTTGTGGATGACGCCCTTCGAGGCGGCCTTGTCGAGCATCTTGTTGGCCTCGCGGCCCAGGACGATCGCCTCGTCCTTGTTGCCGGCGTCCGCGGCCTCGCGGAACTTGCGCACGGCGCTCTTCAGGCCGGTCTTGACGGCCTTGTTGCGCTCGTGACGCTTCTCGTTCTGCTTGTTGCGCTTGATCTGGCTCTTGATGTTCGCCACGGGGTGGTTCGCCTCACTGCTGGATGGTCTGCGGTCGCTGGTGCTGGTGCTTCGAGTTCAGGGTGCGGTCGGCGCAAGGCTGCGGTGATCGCAGGGACCGGACACGCGACGGGCAAATCTAGCAGCGGGCCCGCTCCGCACCCAAATCGATCAGCGATCGGGCTCGGGCGGCCAGCCACGCCGCTCGCACAGCCACTCCCAGAGCACCTCGCCCTGCCAGAGCTGGTGGTCGCGGATGTGGGGGGAGGACGACGGCACCGGGTCGTCGGAGTGGGTCAGGAAGTAGCCGGTGAGCAGCGCGAGCACGATGTCGACTGCCTCGGGCTCGACGCCGGCGAACGTCGGGTGGGTGGCCAGCACTGCCTCGACGTCCAGGCCGTCGCCGCGTGGGCCGACGAGCAGGATCAGGGAGTCGAGCCAGGCCGCGCCTCGGACCGGCCAGTTCCAGCCACACAGCAGCACCCGGCCGTCGTCGGTGAGCAGGAGGTTGTCGTCGCGGACGTCGCCGTGCACCAGCGTCGAGCCACCGACGACCTCCGCGTAGCGCCGGGCCAACGCAGCGGCCTCGCGGCCATGGGGCAGGTCGAAGGTGGCCAGGGTGTGGCGCCAGGCGGCGGGCCACTCGCGGAAGTCGGTGACAGCGTCGTCGATCGTCAGACCGTGTGGTGGTGGAGTCAGGGTGTCTGCTGCTGCGGACAGCATGTCCAGGCAAGCGTCCAGGTCGTCGTCGGTCCACGGTCGGTGGGGCGCACGAGCCTCGACGTGCTCGAAGCCCAGCACGACCCAGTCGTCGGCGTCGTGCACCCAGGCCAGCCGGGTGGCGGGAGCCTCGGGGGGCAGCGCCAGAGCCTTGCGGCCTTCCTCCCGGTAGGCGGCCGCGAAGGAGCGCTGCGCCTTCACCGAGGCGGCCTTGACGAAGTGGAGCGAGCCGTCGGCGCACTCGAGCACCGAGGCGAACCCGGGGGTGAAGCCGGAGCGCTGGGACTCGGCCCGGACGACGGGTGCACCCAGACGGTCCTCGACGAGGGCGCGCACGGGCGGTGGCAGGTGGACCCACTCGAGGCGCTGGGCAGTGCGTCCGCTCGGCACGGCGGGGACGGTCGGGGGAGACACCGTCCCATTGTGGACGAGCCGGCGTCCGATCCACGCCTCACCCGCCGGGCTCCCTGGTAGAACCAGGACATGCTCCGCTTCTACGCCCTGGGCTCAGTCCTCATCCTCGGTCTGATCGCCACCCTCGCGGCCACGATGGGAGGCACCGGGATCTTCGTGCTCCTGGCGATCGCCGTCCTGCTGATCGCGGTCGGGGCCTACGACCTGCTCCAGAAGCAGCACTCGATCCTGCGCAACTACCCGATCATCGGGCACATCCGGTTCCTGATGGAGGGGATCCGCCCCGAGCTCCAGCAGTACTTCATCGAGCGCAACTTCGACGGGACGCCGTACGACCGCAACACGCGCTCGTCGATCTACCAGCGCGCCAAGGGCGTCACCGAGGAGCACCCGTTCGGCACCGAGCGCGACCTGTATGCCGTGGGCTACGAGTACCTCGTCCACTCGACCGCGCCGAAGCCGCAGATGGAGGCGCCGCCGCGAGTCCGCATCGGTGGGCCGGGCTGCACCCAGCCCTACGAGATCTCGCTGTTCAACGTGAGCGCGATGAGCTTCGGGAGCCTGTCGTCGAACGCGATCATCGCGATGAACAAGGGGGCGGCCGCCGGGGGGTTCGCCCACGACACGGGGGAGGGCGCGATCAGCCCGCACCATCGTCACGGTGGGGACCTGATCTGGGAGATCGGCTCGGCCTACTTCGGCTGCCGGACCGACGACGGCGGCTTCGACGAGCAGGAGTTCGCCGACAAGGCGGCTGATCCCCAGGTCAAGATGGTGCACCTCAAGCTCAGCCAGGGCGCCAAGCCCGGGATCGGCGGCGTGCTGCCCGGAGCGAAGGTGACCAAGGAGATCGCCGCGACGCGCGACGTCGAGGTCGGTCAGACGGTCATCTCGCCGGCGTACCACCAGGTCTTCTCCACGCCACGCGAGCTGGTCCGCTTCATCGCCCACATGCGGGAGCTCGCCGGAGGCAAGCCGACCGGCTTCAAGCTCTGCCTGGGTTCGCGGGTCGAGTTCCTGGCGATCTGCAAGGCGATGCTGGAGGAGGACACCTACCCCGACTTCATCACCGTCGACGGCGCGGAGGGCGGCACCGGAGCTGCGCCGGTGGAGTACTCCGACCACGTCGGCATGCCGTTGACGGAGGGCCTCACCACGGTGCACCAGGCGCTCGTGGGGGTGGGGCTGCGGGACCGGATCAAGGTCGGCGCCTCCGGCAAGGTCTCGACCGGCGTCGACATCGTGAAGCGGATCATCCAGGGGGCCGACTACACCAACGCGGCCCGCGCGATGATGATGGCGGTCGGCTGCATCCAGGCCCAGACCTGCCACACCAACACCTGTCCCGTCGGCGTCACCACTCTCGACCCCAAGCGGATGCGTGCGCTCGACGTGCCGGACAAGACGTCGCGCGTCACGTCGTACCACCACCAGACGGTCGAGCAGGCGATGCAGATCGTCGCGTCGATGGGCCTGAGCTCCTTCGAGGAGTTGCGACCCCACATGCTGCGTCGCCGGATCACCCACGGCCGGATCGTGTCCTACGCCGACCTCGTCGAGCCGATGGAGAGCGGGCAGCTGCTCACGGGCTCGGCCGGCTCCTGGGAGGACGACTGGCGGCGCGCCGACCCGGACACGTTCACGCCGTAAGCCGGCGAATGACCCTGCGGCAGCCCTGCGACAGCCCTGCGGGTGGTGTCGCTGTCGGCTCCTGGTGGCAGCGTGAGAAGCATGACGACTGTCGCGGAGCTGTTGATCGAGTCCCTCGCCGAGCACGGGGTCAAGCAGGTCTGGGGCGTGGTCGGCGACGCACTCAATCCGGTCACCGACGCCATCCGACGCGAGGACCGGGTCGAGTGGGTCGGGGTGCGCCACGAGGAGGTCGCCGCCTTCGCCGCGTCCGCCCAGTCCCAGCTGACCGACGACCTCGCCGTCTGCATGGGCACGGTCGGGCCGGGTGCGATCCACCTGCTGAACGGCCTGTACGACGCCAAGAAGTCCCACACGCCGGTGCTGGCGATCTGCGGGCAGGTGCCGCGTGAGGAGATGGGCTCGGACTTCTTCCAGGAGGTCGACAACGACGTCCTCTTCGCGGACGTGTCGGTGTTCTGCCAGACGGTGAGCAGCACCGAGCAGCTGCCCACGCTCGTCGAGCAGGCGGCCAACACGGCCCTGGCCGAGCGCGGGGTCGCGGTGCTGACCCTGCCCGGTGACGTGGGTGGGCTGGACCTGCCGCACGGCACTCCGGTGCCACGCTTCCTGTCGGGCCGCGCCACGCCATCTCCCGAGCCCGAGTCGGTGCGCGCCGCCGCCCAGGCCATCAACGCGGCTGACTCCGTGACGTTGCTGGTCGGCCAAGGCGCGCGGCACGCTCGTGACGAGGTGCTCCAGCTCGCCGAGCGGCTGCAGGCGCCGATGGTGCTGACCCTGAAGGCCAAGCAGGGCTTCGACGACGACAACCCCTACGAGATCGGCCAGTCGGGGCTGATCGGCAACCCGTCCACGGCGCTGGCCTTCGCGTCCTGTGACGTGCTGGTGCTGGTGGGCACCGACTTCCCGTACCCGGAGTTCCTCCCGGAGGGGAAGACCGTGATCCAGCTCGACCTGCGCGGGGCGCACGTCGGGCGTCGGACGCCGGTCGACCACGCGGTCGTGGGCGACTCGCAGCTGGCCCTGGGGGCCCTGCTGCCGCTCCTGGAGGCCAAGGACGACTCCGCCCACCTCGACCACGCCCGCCAGGCCTACGACCTCTGGCGCCAAGGTCAGTCGCGCTTGGCCGACCCTGCCTACGACCACAAGCGCGTCGGTCTGCTGCGCCGCAAGGTCGACAACCCCGATGCCCTCATCCGTCCCGAGCTCCTGGCCGCCGCGGTCGAGCGGCACGCGGCCTCCGATGCGATCTTCACCACCGACACCGGCATGGCGACCGTCTGGTTGAGCCGCTTCGTCAGGATGACCGGGGAGCGTCGGCTGCTCGGCTCCTACAACCTCGGCTCGATGGCCAACGCGATGCCGATGGCGCTCGGCGCCCAGGCGCTGGACCGTGCCCGGCAGGTGATCGCCCTCTGCGGGGACGGCGGCCTCTCCATGCTGATGGGCGACCTGATCACCGCGGTCTCGCACGATCTGCCCGTCAAGCTGGTCGTCTTCGACAACGGCCGCCTCGGCATGGTCAAGCTCGAGATGGAGCAGGTCGGGCTGCCGGAGTTCGGCACGGTGCTGCACAACCCCGACTTCGCCAAGGTCGCCGAGGCGATCGGTATGCACGGGATCCGAGTCAGCGACCCGAAGGACGTCGACGCAGCGGTCGCCGAGGCGCTGGCGCACCCGGGGCCGGTGCTGCTCGACGTGCTGACCAACCCGGACGAGATCGCGCTGCCGCCCAAGCCGACCCTCGAGCAGGGCTGGGGGTTCGCGATCGCGAAGATGAAGGAGTTCGCCGTCTCGCCGGAGTGAGCCGGCGCAGGTCCGCGCGTTTTCGAAGGTCGCCCCCGCGCGTGGAAGAATCGGGGGATCATGCCTGTCTCTGCGCCGAAGCCCGGCTACACCGATCCCGCGATCATCCGGAACTTCTGCATCATCGCCCACATCGACCACGGCAAGTCCACCCTGGCCGACCGAATGCTGCAGCTGACCGGCGTCGTCGACGAGCGGGCCGCCCGGGCGCAGTACCTCGACCGGATGGACATCGAGCGCGAGCGTGGCATCACGATCAAGAGCCAGGCCGTGCGGATGCCGTGGACGGTCACAGACGAAGCGGCGACCGGCCTGGACAACACAGGGCCGGGTACCTACGTGCTCAACATGATCGACACGCCCGGTCACGTCGACTTCACCTATGAGGTGTCCCGGTCGTTGGAGGCCTGCGAGGCCGCTGTGCTGCTGGTCGACGCCGCCCAGGGGATCGAGGCACAGACCCTGGCCAACCTCTACCTGGCCATGGGCGCGGACCTGCACATCATCCCGGTGCTCAACAAGATCGATCTTCCCAGCGCCAACCCGGAGAAGTACGCCGCGGAGCTGGCCGGGCTGGTCGGGTGCGAGCCCGAGGACGTGCTGCGCGTCAGCGCCAAGACGGGCCTGGGTGTCGAGGAGCTGCTCAGCCACATCGTCAACGAGACCCCGCCGCCCGTGGGCGAGGCCGACAAGCCGGCTCGTGCGCTGATCTTCGACTCCGTCTACGACACCTACCGTGGCGTGATCACCTACGTCCGCGTGGTCGACGGCAAGCTCAACCACCGCGACCGGATCAAGATGATGTCGACCAACGCGACCCACGAGATGCTCGAGGTCGGCGTCATCAGTCCCGAGCAGGTCAAGGCCGGTGAGCTCGGCGTGGGTGAGGTCGGCTACCTGATCACCGGCGTGAAGGACGTGCGTCAGTCGCGCGTCGGGGACACCGTCACCACCCAGCACCACGGCGCCTCCGACCCGCTCGGCGGCTACAAGCACCCCAACCCCATGGTCTACGCCGGGCTCTACCCGATCGACGGCGACCAGTTCGGCGACCTGCGCGAGGCGTTGGAGAAGCTCCAGCTCAACGACGCCGCGCTGACCTACGAGCCGGAGACGTCGGGGGCGCTGGGCTTCGGCTTCCGGATCGGCTTCCTCGGCCTGCTCCACATGGAGATCACCCGTGACCGGCTCGAGCGCGAGTTCGACCTCGACCTGATCTCCACGGCCCCCAACGTGGTCTACGAGGTGACCATGGAGGACGGCTCCCAGATCGAGGTGACCAACCCCAGCGAGTTCCCCGAGGGCAAGATCGCCGAGGTGCGCGAGCCCGTCGTCAAGGCCACGATCCTGAGTCCGAGCGACCACATCGGGACGATCATGGAGCTGTGCCAGACCAAGCGCGGCACCCTGCAGGGGATGGACTACCTGTCCGAGGACCGCGTCGAGATGCGCTACGTGCTGCCGATGGGCGAGATCGTCTTCGACTTCTTCGACCAGCTCAAGTCGCGCACCAAGGGCTACGCCTCCCTCGACTACGAACGCTCCGGCGAGCAGGCCGCCGACCTCGTCAAGGTCGACATCCTGCTGCAGGGGGAGCCGGTCGACGCGTTCTCGGCGATCGTGCACAAGGACGCCTCCTACGCCTACGGCGTGATGATGGCCGGCAAGCTCAAGGAGCTCATCCCGCGCCAGCAGTTCGAGGTGCCGATCCAGGCCGCCATCGGTGCTCGGGTCATCGCCCGCGAGAACATCCGCGCCATCCGCAAGGACGTGCTCGCCAAGTGCTACGGCGGCGACATCAGCCGCAAGCGCAAGCTGCTGGAGAAGCAGAAGGAGGGCAAGAAGCGGATGAAGATGGTCGGCCGTGTCGAGGTCCCCCAGGAGGCGTTCGTCGCGGCGCTCGCCACCAGCGGCCCGGCGGGCGACTCGCCGAAGAAGTGACCCGGTGGCCGTTGCGCCTCCCTGACGGGGTGCACGAGATGGCCGCCCGCGGTCCGGACTGGGCGGCGTACGTCGACCGGCTGCCACGCGTGGTGCGCGAGCTCTGCGAGGAGTGGCAGCTCGAGGTCGACGGGGCGTTGCTGCACGGCTCCACCGCCCTGGTGGTGCCGGTGGCCTCCCCGACCGGCCCGGCGATGCTCAAGGTCGCGTTCCCCGACGACGAGTCCGAGCACGAGCACCTGGCCCTGCAGCACTGGCACGGCCAGGGCGCCGTTCGCCTGCTGCGCGCCGGCCCCGGCCGCTCGGCGATGCTCCTGGAGCGCCTCGACACCACCGATCTGAGCGACCTGTGGGACGTCGAGGCGTGCGAGGTCGTCGGCGGCCTGTACTCCTCGCTGCACCAGCCCGCCCTGCCGCAGCTGCGCACGCTCACCTCGTACGTCGCCAGGTGGACCGACCGGCTGGCCGGGCTGCCGCGCAGCGCGCCGTTGCCACGCCGCCTCGTCGAGCAGGCGGCCTCGCTCGGGCGTGACCTCGCCGGTGACGCCGCCAGCGAGGGGCTGATCATCCACGGCGACCTGCACTACGAGAACGTCCTGGCCACGACCCGCCCCGACGGACCCGCATGGCTGGTGATCGACCCCAAGCCGATGAGCGGGGACCCGCACTACGAGGTGGCGCCGTTGCTGTGGAACCGCTGGGACGAGCTGGCCGACGGGTTCGGCGGCGTGCGCGAAGGGGTGCGGCGTCGCTTCCACGCCGTCATCGACGCGGCCGGGCTCGACGAGGAACGAGCCCGCGACTGGGTCGTCGTCCGGATGCTGCACAACGCGATGTGGGAGCTGGAGCGCCACGCTCACGACGGTGCCGCGCCTCCCGACGGCGGCTTCCTCACCACGTGCGTCACGATCGCCAAGGCCGTGCAGGACTGAAGGACTCGCCGCCGTGGCTTGCGCGCGGATCATGGACGGTGAGGGTCAGGGACTGTGAGGGACGCCACTGCGGACGTGAATATTTCGCTACGATCTGCGTCCAGCATGGGGATGCCTACCAACGAGTAGTCGACGTGATCTAGGTTACGTCGCACGCACAGTGATCGATCCGATCTCGCCCGAGCCAGGAGCACCATGCCCGTCAATCACGACACGTCCTTCGTCGACAACCTTCCGCAGAACGTCGCCGTTCTGTTCCTCGACCGGGTGGCGGCCTCGCCCGGCGCCGAGGCGTTCCGCTTCCCGCGTGGCGAGTCCTGGGAGTCCCTCACCTGGCAGCAGGCAGGCGACCTGGTCTCGCGACTGGCTGCCGGGCTGCTGTCGCTCGGGCTGAAGACCGAGCAGCGTGTCGGGATCGCCTCGAGCACCCGCTACGAGTGGATCATCGCCGACCTGGCGGTGATGTGTGCCGCCGGCGCGACGACCACCGTCTACCCGAGCACGAACGCCGAGGACACGGCGTACATCCTCGGGGACTCGGAGTGCCAGTTCGTCTTCGCCGAAGACGACGAGCAGCTCGCCAAGCTGGTCGCGCGGGAGTCCGAGCTCGGCGCCCTGCAGAAGATCATCACCTTCGACGGCACCGCCGACGGCGACAAGGTGATCTCGATGGACGCCCTGGCCGAGCTCGGTGACGCCTACCTGGCCGAGCATCCCGAGGTCATCCGCACCACGGCCGACTCGATCGCCCCCGACCAGCTCGCCACCCTGATCTACACCTCCGGCACGACCGGTCGGCCCAAGGGCGTGCGGCTGCAGCACAAGGCGTGGGTCTACGAAGGCGCCGCGATCCAGGTGCAGGGCATCCTCGACGAGAGCGACCTGCAGTTCCTGTGGCTGCCGATGGCGCACTCGTTCGGCAAGGTGCTCCTCTCCGCGCAGCTGGCGTGCGGCTTCGCCACCGCCATCGACGGCCGCGTCGACAAGATCGTGGAGAACCTCGGCATCGTGAAGCCGACGTTCATGGGCGCGGCACCCCGCATCTTCGAGAAGGCGCACGCGCGCATCGTCACCATGCAGGCCTCCGAGGGTGGTGCGAAGGAGAAGATCTTCAAGCGGGCCTTCGCCGTCGGTGCGAAGGTCGACGAGCTCAAGCTCGCCGGCAAGTCCGTCCCGCTGCCGCTCAAGCTGCAGCACGGCCTCTTCGACAAGCTGGTCTTCAGCAAGGTGCGCGACCGCTTCGGTGGTCGGGTGAAGTTCTTCATCTCGGGATCCGCCGCGCTCAACCCGGAGATCGCGCAGTTCTTCCACGCTGCGGGCATCCTCATCCTCGAGGGCTACGGCATGACCGAGAACGCCGCCGGCGCCACGGTCAACCACCCCGACGCCTACAAGATGGGCACCGTCGGCAAGGCGCTCCCGGGCAGCGAGGTCAAGATCGGTGAGGGCGACGAGGTGCTGCTCCGCGGCCCGCACATCATGGCCGGCTACCACAACAAGGACGAGGAGACGTCCAAGACGATCACCAGCGACGGGTGGCTGCGCACCGGTGACAAGGGGAGCCTGGACGCCGACGGCTTCCTGACCATCACGGGCCGGATCAAGGACCTCTTCAAGACCTCCGGTGGCAAGTACATCGCCCCGTCGTCGATCGAGGCCAAGTTCAAGGCCATCTGCCCCTACGCCAGCCAGTTCATGGTCTTCGGCAACGACCGCAACTTCGTCGTCGCCCTGATCACCCTGGACCCCGACGCGATGACGGACTGGGCGGCGGAGAACGGGATGGCGGACAAGTCGTACGGCGACGTCGTGGCCTCGGAGCAGGTCCAGGCGCTGGTCGCCGACTACGTCGAGCAGCTCAACGCCAAGCTCAACCGGTGGGAGACGATCAAGAAGTGGGAGATCCTCCCCGAGGACCTCACGATCGAGTCCGGCGAGCTGACGCCTTCGATGAAGGTCAAGCGCAACGTGGTCGAGGCCAACAACACCGACCGGATCGCTGCGTTCTACGGCTGAGTGCGACCTGTGGGCCGGCTCACGGCCGGCTCACAGAGCACGCACAGTCGCCGCGTCTTCACTGGGGCAATGACGAACCCGACCGACCCGGACCACGACCACTCCGGCCCGCACGAGCACGACCTGGGGCTGAGCCACGACCTGCCGAAGATCGTCGAGCGCGAACGGCGCTCCCTCGGCCGCCGCGGGTTGCTCGGCCTGTTCGGTGGACTGGGTGCGGTCGCCGTGGTCGGCTGCGCCACCGACGGCGGTACGGCGACCACGGCGACGGCGTCCGACATGGCGTCCTCGAGCGCTGGTGGTCCAGGAGGGACCCCGCCGAACGGTGGGCCGCCCGATGGTGGAGGCGCCCCAGGTGGTGACGCCGGCTCGTCGGTCGAAGTCGCTGATGGCGAGATCCCCGAGGAGACCGCAGGGCCCTACCCGGGCGACGGCTCGAACGGCGTCAACGTGCTGACCGAGAGCGGTATCGTGCGCAGCGACCTCCGGCGGAGCTTCGGCTCCGCCTCCGGCGTGGCTGAGGGAGTCACCACCATGGTGCGTCTCAAGGTCTACGACCTCAACGGCACCGAGGCGACGGCCCTGAGCGGAGCGGCCGTCTACCTCTGGCACTGCGACCGGGCCGGCAGCTACTCGCTCTACAGCGACGCGGCGATCGACGAGAACTATCTGCGCGGGGTCCAGGAGACCGACGCCGAGGGCAACGTCGAGTTCACCACCATCTTCCCCGCCGCCTACGCGGGACGCTGGCCCCACATGCACTTCGAGGTCTACCCCAGCCTGGCCGAGGCGACGAGCTCGGCCAACAAGCTCCGCACCTCCCAGCTCGCCCTGCCCGAGGACGTCTGCAACGACGTCTATGCCACCGCCGAGGGGTACGACGCCAGCGTCGCCAACATGCAGCAGACGCCTCTCGACGGAGACAACGTCTTCAGTGACGGCTACTCCTTGCAGATGGCCGCCGTCAGCGGATCGGTGGACGACGGCTACGTGGTGACGCTCAACGTCCCGGTCTGATGGGTGGTGGCCGCACCTCGGCTGGCGGTGGTGGTGCGGCCCCGCGGGGTGTCAGGGCACGAGCCCACCACGAACGCCCAGGTGAAACACTGCGTGAGTGCCTTCCGCCCTACCTGCCGGCGACCCTGTCCCCGAGGACGGGTCGCTCCCGGACTCGGCGCTGGTCGGCCTCCGAGAACAGCCACTCTCCTTCTACGTCCACGTGCCCTACTGCACGGTGCGCTGCGGCTACTGCGACTTCAACACCTACACCGTCGACGAGCTCGGCGGGGGCGTCTCGCGCGCGACGTACGCCCAGACGGCCATCAGCGAGGTACGGCGCGCCCGCGAGGCCCTGGGCGGGGATGCGCCACCCGTCTCGACCGTCTTCGTCGGCGGCGGCACCCCGACCCTCCTCAGCCCGGACGACCTGGGCAGCATGCTCGCCGCGATCGAGTCGGAGTTCGGCCTGGAGGCGCACGCCGAGGTGACCACCGAGTCCAACCCCGACTCCGTCACCCTCGCCGACCTGGAGAGGCTGCGAGCGGCGGGCTTCACCCGGATCTCGTTCGGCATGCAGTCGGCTGTGCCGCACGTGCTCGGTGTCCTCGAGCGCACCCACGACCCCGCGCGCGTGCCCCAGGTGGTGACGTGGGCGCGGGAGGCCGGCTTCGAGCAGGTCAGCCTCGACCTCATCTACGGCACGCCGGGGGAGAGCCTCGACGACTGGCGCACTTCCCTGGACGCAGCGCTGGCGTGCGAGCCCGACCACGTCTCCGCCTACGCCCTGATCGTCGAGGACGGCACCGCTCTAGCGCGCCGAGTGCGCCGCGGCGAGGTCGCGATGACCGATGACGACGACCTGGCCGACAAGTACCTCCTGGCCGACGAGCGCCTCGAGGCCGCCGGCCTGGGCTGGTACGAGGTCTCCAACTGGGCCCGCGACGAGGGTGCCCGGTGTCGTCACAACATCGCCTACTGGCGCGGCTCGAACTGGTGGGGAGTCGGCCCGGGAGCGCACTCGCACGTCGGGGGGACGCGGTGGTGGAACGTGAAGCACCCGGCCGCGTACGCCGACAGGCTCGCCCGCGGGATCAGCCCGGGGCACGGGCGCGAGGTGCTCGACGCCGACACGCGACGGGTCGAGCGGGTGCTCCTCGAGGTGCGTCTGCGTTCAGGACTGCCCCTCGACGTACTGGACGAAGCCGGGCGCGCGGCGGTGCAGGACGCGGTTGCCCGGGGACTGGGGGAGGTCCACGACGAACGGCTCGTGCTCACCTTGCGAGGAAGGCTGCTCGCCGATGCGGTGGTGCGCGACCTCCTCGGGTGAGACGTCCCTGGCGCCGACCCGTCACTCATGGCAGACGGGTCAGCGCGACTGACGCCGACCCGTCACTCATGGCAGACGGGTCAGCGCGATTGACGCCGACCCGTCACTCATGGCAGACGGGTCAGCGCGTTCCGTAGGCTGAGCGCGTGAGCAACCCGCCCCACGACCCCTACCGTCCGTTCGGCTCGCCCGAGGAGTCGGGAGAGCCGGGCGAGCCGGGTGAACCCGGTGGACCAGGTCCAGTCTGGGGGTCCTCGGGTTCCTACGAGCAGTACCAGCCCGGCCAGGCGTACCCGCCGCCTCCCGCGGCGTACGGCTACCCGCCCCCGCCGACCGGGCATCCGGGCTACCCGTCGGCTCCCTACGGCTACGGCGCGCCGTCGGGTGCGTATGGCATGACGGTCTCGGACAAGAGCAAGACGACCGCCGGCCTGCTCCAGCTGTTGCTGCCCTTCGTCGGGATCTGCGGAGTGGGCCGGCTCTACGCCGGGCACCTGGGGATCGGGCTGACCCAGCTCATCGGCATCTTCGTCTCGTTCTGCCTGTCGGCCGTCTTCATCGGGATCCCGTTCCTGATCGGCTTCTGGCTGTGGAGCGTGATCGACGGGATCGTGATGCTCGCCGGCAGCCAGAGCCTCGACGGCCAGGGTCGCCAGATGCGGTCCTGAGCGCCGCTGCCGTCGATCGGTCGAGACGTCAGTCGACGGTCACGAAGTCGATCAGCTCCTCCACGCGACCGAGCAGCGCCGGCTCGCAGTCGGCGAAGGAGTCGACGCGGGACAGGATCTGCTTCCAGGCCCGGGCGGTGTCGGCCTGCTCGGCGTGCGGCCACCCGAGGTGGGCGCAGACACCCTTCTTCCACTCGACGTCGCGCGGGATGTCGGGCCAGCGCTCCAGCCCGATCCGGTCGGGCTTCACGGCAGCCCAGATGTCGATGAACGGGTGTCCGACGACCAGGACGTGCGGACTGGTGACGGCGTCAGCGATCCGCTGCTCCTTGGAGCCGGGCACCAGGTGGTCCAGCAGCACGCCGACCTTGCGCGTCGGTCCGGGGCCGAAGCCGGCCAGGACCTCCTCGAGGTGGTCGGCTCCGTCGAGCAGCTCGACCACGACACCCTCGATGCGCAGGTCGTCGCCCCAGACCTTCTCGACGAGCTCGGCGTCGTGCTTGCCCTCCACGAAGATCCTGCTCGCTCGTGCGACACGGGCGCGCACGTCTCGCACCGCCACCGAGCCGGATGCGGTGCGTGTCTTGACGGGCTGGGCGACCGGGCGCTTGGGGGCCACGAGGATCACCGGCTTGCCCTCGAGCAGGAAGCCCGGGCCGAGCGGAAAGGTGCGGCGGCGCTGGCGCCGGTCCTCCAGAGTCAGGGTGTACAGGTCGCGATCGACGGCGACGATCTCACCGACCCAGTCGGTGGTGACCTCCTCGACGACGGAGCCGATCTCGGCGGGGGCCTCCACGGCCCGCCCGCGCTTGGGGGCGCGCCAGTCCCCGGAGAGGACGTCGCTGCCGTAGCGTCCGTGCATGTCGGTCACCCGACAACGCTAGGCGGGCGCGGCCCGCTCGCGGGGAGGGCGCGCCGGAGCCTCGGCGTGTGACGCTTCCTACTCCGCGGCGCTCGGGGGGTCCTGCGACTCGTCGGCCGACTTCCCCTCCTCGAGCAGGTCGCCGGCGCTCTCGCCGTCGTCGAGCCCCTTGGCCAAGGGGTTGTCGTCGCCGGCCACGAGGTCGTCGGGCAGCTGGTCGTCATCGATGCCGCTGCCCTGGTGCTCTGTGTGCTCCTGCTCGGATTCGCTCATGCTCGCGAACCTACGCTCGCCCCGGGGCGAGAGGTTCACCCGGCCAGATGAGCGGTCCTCGGGCCACACGGCTCAGATGAGAGGCAGCCGCTTCTGGCTTCGCGGCAGGTGCTCGTAGGCGCGCCGTACGGCGTCCTCGAGCAGGGCCGCCGGGAACGGCCACGACTCGGCGGTGCCCAGGGCCTCGTCGACGGGTACGCCGCGCCCCGCCAGGTCGCGGATCGTCTCGGCGAGGATGCCGATGTCGTTGCGCTGCTCCTCGACGAAGTCCCGGTCGACCAGGCCCCCGTGCCCAGGGACCACGACCGAGGACGACGAGGTGAGACCGAGCACGATGTCGAGTGTCAGGGGCCACTCCATGGGGAAGCAGTCGGCACCGAAGCCCGGGGTGTGCTCCCGTGGGCCGGACTCCTCGACCAGGTCGCCGGCGAGGAGGACGTCGACGTCCGGAACCCTCACGACGAGGTCGCCGGACGTGTGGCCCCGCCCGGGGTGCACCAGCTCGACGAACCGGTCGCCGAGGTCGAGGGCGACCGCGGAGGAGAAGGTGGTCTCGGCAGGGACGACGGTGGTCGCGATGACCTCGTCGCCGCGCGGTTCGTCCGGGCTGTCGGCGTACACGGCCTTGATCCGTTCGGCCGCCGAGCGCGTGCGCGCGGCAGCCTCCTCATGGGCGTGGATCGGTACGTCGGGCCCGTAGGCCGCGCGGAACTCGCCGTTGCCGAAGGTGTGGTCGAAGTGTTCGTGGGTGTTGACGATCTCCACGACGTCACCGACGCCGAGCGCGCGCACGTCGTCGATGACCTGACGGGCGGCGACGGCGGAGGCGTGGGTGTCGACGACCAGCAGACCGCGCTCGCCGCGCACGAGGGTGACGTTGGCGTCGAACCACTCGTAGCGAGCGACCCAGACCCGGTCGGCGATCTCGGAGAACGACATGGCCCCACCCTACGGAGGCCCGGGCCGCGGCACCCCGGGGCACCGCGGGCTCAGCAGAGTCCGGCGCTCAGCTCGCGGCGCAGCAGCTCGCCGAGCTCGGCGGGGGTCACCGCCGCGTGTGGGAACGCCACGTCACGGCCGTGGGCGCCGTCGGGGTCGACCCAGCGCACCTGCACCCCGCGAGTCGTGAGGTCGCTCAGGGTGACGCCGGCGATCTCGCGGATCGGGCGGTCCACGATCGCGGCCACGGCGTGGCGCAGCTCGTCCTGGTGGCACTGGCTCGCGTGCTCGACGCAGCGCTGCAGGAAGCCGCGGTTGAGGCGGTGCTCGGGTGCTGCGAAGTCCTCGACGGACAGCTGGACGGGAGCGCCGCCGGACGGGGGAGTGAGCGCGACGCGCTCGACCACCAGCACGACCACGTCGCGGGTCTCGCTGCAGCACTCACAGGCGTCGCGACCGCTACGGACCAGCCGGCCGCCGAGGGAGAGGATCGAGGAGCGCTCCGCGCTGCCGGGCGCGCCGACCCCGCTCTCCAGGGACAGCACCGCTCGCCGGCCGCGTCCCGATGCCGCGCGGGCGAGCAGCCGGTCGGAGGGGCAGGAGAAGGTTGGGACGCCGTCCTGGTCCTGCAGGGCGACGTCGTGGCACTCGGCCAGCACGTCGTCGACGCCGTCGACCGTCAGGTCCAGGGTCGCGGGGCAGGACAGGATGCTGCGGGCGGTCGCGGCAGCGGTGGTGGGTTCGACGCGCATGGTCACTCCTGATCCAGGGGTTAGGTTAGGCAACCCTAATGCACGACGTGCAGGTTCTCCAGGGGTGACGCTCAGGGCGCTAGACTTGGCACTCGCTCCGGCTGAGTGCCAGAGTCGAACGATCGAGACGACGATGACGAGGGGAGTCGGCATGCAGGAAGAGCGACGACTCGCCGTGCTGCGCGCCATCGTCGAGGACTACGTCGCCACCGAGGAGCCCGTCGGCTCCAAGGCGCTCGTGGAGCGGCACGGCCTCAACGTCTCCCCGGCCACCGTGCGCAACGACATGGCCGCCCTCGAGGACGAGGGCTACCTGGCACAGCCCCACACCAGCGCCGGCCGGGTGCCGACCGACAAGGGCTACCGCCTCTTCGTCGACCGGCTCACCACCGTCAAGCCGATGAGCGGCGCGGAGAAGCGTGCCATCTCCACGTTCCTGGACGGAGCGGTGGACCTGGACGACGTCGTCTCGCGGTCGGTACGGCTGCTCTCGCAGCTCACCCGCCAGGTCGCCGTCGTGCAGTACCCGACCCTCTCCCGCTCCACGGTGCGTCATGTCGAGCTGGTCGCGCTCGCTCCCGAACGGCTCCTCGTCGTGGCGATCCTCAGCACCGGTCGGGTGGAGCAACGGGTCCTGGAGCTCGACGCACCGATCGACGACACGGCGCTGGCAGACCTGCGCTCGTTGGTCGGTCGCGCCGCCACGGGCGAGCTCATCAGCGACGCCGTCCTCGCACTGGGCCTGCTCGCCGAGGCGCGCCCCGGCCCCGGGCCGGTCGCCGCCGTCGCCGAGCTGCTGGTCGAGGCGATGAGCGACCACCGCTCGCAGGAGCGACTGGTCGTCGGAGGGGCCGCCAACCTGGCCCGGTACGGCGACAGCTTCGACTCCGCCGTACGCCCCCTGCTGGAGGCGCTCGAGGAGCACGTCGTGCTGCTGCGACTGCTCGGCGAGGCCTCGACGTCGGGCATGGTCACCGTCCGCATCGGCGCGGAGGGTCCCATCGAGGAGTTCGCCTCCACCAGTGTCGTCACCACCGGCTACGGCCCCCATGACGACGCCCTGGCCACCCTCGGCATCGTCGGTCCCACGCGGATGGACTACCCCGGCACGATGGCCGCGGTGCGCGCCGTGGCCCGCTACCTCTCTCGCATCCTCGACGAGGGCTGATCGCCAGATCGGCGCCCGTCATCGACTGATCCACCCACGAACCAGAAGGAATCCCGTTGAGCCAGGACCCGTACGACCTCCTCGGTGTCGCCCGCGACGCGGACGCCGACACCATCAAGAAGGCCTACCGGAAGCTCGCCCGTCAGCTGCACCCGGACGTCAACCCGGACCCCGCCACCCAGGAGAGGTTCAAGGAGGTCTCGCAGGCCTACGAGGTGCTCTCCGACCCGCAGAAGCGCCAGGCCTTCGATCGCGGCGGCGACCCGTTCGGCGGTGGCTTCGGTGGCGCCGGCGGGCAAGGGGCCGGCTTCTCGTTCACCGACATCATGGACGCCTTCTTCGGCGGCCAGGGTGGGCAGGGCGGTCCCGGCGGGCGCGGCCCGAAGTCGCGGGTGCGCCGTGGCCAGGACGCCCTCATCCGGATCGAGATCGACCTGGCCGAGGCAGCCTTCGGTGTCTCGCGCGAGCTCAAGGTCGACACCGCCGTGGTCTGCACGACCTGCCACGGCGACGGTGCGGCCCCGGGGAGCCAGCCCGTGCCGTGCGAGACGTGTCGAGGCGTGGGCGAGGTCGCCCACGTGCAGCGCTCGTTCCTCGGTGAGGTGCGCACCCTGCGGCCCTGCGCTGCCTGCCGGGGATTCGGCTCGATCATCCCCGAGCCGTGCCGGGAGTGCTCGGGCGACGGGCGCGTCCGCTCGCGTCGCACGTTGACCGTCAAGATCCCCGCCGGTGTCGACACGGGCACCCGGATCCAGCTCTCCGAGCAGGGCGAGGTCGGGCCCGGTGGAGGACCGGCGGGTGACCTGTACGTCGAGATCCACGTCGCCGAGCACGACGTCTTCGTCCGTCAGGGCAACGACCTGCACTGCGCCGTGTCGGTGCCGATGACGGCGGCCGCTCTCGGCACCACGCTGACCCTGCCGACGCTGGAGGCCGACGTCGAGTCGGGCGCCGGCTCGGGTGTCGAGACCGAGTTCGAGCTGGACATCGCGCCGGGCACTCAGTCGGGCTCCGACCAGGTGCTGCGCGGGCGTGGCGTCCCCGGTCTGCGAGGTGGTCGCGGCGACCTGATCGTGTCGATCGCCGTCGAGACGCCGGGCAAGCTGGACGCGCGTCAGGAGGAGCTGCTCCGCGAGCTCGCAGCCATCCGCGGCGAGGAGAGCCCGGACGGTCAGGTCCGCGGATCGGCGCAGAAGTCGGTCTTCGGCCGTCTCTTCGGCCACTGACCCCGGCCCCGCCAGCCCGACTCCGAGAGCGTCCAGACCGATGTCCCTGCCGTTCCACCTCGTGCCCGACCTGCGTGGCGTCGCCGCCGGCTCGGTCGTCACGGTCGAGGGTGACGAGGCCCACCACGCGGTCGCCGTGCGGCGGCTGCGGGTGGGTGAGCAGGTCGCGCTGACGGACGGCGCCGGGGGGCACGTCGTCGGCGAGGTGTCCTCGACGGGGAAACGGGTCTTCACCGTCACGGTCGAGGCCGTCGAGGCGCACGAACGACCGGAGCCACGGATCGTCGTGGTCCAGGCACTGCCCAAGGGCGAGCGCGGTGAGCTGGCCGTCGAGGTGCTGACCGAGGTCGGCGTCGGTGAGATCGTGCCCTGGGCGGCGACCCGCTCGGTCGCGGTGTGGAAGGGCGAGCGCGCTGACAAGTCGCTGGCCAGGTGGCGCGCCACGGCGCGCGAGGCGGCCAAGCAGTCTCGCCGTCCGTGGCACCCGTACGTCGCCCCGCTCGCCACGACCGCCGAGGTCGCCGGGCGCGTGGCGGAGTCCGATCTCGCCGTGGTGCTGCACGAGGCAGCGGCGTCACCACTGTCCGAGGTGGCGGTGCCGGCGACGGGCACGATCCTCGTGGTCGTCGGCCCGGAGGGTGGCCTCAGCGACGTGGAGATGGCCACGCTCGCTGCGGCGGGCGGCACGACGGTGCGCCTGGGCAGCGAGGTGCTGCGGACGTCGACCGCCGGGGTCGCCGCGGTCTCAGCGATCCTGACGCGCACGCCCCGCTGGGGCTGAGCAGGACCGAGAGGTCAGCTCTCGATCCAGATCAGCTTGAGGGCGGTGAGCAGGTCGGACGGGGCGGCGAGCACGTCGCCGGGCGCATCGGTGAACGGTGCGTCGGTCACCCGGATCTGACCACACGCGAAGTCGTCGAGGACCACGCCGGTGACGTCGCCGCCGTCCTCGTAGGAGAGGAGCCACCGCCGACCGGTCTTGCCGGCGCAGTCCTTCTCCGCAGGCTCCAGCCCACCGAGCAGGTCGGAGATGTTGGTCAGGTCGTCGCCGGTGATCTCGACGGTGTCCCCGGAGCGGTTCCAGGTGGTCGAGGCGGCATCCTCTCCCTCGACGGGAGCGTAGAGGCAGACCGCTGCGGTGCCGGGCTCGCCGAGCTCGGGGACGGACGTCGCCAGCTCGGCGGAGCCGAAGGCGAGCGACGGAGGGCAGAGCTCACCGTCCTGGGAGTCCAGCTCGTCGGTCGGTGCGACCACCTGGGTCTCCGGGGTCTCTCCGTCGGGAGAGTCCGTGGAGTCGCCGCTGCACGCAGGCAGGACGGCGACTGCGAGGAGCAGGGCGGCGGAGGTGGCGAGAGTCCGGGGCGTCATCGCGCTCAACCTACCGTGATGGCCTTGGAATCCTCATACGGTCCGGGGCCTTCACCGGCCGACGGGTCGTCGGTGAGCGCCACGAACGTGTAGTCACCGGGCTCCAGCGAGGACACGTCGACCTCGGTCTCCCACGGGTAGAGCTTGTCGAGGAAGCCCTCGGCCGTGGCGAAGCCGTCGAGCACCGCGGAGTCGCTCCCGTCGCGGACCTCCCACAGCACGGTGGCCTCGAAGGAGCTCGCGACGCCGGAGGCGGTGAAGGTGCCGCTGAGCGCCGCCTCCGAGGTCGGCGTGGTCACGTTGACCAGCGAGAGCACCTCGAGCTGGGGCGAGGCCTTGACCCCGGCGTCGGTGGGCTGTCCGAGCAGGGCGACCGGCTGGTCGCCCTGTACCACCTGGACCGGGAGGCGGGTCTGGGCGATGCCCTGCAGCGTGTAGACCAGCGACTGCACCGCCAGCGCCGCGTCGGCGGGGCTGGTGGCCTTGTCGGCCGTGACGGAGTCGGCGCCGAGCGCGACTACGATCGCGTCGTCGGTGACCTCGATCGACGTGATGCCCAGGGGCGGCAGCAGGGTGCTGTAGTCGGGGTCCAGGGCGTCGC
Source organism: Nocardioides sp. (assembly GCF_029937575.1). Lineage (GTDB taxonomy): Bacteria > Actinomycetota > Actinomycetes > Propionibacteriales > Nocardioidaceae > Nocardioides. Next base: position 54,416 of record NZ_JAPYPS010000006.1, read on the forward strand.
CGGTCACGAGCAGCGCAGCACCGTCCATCAACGGCGCGTCCGCGGAGACCTCGCGGAACTCCCGATAGAGCCTGGGGCCGGTGGGGGAGTCGCCGACGAAGTAGACGGGTGCCGCGACCGTGTCGCTGGACCCGCCGCCGTCGCCCGGCTCGCCCGGCTCGCCGGGCTCCGGCGTCGGGTCGTCGGTCGAGTCGTCGCTGCCGGTGTCCGGCGTCGCCGCGGGCGTCGGCTGCGGGTCGGCGGCGACCGGGTCGGTGTCGTCGCCACCGCCGCAGCCCGTGAGCAGGCCCAGGCCGAGGGCGAGCGCGGCGGCCGAGGTGGCGAGCGAGCGCAGGGAGTGCGGATTCATGGCACCCATCCTGTCGGTGCGGGTGGACGGATCGACGGTCATTCGACGATCACCGTGCGCGTGTCGGTGTCGGTGCCCCGCCCCTCCGTGCCTCCGGTGGGGTCGTCGGTGATGCAGGTCAGCGTGTAGGTGCCGGCCGGGACATCGGTCAGGTCGATGCTGAGCTCCCAGGCATAGAGCCGGGGCTCGATCCAGCCGTCCATCTGCGCGAGGGTGGCACCGAGCTCGGCGCCGTCCTCGGAGAGGAGGGCGCACTGCCCGGAGGCCTCGAAGCTGTTGCCGCGGCCGGTGACGGGCAACGTCTCGCCGCTCGTGAACGTCGAGCCCTCGCTCGGCTCGTCGATGCTCATGTGGCTGAGCACCTCGAGCTCGGGCTCCTTCGCGATCGGGGCGGTGCCACGGTCGATGGACTCGTAGCTCAGTGTGACCGGGAGGTCCGTCTGCTGGAGCGTCTGCAGCGTGTAGACCAGCTGCTGCCGGGCGAGCTCGTCGTCGACGGGAGCGGTGGGGGAGACGACCACCTCGATCTCTGTCTCCTGGACGTCGTAGGACAGCAGGGAGTCTGCGGGCCACAGCGTGCGGTAGTCGGGGTCGGTGGGCGTCGCCATCAGCGCTGCGAGCGGGCTCGCGCTCTCGACGTAGGACCGGTACAACATCGCGGCCGGGGCGTCCGGCCCGTCGGGACCGGGCCCGACGTAGTAGACCGGGTACGTCGTGCGCGCGGGCTCCGGCACGGGCGACGGGGATGCGGCCGGCTCCGCGGCGCGCTGGGGCGACGGCGAGCCGGCGACGAGGGCGACGGCGACGACCGACGCCACGGCGAGGGCACCACCCCCTGCGGCCCACCAGGAGCGGCGCCGACGGGTCGTCCGGCGGGTCCCCTGACGGATGGCGACCAGGCGGTCGGTCGGCTCCACGTCCTCGACCGCCGTGCTCAGGGCGTCGCGCAGGTCCTGGTCGTCGTTCATCGCTCGGATCCGTTCTCGTCGGTCATCTCGTCGGCAAGGAGGGTGCGCAGGGCGGTGGCGCCGCGGGAGGCGTGGCTCTTGACCGCGCCCCGGCTGATGCCCAGGGCGTCGGCGATCTCGGCCTCGGAGAGATCGAGGTAGTAGCGCAGCGCGAGCACCTCGCGCTGCCGGGTCGGCAGCTGGGCCACCGCGTCGAGCACCGCCCGCCGACGGGTCCCCGCCAGCACCGACTCGTCGGCGCCGGGCAGCGGCTCGACGGGCCGCTGCGAGGCCGCGTGCCGGTCGACGACCCCGCGATGGCGCAGCGCCGAGCGGGAGCGGTTGACGACGCTCTGGCGCAGGTAGGCCAGCGCCTTGCCCGGGTCCCTGAGACGTCGCCAGCGTCCGTGCAGCGCCACGAAGGCGTCCTGGACGACCTCCTCGGCGAGTCCCTGGTCTCGTACGAGCAGCACCGCGAGACGCACCAGGGCGCGCCAGTGTGCGGCGTACAGCTGCTCGACGGCCTCGTCGGCGTCCCAGGTGCCTGGAGGGTCCTGGGTCATGACGGTGTCGGTACGGCGGGCATCGGTCCTCACGCTAGTGGGACGCCTGAGCCGACCGTTCGGTTTACCCGGGACGGCACGGGTCTACCGTGGACACATGGACGACTGCCTCTTCTGCAAGATCGTCGCGGGCGACATCCCCGGCGAGATCGTGCACACGACCGAGAAGACCGTCGCCTTCCGCGACATCAACGGCCAGGCGCCGCTGCACGTGCTGGTGGTGCCGCGCGACCACTACACCAACGCGGCCGAGCTGGCGATGGGCGACCCGGAGACCTCGGCCGAGCTGGTCCGCAGCGCGCACGCGGTGGCCACCGCCGACGGCTACGACGACTACCGGCTGGTGTTCAACACCGGTGCGGGCGCCGGCCAGAGCGTCTTCCACACCCACCTGCACGTGATCGCCGGACGCGAGCTGAGCTGGCCGCCGGGGTAGTGGCCGCACTCGCACGCTCGTGCGGGTGTCCTCAGACGAACATGTAGCCGAGGCGCAGCACGGCGAAGAGCACCGGCAGCCCGAAGACCACCAGCAGCACCCACGCCGTGATCCGGTGCAGCGGCTTGGCGCCGTCGAGGTTGCCGGCGAAGTCGAGCAGGGCGCCCTCGGCCACGTGGTGGGTCAGCCCCATCCGCTGGGCGTGGCCGGGGAGGTGCTGCCCGGGGAACCAGTCGGGCGGGGAGTCGTCGTCGGGGGCGTAGTCCTCGTCGAACTCGTCCGCACGGCCGTCAGCCCTCATGCACCAACCGTACGCGACGGCCGGCTCCGGGCCCCTGCTTATCGACTGGGCCGAGTCCGAACGCTCCCGTAGCATGGAGCCGAACTGCAACCGACCGAAAGGCCGCCCGCCCGGGCACCCATGACCGACACGAACTCCGGAGACCTCCAGACGCGCCACACCGTGGTGGTCCCCAACAGCATCAACATGGTCAGCCTGCTCGGCCCGGGAGACGAGTTCCTCGGCATCCTCGAGGGCGCCTTCGCCGTCGAGCTCCACGTCCGGGGCAATCGGATCACGCTGCGCGGCGAGCCCGGCGAGGTCGCCCTGGCGGAACGGCTCCTCGACGAGCTGATCGCGATCATCCGCACGGGCCAGGGGATGACCGACGAGACCGTCGAGCGGGTCATCGACATGCTGCGCGCGGAGACGACCGAGAAGCCGGCAGACGTGCTCTCGCTCAACATCCTGAGCAACCGCGGGCGCTCCATCAGGCCCAAGACGCTCAACCAGAAGAAGTACGTCGACGCGATCGACAAGCACACGATCACCTTCGGCATCGGCCCCGCCGGCACCGGCAAGACCTACCTGGCGATGGCCAAGGCGGTCCAGGCGCTGCAGGCCAAGAACATCAACCGGATCATCCTCACCCGCCCGGCCGTCGAGGCCGGCGAGAGCCTCGGCTACCTCCCCGGCACCCTGAGCGAGAAGATCGACCCCTACCTGCGTCCGCTGTACGACGCCCTGCACGACATGATCGACCCCGACACGATCCCCAAGCTGATGGCGGCCGGCACGATCGAGGTCGCGCCCCTGGCCTACATGCGCGGCCGCTCGCTGAACGACTCGTTCATCATCCTCGACGAGGCGCAGAACACCACGCCCGAGCAGATGAAGATGTTCCTCACCCGGCTCGGCTTCGGCTCCAAGATCGTGGTCACCGGCGACGTCACCCAGGTCGACCTGCCCAACGGGGCGAAGTCGGGCCTGCGGATCATCGAGGGGATCCTCGACGAGGTCGAGGACATCGCCTTCAACCGACTCACCAGCAACGACGTCGTACGGCACCGGCTGGTCGGCAAGATCGTCGCCGCCTACGACGAGTTCGACGCCGAGAGCCAAGCCCGGATCGAGGGCCGCCAGGGGCCCACCCGCACGAGTGAGCAACGGAGCGCTGAACCCCGGTGACCATCGAGATCATCGACGAGTCGGGTCACCGCCTCGACGTCAAGCACCTCGCCACGCTCAGCCGCTTCGTGATGGACCAGATGCGGGTCCACCCCCAGGCGGAGCTGTGCATCAAGGCCGTCGACGAGGACACCATCGCCCAGCTCAACGAGCAGTGGATGGAGAAGGACGGGCCGACCGACGTGCTGGCCTTCCCGATGGACGAGCTCCGGCCCGGACTGGTCAACGAGGAGCCCGAGGAGGGCGTCCTCGGAGACCTCGTGCTCTGCCCGGCGATCGCCGCGACCCAAGGTGAGAGCGCCGGTCACGGCACGCTGGCGGAGATCGAGCTGCTCACCACGCACGGCATCCTCCACCTCCTCGGCTACGACCACGCCGAGCCGGAGGAGCACCGCGAGATGTTCGGCCTGCAGGACCGGTTGCTGGAGCAGTGGCGCGCACAGGGGCGGGAGGGTCGCGAGAAGTGACCTCGACCCAGCTCCTGCTCTTCCTGCTGGCTGCCCTGCTGGTCGTGGTCGCCGGTGTCTTCACCGCCGCCGACGCGGCGCTCGCGTCCTTCTCCCGTGCCCGGGCCACCGAGCTCGTCTCGGAGGAGCGCGCCGGTGCCAAGCGGCTGGTTGCCCTGCTCGACGACGCCCCGCGCCACCTCAACACGGCCCTGTTCCTCGAGCTCCTCGCCGAGATCTCGGCCATCGTCATCGTCACCCTGCAGATCTCCGCCATCGTCGACGGCCGCGGCTGGCCGTCGGCGCTGAGCACGATCGCGGTGATGCTCGTGGTCTCGTTCGTCGTCATCGGCGTCGCGCCCCGCACCCTCGGCCGCCAGCACGCCGAGACGTTCGCACTCCTGGTCGCGGGTCCCGTCACGGCGTTCACCCGCGTCCTCGGCCCGCTGCCCCGAGTGCTGATCCTGGCGGGCAACGCGATCACTCCCGGCAAGGGCTTCCGCGAGGGTCCGTTCTCCTCGGAGACCGAGCTGCGCGAGATGGTCGACATCGCCGAGCAGTCGGCGCTGATCGAGTCCGGCGAGCGCAAGATGATCCACTCCGTCTTCGAGCTGGGCGACACGACCGTGCGGGAGGTGATGGTCCCGCGCAACGACGTCGTCTACATCGAGCGCCACAAGAACCTGCGTCAGACGATGTCGTTGTTCCTGCGCAGCGGCTACTCCCGGGTGCCGGTCATCGGCGAGAACCTCGACGACATCTGCGGGATCGCCTACCTCAAGGACATCGTCCGCCGCGACTTCGAGGCGCCCGACGTCGAGCTCACCCAACGCGTCGACGAGGTGATGCGCCCGGTCTCGTGGGTGCCGGAGTCCAAGCCGGTCGACGCGCAGCTCTCGGAGATGCAGGCCAACCGGGCCCACATCGCCGTCGTCGTCGACGAGTACGGCGGCACCGCCGGACTGATCACGATCGAGGACCTGCTCGAGGAGATCGTGGGGGAGATCACCGACGAGTACGACGACGACGAGATCGAGGTCGAGCTCGTCGACGACGCCCCGATGACGACCTACCGGGTCTCCTCGCGCTACCCGATCGACGACCTCGAGGAGCTGTTCGGCTTCGACGTCGAGGAGGAGGACGTCGACTCCGTCGGCGGCCTGATGGCCAAGCACCTCGGACGGGTGCCGATCCCTGGGTCGCACGTCGAGGCGCACGGCCTGCGCTTCGACGCCGAGGACGCCGCGGGCCGGCGCAACAAGATCGGCACCGTCGTGATCCGCCTCCTCGAGTCGGACCAGCACGTGACCACGACCACGGGCGAGCTGGAGACGGTCGACGCCACCGACTGACGGGCTCACGGACGCCCCTAACCTGAGACCATGACTATCAGCACCGAGGACGCCAAGCTGGTCACCCTGGCCCGGGCCACTCGCGCTCGGGTCGGCGCCGCAGAGGGTGCTGCCGTGCGCGACCAGGACGGGCGCACCTACGCGGCGGCGACGGTGGACCTCCCCTCGCTCCAGCTCTCGGCCCTCCAGGTGTGCGTTGCCATGGCCGTGGCGTCGGGTGCCCGGAGCCTCGCAGCTGCTGTGGTGCTGGGGGAGAGCGGCGCTCTGGCTGACGCCGACCGGGCCGCACTGGGCGACCTGGCCGCCCCGGGCCTGCCGATCCACCTCGGGGATCCACGCGGCACCATCACGACCTCGTTCCCCGAATGAAACGTTGCGGGAGTAAGTTGCGGCAACGTGGTGTTGGAACCTCTCGTGGCAACTGATCCCTGGCAGCGACACGCGGACGCGGTGGCGCGTCTGGCGGCGTCGTACGACGCGATGCCCGGCGACGCCCCGGTGCGCCTGGCCAAGTCGACGACCAACCTCTTCCGCGTGCGCAGCGCCAGCAGCGCTCCCGGGCTCGACGTCTCCGGTCTGACCGGCGTCATCGACATCGACGCGGAGGCCCGCACCGCCGAGGTGCAGGGCATGTGCACCTACGAGGACCTCGTCGACGCCACGCTGCCGCACGGCCTGATCCCCCTGGTCGTCCCCCAGCTGCGCACCATCACCTTGGGCGGGGCGGTGACGGGCCTCGGTATCGAGTCGACCAGCTTCCGCAACGGGCTGCCCCACGAGTCGGTGCTCGAGATGGACGTCTTCACCGGTGCCGGCGAGGTCGTCACCACCCGACCCGGTGACGACCTCTTCGACGCCTTCCCCAACTCCTACGGCTCCCTGGGTTACGCCACCCGGCTGCGCATCTCCCTCGAGCAGGTGCCGGCCTACGTCGCGCTGCACCACGTGCGCTTCGACGACGCGGCGCTGATGGCCAAGACGATCGCGGAGATCACCGAGACCGGTGAGTACGACGGGCAGCCGGTCGACGGGCTCGACGGCGTCGCCTTCGCGCCCGGCGAGCTCTACCTGACGCTGGCCCGGTGGACCGACGACGCCACCTCGGTGCCCGGCGCCACGACCCCGAGCGACTATGCCGGCGCCAAGATCTTCTTCCGGTCCCTGCAGGAGCGCGAGCACGACCTCCTGACGGTCTACGACTACCTGTGGCGGTGGGACACCGACTGGTTCTGGTGCTCGGGGGCCTTCGGTGCCCAGAACCCGACCGTCCGGCGACTGTGGCCGCGCCGCCTGCGCCGCTCGGACGTCTACATGAGGCTGCTGGCCCTGGATCGTCGCTTCGACATCGCCGACCGCCTGGATCGCCGCGCCGGCAGGCCTCAGCGCGAGCGCGTCGTGCAGGACATCGAGGTCCCGGTCGAGCGGCTGCCCGAGTTCCTCGCGTGGTTCGACGCCGAGATCGGGATGCGCCCGGTCTGGGTCTGCCCGCTGGTCTCGACCGGTCCCGACGGCCAGGGCGGCGGCCGGGGTTGGACGACGTACCCCTTGGCGCCGGGTGAGACCTACGTCAACGTCGGCTTCTGGGGCACCGTCCACGTGGGTCCCGAGGCGCCCGAGGGGCCACGCAACCGTGCCATCGAGGCCAAGGTGCACGAGCTGGGTGGCCACAAGTCCCTCTACTCCGAGTCGTTCTACGACCGCGAGACCTTCGACCGGCTCTACCGCGGCGACGACCTCGCCACGGTCAAGCGCCGCTACGACCCTGACGACCGCCTGACCAACCTCTACGACAAGACCGTTCGGAAGAAGTGAGAGAGATCGTGCCCACCCCTGCGAAGACCCAGCTCAAGATCGGCGACGTCGTCGGTGACCTGATGCGCGGCGGCATGCCGGTGCGCTTCACCGCCTACGACGGGAGCTCCGCCGGCCCGGAGGACGCCGAGATCCACCTCGAGCTCATCAACCAGCGCGGACTCCAGTACCTCGTCACCGCACCGGGCGACCTGGGCCTGGCCCGCGCCTACGTCGCCGGCGACCTGGTCGTCCACGGTGCCCACCCGGGCAACCCGTACGAAGCCATGCAGAAGATCAAGGACCACACGAAGTTCCGGGCGCCGTCGGCCTCCGAGCTCATCACCATCCTGCGTGGCCTGGGCCTGTCCAACCTCAAGCCGCCCCCGCCGCCGCCCCAGGAGCACCTCCCGCGGTGGCGCCGGGTGATGGAGGGACTGCGGCACTCGATGGTCCGCGACGCCGAGGCGATCCACCACCACTACGACGTCTCCAACACGTTCTACGAGATGGTGCTCGGCCCGTCGATGGCCTACACGTGCGCGGTCTACCCGAGCGACACGGCGACGCTCGAGGAGGCGCAGCACGAGAAGTTCGACCTGGTCGCGCGCAAGCTCGACCTCAAGCCCGGCATGCGCCTGCTCGACGTGGGCTGCGGCTGGGGCGGCATGGTGCGCCACGCGGCCCAGGAGTACGGCGTGCAGGCGCTGGGCGTCACGCTGAGCCAGGAGCAGGCGTCGTACGCCAAGGAGATGCTCGACCGCGAGGGGTTGAGTGACCTGGCCGAGGTGCGACACCTGGACTACCGCGACGTGCTGGAGTCCGACTTCGACGCCGTCAGCTCGATCGGGCTCACCGAGCACATCGGCATCAAGAACTACCCGGCGTACTTCGACTTCCTGCACAACAAGCTGAAGCCGGGCGGGCGTCTGCTCAACCACTCGATCACCCGGCACCACAACCGCCCGACGCCGGCGGGTGCCTTCATCGACCGCTACGTCTTCCCCGACGGCGAGCTCACCGGCAGCGGGACGATCGTCACGGCGGCCGAGAACTCCGGCTTCGAGGTCATGCACAGCGAGAACCTCCGCGTGCACTACGCCCGCACCCTGGCCCACTGGAACGACAACCTCGTCGCCAACTGGGACGCAGCGGTCGAGGAGGTCGGCATCGGCACCGCCCGCGTGTGGGGCCTCTACATGGCCGCCTGTCGAGTCGGGTTCGAGCGCAACGAGGTCCAGCTGGTGCAGGTGCTCGGTGGCAAGGTCGACGCCGAGGGCAACGACGGGTTTCCGCTGCGCCCCACGTGGTGACGAGTCCCGCCTGAGGGATAGCCTCACGCTGATGAGCACCCGGGCCAGCACGTACGACGCGCAGGTGCTGCGCCGTGAGCCGCTGTCGGACCACCTGGTCCGCCTCGTGCTCGGCGGACCGGGACTGGCGGGTTGGACCTCGACCGGAGTCCCGGACGAATGGGTCGGACTCGTGGTGCCCGGCCAGTTCCAGAGCCGCTACTACACCGTCCGGTCGTGGGACCCAGCGTCCGAGGGCGCCGAGCTCACGCTCGACATCGTGCGCCACGACGTGGGGCTGGTCACCGAGTGGACCGGCACCGACTGCATCGGGCAGACCTGCACGGTGACCGAGCCGAAGGGATCGTTCGCGCTGCCCCCCGACGCGGCGTGGTTGATGCTCGTGGGAGACCTGACCGCGCTGCCGGCGATGGCGAGGATCCTGGAGGAGACCGACCTGCCGGCTCGGGTCTGGGCGGAGGTGCCCGACGTGCTCGACGGCTACCTCGGAGACGCACAGGAGGTCAGCTGGCTGCGTCAGCCCGGCGACGGGGTGAGCGCGCTGGGCACCGTCGTGCCCGACCTCACGTGGCCGGAGGGAGACGGCTACTTCTGGATGGCGGGGGAGTCCGCGCAGATGCGGGCCATCCGCAAGCACCTGATGCGCGAGAAGCGGCTGCCCAGCAGCGCCTACGACGTGATGGGGTACTGGCGCGGAGGTGCCGTGCGCCAGCCACGCGCCGTGGACCCGGGTCCGATCTATCGCGCCGGCAAGGCGGCGGGCAAGAGCGACGAAGAGATCTGGGCCGACTACGACGAGGCGAGGGACCGATGAGCGAGGCACCGATGGACCATCAGTCGAGGAGCGGGCACCGGAGCGGGTTCGCGTCCTTCGTCGGTCGGCCCAATGCCGGCAAGTCGACGCTGACCAACGCGCTGGTGGGTCAGAAGGTGGTGATCACCTCCTCCAAGCCGCAGACCACGCGCACGGTGGTGCGAGGGATCGTGCACCGGCCCGACGCCCAGCTGATCCTGGTGGACACTCCTGGGCTGCACCGTCCGCGGACGCTGCTCGGCGAGCGGCTCAACGACCTGGTGACGACGACGCTGGCCGAGGTCGACGTGGTCGCCGTCTGCTTTCCGGCCAACGAGAAGGTGGGTCCCGGGGACCGCTTCATCGTGAAGGAGGTCGGCAAGGTCAAGCGCACCATCAAGGTCGCGATCGCCACCAAGACCGACCTGGCCAGCCCCGAGCAGCTCGGTCAGCACCTGCTCGACATCGCGGCGCTCGGGGAGGAGACCGGCATCGAGTGGGCCGAGATCGTGCCTGTCTCGGCGCAGGGCGACGATCAGGTCGGTCTGCTCGCCGACCTGCTCGTGGGTCTGTTGCCCGAGGGGCCGCAGCTGTACCCGGACGGCGACCTGAGCGACGCCCCGGAGGAGATCCTGGTCGCCGAGCTCATCCGTGAGGCCGCCCTCGAGGGCGTGCGCGACGAGCTCCCGCACTCGATCGCGGTGGTGGTGCAGGAGATGAACCTGCGTGAGGACCGCCCCACGGACAAGCCACTGCTCGACGTCCACGTCAACCTCTACGTCGAGCGGGAGTCGCAGAAGGGGATCATGATCGGCCACAAGGGTGCGCGGCTGCGCGAGATCGGCACCGCCGCTCGCAAGCAGATCGAGGCGCTGCTCGGCACGCCGATCTACCTCGACCTGCAGGTGAAGATCGCCAAGGACTGGCAGCGCGACCCGAAGCAGCTGCGCAAGCTCGGCTTCTGAGCCGCCCGCCCGCACCCTGGGCGCCGTACGGCACGAGCCCGCCCGGCCTCAACGGAACTGAGAGGCCGGACGGGCTGGACTGCCCGAGGTCCGGGCGGTGCGGGCTGCTACGTCAGGCGCACCGTGCGCACCAGGCGCTCGCCGTCGCGCGTGGTGACGACCATCGTGGCCCGGTTGATGCGACCCTTCCGGACGTCCTTGGCCGCCTTCTTGGTGGCACGGACCTTGACGGTGTTGTCGCCGGGGCGCAGCGTGGTGCGGCCCTTGGCAACGACGGCGCCCTTGCGCAGGCCGGCTCCGCGCTTGAGCGTCTTGAGCTTGACGTCGGCCACCCGCTTCTCGGACGAGCCGATCATCACCTTCACCCGGGCCGGGCCCCTGGACGGGACCGTCGCGGTGGACGTGGCGGTGATGGGACGGACCGGGCCGACAGCCCGGGAGGCCTGGAAGGTCGCCGAGGACTGGTCGTTTGCCGTGGTGTTGTCCGCAGAGCTGGTCGAGACCGACGCCGTGTTGGTGATGTCGGAGACGGCGACCTCACCGCCGGTGGCGGTGCTCAGGCAGCGGAGTCCGACGCGAGCCGTCAGCGGCGCCGACGTCGGGTTGAAGAACTTGAACACTCGCGTCTTGGGCTGCGGGTCGTTGCCCAGCGAGACCAGGCCCGGGTCGAGGTCGTAGGAGGCCACGATCCCCTTCTCCAGGTCGCCACAGGTCAGCTGGATCTCGGCGGTCGCACCCGGCTGCACGGTGACGGTGCCGCTGATCTGGCGCAGGTCGAGGTCGTGCGTGTGACCCTGCGTGACACTCAGCGACTTGGACAGGCAGCTGATCGCGAAGGTGGCGTCGGCCGACTCGGGGACGTCCACGGTGAAGTGCCACCCGCTGCCGTCCGTCTGGCTGGTGCGCACGACTCCCTCGCCCGACACGAACTCGAAGCTCGGCGACGTGGCGAGACGACCACCGCTGCAGGACAGGTCGACGTCCCAGGTGCCCGCGGTCCAGCTCTGCGAGCTGACGATGGGCGCCGAGAGGACCACGTCGTGCGAGTGACCCTCACCCGAGGTCGTGCTCTGGCTCAGGCACACGACGTTGACCTTGCCCTGGGCCTGGCCGGTGGCCTCGTTGCGGATCGTGCCGGTCCAGCCACGCCCGTCGTCGGTGACCCGGTCGGCGAGCACGATCGCGTCGGCGAAGGTGCCGCTGCCCTGGTCGACGGCGTCCAGCCGCACGCTGCCGTCGGTGGCGACGTAGCCGCTGGGGCAGGTGGCCGTCGCGGAGGCGGTGCTCGCGCCGGCGGCGCTGAGGTGGGTCTCCACCTTGGTGACGTCCAGCTGGTGGCCGGACGACGAGGTGCCCGCGGCGATCGGGTCGACGGTGGCGCGAATCCTGACCGCCGTGTCCTCGCCCGCCCTCACGGTGCCGACGGGGCAGGTGACCTCGTTGCCGGACACCGTGCACGACGGGCTGTCGACGCCGGCGAAGGTGACGCCGGCGGGCAGCACGTCGCTGATGACGACGTCGTGGGCGTTGGCGGGCCCGAAGTTGCTGGCGGTGAGGGCGTAGACGACCTCGTCACCGGGGGAGGCCTGCGCACGGTTGACCGTCTTGTTGATCGACAGGCCGGCGTAGGCATTCACCGGGACCGAGGTGGTCGCCTGGTTGTTGGACAGGTCTCCGTCCGGCGTGTCGGCCGAGACCGTGGCCGTTGCCGTCAGCGGACCCACGGGGCTGTCGCCGACGCGGACGACGATCTCGCCGCTCACGCTCTCGCCGGGCTCCAGCTCGTCGGCCGGGAGGTCGCAGGTGACGGTGCGGTCGGTGTCGTCGTAGGTGCAGTTGCCCGGAGCGGAGACGAACGTCGTCCCGGCCGGGAGGGTGATCACGACGACCGGGTTCACCGGGGTACCGGGACCGTAGTTGGTGACCTGACCGCTGAGGGTGAGCAGGTCACCGGCGCCGACACTGGTCGGCGAGGAGCTGATCGTCACGCCGAGGTCGGCGCCGCTGACCACAGGCGTGGCCGTGGCCGCGGAGTCGTTGCCCGCGTCCGCGTCTGGCTCGGAGGTCTGCACCGTGGCGAGCGTGCTGATGGTCGCCGGGGCGCCGGTGGTGGCGACGACGGCGTCGATCAGGATCGTCGGCACATCGGCCTGCGGTCCCACGGTTCCGAGCTGGCAGACCACCGTTGCGCCGTCCAGGGCGCACCGCGGGTCCAGGCTGCTCTCGTCGACCGTGAGTCCGTCAGGGACGCTGAACCGTACGGTGCTGTCGGCGGCCGGGGACAGTCCCAGGTTGGTCACGTCGAGGCGCCAGGTGTAGGTGCCGCCGGCGTCCAGCGACGCGGGGTTGCCGACGATCGAGTTGGAGACGGCCAGGTCGACCGGCTGGACCGAGACGTCGACGGCGGAGGTGTTGTCATCCGTGCTCGGGTCGTCCTCGTGAGCAGTCACCGTCGCGGAGTTCGTCAGCACGGCGCCGGCAGTGCCGAGGGCCGCCTTGGCGGTGACCTTCACCGTGGTGCTGTCTCCGGAGGCCAAGGGACCGACCTCGCAGATCACGGTGGAAGCAGTCGTCCCGCTCGCGCAACCGGCGTCTCCGGACACGAAGGTCAGGCCCGACGGCAGGGTGTCCAGGATGGTCGATCCGGTCGACGCGGAGGGACCGTTGTTGGTCACTTTCAGGCGGAAGGTGAAGATGCCGCCGACCGGCACGGAGGCCGGGTAGGCGCTCTTGGCGATCTCGAGGTCGGTGCCCGCCACGGTGGGGGCGGAGTCGACCGACGAGTTGTTGGCGAGCAGCGCGTCCCCACCACCGGAGACCGTGGCCGTGTTGGCGACCTGGGCGGGGGCGTCGTTGTCGACAGCCACGACGAGGCTGATGCTGGGGTAGGCCGTGCCCGTGGCCAGCGAGTCGTTGCGCGTGCAGGTGAGCGTCCCGGTGGCGAAGGAGCAGTCCCACCCGGTGCCGGTCGCGCTGACGTAGGTCAGGCCCGCGGGCAGGGTGTCGGTCACCGTGACGGTGCCCTGGCTCTTGGCGTCGCCGACGTTGGACACGTCGAGCTCGAACGTCGCCTGACCGCCCTTGACGAGCGACCCGGTGTGCGACTTGACCAGCTCGAGGTCGGGGCCGACGACGTCGACGGTCGCGGTCGACTGCGCCGTCAGCGCGGTGCCCAGGGACGCCGAGGAGAAGCTCGCGGTCACGGTGTTGGTGATGGTGGTGCCATCGGGAACGACCGGCGACGGGCCGTTGACCTTCACATCGAACGTCAGCGCGTACGACTTGCCGACGGCGATGGTCCCGCCCGCGGAAGCGCTCGCACCCGTGCCGAGGCGAGCCACGACGCGGTTGTTCGCGGCGTCGTGCTCGGCGAGGTCGTCGCCGGGGGCGTCGCTTGGCGAGGAGGTCGACCCGGTCACCTGGGTGAGCTTGATGCTGCCGGGGACGTACGTCGTGTCCGCAGGGACGGGGTCGCGCAGGATGAAGCCGGCGGCGCCGTCCTGGCCGTTGTTGGTGCCGGCGATCGTGTAGCGCAGCACGTCGCCCTGCTCCACGTTGCCGCCGTTGAGGTCGGTGACCGTCTTGGTCTGGTCGATGCGCGGGGCGTAGAGGTCGGTGGCGAAGGTGATGACGCCAGGTGCGTAGACGTCGCCGGCGGTGCTCAGTCCGATGGTCGCGCTGGTGGCACCGTTGCTGATGTAGGTGTTGCCGACCGTCAGCATGGAGTGCTCGAAGCCGAGGTTGTTGGCGTAGCCGGGGTTGGCACCGGTGCGCAGGACACCGTTGCGGCTGCTGCGCGAGTCGAAGAAGTTGGTGGCGGGGTGCTGGGCATCGCTGAGCGCTTTGCCGTTGAGGCTGGCGCCGTCGCCGACCAGGCCGAGGTCACCCTCGTAGGTCACGAAGCCCACGGTGGTGCTGACGGTTCCGGCAGGCGGGGTCTGGAAGCCGGACACCGAGATCGTGCCCCCGCCCGAGGAGCTGATCGACTTCAGGCCGTCGAAGACGGTGAGGTTGCGAGCAGGCTGGGTGGTGTCGCGGTAGGCGACCACGATGGTCCAGCCCCCGAGGCGGTCGGAGCCGGTGGCGGTCTGGATGTTGGCCACGGTGTAGAGGCCGTTGCCGGCCGCCGCGACGCGCGAGGTGATGTCGGCGTAGCCCTGGTAGATGATCGCGCCGTCGTCGACGGTGGTGGCGGTGATCGTGGAGTACGACGTGTCGCCGGGGGCCTTGAGACGCACGGTGTTGCGGGCGGCGGCGTTGGGGGCGGCGGATCCGCCGTTGCCGGCGGCGACCTCGCCACCCCAGTACAGGCCGGCGAAGAGCACGCTGGCACCGCTGGGGATGCTCACCGTCGCCTGGCTGGAGTTGAACGTCGACGAGTCGCTGTCGACGTCGATGTAGACCATGTTGTACGAGTTGTTGATCACCGAGCTGTCCGCGACGGCGGAGACGGGCGCGTTGCGCGCCGCCGTACATCCGCTGGCGGACGTCTGGCACGTCATGACCGTGTTGCCGAAGATGTCGATGTCGCCGGTGTCGTTGGCTGTGAAGCGCGGCGCGAAGTTGCGGTCCGCGGCCTGGGCCGACGGAGACGGCAGCACCGCCAGCGCGGTCAGCGCGACCAACAGTGCGAGTGCGGCGCGGGTCAAGGTGGTTCTCATGTGTGCCCCCCCAGGCATAGCGAGAGCGCCGGCTTCGTGGCTGGCGCCACCAGCGAGTATGGGGCCGGGGGTGTCTGACCTGGGCCGATGAGGACGAGCTGTGGTGGAACTGTGGATGTTTCCTTACGGAAACGTTGCGGCAACCTCAGGCGCGACGAACCGCGGGTGTCAGTCAGGCGCCCAGCAGCGGATGAAGGTCTGCCCGGCCGCCCACTGCTCGGCGTCAGGACCCTCGAAGCCCCACTCGTAGTCGAGGGAGTCGTCGGCGATGGCGGCCGCGGCGTCCTTGCAGGGCTGTCCCGCACGGGAGACGGCGGCCCTGCCCGGGTAGCGGCCGTCCGGCAGGGGGCGGACCGAGAACGCCCTCCAGGAGTGCGGGTCGGCGCACAGGACGCGTTCGAAGGACCGCTCGTCGGGACCCGCGGTGCCGCACATCCCGTAGCGCTGACGTCCCTGGTCGGTGTCGAGCACTCCCGTCAAGGAGCCCTGGACACGGGACAGCGTGTCCGCTCCGGCCAGGACGATCGCGTCGCAGCGGTACCAGGAAGCCCCCGCATCGGACTCCTCGACGGTGGGGGTGAACCACACCGCGCGCAGCATGCTGAGACGTTGCTGCTCGATCGAGCCGCCCACGGCGGCGCCGAGCTCGGCGGGGCAGGTCTCGGCCACCTGTCGCTGCACCCGGTCGGAGTCGATGGCCAGCAGGTGGCCGTCGACGAGGTTGTCGACCGTGCCCACGGCGTACGTCTCGGCGGTGTGGGCCTTGCGACACGGGACCGAACCGACGGTGGCGGTGGGGGAGAGCGCCTCGTCGAAGCTGAGCCGGTGGCACGTGCCCGTTTCCGGACGGGGCCGGGCGGCGGCCGTGGGCGGGGGGTCGGGTGGCGCCGTGGTGCTGCTCGGGCTCGCCGGTGGCGTCTGCGACTCGGGCGACGGGTCGGCGGAGCACGAGGCGAGCAGCACGGTCAGCAGCGTGACCAGCACCGGCGCCAGCAGCGGGACGGGGGCCGGCCTCGGCCTCCGGTCAGTCACGGGTCTTGGCCCAGCAGATCGATCGGCGATTCCCGGCGTCCCACTCGGGCTCGTGGAACCACGTGTAGCCGTAGTCGAAGTCGACGGGGTAGTTGAGCCAGGCGCCCACGGAGTCGGAGCAGAAGTCACGGGTCGTCGTCTCGACCTGGGCGTCTCCGGGGTAGGCCTCCGCGGGCTCACCCAGCTTGATGGTGGTCACCGCACGCCAGTCGTGAGCCTTGGTGCACGGGATGGTGGCACTTCCGCTCACCGAAGGTCCCTTGACGCACGCCATCCAGGCGTCCTCCGGCCGGCCTTCCAGCAGCCCACGAGCCGTGTCCGGAAGCGTCAGCAGGGTCGCGCTCTGCTCGCCGCCCCCGACGGCGTCGCAGCGGTACCAGCGGGCGCCGCTGTCCCAGGCCTTCTGCGAGGGCCGGAACCACACCCACGTCAGGATCGACCGCATGGTCACGCTGACGTCTCCTCCGAGGAACTTCTCCAGCTCGGTGGTGCAGGCCTCGAAGGCGAAGGCGCCGACCTCCGGGGCGTCGTACGCCGCGTCCGCCAGCGAGTCGGGCAGCTCGCCGACGGCGTACGTCTCGGCCGTGTGCTCCTGGCTGCACGGCACGGTCGCCGTGGCGTCGAAGGCCCGGGCGATGTCCGGCAGGGTGAGCTGTCGGCAGACCCCCTGCTCAGGGGCATCGACGGCGTCCACCTGCGCCGGGTCCGATCCGGGAGCCGACGGCTCCCCGCAGCCAACCAGACCAGCGCACAGCAGGACGGTCGTCGCGGTCAGTCGCGCGATCCTTCCCCCTCGTGTCACAGGGAGCGATGCTACCGGCGAGGGTGTGAAGCGACTTCAGGGCAACGGCTTCAGGACAACGGCTTCAGGTCAACAGTGCCGCGAGGGTCCCACCGAGCTCGTAGGCCGCTGCTTCATCAGCCTGAGTGACGTCGCCGAGCACCGCGAGCGTCTCGGCAGCCTGCCGCCAGGGCAGAGCGCCGGTGATCGAGAGGACCGAGCGCACGGCGCCCGTGGTGTCGTAGCGTCCGTGGACGTAGAGACCGAACGGCTTCTTCCCGTCCGGCGCGCCACCTGCTGCCGATCCGTCGTCGGACAGGGAGCCCCCGATGTCGAGGAACAGTGAGTCGAAGAAGTGCTTGAGCGCGCCGCTCATGTAGCCGAAGTTGGCCGGAGTGCCGAGAAGGATGCCGTCCGCGGCCAGGACGTCGTCCGCGGTGGCCTGGAGAGCTGGAAGGACTGCGACGTCGACGCCCTGGATCTCGTCATCGTTGGCGCCGGCGAGGACCGCGTCCGTGAGCGTCATGACCGAGGCGGTGGGGGAGTGGTGGACCAGGACCAGGCGAGGCATGGGGACAGTCTGCCCGGAGCGGATCCCCTCCCGGGTGAGCCGCGTGACCGCTTTGTGACCTACGCCTCCAATCCGGCTGGCTGGGAGCGTCGAACTACTGGCGTTCACAGACTCGAGAGATGGGAAGAACCCATGAAGTTCCGTAACCCCCGCACCAAGACCGCCGCCGGCCTCGCCGGCCTCATGCTCGTCGCCTTTCCGCTGGCGGCCTGCGGCAGCGACGACGACAGCCCGGAGCGCGTCAACGCGGTCGCGTCCATCGACAACCTCACCGGTGACATGACTCAGATCACCGTCGACGACGACTTCTTCCCGACGCTGGACAGCCTCGGCGTGACGCCGGGAGTGATTCCGGACGCCACGCTGGACGGCAACGTCCTGTCGTTCCCGATCACCGGTGGCCACGTGTCGGTCTTCGAGCCCGGCTCGGTGCCGAACTACGTGACCGGCACGATCTTCCACGAGAACTCCGGCCTCACGCTGACGGCCGGCGACATCGAGGTCGAGCTCCGCAACTTCAACGTCGACCCCGAGATCTCGCTGGTCTACGGCGACGTGGTTGCCAACGGTCAGGTCGCCGCGACCAGCGCGCCCCTGTTCCGTCTGAACGGCTCGACCCTGCAGCCGCTGAAGACCGAGGGTGACACCGCCATCCTCGAGGGCACGAAGGTCTTCATCTCCGACGTGGCCGCCGGTCTGCTCAACGACACCTTCGGCACCGACGCGATCACCGACCAGGTGCTCGTCGGCGTCGCGAAGATCACCGTCAACACCAAGTAGGACCCTGCGTCCCGCTGCTCGTCCACGCAGTGAGGCGGCAGTGACCCGAGGCCCGCGACACTCCCGTGTCTCGGGCCTCGGCACGTCCGGATCGTCCACCGGCCGGGTTGGGCCGCGTGCGGCCGGCGTACGGCGCCGCGACCTGCACCGGGAGGATTTCGGCTGGTGAGCGTTGCTGCAGATCCTGGTGGGGGTGGCTATGGTGGTCACACCATGACGCGTCTTCACCTCCTCCTTCGCTGCCGCAGCGAGGTCTGACCAGCCGACCTCCTCGCTGCGGAGTGCGCGTGTGCCGGCACCAACCGCCCCGCCCAGCAGGAGAAGATCATGACCAGCACCAACGCCCAGCAGGACAACCCGCAGCAGCCCAATCCCCAGCAACCCAGCGGGATGCCGTTCCAGCGCTACGAGCCGTTCATCCCGGTCGTGCTGGAGGACCGGACCTGGCCGGCCAAGAAGATCGAGAAGGCGCCGCGCTGGTGCGCGGTCGACCTGCGCGACGGCAACCAGGCCTTGATCGACCCGATGTCGCCGGCTCGCAAGCTGGAGATGTTCCAGCTGCTCGTGCGGATGGGCTACAAGGAGATCGAGGTCGGGTTCCCCAGCGCGAGCCAGACCGACTTCGACTTCGTGCGCCAGCTGATCGACGACGACCTGATTCCCGGCGACGTCGTGATCCAGGTGTTGACGCAGGCCCGCGAGGAGCTCATCGAGCGCACCTACGATGCGATCCGCGGGGCCAAGCAGGCCATCGTCCACCTCTACAACTCGACCTCGACCCTGCAGCGCCGGGTGGTCTTCGGCCTCGACGAGGACGGCATCGCCGACATCGCGGTCACCGGCGCGCGGCTGTGCAAGAAGTTCGAGGAGGGCGTCCCGGAGACCGAGGTCTTCTACGAGTACAGCCCCGAGAGCTACACCGGCACGGAGCTCGAGTTCGCGGTCCGCGTCTGCAACGAGGTGCTGGAGGTCTTTCAGCCCACCGCCGAGAAGCCGGTCATCATCAACCTCCCGGCCACGGTCGAGATGGCCACCCCCAACGTCTACGCCGACTCGATCGAGTGGATGGATCGGCACCTGGCGCACCGCGAGCACGTCGTGCTCTCGCTGCACCCCCACAACGACCGCGGGACCGCCGTGGCCGCCGCCGAGCTCGGCTACCTGGCCGGTGCCGACAGGATCGAGGGGTGCCTGTTCGGCAACGGCGAGCGCACCGGAAACGTCTGCCTGGTCACGTTGGGGCTCAACCTCTTCACCCAGGGGATCGACCCCGAGATCGACTTCGCGAGCGACGGCGGAATCGACGGGATCCGGCGCACCGTGGAGTACTGCAACCAGCTCGACGTCCCCGAGCGGCACCCGTACGGCGGCGACCTGGTCTACACGGCGTTCTCCGGCTCCCACCAGGACGCCATCAAGAAGGGCTTCGAGCATCTCGAGCTGGACGCCCAGCGTGACGGGATCCCGGTGGAGGAGCGCCGCTGGGAGGTGCCCTACCTGCCGATCGACCCCAAGGACGTCGGCCGCAGCTACGAGGCCGTGATCCGTGTCAACAGTCAGTCCGGCAAGGGAGGCGTGGCCTACATCCTCAAGACCGAGCACAAGCTCGAGCTGCCGCGCCGAGCCCAGATCGAGTTCAGCCGAGTGATCCAGCAGCGCACGGACGCCGAGGGGGGAGAGGTCACTCCCGACGAGATCTGGAGGGCGTTCCGCGCCGAGTACCTCGACCGCGCCACCCCCCTGGCTCTCGACTCGGTCCACACCAGCTCGGCGGCGGGGGAGAAGGACGCCCTCACCGTCGACGTCTCGGTGGAGGGAGAGCGGCGCACGCTCGAGGGAAGCGGCAACGGACCCATCGCGGCATTCGTGACCGCGATCAACGGACTCCCGCAGGACTACGACGTCCGCGTGCTCGACTACCACGAGCACGCATTGAGCTCCGGGGGCGACGCCATCGCTGCGGCGTACGTCGAGTGCGCGGTCCGCGGCGAGCTCTACTGGGGTGTCGGCCTGGACGCCAACATCGTCACCGCCTCCCTCGAGGCTGTGGTGAGTGCGGTCAACCGCGCAGCGCAGCCGCGCTGATCAGGCGACGACCGGCAGGGACACGGTGAACGTCGTGCCCTCGCCGGGCGTCGAGTCGACCGCGATCGTCCCCCCGTGGGCGTCGACGATGCCGGCGACGATCGACAGGCCCAGGCCCGTGCCGGGGATGGCCATCGACTGGGCCGTGTCGCTGCGGTAGAAGCGCTGGAACACCAGTTCCTGGTCGTCCTTGTGGATGCCGATGCCGGTGTCGCCGACCGTGATGACGGCACCGAGCCGGTCGTCGTTCCTCACGCGGATGTCGACCGTGCCGTCGTCCGCGGTGAACTTGATCGCGTTGCTGACGAGGTTGATGAACACCCGGTCGAGCTGACTGCGATCGCCGGAGACCATCACGGGCTCGTCCGGAGCTTCGAACGTGATGGTGAGCCGACGTTGGGCCGCGGCGGCCTTGGCGAACTCCTCGGCCACGCCGATCGCCTCGCGCAGGTCGTAGGTCTCCCGGTTGGCGAGCGCCTCGCGCTGCTCGAAGCCGCTGAGCAGGAGCAGGTCGTTGCAGATCGCGATCAGCCGGTGGCTGCTGCGCGCGATCGTCTCGAGCATGGTGGCCTGCTGGGGATGCGGCTCGACGACGTCACCGTCGAGGAGCAGCTCGGTGTAGCCCAGGATGCTGGTGACCGGCGTGCGCAGCTCGTGGGAGACCGTGGAGACGAACTCGTCCTTGGCGCGGTCGAGCGCCCGCAGCCGCTCGACGGCCGTTCGCTCCTTGTCGAGGGCTGCGACCAAGGTCTCCTGGCCCTCGCGCTGCTCGGTCACGTCGCGGCCGACGCACAGGAAGCCGACGCGGTCCTCGACGTCGTCGTCGGTGACGCTCAGCGTCATCGAGACGATCAGCTCGTGGCCGCCACGGGTGCGCCACGTCCAGTCTCGTGCCGACGACTCGTCCCGCTTGCCGATCATCCCGATCAGGCACAGGAAGGCCTCCCGGTCCCCCACGGCGCCGGTGCGCACGAGGAGCTGTGACGGCTCGAGGATGCCGACGAAGGGTTGGCCGATCATCTCCTCGGCGGAGTAGCCCAGCATGTGGGTGGCGCCGGCGTTGAAGACGGTGATCCGACCGGTGACGTCGATCCCGATCAGCGCGGTGGCGATCGAGGCCTGGAGGAGATGGGCCATCAGGCCGGTGCTGGATCGCTCAGCCGTCACGTCGACGCCGGTCAGCACGGCGTACGACGGCGTACCGGCCTCGTCTCGCACGACGTTGTTGTTCCACACCAGGCGTACGGGGTCGCCCGCGGCGGTGTAGGACTGTCTCTCGCGCACCATCGCGAAGCCGGACCTGTTCGGCCACAGGAACATCGCCTCGGTCTCCGAGCGGGTCAGCGCGGCGAGGGGCGTCTCCCAGATCCGAGCGCCCACGAGCGTCGCCTCGTCGTAGCCGGTGATCTCCTTGGTCGCGGCGTTGACGCGGATGACCGTGCCGCTGTCGTCGGTGACGACGATGATGCAGGCGGTGGTGTCGAGAGTGGCGTCGGTGAGCTTGTTGGCTGCCTCGAGGCGGCGCATGCTGTCGTGCTGCTGGGTCTGGTCGAGGAGCTGGGCGGAGAAGACGCGTGACCCGTCGGCGGAGGCGATCGCGGCGATCGCCAGGTCGACACGGCTGCCCGGTCGGCCGAGCACCGAGGCCTGGCCGTGCCAGATGTCGGACTCCCGCGAGAGCAGGGCCTCGAAGACGTGCTCGCGGTGGTCCAGGGTGGCGACGAGGTCGGTGAACCGGCGACCGTCGAGCTCGACGGTCGGGGCGCCGAGGATCTGCACGGCCGCGCTGTTGACCTCGGTGATCTCCAGCGCCCCTGCCCGCTCCCGCATGAGGACCATCCCGAGGGGCGACTCGGTGAAGGTGCGCCGGAACAGCTGCTCGTCGGAGACGACGCGCTCCATCAGCACGCGTCGCTGGCTGACGATGGCGGCCAGCGGCAGGGCGATCAGGGCTGCGCAGGCGATGTAGCCCAGGGTGATGATGCCGACCAGCTCGGGTCGCTCGACCTCCTCGGCGAAGGGTCCACGCCCGTGTGCTGTCGCAAGCGTGACGGCCGTCGCCATGCCGAGGAGCTGCCAGCTGACGACCCGCAGGTCGAACGCGATCGCGGCCCACACCAGGATCGGGATCGGCGCAAAGGTGAGAGGTGCGGAGTCGGTCGGCGAGAACACGAGTGCCAGGACCGTGAGCAGCGCCGCCGCCTGAACCCCGATGAGGAGGGACTTGCCGCGCAGGCGTTGGCCCCAGCCGTCGCGGGTGGCCAGCACGACGGCGCCCAGCAGCAGGATGGACAGCGCGTGCTGGGAGCCGACCTGGACGGCCAGGGCGGTGGAGGCGGGGAGCTGGTCCACCCTGGTCTGGGTCTCCACCACGACCGACAGGAGCCCACCCAGCACGGCTGCCGCGGTCAGGCGGGCGAGGTCTGGCATCGAGTCGACGTGCGCCCGACGCCGACCGAGGTGCGTGAGCACGGCCGCGACCACCATCGCCTGAGCCACGTGCGACCCGCAGATCGCCACCGCGTCCCTCAGGGGCACGCCGTAGGCCAGGAACGCGCCCAGCGGGAGGCCCAAGACGAGGGGGACCACGACCACCCAGCGGCGCAGCGGTGAGACGGCCAGCAGCCCGGCGCTGGCCCCCACGCTCGACCAGTACGTCGTGAGCGCGCCCAGGTCGTCGCGTACCGAGAGCAGCGCGAGGTCGATCAGCAGGATCGACGCGAGCAGCACACCGGTGAACCCGACGTCGACCTGGCGTTGCTGCGACGGGGGACTCACTCCTGCATTGTGGTCGATGTCGCTGGCCATGTTGGGAGGTCGGGAAGGCTCGTCGGCTTCGGTCTAGACCGCACGACGCCGCGCCGCCGTCGACGTACCGCTTCCGCTGGGCGAACAGGGCAGAATCGGCGTGTGCCTCTCTATCGCGACGAGGCGGTCGTCCTGCGCACCCACAAGCTGGGGGAGGCCGATCGCATCATCACCCTGTTGACCCGACACCACGGGCGGGTGCGTGCCGTGGCCAAGGGCGTGCGACGCACGACCTCGAAGTTCGGCTCCCGGCTCGAGCCGTTCACCTACGTCGACCTGCAGCTGGCCGAGGGGCGCACCTTCGACATCGTGACCCAGGCCGAGACCCGGTTCCCGTTCTCCTCCGGCCTCGGCAACGACTACGAGCGCTACACGGCCGGGACTGCCATGCTCGAGACCGCCGACCGCCTGGTGCCGGAGGAGAAGCAGGCCTCGGTGCAGCAGTTCCTGTTGCTGGTGGGGGGTCTGCGAGCGATGGTGGAGGGGACGCGACGCCCCGGGCAGGTGCTCGACTCCTATCTCCTGCGGTCGCTGGCCGTGGCCGGCTACGCGCCGTCGTTCGACCTCTGTGCCCACTGCGGGCGGGAGGGACCGCACCGCTGGTTCAACCCCTCCATGGGCGGGCTGCTCTGCACCACGTGCCGGGTGCCGGGCTCCATGGCTCCGGCGCCGGAGACGGTCGCGGTGCTGGGGGCGCTGCTGGCCGGTGACTGGGAGACCGTCGAGGCCGCAGACGCGCGTCACCTCGGTGAGGCAAGCAGCCTCGTGGCGGCCTTCCTGACCTGGCACCTCGAGCGATCCCTGCGCTCCCTGGAGCACGTCGAACGGTAGCGTCCGCACCGTGAAGCGCACTGCCCCGGAGCCCAGGCCACCCACGCCGCACGCCTCCGGCGCCCGCCCGCCCGCGATCCCGGCGCAGTTCGTCCCGCAGCACGTCGCGATCGTGATGGACGGCAACGGGCGCTGGGCCAAGCAACGCGGCCTCCCGCGCACCCAGGGCCACGAGATGGGGGAGGCGTCGCTCTTCGACGTCGTGGAGGGCGCCATCGAGATCGGGGTGAAGGCGATCTCGGCCTACGCGTTCTCGACCGAGAACTGGACCAGGTCGCCCGACGAGGTCAAGTTCCTGATGGGCTTCAACCGCGACGTGATCCGACGCCGCCGCGACGAGATGCACGAGCTGGGGGTGCGCGTGCGGTGGGCAGGCCGGGCACCTCGGTTGTGGAAGTCGGTGATCCGCGAGCTCCAGGTGGCCGAGGAGCTGACCCGCGACAACGATGTCCTGACATTGACGATGTGCGTCAACTACGGGGGGCGGGCGGAGCTGGCCGACACCGCGCGCTCGATCGCCCGCGAGGTCGCTGCGGGGAGGCTCAACCCCGACAGGATCGACGAGAAGACCTTCGCCCGACACCTCTACGTGCCCGAGATCGGTGACGCCGACCTGATCTGGCGCACGTCCGGCGAGCAGCGGCTGTCCAACTTCATGCTCTGGCAGGCCGCCTACGCGGAGATGGTGTTCACCGACATCCTGTGGCCGGACGTCGACCGGCTCGCCCTGTGGCGCGCCATCGAGATCTACGCCGAGCGCGACCGGAGGTACGGCGGCGCGAAGTGACGTCGTCCGTGAGCGTAGCGATCCAGGCTCAGGCGCTTCGACAGGAAGCGCAGGTGCCGAAGACCTCGAGGGTGTGGCTGACGTCGACGAAGCCGTGCTCCGAGGACACCCGCTCGGTCCATCGTTCGACGGCCGGCCCCTCGACCTCGACCGTCGCGCCGCAGGAGCGGCACACCAGGTGGTGGTGGTGGTGGCGCGAGCAGCGCCGGTAGGTCGCCTCGCCGTCCTCGCGGCGCAGCACGTCGACCGCGCCGGCGTCGGCGAGCAGCTGCAGGGTGCGGTAGACGGTGGCAAGACCGACCTGGGCCTCGCGCGACTCGAGGAGATCGTGGAGCTCGCGCGCTGAGCGGAAGTCGTCGACCGAGACCAAGGCCTCGATCACCGCAGTGCGTTGCCGGGTGGGGCGTACGCCCGCGTCGGGCGGCAGTGACGGGTCAGTGCTCGTCATAGTGCGTCCCGTGGGGTGCGTGCCGGTGCCCGTCGTGGACGTAGTCGACGTGGTCGTCGTGTGGTACGGCGACGTGGCCGCACCCCGGTCCGTGGTCGTGGTCGTGGTCGCTGACCGTGTGCTCGTCGGGGGCCTCGTCGGCGAAGGGCCGACGAAGGCGGGCACGATGTCGCAGCCAGACCCCGAGGGGCCAGGTGATGACGAAGCCCGCGAGGGAGAGAAGGACGATGGTGGGGCCGGGTGCCACCGTGGCCTGGTAGGAGGCGAACGCCGAGATGACCAGGCCTCCCACCGAGGCGAGCGTGCCCAGGGCCATCGCGGCCACCAAGGTGGCCCGGAAGGACCGGGTGAGCTGCTGGGACGTGGCGACCGGGACCACCATGAGGGCCGAGACGAGCAGGAGACCCACGGTGCGCATCGCGACGGTGACGGTGACGGCCGCGAGCACCGCCACGATCAGGTTGTAGAACCGCACACGCAGCCCGGCGACCCGCGCGAACTCGGGGTCCTGGGCCACCGCGAAGAGCTGTGGTGACAGACCCACGCCCACGACGATGACCAGGGCGGCCAGGACCATGGTGACCACCACGTCCCCGTCGGAGATCGTGGTGATCGAGCCGAAGAGATACTGCTGGAGCTCAGCGGCACGTCGCCCGCCGAGGCCGGTGAGCAGGACGCCGCCGGCGAGCCCCCCGTAGAAGAGCAGCGCCAGCGCGACGTCCCCGTTGGTGTTGCCTCGCTCCCGCACGACCTCGATCGCGATCGCCCCCAGGATGGCCACGACGACCGCGGTCCAGGTCGGCGAGTAGCCGGTCAGGAGCCCCACGGCGACGCCCGTGACGGCGACGTGCCCCAGTCCGTCGCCCATCAGGGCCAGGCGACGCTGCACGAGGTAGGTCCCGATCACCGGAGCAGCGAGTCCGGTGAACAGGGCGGCGAGCAGGGCACGCTGCATGAAGGGCTCGCTGAAGAGCTCGACGGGTGTCATGGACGGCCCTCCAACGGGGAACGTACGTGCGGGGCGTGGTCGTGCTCGTGCGCCGACTCGTGGCGAGCGTGGTGGTGGTGACCGTGAGCCTCGCCGAGCCACGGCTCGTGCACCGCGTGGTCGGGGATGGGCTCACCGTCGTAGGCCACCCGCCCGTCGCGCATCACGACGGCGCGCTCGACCAGGGCCGCCAGGGGACCGAGCTCGTGGGCGACCAGGACGATGGTCGCACCGCGCTCCTTGAGGGAGGCGAGGGCGTCGGTGAGGACCTTCTGGTTGGGCAGGTCGACGCCAGCCGTCGGCTCGTCGAGGAAGAACAGCTCTGGGTCAGCGGCCAACGCGCGGGCGATCAGCACCCGCTGCTGCTGGCCACCGGACAGGGTGCTGACACCGTCACGTGCTCGATCGCCGAGGCCGACCAGCTCGATCGCGTCGTCGATGGCGCGCCGATCCGTCGCGCCGAGGGGCCGCAGCAGCCTTCTGCGGGTGAGTCGCCCCGAGGAGACGACCTCACGCACGGAGGCGGGTACGCCGGAGGCGGCGCCGGAGCGCTGCGGGACGAAACCGATGCGGTGCCACTCGTGGAAGTCCTCCAACGGCGTCCCGAACAGCGTGATCGCACCTCGACTCAACGGCCGCAGGCCGGTCAGGGCACGCACCAGCGTGGACTTGCCGGAGCCGTTGGCGCCCATCAGCGCCACGAACTCTCCGCGGCCGACGCACAGGTCGATGCCGCGCAGGACGGGCCGTCCACTGATGGCCACTGCGCCGTCCTGGACCTCGATCACCGGCATGCGTTGGCCTCCTGTAGCGCGGCGAGGTTCTCCTCCATCAGGCTGAGGTAGTCCTCCTCGGACGTCTCGTCCGACAGGCCTTCGATCGGGTCGAGGACCGCGGTGCGCACACCGGCGTCGTCGGCAAGCGTCTGGGTCAACCTAGGACTGGCCAGCCGCTCACCGAACACGGTGGTGATGCCGTCCTCCTCGATCAGCTGCCGGAGCCTGCCCAGGTCGGCCGGAGTGGGTTCGGCATCGGGGGAGAGTCCCGCGACGGGCGCGAGCTCGAGGCCGTACTGCGTGAGGTAGCCGAACGCGTCGTGGGAGACCACGATCGTCGAGCGCTCGCAGTCGGCCAACCCCGTGGTGAAGGCGGCGTCGAGACGCTCGAGGTCGTTGCGCAGTGCCGCGGCGTTGGCGTCGAAGGCGTCGGCGTTCGTCGGGTCGATCTCGCTCAACGACGCCGCGATCGCGTCGCCGAGGGTTGCCATCCGCAGGGGGTCGAGCCAGAAGTGCGGGTCGAGTCCGCCCTCGTGGTCGTGGTCCGTGTGGTCCTCGGACTCGCCATCCCCGTCCCCGTCCCCGTCCCCGTCCCCATCCCCGTGCTGGTCGTCGGAGCTGAAGGGCCGGAGCCCGACCACGGCGGCGGCGTCGATGACCTCGCCGGTGGCGTTCTGCTCGATGGCGGCGTCGATGGAGGCCTGGAAGTCGGCCTCGTGGACAACGAGGTCCGCCTGGGCGATGTCGGCGGTCTCCTTGATCGTCGGCTCCAGGTCGTGCGGCTCCTTGCCCGGCGTGGTCAGCCCGACCACGTCGGCGTACGGCCCGGCGACGCGCTCCACGACGTACTGCAGGGGGTAGAAGGCAGCCGCGACCTGGACGCCGGACGTGTCGTTGTCGGCCAACGCCGTACACCCGGTCGAGGCCAGCAGCAGACCGACGAGCAGGGACCTCTGGGGACGAATGCGCATGAGAATGATTATCAACAGCAATGAGAATGGTTGTCAAAACCAATCTCGGACGTGCGGCACGCTGGCGGGATGAAGCCGCTGATCAGCGCCGACGACCTCCGCGCCCGCCCCGACGACGGTGAGCAGACCCCGGTCTCGGTCGACGCGCCTGGCTGAGGCTGCTCCTCGGCTCACCGGGTTCGACGCGTCGGTTGCGACTTCGTCCGACCTGCGATCACCAATGAATCCCCTTGAAGACCTTGGCGAGCATGATCTGCTCGGTCTCCCGGGTGCCGCTCTGCGGCACCTGACCCTTGGCCGCGGCCGAGTCGGGGAACACGTGGTAGGCCATGTTGAGCACGCGGAAGGCGAGCTTGGGCGCCACGGTGTGGGCGACGGCGCCGACGTTGCCGAGCGCCGTGTTGATCTCGTGCGGCTTGCTGACCATCGCGGTGATCACGGTGTCGGCAGCCTGCGCCGGTGAGATCGTGGGGAACTTGTCGTAGAGCTTGGTCGGGGCGATCATCGGCGTGCGCACCAGCGGCATGTGGATGTTGGTGAACGTGATCCCGTTGCCGACGACCTCCGAGGCCACCACGTTGCTCCAGGAGTCGAGGGCGGACTTGGAGGCGACGTACGCCGAGAACCGAGGCGGGTTGGTCTGCACGCCGATGGAGGAGATGTTGACGATGTGGCCGGACTTCTGGCGTTGCATGGCCGGCATCAGCCCCATGACCAGTCGGATCGCGCCGAAGTAGTTGAGCTGCATGGTGCGCTCGAAGTCGTGGAACCGATCGGTCGAGAGTCGCAGTGAGCGACGGATCGAGCGGCCGGCGTTGTTGACCACGAAGTCGACCGACGGCAGCTCGGTCGCGATCTGCTCGCACAGCCGGTCGATGGCCTCGAGGTCCGAGAGGTCGCAGGGAAAGACGTGGGCGGTGCCACCGCGCATCTCGATCGTGGAGCGGGTCTCCTCGAGCTTGTCCTTGCCGCGTGCCACGAGGACGGGGATGCCGCCGGCCTGGGCGACCTTGAGGGCGGTGACCTGCCCGATGCCCGACGAGGCGCCGGTGATGACGACGTGCTTGCCGGCAAGGGCCGCACGTACCTTCGGGTCCTGGCCGGTGGAGGTATCGAGATTCTCCTCCCAGTAGCCCCACAGGGTGCGGACGTAGCTCTCCAGGTCGGGGACCGCGATACCGGAGCCCGCCAGGGCACGCTCGGTCCGCGAGGAGTCGAAGACCGCCGTGAAACCGGTGTGGGCCAGGACCTCGGCGGGAATCCCGACGCGGCCGAGGGTCTGGTCGAGCACCGTCTGCACGGCCTTGTTGCGCACCAGGGTGTTGATGACTGCGCCCGGGCGCAAGCGCCGGGGGACCAGCGCACCGGCGCGCGCCAGGCTGCGGTCGATCGGCGAGGCGAACTGCGGAGCCCCGGCGGCCTTGCAGAAGGCGTTGACCATCTCGACGGTGGACTGCGGCTCCGGGTTGACCAGGTGGAACGCCTCGCCGTCGTGGTCGGGGAGGTGCGCCAGGTGATCCATCGCCTTGGCGACGTAGTCGACCGGGACGACGTTGGTGTCGCCGAGATCGACACCGGCGAGTGGCAGCCAGGCGGGCAGCCGGTCACGCATCGCCTTCATCAGGGGGAAGAAGTAGTAGGGGCCGTCGATCTTGTCCATCGCCCCGGTCTCGGAGTGACCCACGACGATCGCCGGACGGTAGACCCGCCACGGGATGCCCAGCGTTGTGGCCTCCTCGCGCACGATCCTCTCCGACTCGTACTTCGTCCGGTGGTACGGCGAGGGCAGGTGCTGGCCCTCGTCGAACATCGTCTCGTCGAAGCGCCCGCGGTACTCGCCGGCGGCCGCGACCGACGAGACCTGGTGGAAGCAACCGACGCGCAGAGACCCGGCCAGCTCGACGGCGTGCCGGGTGCCGCCGACGTTCATCGTCTCGTTCGTCGCGTCGTCGGCAGTCATGTCGTAGATCGCTGCCAGGTGGAAGAAGTGCTCGATGGAGCCGGCGTGCTCGGAGACCCACTGCCCGTCCACGCCGAGTCCGGCGGTGGACAGGTCGCCCACCACGGGCACGACGCGGCTCGAGCCCCAGCGCCTCATCAGGGTCTCGAGACGCCCCAGGGAGCCGGACCTGCAGAGGACGAAGATGTCGCCCTCGCGCGTGTCGACGAGCTCCTGGACGAGATGACGGCCGATGAACCCTGTGGCGCCGGTCACGAAGTAGGACATGTGCGCCAGACTACTGCGTGGTAGCCGCCCGGATGGAGGCTCGCGCAGGGTGGGGAACGGGCTAGGAGCGGGCGCCGGGATCGTCGGAACCGGAGCCGAACATGATCTCGTCCCAGCTCGGGACCGAGGCACGTCCCTTCTTCTTCTGCACGGGACGGCGGGTGGCTGCGGCCTCCTCGGCGGCCTCCTCAGCTGCCGGCTCCGGCTGCTTCGGGCTCTCGACCGTCAGGTCGGCGTCGGGTTCCTCGCCCTGGCCCTCGAAGAAGGCCTCCAGCGGCAGCGTGCCCTCCTCGACGGGTGGCTCGACGGGTGTCTCGAGGCGCGGCTCGACGGGCGGAGGCGCGGCCTGGTCCTCGTGGACCAGCTCGATCGCGTCGTCGCCGAGCGGCAGCTCGTCGGGCGGCACCGAGGTCAGACGGCGCTCCCGAACGCTCTGGAGGTCGTCGCGTGCGGGCGCTGGCGAGGCGACGGACTCACCGACGAGCCATCGGGCGTCCTCGTTGTCGAGCACCACGTAGTTGCCGCGCACATCGAAGGTGAACTGGGCCGAGCCCGAGCGCACGGTCAGCTCGTAGTCACCGAGCAGTGACCAGCGTCCGTCCTCACGACGCCAGGCGTCCCAGGCGACCACACCCGGGTCGACGTTGCACGAGCGGAGGTGCGCCTCCACGGCGTCGCCCAGGGTGCGTGCGGCTCCGGAGGACTCGCCGGCAGGTCGGCGGAGGTTGGAGCGTTGGGCGCGCTCGGCGACGTGCTCACGCTCGGCGAGGACGGGGCCGGCGAACGCCATGATCTTCTCGACGCTCGTCTGGGCCGCCTCGGCGACGGCCTCGGCGCTCTCTCCGGCGCGGATGCGCGCCTGGATGTCGCGGGGACGGAGGGTGCTGTCCATCGTGGTCTCCAACTTGCCGGTGCGGGAGGCGTCGCCACGCAGAGCAGCGCGCAGGCCAGGGGTGATGTCGAGGACGAACCCGGCCCCGGACCCGTCGGTGAGGAGCAGGGCTGCTCCGTCGCGGCTCAGTCCTCGCAACGAGAGGGGAGCGGGCGCACCCGCCCCGGGGCGGGGCTGGGCAGGAACGGCGCCGTCGAGCGGGTTGCCTGCCTGGTGCCCTGCCATGGTCATCTGCCTTCTTCGCCTGCGGGTCTACCCCGATTCTTCTTCCGACCGACCCTACGCCAGCGACGGCTGATCAGCCCGGCACCGCGCCGCGACCAGGCGCTTCAGAAGCCGCCACCGGGATCGAACGTGCCGTCGCCCTCGTGGCGAGTGCGGCCACCAGCGCCAGGGCGCCGCCCCCGATGGAGACGACGTAGGCCGCCGAGGCGCCGTGCGCATCCACGACCAGCCCGGCCACGGCTGCTCCGGGGGCGACACCGGCGACGAGGCCGGTCTGCAGGAAGGCCAGGCCCTCGGTCAGTCGGGCGGGCGGCACGTTGGCCTCGGCCAACGAGATGGAGGCGATCAGCGTGGGCGCGATCGCGAAGCCGGCGCCGAACAGGACCGCGCCCATCACCCACATCGAGTCGATGAGCAGCAGCGGGACCATCGTCACGGCCATGGCGGCGGCTCCGATCCGCAGGCGCTGGAGGACCGGACGGTGCCACGTCACGGCGCCGGTGATGGCGCCGGCGATCAGGCTGCCGGCCGCCCACAGGGCGAGCAGCACGCCGGCGTACGCCGTGGCTCCTTGCTCGTCGCTGAAGGCGACCGTCGTCACCTCCGCGGCCCCGAACAGCGAGCCCAGGGCCAGGCACACCACGCTCAGCGGCGCGACGGTGGCCCACGGCATCTGCGGGCGGGCGGAGCGGTGGACCGCACGGGGGTGCGGCGGCGGCTCCGTGCGACGCTGGGCGCTGAACAGGAGCGTTCCGCCGACGCCGGCCAGCACGGCCGCCGACAGGCCTGCGACGGGGTGCACGGCGGTGGCGAGCAGGGTGACGATGATGGGGCCGGTCATGAAGACCGTCTCGTCCGCGACGGCCTCGAGCGCGAAGGCCGTCTGCCGCTGTCCGGGGTCGGTCAGGACATGGGCCCAGCGAGCGCGCACGCAGCTCCCGACCGCCGGCAGGGCAGCGCCGGTCGCCGCGGCCAGCGCGAAGGTGACCGGCAGTGCTGCCTCGGCCTCCACCGACCACATGAGCGAGGCCAGAGCCACCCCCCAGACGGAGATGGCGACGGGGAGCACCCGGGACTGGCCGAACCGGTCGGTCCAGCGCGCCTGCAGGATCGCGAAGCCCGCGTTGGCGACCAGGGTCACGGCGGAGACCGCCCCGGCCAGCCCGTAGGAGCCCGACTGTGCCTCGACGAGCAGGACGATGCCGAGCCCGACCATCGAGATGGGCAGTCGCGCGACCAGTCCGCTGGCGCTGAACAGCGCCGTCCCGGGATGGGCGAGGATCCGGGCGTAGGAACCGAGCACGTCGGGAGCCTACTGGGCGGACGCGGGTACTTCGTTGCTGCCTGAGTGGCCGGGCGCCCCCTCCACCGGAGCGCTGCGCCGTACGACGGCTCGCACTCCACCCCTCCCGACGGGTGGCCCGGACCTCCCTACGATGACGGGGTGACACCTCCTGACGTGGCCCCCTACGACGCACTCCTGCTGGTCTCCTTCGGGGGGCCGGAGAAGCCCGAGGACGTCGTTCCCTTCCTCGAGAACGTCACGCGCGGTCGCGGCATCCCGCGCGAGCGTCTGGAGCAGGTGGGTGAGCACTACTTCCTCTTCGGGGGCCGCTCGCCCATCAACGACCAGAACCGCGCCTTCATCGCTGCCGTCGAGCGGGACCTCGCCGAGCACGGCATCGATGTGCCGGTCTACTGGGGCAACCGCAACTGGGATCCCTACCTGCGCGACACCGTCGCCCGCATGGCGGCCGACGGCATCACGCGCGCAGCGTGCTTCGTGACCAGCGCCTACTCGTCCTGGTCGAGCTGTCGGCAGTACCGCGAGAACCTGTACGACGCCGTCGAGGGCATCGAGGGTGCGCCTCGCCTGGACAAGCTGCGGCACTACTTCAACCACCCCGGATTCCTCGAGCCGGTCGTCGATGCCACCCGCGCGGCGTTGGACGACCTCCCCGACGGGCTCGGGCACGGTGCGCGGATCGTCTTCGTCACCCACTCGATCCCTACGGCCATGAACGAGGCCAGCGGGCCACCGCAGTCAGGCGGTTCGGCCTACGTCGCCCAGCACCTGAGCGCGGCGCGGGTCGTGGTCGATCGGATCGCCGAGCAGACGGGGCGGCGCCACGAGCACGACCTGGTCTTCTGCTCCCGCTCCGGCTCGCCGCGCACGCCGTGGTTGGAGCCCGACGTCAACGACCACCTGGAGGCGCTCGCCGAGGCGGAGGAGGTCCGGGCCGTGGTGCTGGTGCCGATCGGCTTCGTCTCCGACCACATGGAGGTGATCTACGACCTCGACACCGAGGCGTTGGCCACGGCCGAGCGGCTGCGACTGCCGGCTCGGCGAGCTGCGACCCCCGGCGAGGACCCGCGATTCGTCGCCGTGGTCCGCGATCTCGTCACCGAGCGCGCTGTGGCCGAGTCAGGAGTGGCGGCCGGTCGGGCGGCGTGGGGCGAGCTCGGGGCACTGTGGGACCGGTGCCCGGTGGGCTGCTGCGCCAACCCCGGTGCTGCCGGCGGTGACCGTCCCGCGTTGTGCGGCGAGACCGCGTGAGCACTGACAGCGCGGTCGACCTTGATGAGCTGGCCGACCTCGCCGTCGAGGTCGCCCGCGAGGCGGCCACGCTGGTGCGCGGGCGCGCCCAGCGCGAGGTGACCGTCGCCGACACCAAGACCAGCCCCATCGACGTCGTCACCGAGGCGGACAAGGCCTCCGAGGAGCTCGTGCGCGGGCGCATCCTCGCCCGACGACCCGCCGACGCGTTTCTCGGCGAGGAGGGCGACGACGTGCCCGGCACGAGTGGTGTGCGGTGGATCGTCGATCCCATCGACGGCACCGTCAACTTCCTCTACGGGATCCCGCAGTACGCCGTGTCCATCGCCGCCGAGGTCGACGGCGACGTCGTCGTCGGCGTGGTGCTCGACGTCGCCAAGGGTGTGGAGTACGTCGCCCGGCCCGGTGCCGACGGCCGCACGGTCGCGACGAGGGACGGCGTACCGATCTCGGTCCGGGGACCGGCTCCTCTGGCGGAGCGGCTGATCGCCACGGGCTTCTCCTACGTCGCGGAGGTCAAGGTGCACCAGGCCGCTGCCGTGGCGCACCTGCTGCCGCGCATCCGCGACATCCGCCGACTCGGCTCGTGCGCCCTGGACCTGTGCCACGTGGCAGAGGGGATCATCGACGGCTACGTCGAGGAGGGGGTCAACCTGTGGGACCACGCGGCCGGAGGGCTGATCGCGCGAGCGGCGGGCGCAGCGACGCGCACCGGCCTCGGAGCAGGAGGTCGGACCCTGCTGCTGTGTGCCCCGTCACACGGCCTGGACGAGCTCCTCGGGGCGACGCTGGAGGCGGGATTCTGGGGGGAATAGTGCGCCCCCGGGCGACGTTCGGATGTACCTGCGGCGCCCGGTGTTCCCTCGTGAGGGGGGATGGTGCACAATCTGCCCCGCTGGGGCCCGAGTTCACTCGGGGACGCAGGGTCCACACACAGACGATTCCGGCGCCCGGACACACCCGGGCAGCCGACATACCGGGCAACTGGGCGAGAGGGGAGTGAGCGACGCATGGCGACCGACTACGACGCACCGCGCAAGAACGAGGAAGATCAGTCCGAGGAGAGCATCGAAGAGCTCAAGGCGCGTCGTCACGACAAGAACTCGGGCAAGGTCGACGAGGACGAGACCGAGGCCGCAGAGAGCTTCGAGCTCCCTGGCGCCGATCTGTCCCACGAGGAGCTTGCCGTCGAGGTGAAGCCCAAGCAGGAGGACGAGTTCACCTGCATGAGCTGCTTCCTGGTGCACCACCGCAGCCAGCTGGCCGACGAGAAGAAGCTCTACTGCGTTGATTGCGTCTGACACGACGAAGGAGTGACAGGCGCAATCGTCGGTGGCCGAGCCGCGGCCTCGGGTTGTCGGCTCTAGACGTCCTTCTCCAGGCCGGGAGGCAGCTTGCCGGTCGACTTGAGGTAGTAGCCGGCGGCACGCCGCTGGGCGAGCATCCGCGCCATGGCGACGAGCGTGCCGCTCGCGGCCGCCCACATCACGGCCTCGCGCATCTGCACGTCCGGGTCGGCGGGGTTGGCCGGCGGGTTCTTGCCGGTTGCGGCCTTCCACGAGGTGGTGAGGCCCTTCCGGGCGACCGCGGCGGCACCCAGCGACGCGACCAGCGAGAAGACGGACCAGACCTTGGAGCTGTCGGCGACGTCGCGCTGCTGCGCCGGCTCCGGAGACTTCTTTGCCATGTCTCGACCCTAGAGCATGGCGTTGATGGCAGCAGCGAGCCCATCGGGATCACGTGTGGCGATCAACCAGTACGGCGCCGGGTCGACCGGGTCGTCGATCCGGAGCCGAACAGCCCGGTCGAGGTAGGGCCGCAGCACGAGGTAGGCGCGCGCGTCGGCCTCCACGCCCGCCGTACGGCGCGTCTGCTCGGCGTCCAACGCCACCGCGGGCCCGAGGTGCTGGGCTGCGATGTGGGCACGCCCGACCCGCAGCTCGCCGTCCTCGACCCTCACCTCGACACCGCCGTACCGGGCGAAGAAGGCCGCCAGCAGGAGCAGGCACACCGCCGTGACGCTCCAGGCGATGTGCCCCGGGATCGCCACGACGAGCGCGAGCCACAGGGTCGCGACGAGCATCGTGCCCTGGACCCACCACCGCAGGGGGACGTGCAGCCGCTCGCGATGGGCGGCGGTCGTGGTCACAGGGCGATTCTCCCACCCGGGACGGTGGTCGAGTCACCGGGCCCGGCTGCTCCTCGGCCCACTAAGGTCGCGCACGTGAACCCGAACCCCGTTCCCACGGACCTGGCTGTGCAGGTTCTCCGGCTCGATCCTGAGCTGCCGCTCCCGTCGTACGCCCGCGCCGGCGACGCCGGCGCCGACCTGATGACCACCACCGACGTCACCCTGGCGCCGGGGGAGCGCGTCCTCGTCCCGACGGGGATAGCGGTTGCGCTGCCCGAGGGGTACGTCGCCCTCGTGCATCCGCGCTCGGGCCTGGCGGTGCGTCACGGGCTGTCGATCGTCAACACGCCCGGCACCGTCGACGCCGGCTACCGGGGCGAGATCAAGGTGCTGCTGGTCAACCACGACGCCCGCGAGCCGGTCGTGCTGCGTCGTGGCGACCGGATCGCCCAGCTGGTGATCCAGCGGGTCGAGCGGGCTGCGTTCACCGAGGTGGAACGACTCCCCGAGAGCGAGCGTGGCGACGGGGGCTACGGTTCTACCGGGGGTTTCGGATCCGGGACCCCTTCGTGAGTCAGGAGTGAGTTCGTGAAGTTCCGTCGCAAGTCCGCCACCGGCGACGCCGAGAGCCCTGAGGGCGCCTCCTCCGAGGCATCCCAGGTCGAGACGCCCCCTGGCCCCTACGACGCCGACGACCTGCCGGACGACGGTGTCGAGCGCGTCGATCTCGGCTCCCTGCTGATCGCCCCGGAGGAGGGCCGCGAGCTGCGGCTGCAGGTCGACGATTCCTCGGGCAACGTGCAGTCGGTGATGCTGGCGGGGGCCGACGGTGCCATCGAGATCCGAGCCTTCGCTGCGCCGCGCAACGGAGACCTCTGGAACGACGTGCGGCCCCAGATCGCTGCCGACACCGCCCAGCGCGGCGGGACCGCCACCGAGCGCGAGGGTCGCTTCGGCACCGAGCTGCTGTGCCAGATGAAGGTGCAGCGACCCGAGGGCGGCACGGCGACCCAGCCGTCGCGCATCGTCGGGATCAACGGTCCGCGCTGGTTGCTGCGGGCCACGATGCTCGGGCGCCCGGCGATCGAGCCGGACGCTGAGGACTCGGCGCAGTGGGAGGACGTCCTCACCCGCGTGGCCGTGCGACGAGGCGCGCACGCGCTTCCCGTCGGTGAGCCGTTGCCGCTGATCCTGCCTGACCAGGCTCGACGGGTCAGCCCGCCCGCCTGAGCGGCGGGGAGCGGAGCCAGCCATGGCCGAGAAGAGCAGACTGCGCCGCACGATCAGCAAGTGGGCCAACAACGACGACCAGGACGCCCGAGACCTGCGCGCCCAGTACGTCGGCGAGGGCGACGTGTGCATCGGTGACGCCGTCGACCGCACCCTGGTCACCCTGCAGGGGACGATCCGTTCCCTGACGGTTCGGCCGCGTGGTGGGGTGCCCGCTCTGGAGGCCGAGCTGTACGACGGCTCCGGCGTCATCACCCTCGTCTGGCTCGGACGCCGACGGATCGCCGGCATCGACCCCGGCCGCTCGATGCGGGTCCGTGGCCGCGTCGGCCGTCAGGACGGCGTACGGATCGTGTACAACCCGCGCTACGAGCTGATGTCGTGAGCGAGCAGGAGCAGGCTCCCGGCCCGACCGTCGCCACCGTCGAGGCCCTCGTGCGCAGCCAGATGGCGACCGCCCTCGGCGGCCGACGCGGCATGATCGAGGCCGGCGTCCCCGGCATCCTGTTCACCGCCGTCTGGCTCCCGACCAAGGACCTCCAGCTCGCCCTGGTCCTGAGCCTGGTGGCGGTCGGCGTCGCCGCCGCGCTGCGACTGCTCCAGCGGGGCCCCTTGCAGTACATCTTCAACGCCTTGTTCTCGATCGGCATCGGCTACCTGTTCGTCCGGATCGCCGCCTCCTCGGGAGGCTCCGAGTCCGACCAGGCGCTGGCGTTCTTCCTGCCCGGCATCATCTACAGCCTCGTCTACACGATCGTGCTCTTCGGCTCGTCCTTCGCCGGGTGGCCGGTGGTGGGGTTCATGGTCGGCAGCGTCACCGGCGATCCGACCGCCTGGCACGACGACAAGCAGATCGTGAGGCTCTGCTCGCGGCTCACCCTGCTGCTCGCCGCGCCGGGCGCGATCGGGGTGCTGCTCCAGGGGCCCGTGTGGTTCCTCGGCTGGCGCGACATCGTCGACGCGGACGTGGCGGTGGGGATCATCGCAGGCCTGCGCTACGGGCTCGGGTGGCCGCTGCGGATCGCCTCCTGGTCGGCGATGATCTGGCTGCTGGCCCGCAACGCGACGCCCATCGTCCAGGAGAGCAGCCCTCAGGAAGGGTGACTCGACGGCGCGAGCAGCCGCTCGAGCTCGTCCTCGCCCTCGGCGGGGACGACGAACAACAGCTCGTCGCCGGCCTCGACCGGCTGCTCGCTGTCGGGCACGTAGACCTGGCCGTCGCGCAGGATCGTGACCAGGGCGCAGTTGTCGGGAAACGGGATCAGCCCCATCGGCTTGCCGACGTACGGCGAGTCCTCGGGCAACGTCATCTCGACCAGGTTGGCGTTGCCCTGACGGAAGGTGAACAGCCGCACCAGGTCGCCGACCGTGACGGCCTCCTCGACGAGCGCCGACATGATCCGGGGAGTCGAGACGTTGACGTCGACGCCCCAGGCCTCGGTGAAGAGCCACTCGTTGTTGGGGTGGTTGACCCGGCCGACGGTGCGCGGGACGCCGAACTCGGTCTTGGCCAGCAGCGCGGTCACGAGGTTGGCCTTGTCGTCACCGGTCGCGGCGATCACCACGTCGCAGGTGTCGAGGCGCGCCTCCTCGAGCGAGGACATCTCGCACGAGTCGGCGAGAAGCCACTCGGCGTCCGGGACACGGTCCGGCATCACCGACCGCGGGTTCTTGTCGATCAGCAGCACCTCGTGGCCGTTGTGGATCAGCTCGCGCGCGATCGAACGGCCCACGGCGCCCGCTCCGGCGATGGCGACTCTCATGAGGACTCCTCCGGACCGTTCTGGATCACCTTGTAGGCGCGGGCGGCGTTCTCCTCGCGCATCACCAGGTGGATGAGGTCGCCCTCCTGGATGACGGACTCGCGGTTGGGCAGCATGCCCTCGCCGAGGCGGTCGATCCAGGCGATGCGGCACTGGGTCTGCGTCTGGAAGTCGACGGTGCGTTGCCCGACCCACACCTCGGGCACCGGCACCTGGTCGACCCGGATGGTGCCGCTGGGGTCGCGGAAGTCGGGCTCGGCCCCGGCGGGCAGGATCCGGCGCAGCACCTGGTCGGCGGTCCACTTGACGGTGGCGACCGTCGTGATGCCGAGGCGCTGGTAGACCTCGGCGCGGCCGGGGTCGTAGATGCGGGCCACGACCTGCTGGATGCCGAACGTCTCGCGGGCGACCCGGGCGGCGATGATGTTGGAGTTGTCGCCGCTGGAGACAGCGGCGAAGGCGTCGGCGCGCTTGATGCCGGCCTTC
The DNA here is from genome assembly GCF_029937575.1 of Nocardioides sp. Classification (GTDB taxonomy): domain Bacteria; phylum Actinomycetota; class Actinomycetes; order Propionibacteriales; family Nocardioidaceae; genus Nocardioides. The sequence goes on from NZ_JAPYPS010000006.1 coordinate 93,869, forward strand.
TCCAGCACCTGCTGGTCGAAGCCGTACCCGGTGACCTTGTCGCCGTTGAACGCCGGGCCGAGTCGGCGAAACGCGTCCGGGTCGCTGTCGATCACGGCCACGGTGTGGTTGCGGTCCTCGAGGCTACGGGCGAGCGTGGAGCCGACACGTCCACAACCCATGATCACAACATGCACGGGTTCACCGTAGCGGCAGCGGCGTTCGGGGGCGGCGTCCCGTAGGGTTCCGCCCGTGGGTGTCGGTGACGTCTCCAAGCGCATTCTGCTGGGACGCAAGCTTCGGAGTGCGCAGCTGGGGGAGACCCTGCTGCCCAAGCGCATCGCCCTTCCCGTCTTCGCCAGTGACGCGCTCTCCTCGGTGGCCTACGCCCCCGACGAGGTCTTCATCATGCTCTCGCTGGCCGGAGCGTCGTACTACGTCTGGTCGTGGAAGATCGCGATCGCCGTCGCGATCGTGATGGCGGCGGTGATCGCCTCCTACCGGCAGACGGTGCACGCCTACCCGAGCGGCGGTGGCGACTACGAGGTGGCGCAGGTCAACCTCGGCAAGACGGCGGGCACCACCGTGGCCAGCGCCCTGCTGGTCGACTACATCCTCACGGTGGCGGTCTCCATCTCCTCGGCAGCGCAGTACGCCGCCTCGGCCGTCGGCTGGTTGCAGGGCCACGAGGCACTCTTCGCCTCGGCGATGGTGCTGCTGCTGACGGCCAGCAACCTGCGCGGGATCCGTGAGTCCGGCTCGTTCTTCGCCTGGCCGACCTACGCGTTCATGTTCGCGATCCTCGGGATGTGCCTCTTCGGGTTCTTCCAGCTGGTGGCAGGCACGCTGCCGGACGTCGAGAGCGCCGACCTCGTGATCTCCCCGGCGCCCGAGTACGAGGGCGCGGTCACCACGCTGGGGCTGCTCTTCCTGCTGGCTCGGGCGTTCTCGTCGGGATGTGCGGCGCTGACGGGGGTCGAGGCCATCTCCAACGGCGTGCCGGCCTTCAAGCGGCCCAAGAGTCGCAACGCCGCGACGACGCTGCTGCTGCTCGGCATGATCGCGATCACGATGATGGTGAGCATCATCGTGCTCGCCAAGAAGATGGGCCTGCGCTACGTCGACCCGCGCGAGTTCGACCGGATGACCTACTTCGACGGCGCGCCGCTGCCCGAGGACTACGACCAGCACGCTGTGATCGCCCAGATCGCTCGGGCGGTCTTCCTCGACTTCAGCCCAGGCTTCTACTTCGTGGTCACCGTGACCGGCATCATCCTGGTGCTGGCGGCCAACACGGCGTTCAACGGCTTCCCGGTCCTCGGCTCGATCCTCGCCAAGGACGGCTACGCCCCACGCGCCCTGGGCTCTCGGGGTGACCGGCTGGCCTACTCCAACGGCATCCTGTTCCTGGCCGGGATGGCGATCGTGCTGATCATCGCGTTCGACGCGGAGGTCACCAAGCTGATCCAGCTCTACATCGTCGGCGTCTTCATCTCCTTCAACCTCAGCCAGCTGGGGATGATCAAGCACTGGACCCGTGAGCTGACCACCGAGCGCGACCCCGATCGTCGCGGCAAGATCTACCGCTCCAGGGTCATCAACGCGGTCGGGCTGAGCTTCACCTCCGTGGTGCTCGTGGTCGTGCTGATCACCAAGTTCCTCGCCGGCGCCTGGATCACCATCCTCGCCATGCTGTTCTTCTTCGCGGTGATGCGTGCGATCAAGGGCCACTACGACAAGGTCCAGCTCGAGCTGGCGGCCGACGAGGACGACAAGGTGCTGCCGACCCGGGTGCACGCCGTCGTGCTCGTCTCCAAGATCCACAAGCCGACGCTGCGGGCGTTGGCCTTCGCCAAGGCCTCGCGTCCCAACGTGCTCGAGGGCATCTACGTCGCCACCGATCCGGTCGAGACCAACCGGCTGATCGATGCCTGGGACGAGCGCAACCTCGGCGTCCCGCTCAAGGTGCTGCACTCGCCGTACCGCGAGCTGGTCCGACCGATCCTCCAGTACGTCGCGGAGATCCGGAAGAGCAACCCGCGCGGGGTCGTGGCGGTCTACATCCCGGAGTACGTCGTGGGCCGCTGGTGGGAGCAGCTGCTGCACAACCAGACGGCCCTGCGCCTCAAGGGTCGGTTGTTGTTCAGTCCCGGCGTCATGGTCACGTCGGTGCCCTACCAGCTGCGTTCCTCGGAGATCGCCCGCGAGCGCGAGGAGCGCGAGGACTTCCGGGTCCGCCCCGGTGACCTGCGCCGCGGCCAGGTCGACGAGCGACGCGATCCCGGTCGCCGTGGCTGAGCGTCGTCGGCACCGACCTCGGCGTCCACGTGGCACCTCGATGGTCGGCACCCGCGCGGAGGTCGAGGTCGGGCCTATCGCGCACGGCGGCTTCTGCGTCGCGCGCCTGGACGGGCGGGCGGTCTTCGTGCGGCACTCCCTGCCCGGGGAACGCGTCGTCATCGAGGTGACCGAGGGGGCGACGGGCGACACCTTCTGGCGCGCCGACGCGGTCGAGGTGCTGAGCGCCTCGCCCGACCGGGTCCCCGCACCATGTCCCTACGCGGGCCCCGACGCCTGCGGGGGCTGCGACTTCCAGCACGTGTCCCGCGGCCGGCAGCGCTCCCTCAAGGGCGAGGTCGTCTCCGAGCAGCTGCGTCGGCTGGCCGGTCTCGACGTCGCCGTGACCGTCGAGCAGGTGCCCGGGGACGACGAGGGGCTGCGCTGGCGCACCCGGCAGCGCTACGTCGAGCGCCCCGACGGCGGCAAGGCGATGCGCAAGCACCGCTCGCACGAGCTGGTGCCGGTCGACGAGTGCCTGCTCGAAGCACCACACGGCCCACGCCACGTGGCGATGGGGATCGACTTCGAGGTCGCCGACGGTGGCTTCTGGCAGGTACACCCCGGGGCGCCCGACGCCCTGGTGGAGGCGGTGCTCGGCGTCCTCGACCCGCAGCCTGGCGAGTCGGCGCTGGACCTGTACGCCGGGGTGGGGCTGTTCGCGCGCTTCCTGCAGGACCGCGTCGGCGAGTCCGGCCGCGTCGTGGCCGTGGAGGGTGATCGTCGCGCCTCGCGCCTGAGCATCACGAACGCCCCCGGCATCGAGGCGACCGCCGGCGACGTGGGGGAGGTGCTGGCGGCGTCGTACGACGGGGCCTTCGACCTCGTGGTGCTCGATCCTCCGCGCGAGGGCGCCAAGCGCACGGTGGTCGAGCAGGTCGTGGCCCGCACCCCCCGCGCGGTCGCCTACGTGGCCTGCGACCCCGCGGCACTGGCGCGTGACGTGGCGATCTTCGCCGAGCACGGCTACGCGCTGGTCTCGCTGCGCGCCTTCGACGTCTTCCCGATGACCCACCACGTGGAGTGCGTCGCGCTGCTGGCGCCGAGATGAGCCGGCCCCTCCTGGCGAGGTTGGCCGAGGCCGTGCTCGACCCGGTGCTGTGCGCCGGCCCGTTCGCGCGCGGCGACGGACAGGAGCCCGTGGTCGACGATCTCGTCGGGGAGTGGCCGTCGCCGTGGCCGGCTCCGGACGAGGCGGTGCAGCTCGTGTGGTGCGCGACGACGGAGTCGGTCTCGACGACGCTCCCGGGGCTCTGGCGACAGCTCCGTGCGCAGCTGCCCGACGAGGGCGGCTGCGTCGACGTGACGGTGGACCTCGACGTCCTGGGCCGACTGGTCGCCGCCGACATCGAAGCCGTCCCGTTGGCCGACGTGCTGCACGGCCTCGGCGAGGTGGAAGCGGCTGCCGCCGCGGCCGAGCTCCCGGGCCTGCCTGCCGAGGTCGCCGTACCGGCCCTGGCGGACCTCGTCGAACGGCTGCTCGTCGCGGCGCAAACCGGTTGACGCGCCGGACGGCGACGCCGAGGGTTGCCGGGTGAGCGACGAGATGGGCCGACTGGACCGAGCCGCCGACGTCAACGAGGAGTACCGCGACGTCCGGATCGTCGACGGCGTGGTCGCGCGCCCGGCGACGCCGGGGACCGCGACCGGGCACAGTCTCCTGCGCCACCTGCGGGGCCAGGGGCTCGACTGCGTGCCCGAGCCGATCGGTGTCGTCGACGGAGTCGAGACGCTGCGCTTCGTCGAGGGTGCGGACGGAGGTGACGGGTGGTACCACCAGCACACCGACGCCGGTCTCGCCTCGGCCGCCCGGCTGCTGCGCCGCATCCACGACGCGAGCGCCGACTGGGTGCCGCCGGCGGACGCGGTCTGGGGTGCGCCGCCTGTGCCGGTCGCCGCGGGTGAGGACCGCGTCCTCTGCCACGGCGACCCGGGGCCGTGGAACTTCGTCTGGCGCGACCAGGAGGCCGTGGCCCTGATCGACTGGGACTACCTCCACCCGGGTCCACGCCTGCACGACGTCTCCTACGCACTGCGCTGGTTCGCCCCGCTGCGCTCCGACGAGATGGCGCTGGCGTGGCATCACTTCCCCGAGGTGCCCGACCGGCGGGCGCGGGTGGCGACGTTCGTCGAGGCGTACGGCGACCTGCCGGCGTTCGACGTCGTCGCGGCCACGGCGGGTCGCGTGCGCGACACGATCCGCCTGATGGGCTCGCTCGCCGAGCAGGGCCAGGAGCCCCAGCGCACCTGGGTCGCCGAGGGCGCGCTGGAGGGCGAGGAGCGGGAGGCGGCGTGGATCGAGGAGCATCGGCACCTGATCGAGTAGCCGGGTCTCGTCAGCGCCGCGCGGCGTACACCCGTCGGACGACGTCCTCGACGTCCGGCTCCTCGACGGCGAGGTCGAGCACCTCGACCCGCTCCGAGACCGCGGCGAGCACCTTGGCCGCCGTGGTCGTGTCCGGGTCGAAGGCGAGCCGCTGGCGGAGCCCGCCTCCCTCGCTGCCGAGGTGCTGGGTGGAGGGGACGTCGACGAGGTCCGGGGTGGAAGCGGCCAGGTCGACGACGAGCACCCGCTGCGCGCCGACCGTGCGCGACAGCCCGGCGAGGGTGCCGTCCCAGACCAGGCGACCTCGGTCCACCAGCAGGATCCGGTCGCAGAGCCGCTCGACGTCACCCATGTCGTGGGTGGTGAGCAGCAGGGTCGTGCCGTGGACGGTGCGCTCGGCGACGAGGAACTCGCGCAGCCGCTGCTTGGAGAGCACGTCGAGGCCGATCGTGGGTTCGTCGAGGATCACCAGCCTGGGGGAGTGCAGGAGGGCGGCGGCGACCTCGGCGCGCATCCGCTGGCCGAGGGAGAGCTGGCGCACCGGGGTCCCGAGGAACTCCGCGAGCTCGAGTCGGTCGACGAGCTCCTCGGTGCGTGCGGTCTCCGCCGTGCGGCCGAGGCCGTGGATGGCGGCCAGGATCGTGAACGACTCCCGCACCGGCAGGTCCCACCACAGCTGGGTGCGCTGACCGAAGACCACGCCCACCTGTCGCGCCAGCTCCCGGCGGTCCGCCACGGGCCGCAGGCCGCAGGTCGTGACGGAGCCCCGGGTCGGCACCAGGATGCCGCAGAGCATCTTGATGGTCGTCGACTTCCCGGCGCCGTTCGCGCCGATGTAGCCGACCGCTTCGCCGGCGCCGACGCAGACGCTGAGGTCGTCGACGGCGGTGAGGGTACGACGCCGTACCCCGTCGCGGACCTTGAAGTCGCGACCCAGCTCCCGCGTCTCGATGATCGCAGTGTCAGTGCTCATCCGCCGCCTCCTCGATAGTGCCGGACGCCGATGCGCCACGACAGCAGGGCCATCGCCCAGGTGAAGATCGCCGCGAGCGGGGCGCACCAGCCCAGCCACGACGGCATCAGGTCGGTGCCGGGAAGCCCGAGCAGGGTCACTGTCGGCAGGTAGGCGGTGAAGGCCATCGGGAAGAAGAACCCGAAGACCACCTTGAGCGGCCGGTTCCACACGCTCGCGGGCTGGCTGGCGGCGTACCGGCCGCCGTACACGAACGCATTGGTGGCCTCGGCGCCGTCGATCAGGAAGAACTGCGCCCCCGCGGCCCACACGAACATGGCCGCGAACGTGGCGATGCCGCTCAGCGCCGAGACGAGCAGCAGCGCCACCGCGGCGAACGACCAGTCGACGTCGGCCAGCACGAGGCCGGTCACCAGCGAGGCGAGTCCCACCATGGCCCGCGCCAGACGTCGCAGCGAGATGTTGGAGGTGATCAGCTGGAGCAGCAGCGGCTGGGGGCGCAGGTAGAACACGTCGAGCGTGCCCGCGCGCAGGTACGTCGGCAGGTTGTCGCAGTGCCCGAACGCGAGGTCGGCGACGGAGAAGGCGAGATCGGCCAGGCCGAAGACGATGAGGATCTGGGTGAACTCGAGACCGCCGAGCCGGTCGACGTTAAGGAACAGCACGCCGACCTCGGCGAGCTCGACGATGCCGACGAGCAGCGAGCTGACGAGGTCGATGGTGAAGTTGGCGCGGTAGCTGCGCTGCGAACGGATCCGGGAGGAGAGCACGGCGCGGTAGGGCCGGGTCAGGGTGACCAGCGGGGAGGTCGGGTCAGCCACCCTGCACCTCCAGCTTGCGACGGCCTGCGCGTGTCATCAGGTGCCCGGCCAGGGCCGTGAGCACCAGCCAGAGGACCTGGAGGCCCACCAGGCCGAGCGCATCCATGCCGACGACGCGTCCGGAGAGGACGTCGACGGGGTACATCAGCATCGACGGGAACGGCGTGCACTCGGCCACGATCCGCAGGGCGTTCGGGAAGAGGTCGATCGGCACGAAGAGTCCGGCGAAGAAGCCCGAGACGACCATGTAGAGGATCTGGAGGCCGCGGGTCTCGACCAGCCAGAAGCCGGCCGCGGCGACGAGGTAGACCGTGGTGGCGGACACGACGATGCCGAGCAGCAGGCTGAGGGCACCGAGCAGGTAGCCCGAGGCCGCGGAGGGGACGTTCATCCCGACCACGAGGACACCGATGCTCACGGTCGGCAGACCGCGGGGGATCAGCGCGAAGATCGACTGGCCGACCTCGGTGGCGACGCTCGCGGCCTGCACGCTGAGAGGTCGGAGGAAGTCGACGACGATGCCGCCGTCCTTGATCCGGGTGGCGATGTCGCTGCGGCCGTTGAGGTTGACCGAGCCGAGCAGCCCCTGCGAGATCCAGATGTAGGCGCTGATGGTGCCGATGTCGTAGCCGTTGAGGTCGCCGCCGGCGGCACGGACGGTGGCGAAGAGGATCGCGACCTTCAGCAGGCCGAAGGTGGTGTTGGCGATCAGCCCGCCGAGGGCCGCGAGCCGGTACGTCGACTGGCGGCGGAAGCCCGCGACGAGGATCCGCCAGTAGGGCCGCCAGGAGGTGCGCCCGGTGGTCTGGATCGAGGTGGGCACAAACGCGGGAGCCTACGCGACGAGTGGCCCTGGAGCGATCCGGGCGCTACCGTGAAAAATGACTTGATGTCGTGTATCTTGATGTCAAGACAGATTGATTCGGACCGGTTAGGCATCCCTTACTACCGCCGCCCGATGGTGCGGCGGCAAGATGGCCACCGAGGTTCGAGACCCACACGACGAGGAGACGACTGATGGCCAGTCAGGACAGCTTCGGTGCCAAGGGCACCCTGGACGTGGACGGGAAGGCCTACGAGATCTTCCGCCTCGACGCCGTGAGTGGCGACGGGTTGGACGTGGACAGTCTCCCGTTCAGCCTCAAGGTGCTCCTGGAGAACCTCCTGCGCACCGAGGACGGTGCCGACATCACCGCCGACGACATCAAGGCGATCGCCGGCTGGGACGCGGACGCGGACCCGAGCAAGGAGATCCAGTTCACGCCGGCGCGCGTGATCATGCAGGACTTCACCGGCGTCCCCTGCGTCGTCGACCTCGCCACGATGCGCGAGGCGATGGCCGACCTCGGGGGAGACCCCGCCAAGATCAACCCGCTCGCGCCGGCCGAGATGGTCATCGACCACTCCGTCATCGCCGATGTCTTCGGCACGCCCGGAGCCTTCGAGCGCAACGTCGAGATCGAGTACGAGCGCAACCGCGAGCGCTACCAGTTCCTGCGCTGGGGCCAGGGCGCCTTCGACGACTTCAAGGTCGTCCCCCCGGGCACCGGCATCGTGCACCAGGTCAACATCGAGCACCTGGCGCGCACGATCTTCACGCGCGAGGTGGACGGTGAGCTGCAGGCCTACCCCGACACCTGCGTCGGCACCGACTCCCACACCACCATGGTCAACGGCATCGGCGTCGTCGGCTGGGGCGTCGGCGGCATCGAGGCCGAGGCCGCGATGCTGGGCCAGCCCGTCTCGATGCTGATCCCGCGCGTGGTCGGCTTCAAGCTCAACGGCGACCTGCCCGAGGGTGCGACCGCCACCGACCTGGTCCTCACGATCACCGAGATGCTGCGCCAGCACGGCGTCGTCGGCAAGTTCGTCGAGTTCTACGGCCCCGGCGTCTCGGCGCTGCCGCTGGCCAACCGCGCCACGATTGGCAACATGAGCCCGGAGTTCGGCTCGACCATCGCGGTCTTCCCCATCGACGAGCAGACCATCGACTACCTCAAGCTGACCGGACGCTCCGCCGAGCAGCTCGCCCTGGTCGAGGCCTACGCCAAGGAGCAGGGCCTCTGGCACGACCCCGCTGCCGAGCCGCGCTACTCCGAGCAGCTCGAGCTCGACGTCTCCACCGTCGTCCCGAGCCTCGCCGGGCCCAAGCGTCCCCAGGACCGGGTGGCCGTCACCGAGGCCGGCCCGAAGTTCGTCGAGGCGCTCAAGGACTACACCGACGCGCCCGACAAGACGATCGACTTCGAGATCGACGGCCAACCGGTGACCATCGGCCACGGTGCCGTCACGATCGCGGCCATCACCTCGTGCACCAACACGTCCAACCCGTCGGTGATGATCGGCGCAGCGCTGCTGGCGAAGAAGGCCGTCGAGAAGGGCCTGGCCCGCAAGCCGTGGGTCAAGACCACGCTCGCACCCGGCTCCAAGGTCGTCTCCGACTACTACGAGAAGTCCGGCCTCACGCCGTACCTCGACAAGCTCGGCTTCAACCTCGTCGGCTACGGCTGCACGACCTGCATCGGCAACTCCGGCCCGCTGATCCCCGAGGTCAGCGCCGCGGTCAACGAGGCCGACCTGGCGGTGACCAGTGTGCTGTCGGGCAACCGCAACTTCGAGGGTCGGATCAACCCCGACATCAAGATGAACTACCTCGCCAGCCCGCCCCTGGTCGTGGCCTACGCGCTGGCCGGGTCGATGGACGTCGACCTGTTCAACGACGCGCTGGGCCAGGACACCGACGGCAACGACGTGTTCCTCAAGGACATCTGGCCGAGCCCGTCCGAGGTCGAGGAGGTCATCGCGGGAGCGATCAACTCCGAGATGTTCGACGACCGCTACGCCGACGTCTTCGCCGGTGACGAGCAGTGGCGCTCGCTGCCCACCCCCGAGGGCAAGACCTTCGAGTGGGACAGCGAGTCGACCTACGTCCGCAAGCCTCCGTACTTCGACGGCATGCCGGCCGAGCCGGAGGCCGTGACCGACATCGAGGGCGCACGGGTGCTGCTCAAGCTGGGTGACTCGGTGACCACCGACCACATCAGCCCCGCCGGTGCGATCAAGAAGGACAGCCCGGCCGGCAAGTACCTCGCCGAGAACGGCGTGGGTCAGCGTGACTTCAACTCCTACGGCTCGCGCCGGGGCAACCACGAGGTCATGATCCGCGGCACGTTCGCCAACATCCGGCTGCGCAACCAGCTGGCCGAGGGCACCGAGGGCGGCTTCACCCGCGACTTCACGCAGGCCGACGCGCCGGTGACCTCGGTCTACGAGGCCTCCGAGGCGTACGCCGCCGCCGGCACGCCGCTGGTCGTCCTCTGCGGCAAGGAGTACGGCTCGGGGTCCTCGCGCGACTGGGCCGCCAAGGGCACCGCGCTGCTGGGGGTCAAGGCCGTCATCGCCGAGTCCTACGAGCGGATCCACCGCTCCAACCTGATCGGTATGGGGGTCATCCCGCTGCAGTTCCCGGCGGGCGAGAACGCCGACTCGCTGGGCCTGGACGGCACCGAGACGTTCTCGATCTCGGGGATCACCGCCCTCAACGAGGGTTCGACGCCGAAGACGGTCAAGGTCGTGGCCTCCGGCGACGGTGACGACGTCGAGTTCGAGGCAGTCGTCCGGATCGACACCCCCGGTGAGGCCAACTACTACCGCAACGGCGGGATCATGCAGTACGTCCTGCGGAGCCTGCTCAAGGCCTGACCTGCAGGTCTGATCACCAAGGCCCGCTCCGACTCCGGTCGGGGCGGGCCTTCGTCGTACGGGGAAAGAGCTCGTGCTCGGACCCCTCCTACAGGTGACCTGGCGGCGTGGGTACGGGTAGAGAATCCTGAGGCGAGAACAGGACACCATGACCACACTCCACGACCGGTTGAACGAGCTGGCCGACGACGTCCCCGCGAGCGGGGCCACCGGCGACCTCGACGCCGACCTCTGGAAGCGCGGTAAGCGGCTGCAGCGGCGGCGCCAGGTCGCGTCGGCGTCGTTCGCCGCTGTGCTGGTCCTGGCGGTCGGGTCCCTCGCCACCGTCGTGGTCGACGCCACCAGCGGGCCGGAACTCCCCGCCGCGGATGCCGACACCACCCTGGCGCTGCCCGATGAGCTCTACTTGGCGAGTCCGTGGGCCAACGGCACGGAGGAGACCGGTCCCATCGGTCCGCTGGCGGCGCTGGTGGGGGCGGAGCGCCGGACGTTCTGGGGAGACTCGACCCTGGGCGTCACCGGCGTGACGCCGACGGGCGACTACGCGTTCCTCGACCTGGAGTCCCGGGCCGAGACCTACGACGTCGACCCCGGCGTCAAGCTGTCGGCGGATGGCGAGCGGGTCGCCTACCTGCTGACGGGCGAGACCGATGAGGAAGCCAACACGTTCCGGGGGGATCCGGTCGTCGGGCTCGCGGTCCTCGACACCGTCACCGGGACGACGACCGAGCAGCGGATCCCGACCGATCACGGGCTCGAGGTCGACGACTTCACCTGGATCGGTGACACGCTGGTGATGCGGTACTCGCAGTACCTCACCTTCGAGGAAGGGTCCTCCACCTCCACCCGGCCAGTCCTGCTCCGCTGGAACCTGAAGACCGGTGCGGCTGACGCGGGCCTGCCGCGCAGCAGCTACCCCGACCTGTTCGAGTCGGCCCCTGCGGGTGACCGGGTCGTGGTGACGACCGGGCGCCGTACCTTCGTCATCGTCTCCGCCGACGGCGAGACCGAGCCCGGACCGCGCCTCGACGTCGCGACGGACAGCCCGGTGTTCCTGAGTCCCGACGGCCGGCGCCTGGCCACCAACAAGGACCCCGACGGTCCGCACACGGTCAGCAACCTGGCCGGCCCGGTCGTCGTGGGGCCGGCGACCGGCGCCGGGGCAGGGACGACCCGCAAGGTCGAGCCGGTCGTGATCGAGCAGCAGGAGGACGGGGAAACGATGACCGGCAGCGTCTCGTCTGTCTCCTCCGTCGAGGCCGCCGTCGTCGGATGGCGCGACAACGACCACCTCGTCGTGGCCGCAGGCGACGGCTACGAGGTCATCGACGTCACCGACGTCACCCTCGGATTCACCGAGCCCCTCGTCACCCTCCCGCAGGCCTACGGGATGCAGCCCCAGGTCGCCGCCGACGCCTTGCAGGCGCCCACCTTCGCGGCCGCGGAGCCCGACGGTCCCGGCGACCCACGCCGGATCCTCTGGCTCGGTGGTGGCCTGCTGGTCACCCTGGCCGGCGCGGCCTTCTGGAGGTTCCGTGTCCGGCTCTGAGGCAGAGCGCGTCGACTTCGAGGAGTTCGTCCGTGGCCGACGCCGCGCGCTGCTGCGCACGGCGTACCTCCTGACGGGTCAGCATGCCGACGCCGAGGACCTGGTGCAGGCGGCGCTGATCAAGGCGGTGCCGCACTGGCGCAAGATCTCCGACAACCCCGAGCCCTACGTACGACGCATCCTGGCGCGGGAGAGCGTGTCGCGGTGGCGACGCCGGAGGTGGCGCGAGATCAGCAGCGACGACCTTCCGGACGGTGCGCTGCAGGATCCGGACGTCGCGGCCCGCGAGGACCTGCGGCGAGCTCTGGCCGGGCTTGCCCCTCGTCAGCGCGCGGTGATCGTCCTGCGCTACTTCGAGGACCTCTCGGAGGCGGAGACGGCGGACTCGCTCGGCATCGCGGTCGGCACCGTGAAGTCCCAGACACGCGATGCCCTGCGCGTGCTGCGGGAGCGGATGCCGGCGTTGGGCGACCGAGGTCGGCCTGGCGCGTCACGAGTGGCCGCGCCGGGGCGCGGTGGTCTCCGATGAGGTGATCGCTTCATCCAACGACGGCCAGGCGTCTGGACCCGCGTCGCCTGAGCGCTCACCATGGCCTGGTGACCTCCGGACTTGCCCGTGCGCCCCTTGCCGCGGTCGCCCTCGCCCTGGCTCTGGCGCTTGTCGGCTGCAGCGACGGTGAGCCGGCGGAGCCTGCGGCGCAGGAATCTCCGACGCCGAACGCCAGCGAGAGCGTCGCCCCGACGGAGACCCCGACCCCGACCCCGGCCCCGACGCCGATCTCGACGCCGACCCCGGCCCCGACGCCGATCTCGACGCCGACTGATTCGAGCGCCCCGTCGGCGACCCCGAGTCCGTCCGAGCCCGCTCCCGTCAACGGCCCGCCGCGTACGTACGAGGAGGCGCTGGTCCTGTTCGACCAGGCCTCGGGGTCTCAGAAGTTCAGTCGCTTCGCCTCACCCACGGGCAACATCTACTGCGTCCTCGACTCGCCGTACCTCCCGCCGTCCTGCGAGCTGGGCACCGGTGCGATCCCGGACCCCGCTTCGTGTCCGGCCGACGGGCCGTCACAGAACGTCGGGCGCATCGAGTTCGGCGAGGCCGGCCCTCAGCCTGTCTGCAACAGTGACACGATCCGCGAGCCCGGTCCGCCGACCCTGGGGTACGGCGGCGTGGCCACCTGGCCCAAGTCGAGCGTGACGTGCCTGATGGAGAAGTACGGCGTGACCTGCGTCGACCCTCAGGCCAACGAGGGCTACTTCCTCGCCAAGGGCCGCTACCAGATCTTCTAGTGCTTCCCTCGGTCCCACTACGGTTGCTCCCATGATCGTCGCCTTCAGCATCAGCCCGACCGCCGGCTCCGAGGACGGCGGGGTCGCCGAGGCCGTCGCCGCCGCCGTCCGAGTGGTACGCGAGTCCGGACTCCCGCACGAGACCAACTCGATGTTCACCAACATCGAGGGGGAGTGGGACGAGGTGATGGACGTCGTCAAGCGTGCCGTCGACGTCGTCGCCGAGGTCTCGCCGCGGGTCGGCCTGGTCCTCAAGGCCGACATCCGGCCGGGCCGCACGGGCGAGATGACGGCCAAGCTGGAGCGCCTCGAGCGTGCGCTGGAGGGTGAGTGATCCGATGAGCGAGTCGCCGCCACCGCCGCCTCCCCCTCCGCCAGGACCCCCGCCGCCTCCGCCAGGACCCCCTCCGCCTCCGCCTCCGCCGCCTCCGCCCCCGCCGCGTCGGCGGAACCGAGCACGCGTGGTGCTGGCCGTCGTGGTGGCCGTCGTCCTCGTGGGCGCCGGCGCTGCGCTGCCGCTGCTGATGGACGACGAGGAGCCCGTGCCCGCTGAGGTCGACCTGAGCGCCGTGGACACCTACACGACCCTGCGCACCGACCACGTCACCGAGACCGTCGACGACTACGAGTCGTCGCCGCCCGCCGGCGGCAGGCACTTCCCGGTCTGGCTGGACTGCGGCGTGTACGACGAGCCGGTGCGCGACGAGCTCGCGGTTCACGACCTCGAGCACGGCGCCTTCTGGTACGCCTACGACGCCGACGTCCTGAGTGGCGACGACGTCGCGACGTTGGCGGACAGGCTGCCCGACAACGGCATCATGGCGCCGTACGTCGGCCTCGACGCGCCCGTGGTCGTCACCGTCTGGGAGGCCCAGCTCGCCCTTTCCGGTGTCGACGACCCGCGCCTGGACCTCTTCCTCGAGGAGTACGCCGACGGCGTCACCGCGCCGGAGCCGTTCGCCTCGTGCGCCGGGGGAGCGAGCCCGGACGACATCGACGAGCTCGGCCTGCCGAGCGACCTGCTGGAGGGATGAGCCCGTGCACTCCGAGACCCGCTCCTACCGCACCGGCGACCGAGAGGTCGTGCTGGATCTGACCGCCGACTGTGCAGATGTGGTCGAAGGGCGGGGCGACGGCATCCTCCAGCTCTTCGTCCCGCACGCGACTGCCGGCATCGCGATCCTCGAGACCGGCGCCGGCTCCGACGACGACCTGCTTGCCGCCCTGGGCGACCTGCTTCCCGCGGACGATCGCTGGCGCCACCGGCACGGCAGCCCGGGCCACGGACGCTCGCACGTGATGCCCGCGATCGTGCCCCCGCACGCGACCGTGCCGGTGCTCGACGGACGCTTGGCGCTCGGGACCTGGCAGAGCATCTGCCTGGTGGACCTCAATGTCGACAACGACGTGCGTGAGGTGCGGTTCAGCTTCCTGCACGGGTGAGTCGTTCGAACGCATGTTCGACTATGCTGGGATCATGAACCGCCTCGTCGCCCCTCCCGGCTGGCCCGACTCCGTCCGTCCGCCCGATGCGCCACGGTGGGAGCTCACGGCCGAGGCCTGGCTCCTGGACCTGTGCCCTCCCGAGTTCCGCACCTACCCCACGCTGCGTCGCCACATCGTGGTGCTGGCGCGGTTCGCCGTGCTGCACGTGGAGGCGTGCCAGGCGGCCTGTCGTCGCGGTCTGAGCGAGGCGCGCTCCGAGCTGCGCGAGGTCGCCCCGCCGGACATCATCGAGGCCGCCGTGGAGACCTGGCTCACCGAGGACGCGCGCCTCTCCGCCGTACGCCGTGAGGTCGGCCTCGTCGAGGACGCGCTGCGTGGCACGCGGTACCGCGCGCGCCTCTGAGCGGCGTGTCCGAGGCGGGCACTACGGTGGCCGGATGAGCCGTGCCGAGAGCTTCTCCGTCATTCCCGTCCCCGGACCCGGCGCCGAGGACGTCGTCGTCGGGTTGTCCGGCGCCGACGAGGGCGCGGTGTTCACCGGCACCGAGGACGGCTCGATCTTCCGGATCAGTCACGACGGCGGCAAGGTCGACCGGATCGCCCAGACCCAGGGGCGCCCGCTGGGCCTCGAGATCGACCTGGACGGTCGCCTGCTCGTCTGTGACGCCCACCGTGGCCTGCTGCGCGTCGACACGTCCAACGGTGCCGTCGAGGCCGTGACCGCCGAGGTGGGCGGCACGCCGATGAAGTTCTGCAACAACGCAGCCATCGCCTCCGACGGGACGGTGTGGTTCTCCGACTCCTCGACGAAGTTCGGGATCGAGGACTGGAAGTCCGACTTCGTCCAGCACACCCGCACGGGTCGCCTGATGCGGCTCGACGTCGACGGCACGATCACGGTGGTGCTCGACGGGCTGGCCTTCGCCAACGGCGTCGCGCTGTCGAAGGACGAGGACTTCGTGGTGGTCGCCGAGACCGGCGCGCGGACCGTCGTACGACGTTGGCTCACCGGCAACCGCGCCGGCATGCGCGACCTGCTCTGCCAGGGGCTCCCCGGTTACCCCGACAACGTCGCCCGCGGGAGCGACGGGCTGATCTGGGTCACGATCGCCAGTCCGACCGACCCGGTGGTGGAGCGTCTGCAGCGCGGCCCGGTCAAGCTGCGCAAGCTGGCCACGATGCTGCCCGACAAGCTGCAGCCCAAGCCGAAGGAGACCGTCCGCGTCCAGGCCTACGACGGGGAGGGCGTGCTGGTGCACGACCTGGACATCGACGTCGCCGAGCACGGCGTGAGCTACCACATGGTCACCGGAGTGCGTGAGCACGAGGGACGGGTCTGGATGGGAAGCCTGCACGAGGCCGCCGTCGCCGTCTGGGACCTGTGACCCCTCCCACCGGACCACGTAAACTCCCCGACATGTCTCTCCTGCCCTCGATCAGCGAGCCGCGCGACCTGCGCGGCCTCACCGACGAGCAGCTGGACACGCTGGCCACCGAGATCCGCGACCTCCTGGTGACCGCCTGCTCCAGGGCGGGCGGGCACCTCGGTCCCAACCTCGGAGTCGTCGAGCTGACGATGGCGATCCACCGCGTCTTCGAGTCGCCTCACGACCGCGTGGTCTTCGACACCGGTCATCAGTCCTACGTCCACAAGATCCTCACCGGGCGCGCCGGCGACTTCGACGCGCTGCGCACCGAGGGGGGCCTCAGCGGCTACCCCAGTCGCGCCGAGTCGCCCCACGACATCGTCGAGAACTCCCACGCCTCGACCGCCCTGAGCTACGCCGACGGCATCGCGAAGGCCTACCGGATCAAGGGCGAGGACCGCCACACCGTCGCGGTCATCGGCGACGGGGCACTCACGGGCGGCATGGCCTGGGAGGCGCTCAACAACATCGCGATCGCGGGCGACAGCAAGCTGGTCATCGTCGTCAACGACAACGGCCGCTCCTACACCCCGACCATCGGCGGCCTCGCGACCGCGCTGACGGCGCTGCGCACCAACCCCCGCTACGAGCAGGTGCTCGACCAGGTCAAGCGGCGTCTCAACGCCGTCAAGGGCGTCGGCCCGGCGGCGTACGACGCCCTGCACGCGATGAAGAAGGGGGTCAAGGACGCCTTCGCGCCCCAGGGCCTCTTCGAGGACCTCGGCCTCAAGTACGTCGGGCCGATCGACGGCCACGACCGCGCGGCGATGGAGCAGGCGCTCACCCAGGCCAAGCGCTTCGGGGGTCCGGTCATCGTCCACGCGATCACCCGCAAGGGCTTCGGCTATGACGCCGCCGAGCGGCACGAGGCCGACCAGTTCCACTCCCCGCAGCCCTTCGACATCGAGACCGGCGAGGAGAAGGCGCGCGGCGCCATCTGGACCGACCACTTCGCCGACTACATGGTCGACCTCGGCGCCCGACGACCTGACGTCGTCGGGATCACCGCCGCGATGATGCACCCGGTCGGGCTCGACAAGTTCGAGGCCGCCTACCCCGAGCGCACCTTCGACGTCGGCATCGCCGAGCAGCACGCCGCCACGTCCGCGGCAGGCCTGGCCATCGGCGGACTGCATCCCGTCGTCGCGCTGTACGCCACGTTCCTCAACCGGGCCTTCGACCAGGTGCTGATGGACGTCGCCCTCCACGAGTGCGGGGTCACCTTCGTGCTCGACCGCTCCGGCGTTACCGGCGACGACGGGGCCAGCCACAACGGCATGTGGGACATGTCGATCCTGCAGGTGGTGCCCGGGCTGCGTCTCGCGGCACCGCGCGACGCCACCCGGATGCGCGAGCTGCTCGACGAGGCGGTCGAGGTCGACGACGCCCCGACCGTGGTCCGCTTCCCGAAGGGCTCCCCGCCCGACGACGTACCCGCCATCGATCGCGCCGGCCAGGCCGACGTGCTGGTCCGCACGGGTGACCCGGACGTCCTCGTGGTCGCGGTCGGTGCGATGGCGACCCTCGCGGTCGAGGTCGCCGATCGACTCGGAGCCCAGGGGATCGGCGTGACCGTCGTCGACCCCCGGTGGGTCAAGCCCGTCGACCCCGCGATCGTCGACCTGGCGCGTCGGCACCGGCTCGTGGTCAGTGTCGAGGACAACGGGGTGGTCGGTGGCTGTGGTGCCGTCCTGCTGCAGACCCTCAACGACGCCGGCGTCACGACCCCGGTCCGCCTCCACGGGATCCCGCAGGACTTTCTCCAGCACGCCAAGCGGGCCGCCATCCTCGAACGGATCGGCCTCACCCCGCAGGCGCTGGCCCTCGGCATCGTGGAGGACATGACGGCCCTGGACGGGGACACGACGGCGCTGGTCGATGCCGACCGGACGAGCTGAGCTCTCCGGATCGCCCCTCCTCGGCGGTCTGCTCGCCCTGGCGCTCGTCGTCGTCGGCTGCTCCAGTGCCGACGATCGAGCCGCCCGGACAGCGCCCGAGGTCACCCAGCCGGGCCCGACCGGCGGCCCTGCCGACCCTGACGGGGTCGACCCGGACGACGTCCGTGGCAGCCCACCGGCCGTCGAGGGTCTCCCCGTGCCGCCCGATCTCGACGCCGCCTTCACCGAGCTGCTCGACACCCGCGCCCAGGCGCTTCGCCTGGGCGACCGCGAGGCGTTCCTCTCGGTGCTCGACCGGCGCGACGACGGGTTCCTGGTTGCCCAGGAGGGCTACTTCGACAACCTGGCACAGCTGCCGCTGGCGACGTTCTCCTACGACCTCGATCCCGCCAGCCTCGTGCGTGGCAGGCGCAGCTACTCGGTCGTGGTCGAGGTCGCGTTGCAGCTGGACGGCTTCGACGCCGTCCCGGTGCGCACGCTCGACCGCTTCCGCTTCGACCAGGTGGGCAAGCAGCGCTCGGGTCGCGCACCGCGCTTCCGTCTCTCCTCGGTCACCGACCGGGCGTGGGAGGAGGCCAACGACATCCCCTCCCAGCCGTGGGAGCGGCGTCCGATCCAGGTACGGCGAGGTGCCGGCGTGCTCGCCGTCTTCGACGACGCATCGGTCGCCGACGCCGGCCCGCTGCTGCGGGGGCTCGAACGGTCGGTCTCGGACGTGGCGGCGCGGCTGCCCTACCCGTGGGACGCCACCGTGGTGGTCTACGCGCTCTCGGACACCGACTTCATCCGGAGCCTGGACGACCTCCCCGGCGAGGATCCTGACGAGCTGGACGGGATCGCCTTCACGGTGCCGGCCGGACCGGGTGACCCCACGATCGCGGCCACGCGGATCGCACTCAACCCGCGCATCTCCACCCGCAGCGGCCTGGTCCGACAGCGGTTGCTCCGCCACGAGCTGACGCACGTGGCCGTGGGCGAGCGCGACGACAACGCGCCCGCGTGGCTCAGCGAGGGGCTGGCCGAGTGGGTCTCGGTGCAGGCCCTGCCCGAGCGCAAGCGACGCATCGGGACCGACGCTCTCGGTGCGGCTCAGCGAGGCGTGGAGGAGATGCCGGTCGACGAGACCTTCAACGACGTCGACGCGCCGCTGCACTACGCGGTGTCCTGGTGGGCCTGTGAGTACCTCGCCACGACGTACGGCGACAGCGCGCCCTGGACGGTCCTGGACGCGTTCGCGCCGGCGGACGTCCCGGAGCGGCCCACGATCAGGGCGCTGCTGCAGATCGGCGTCGACCAGCTGGCCCGGAGGGCGACGAAGCTGCTGGTCAGGACCTACGCGCCCGACGGACGGTCAGGCCAGGGCCGCTCGGGTCGGGATCGGTCGAACGGGTCGCTCGAACCGGGTGGCCGGACCGGGTGACCCGCTCGGACGCCGGTAGGAATATCGTGCACCGGTGACCTCAGAACGCCTCGTGCACATCGTCGACGACGTGCCGGACCTCGATGACGTCACCGGCCTGACGCTCGTGGTCGCGCTCGACGGGTTCCTGGATGCCGGCAGCTCGGCCGTGATCGCCGCGCGCCACCTGGTCGACGTCGGCAGCGAGGCCGGTGGGTCCGTGGTGGCGACGTTCGACGTCGACCAGTTCCACGACTACCGGGCCCGCCGGCCACCGGTGACGTTCGCCCGCGACCACTACGAGGCCTACGACGCGCCCCGGCTGGTCGTACGCCTGCTCCGCGACGCCGGCGGCACGCCGTACCTCCTGCTCGCCGGGCCCGAGCCCGACAACCGCTGGGAGGCGTTCTGTCGTGCGGTGCGTGAGGTGGTGGAGCGCTTCGGCGTCAACCTGGTGATCGGGATGGGTTCGGTGCCGATGGCGGTGCCGCACACCCGCCCGATCGCGATCACTCACCACGCCAACCGCGACGAGCTGCTCACCGGTGTCAGCCCGTGGTCCGGGGAGCTGCGGGTGCCGAGCAGCGCCCAGGCCCTGCTGGAGATCCGGCTGGGGGAGTGGGGGCACGACGCCCAGGGCTTCGTCGCCCACATCCCGCACTACCTCGCCCAGCTCGACTACCCACAGGCCGCTGCGATCCTGCTGGAGCAGATCGAGCTCGCCGGTCGCCTCACGCTGGACCTCTCCGCGCTCAAGACCTCCGCCGACGACCGCGAGGAGGAGATCACCCGCTACCTCGCGGCCAACGAGGAGGTCGGCGAGGTCGTGGCCTCCCTCGAGAGGCAGTACGACGCCTTCGCGCAGGCCGAGGACTCCGGGTCCAACCTCCTCGCCGAGGACCAGCCCCTGCCGACCGGCGACGAGATCGGTCAGCAGTTCGAGCAGTTCCTGGCAGGCCTGGAGCCTGACGACAAGGGCGACGACGAGGAGAACCCGACGTGACCGACGCCGCGCGCGAGCTGCTGGACCTGCTGCACCTGGAGGATCTCGACGTCGACCTCTTCCGGGGTCGCCAGCCCGAGTCGACCCGGCAGCGCGTGTACGGCGGTCAGGTCGCGGCCCAGGCGCTGATCGCGGCGGCCCGCACCGTGGACGAGGACTTCCACGTCCACTCCCTGCATTCCTACTTCCTGCTGCCCGGGGACTACTCGGTGCCGATCATCTACGACGTCGAGCGGATCCGCGACGGCCGTTCCTTCGCCACCCGCCGGGTGATGGCGCGCCAGCACGGGCGCCCGATCTACTACCAGACCCTCAACTTCCAGCGTCTCGAGGAGGGCTACGAGCACCAGGACGTGATGCCCGAGGTCGCCGGACCCGAGGAGGGTCTCGACCTGGTCGACCTGATGCGTCAGGGCGGCAACGACGACGCCGACGCCCTCGGCAAGGAGTGGGCCGCGCTCGACGTGCGCTGGCTCGGCAACTCGCGCCACGGCCTGGAGGCCGACCCCGTCCGCCCGTCGAAGGCGCGGATGTGGATCCGGATCGCGGGCGAGGTCGGGGACAACCCGATGGACCACCTGGCGGCCTTCACCTACGCCAGTGACGTGTCGCTGCTCGGCTCCACCCTGGCTGCCCACGACGTGAACCCGTCCAAGACCCAGATGGCCTCACTCGACCACACCATCTGGTTCCACCGGCCCTTCCGGGTCGACGACTGGTGGCTCTACGACCAGTGGTCACCCTCTGCGGGCGGAGCCCGCGGGCTCGCGTTCGGCCACGTCTACACCCCCGACGGCACCCTGGTGGCGTCGGTGGCGCAGGAGGGGCTGATCAGGCCCCGAGGGTAGTGGTCCGTCCCGCCAGGTGCGGGGCGCCGCTCCTCGGGTTGCTCAGCGAGAAGGCCCACCCGTCCGCGAGCGCCGCCGAGCCGAAGGCGACGGTGCCGGGCAGGAAGACCGGCTTCTTGAACGCCACGTCGACGCGGACGGCGTCGGGCAGCCGGTTCTCCAGGGCCGCGACGCAGCGCGCCTTGGTCCACATGCCGTGGGCGATCTGACGCTTGAACCCGAGCGCCTTGGCGGTCAGCGGGTAGAGGTGGATCGGGTTGTGGTCGCCCGACACCGCCGCGTAGCGGCGGCCCAGGTCGTCGGGCAGCTTCCACGTGAGTCCCTTTGCCGGGGCCTCCGGGAAGGTCATGCCGTACGACGCGCCCTCCTCGCCGCGCCCGCGGCGCAGGTAGGCGGAGATCTCCTCCCACACGAGGTCGCCGGACTCGTCGGCGATCGAGGTGGTGAACTCGTAGATCGTGCCCTTCGGGTGGGCGACCTTCGGCCCGACCCCGGCGGTGACGGAGAGCGTCTCGCCGATGGCGACCGGACGGTGCTGGGTGATGGAGTTCTCCAGGTGCACGGTGCCGATGGCGGGCGCCGGGAAGGCCGGGTCGCTCATCATCGCCATCTGCAGACCGAAGACGAGCATGTGCGGGTAGGTGAGGGGTGCGACGTCCTTGGTCGGGAAGCCGCACACGCGGGCGTAGGCGTCGACGGCCGAGCGCTCGACGGTCACCGGCGGGCGGGTGATCGAGAGGCCGGTGAAGTCCGTCGGCGCCGTCTTGCGCACGCCGGGCAGCTGGTTGACCACGGGCACCGACGGCAGTGCGGCCTTGAGGAGGACGCCGAGCCCGCTGGCGGGCTCGACCTGCTGGGGCTGCTGGGGCTGCTGGGTCTCGGAGGTCGGAGCCATGTCAGGCACCCAGCATCATCTGGCCGCAGACCCGCACGACGTTGCCGTTGACCAGGCTCGAGCCGGGGTTGGCGTACCAGGCGATGGTCTCGGCGACGTCCACAGGCAGACCGCCCTGAGACATCGCGTTGAGGCGCTGACCGACCTCGCGGGTCGCGAACGGCACCGCGGCGGTCATCTGGGTGATGATGAAGCCCGGGGCCACGGCGTTGATCGTGATCCCCTTGTCGCCGGCGGCGAGGTCGTCGGCGAGGGAGTCGACGAAGCCGATCACCCCGGCCTTCGAGGCGGCGTAGTTGGTCTGGCCGACGTTGCCGGCGATCCCGGCGATCGAGGCGACACCGATGATCGAGCCGAAGTCGTTGACGACGCCCTGGTCGAGCAGCTCGCGGGTGATCAGCTCGGGGGCGGTCAGGTTGACCGCGATCACCGACTCCCAGCGCGACTCGTCCATGTTGGCGAGCTTCTTGTCGCGGGTGATGCCGGCGTTGTGCACGACGACGTCCACGCCTCCGTGCTTCTCCTTCAGGTGGTGGGCGATTCGCTGCGGCGCGTCCTTGCCGGTGATGTCGAGCGTCAGCCAGTCGCCGTTCAGCTCCTTCATCAGCGCCTGCAGGTCGCTGGCCGCCTGGGGCACGTCGACGCCGACGACGGTGGCGCCGTCACGGGCCAGGACGCGGGCGACCTCCTCGCCGATGCCGCGGCTGGCGCCGGTGACGAGCGCGATCTTGCCGGACAGCGGCGTCAGCGGGTCGACGCTTGGCACGTCCGTCCTGGTGCCCTGGGCGCCGATCCGCACGACCTGGCCGGAGACGTAGGCCGACTTGGGCGACAGCAGGAAGCCGAGCGTGCTGGTCGCGGCTGCCTCGGCACCGTCGGCGACGTAGACCAGCTGGACGGTGCTGCCGCGGCCGATCTCCTTGCCGAGGCTGCGGGTGAAGCCCTCGAGGGCGCGCTGGGCGACCCTCTCGCCGCCGGAGACCAGCTCGGGCGGCGTACCGATCACCACGACGCGGGCGCACGCCTCGAGCGAGCGCATGACCGGCGTGAAGAAGTCGCGCAGCGCCACGAGCTCGGACGAGGAGGTCAGGCCGGTGGCGTCGAAGACCAGGCCCTTGATCCTGCCTCCGCCCTCGCTGTCGGGCTCGGGCTTGGTCGCGGTGGAGGAGACACCCAGGGTGTCGAGCAGGCCGGGCAGCGACTCGATCAGCCGGCCTCGCCCCCCTACGAGGACCGTTCCGTCGACGAGCGGAGCGCCGGCGGTGTACCGCTCCAGCTTCATCGGGGTGGGCAGGCCGAGGTTCTTGGCGAGGACCTTGCCGATCGGCGACTGGATGAAGCCCTGGTACTTGTCGCTCATGTCTGTGCTGCCTCCATGGACGTTGCTGGTGGAAGTGAACATGTAACTAGGTGTGTAACTCCGCGTCCACATTTGGTGACGTGACCAACAGATGCTTGGTGGGAGCGCGGTTACCCGTCAGTATGGTCGCATGACCGAAACTGCTCGTCGGGTCGCCATCATCGGCGGCAACCGCATCCCCTTCGCCCGTTCCAACACCGTCTACGCCAACGCGTCCAACCAGGACATGCTGACGGCGGCCATCGACGGCCTCGTGACCCGCTTCGGTCTCGAGGGTGAACGGCTCGGGGAGGTCGTGGCCGGCGCGGTGCTCAAGCACTCGCGCGACTTCAACCTCACGCGCGAGTCGGTGCTCGGCTCCAAGCTCTCGCCCGAGACGCCGGCGACCGACATCCAGCAGGCCTGCGGCACCGGCCTGCAGGCGGCGATGCTCGTGGCCAACAAGATCGCCCTCGGCCAGATCGAGGTCGGTATCGCGGGCGGCACCGACACCACCTCGGATGCTCCCGTGGCGATCAGCGACAAGCTGCGCAAGAAGCTGATGAAGGTCAACGCCGCTCGCGACACGAAGGGCAAGCTCACCGCCCTCGGTCAGATCCGTCCCGGCGACATCGGCCTCGAGATCCCGCAGAACGGCGAGCCGCGCACCAAGCTCTCGATGGGCGAGCACGCAGCGCTGACTGCGCTGGAGTGGCAGGTGAGCCGCGAGGCGCAGGACGAGCTCGCCGCCGCCTCGCACCAGAAGCTTGCCGCGGCGTACGACGCGGGGTTCCTCGACGACCAGATGACGCCGTTCCGGGGCGTCGAGCGGGACACCAACCTGCGTGGTGACTCCACCGTCGAGAAGCTCGCCAAGCTCAAGCCCGTCTTCGGCAAGGGTGAGGCGGCCACCATGACGGCCGCCAACTCCACGCCGCTGACCGACGGCGCCTCCGTGGTGCTCCTGGCCTCGGAGGAGTGGGCCGAGGAGCACGACCTGCCCGTGCTCGCCTACCTGACCTACTACGAGACGGCAGCCGTCGACTACGTCCACGGAGGCGAGGGCCTGCTGATGGCGCCGGCCTACGCGATGCCTCGGATGCTCGAGCGTGCGGGGATGAAGCTCGGCGACTTCGACTTCTACGAGATCCACGAGGCGTTCGCCTCGCAGGTGCTCTCCACGCTCAAGGCCTGGGAGGACCCGGTATTCTGCAAGGAGCGCCTCGGCCTCGACGCGCCCCTGGGCTCGATCGACCGCGACAAGCTCAACGTCCACGGCTCCTCGCTGGCCGCGGGGCACCCGTTCGCCGCGACCGGCGGCCGGATCATCAACGTGCTGGCCAAGCTGCTCGACCAGAAGGGCTCCGGCAAGGGCGTCATCTCGATCTGCGCCGCCGGCGGTCAGGGCGTGACCGCGATCCTCGAGAAGCCCTGATCCCGGGCACGGCTCGATCCACCCGCCGTAGGCGTCCGACAACCGATCGGGCGCCTGCGGCATCTCAGGGGTGAACGCGCCGTCCAGGGCGCGCCACCACTCGGAGGTACGCCGTGCGCCGCATCCCGACCCCGATCGCTCCAGGCCTGCTCCTCGGCCTCGTCCTCGTGGTTGCCGGGTGCGGCACGGACGGACCGGCCGGCCCTGTCCCGGACCCCGGCGTTTCGGCTGATGCTCCCGTCCTCGCCGAGGCGAGTGACGACGAGCCGGGCCCGGCACCGGACGAGATCGTCTTCCCGCGCGACGTGACGAGCCCGGAGCAGGGCGGGCAGTACGTCGCGGTCGTGCTGGCCGCGGGCAGCCAGGACGAGCTCGACGCCTCCCTGGCCTCGGTCTCGCAGTACGGCTACATGGCCGGGATCTCCGACGTGGCGTGCCTGGCCGGTGCCGGCGACGTGCTGGGCCTCGACGAGGGTGCCGTTGTGAGCTCGCTGCTCTTCGCGAACCGTCGCAGTGCCCGGGCGTTCGCCGACGCCTACGTCGCGGCCGAGGACGGGCTGATGGTCGGGCGCGCGTCGGTCACGGCGTACTGCCTCGACTGATGGGCAGGCCCCGGGACGGGTCAGGTCACTAGGCTGGTCACCGGGAGGCGACCTGATGGCTCATGACTGCGACGTGGTGGTCGTCGGTGCCGGCCTGTCCGGGCTCACGGCCGCTCGCGACCTGACGCGCGGGGGCCTCGACGTCCGGGTGCTGGAGGCCCGCGACCGGGTTGGCGGGCGCATCCTGCCCCATCCTGTCGGCGACAGTCCGCAGGACGTCGTCGAGCTCGGCGGTCAGTGGGTGGGGCCGACGCAGCACCGTGTGCACGCCCTCGCGACCGATCTCGGTCTGGCGACCTTCGCCACCCACGTGGCCGGCGAGAACCTGTTCGAGGACGGCGGCGGTCGGGTCCGGCGCTACCGCGGCACCATCCCCCGGCTCAGCCCGGTGGTGCTGGCGGACTACGGGCAGGCCGCGCTCCGCCTCGACCGGCTGGCGCGACGCGTGGACCCCGAGGCGCCGTGGCTGGCGCACCGGTCCGCCCGCCTCGACGAGCAGACCTTCGCCTCCTGGATCCGTCGTTCGGTGGCGACGCCCACCGCCCGTGCGGCCTTCGAGGTGGGGTGCCGGGCCGTCTTCTCGGTGGAGCCGGCGGACCTGTCCCTGCTCCACGTCTGCTTCTACCTGAGCAGTGCCGGGGGATGGGACGCGCTCCTCGACACCGAGGGCGGGGCCCAGCAGGACCGAGTCGTCGGCGGGTCCCACCTGCTGGCCACGGGCCTGGCGCAGGATCTCGGGGACCGCCTCGAGCTCGACCGACCGGTGCGCCGCATCGTCCAGGATGCCGGCGGCGTCGACGTCGACGGGCTACGCGCCCGCCGTGTCGTGGTTGCCGTGCCGCCCACCCTGGCGGGACGCATCGCCTACGACCCGCCGCTCCCCGCGGCGCGCGACCAGCTCACGCAACGGGTGCCGATGGGCAGCGTGATCAAGACGATGGCCGTATACGACCGGCCGTTCTGGCGCGAGCACGGCCTGAGCGGCCAGGCGACCAGCCTCCCGGGGCCGGGTCAGGTCGTCTTCGACAACACACCGTCCTCCGGTGCGGTGGGGGTCCTGCTCGCGTTCCTCGAGGGGCGCGAGGCGCGCGAGCTGTCGGCGGTGGGTGAGCGCGAGCGTCGTACGGCGGTGCTCGGCACGTTGGCGCGCCTCTTCGGCCCTGAGGCGGGCCGTCCCGTCGACTGGGTGGAGCACGACTGGACAGCCGACCGGTGGTCGCGCGGGGCGTACGCGGGAGTGATGGGACCGGGGACGTGGACCGCGCACGGCCCTGCCCTGCGGGCACCGGTCGGGCGGCTGCACTGGGCCGGCACCGAGACGGCGACACGGTGGGCCGGGTACTTCGACGGGGCGATCCAGTCCGGCGAGCGTGCCGCTGCCGAGGTGCTAGCCGCCGCCGGCGAGGGCGAGCGCTGACGCCACGAGGTGGGCGCTGACCTGCTCGGCCGAGATCTGTCCGACGGTCGGGATGCCGGGAGCCGCCTCCTTGACCAGGATGCCGACCCGGGCCAGCTGCAGGGCGCCCAGACCCGTCGCGTAGAGCAGGTTGGCCAGCAGCGTCGGGTCGTCGGTCGTGGCGAAGTCGCCGGACTCGATGCCGGCCTCGAGCGCCGTGGAGAGGATCGCGAGGGAAGAGGAGATCCCGCGGCCGAGACGGAACAGGGCGCTCTCGGAGATCTCGTCGAGCAGATCATCGCCGGTGCGCCGCATCAACGACTGCGCGCAGTCGACGAAGGCGGGGTGGCTGACGCCGTACTCCACGAAGGCCCGGACGATGGCGGTCAGCCGGTCGTGGGGAGTGGCGGCTGCCTCGGACGCGGCCGCGAGCGCGTCGCGCAGCTCGTCGAGGTAGGAGACGAGGGTGAGGGCGAAGAGCTCCTCCTTGCCGGTGAAGTGCCGGTAGACGATCGCCCGGTTGATCCCGACCGACGTCGCGATGTCCTCGATCTGCGCATCGCGCACGCCCTTGGCGTCGAACAGGGCTCGCGTCGCGGCGATGATCTCCGCCTCCCGTGCGCGACGGCGGGTGGCGGCGGCGCGACGCCGGCCGTCGGTCGTGCCGTCGGGTGCTGTGGGGCTCATGGGCAAGGAGTGTACGGCGTGTGCAACTCCGAGTTGCACGAGTGTGACGAGGTCGCGCGACGGAGGGCTTCACGGGGGGTCGGGGTCGTGTGCCTCAGAACGGTGTGCCAACCCGCGTGGAGCACGCGACCCGATCAGACCGCGTCCCCCTCGTCAGCAGATCCATCCGCTCCTTGCCGCGTCCACAGGG
>NZ_JAPYPS010000122.1 GCF_029937575.1 Nocardioides sp.
TCGTCGAGTGGTCAAGAACGACACGAAAACCGGCCGGAAACCTGCAGTCTTCGCCCAACCGATGAGGCGATGTGAAGGGTGTGACGGGTGTGGCGCCCGCGCATGCGGCGGCGCGAGCTTGCTCGTGCCGTCAGCGCGACGACGCGCGCGGGCGCCACACCACCCCAGAAGGCCAGGTCCAACCGAGGAGCGGGCGTCCCACCGACCCCGGAAGGCCACCGGCCCAGAAGCCGTCAGGACCGCCGTACGACGGCGCCGGCGTGAGGAGGCACTGCGACGACACCGCCGGCGAGCTCGACTCCGGGGCCCGTCGTGAAGAGCACCTCGGTCGTGGCGACCCGGACGGCCATCGGGGCGTCGCCGAAGTTGACCAGGATCTGCAGGTCGCCGCGGGTCATCGAGAAGAGCCGTGACGCCTCGTCCACCTCGCACGACGTCGCGAGGAACGACGGGTCGGTCAGTGCAGGCTCGGCGTGGCGCAGCGCGCCCAGCTGCCGGTAGACCGACAGCATCCGCGCACCCCGTCCCGACAACAGCTCGGCCCAGTCGAGCTTCGAGCGCTCGAAGGTGGCGGGGTCCTGGGGGTCGGGGACGACGGACGGGTCCCAGCCCATCTTCGCGAACTCCCCGATCCGCCCCTCGGCCGTCGCCCGACCCAGCTCCGGCTCCTCGTGGGCGGTGAAGAACTGGAACGGGGTCGAGGCCGCCCACTCCTCGCCCTGGAAGAGCATCGGGGTGAACGGTCCGCACAGGGTGAGCAGCGCGGCGCAGGCGAGCTGGTCGTCGTCCAGCGAGTCGGTGATCCGGTCTCCGATCGCGCGGTTGCCGACCTGGTCGTGGTTCTGGCTGCAGACCACCAGACGCCACGTCGGCATGGCCGCCACGTCGATCGGGACGCCGTGGTCGGACTCACGGAAGGTCGAGAAGGTCCCGTCGTGGAAGAAGCCCTTCTCGCACACCTTCGCCAGCGCGCTGAGCGGCTCGAAGTCGGCGTAGTAGCCGTCGGTCTCCCCGGTCAGCGCGACGTGGACGGCGTGATGGAAGTCGTCGCTCCACTGAGCGTCGAGCCCGTAGCCGCCGGCCTCGCGGGGCGTGACCAGCCGCGGGTCGTTGAGGTCGGACTCGGCGATCAGGGTCAGTGGCACCCCACGGTGCGCCGACAGCGCGGCCACCTCGACCGCGAGCTCCTCGAGCAGGTGGGTCGGCGAGGAGTCCTGCAGCGCGTGCACGGCATCGAGGCGGAGGCCGTCGACGTGGTAGTCGCCCAGCCACATCAGGGCGTTGTCGATGATGTGACGGCGCACCTCGGCCGCGCCGTCGCCGTCGAGGTTGACCGAGTCGCCCCACGTGTTGCGGCCCGACGTGAGGTACGGCCCGAACAGGGGCAGGTAGTTCCCGGACGGTCCGAGGTGGTTGTAGACGACGTCCTGGATGACGCCCAGCCCCGCGGCATGACACCCGTCGACGAAGCGTTGGTAGGCCGCTGGGCCGCCGTAGGTCTCGTCGACGGCGAACCAGCCGACGCCGTCGTACCCCCAGTTGTAGGCGCCGCCGAAGGCGTTGACCGGCATCAGCTCGACGAGGTCCACGCCGATCGAGCGCAGGTGGTCGAGCTTGCCCAGCGCCGCGTCGAGGGTCCCCTCGGGAGTGAAGGTGCCGAGGTGGAGCTCGTAGATCACCGACCCGGCCAGCTGCCGCCCGGTCCACGATTCGTCGCTCCACGCATGGGCCGAGGCATCGAACGTCCGTGAGTGTGTGTGTACGCCGGCCGGCTGACGCCGCGAGCGGGGGTCGGGCCGGACCTCGTCGGAGTCGTCGATGAGGTAGCCGTAGTCGACGTCGCCCGAGGCGGGGTCGGGGACGGCGGACACAGGCGTCCACCAGCCGTCGGGGTTCCGCTGCATCGCGACGACGTCCCCGGCCACGGACAGCCGCACCCGCTCGGGGCGCGGTGCCCACACGTCGTAGGGACCACGCCGGCTCACGACGGTCCGTCCTCGGGGATCCTGGTGAGCAGCGCGCACGAGCACACGTCGAGCACCTCGGACAGGTAGACGGTGCCGTCGGACTCGACGTCGCGGTCGGTGACGTGGTCCCACCAGGTGCCGGCGGGCAGCACCAGCTCGGTCTCGCCCCAGCCCCCGGCCTCGATGAGCGCCAGCGGCAGGCGCGTGGCCACGGTCACGGCGCCGCCGCGGTCGAAGGCGACGAGGTGGTCGGCGTGCTCACCACGCCCCTCGACCGGGGTGTACGACGTGAACAGCGCGGGCTCGTCGCGGCGCAGCCGCAGCCCGGCCGTGGTGACCGAGAGCTTGGTCGCGGCGTCGTGGGTCGGGATGCGCTCGGCCAGGAGGGAGGCGCGCAGGTCGAAGTCGACGGGGCGCCGGTTGTCGGGGTCGACCAGCGACTGCTCCCAGAGCTCGGAGCCCTGGTAGACGTCGGGCACGCCGGGGATCGTGAGCGCGATCAGCTTGGCGGACAGCGCGTTGGACCGGCCGGCATCGTCGACCAGCGTGAGGAGCTCGCCCAGGACGGCGCCCACCTCGGGCACGTCGAAGGCCGCGTCCACCGCTGCGTGCACGGCTGCCTCGTAGGTCTGGTCCGGTGCGGTCCACTGGGTGTGGTCGCCCGCCTCACGCATCGCCTTCTCGGCATAGGCGTGCAGCCTCGACCTGAGGGCGGGGTCCGGCTGCGGGTCCCCCCCAGCCGCCCAGGCGCCGACCACGGCCTGCCAGAGCAGCGCGGCGAACGCTTCGTCCGGCACCGGCGCGAGCGTCTGGAGGCGAGAGAGCGCCGCGGTCCAGACGGCGGGCGCCTCGGCCAGGACGGTGATCCGGGCCCGGACGTCCTCGCCGCGCTTGGTGTCGTGGGTCGAGGTGCACGTCATCGCCTCGGCCCGGTCGCGCTGGCGGATCGCCATCAGCTCGTGGAACCCGGCGACGGGCAGGTGCTGCTCGCTGGGGTCGCCGCCGACCTCGTTGAGCGAGGTGAGCCTGTTGTAGCGGTAGAAGGCGCAGTCCTCGACGCCCTTGGCCATCACCATGCCCGAGGTCTGTTGGAAGCGCAGGGCAGCGGGTTGGGCCGCGTCCCCGAGCACCGGGACGAGCGCGTCGAGGACCGGAACGAGGTCGGGGCGCGCTGCACGCGCCCGGTCGAAGGCCTCGTCGAGGTGGCCGCGCGTGGTCGGCAGGTAGGAGCGGTAGACCGGGAAGCACGCGGCCAGCTCGGCGACCGCGTCGACGACGCGCTCGACCGGCATCCCCAGCGGGGTCGGTGCCGTCGACCCGGCGCCGCGCAGGCGGGCCGTGAGGCGCTTGGTGAGGGTGCCGGCGGCCGGCGCGGTGCCGCCCGGCAGCTCGCGCACGATGCGGCGTATCTCCGAGCCGAGGATGGTGTCGGCGACCGCTCGCTTCGTGCCGTGCACCATCGCCGCCCAGTCGAGGCCGTCCTGAGGCAGGTCGCCCGGGGGCACCGGACGGGTGAGCACGCGGTCGATGGCCCCGAGCGCGTCGTACCCGGTGGTGCCGGCCGTCTCCCACGACGGCGGCAGCATCTCGCCGGGCTCGAGGATCTTCTCGACGAGCACGTAGGCGCCACCGGTCAGCCGGGCCAGGTCGCCGAGGTAGCCCTCGGGGTCACGCAGGCCGTCGGGGTGGTCGACCCTGAGCCCGTCGACGAGGCCCTCGTCGAACCACCGCTTGATCTCCACGTGCGTCTGGTCGAAGACCCACCGCTCCTCGACCCGCACGGCGGCCAGGGTGTTCACGGCGAAGAAACGGCGGTAGTTGAGCCGGTCGTCGGCGGCGCGCCACGAGACGAGGCGGTAGTGCTGCTTCTCGAGCGAGCGCGTGCGGGGCGCCAGCGGGAAGCGGTGGTCGTGGTAGCGCACCTCGCCCGCCGCCACGTCGACGCGGACCGAGCCCTCGTCACCGTCGCCCACCACGGGGATCAGGATCTTGCCGTCGCCGGCGGCCCAGTCGATGTCGAAGGCCTCGGCGAAGCGGGACTCCCGCCCGTGCATCAGCAGGTCCCACCACCACGCGTTGGCCGACGGCGTGGCGATGCCGACGTGGTTGGGGACGATGTCGACCAGGACGCCCATCCCGAGACGGCGTGCCTCGGCGGACAGTGCCGCGAGTCCTTCGGCGCCGCCCCGCGCCGGGTCGATCCGGTCGTGCGCGACGACGTCGTACCCGTGGTCGGAGCCGGGCTCGGGCTCCAGCAGCGGCGAGAGGTAGACCCAGTCGACGCCGAGGTGGTGCAGGTACTCCAGCCGATCGGTCGCTGCGGAGAGGTCGAAGGACTCGCGGATCTGCAGGCGGTAGGTGTTGCGAGGCGTACGTCGGCTGGTCATCTCTCGGCCCCTGCCTCGCCGCCCGGGGTGGCCTGGCTCGTCTGTCCCGTCTGGGCGGCCACGGAGGCCGCCACCGACGAGTCCGGCACCGGCTCCGGCTCGCGACCCTCGCGCAGCACCAGGACGCTGCGACCGGACAGCGCGAACGTCGATCCCGCCGGCCGTCCGGCCTCGGGTCCGCTGGAGCCGGCGGTGTTGATCACGACGTCCCAGGTGGCGGCGTACTCGGTGGCGGGCAGGGTGACCTCGGCGGGACCGTCGCCGTTGAAGTAGAGCAGGAAGTGGTCGTCGGTGATCGCGTTGCCGCGCGGGTCCTTGCCGGCGATGCCATGGCCGTTGAGGTACATCCCGATCGCCTCGCCGCTCTGCTCCCAGTCGTCGTCGTCCATCGGCTCGCCGTCGAGGTGCAGCCAGACGATGTCGTTGAGCCGGTCGTCGCCGGTGCGCGCGGTGGTGCCGGTGAAGAACCGCTGCCGGTGGAACGTCGGGTGCTCGCGCCGCAGCCGGATCAGTGCGGCGGTGAACTCCAGGAGCGGCTCGTCGATGCGTTCCCAGTCGACCCAGGCGATCTCGGAGTCCTGGGCGTAGGTGTTGTTGTTGCCGTGCTGGGTGCGCCCGAGCTCGTCGCCGTGCAGCAGCATCGGCACGCCCTGGCTGAGCAGCAGCGTGGCGAGGAAGTTGCGCTGCGAGCGCGCCCGCGAGGCGAGGATCTCGGGGTCGTCGGTCTCGCCCTCCACGCCGTGGTTCCAGGATCGGTTGTGGCTCTCGCCGTCGCGGCTGTCCTCGCCGTTGGACTCGTTGTGCTTCTCGTTGTAGGAGACCAGGTCGCGCAGGGTGAAGCCGTCGTGGGCGGTGACGAAGTTGATCGACGCGAACGGTCGTCGTCCGGAGTGCTCGTAGAGGTCGGAGGAGCCGGAGACCCGCGAGGCGAACTGTCCCAGCGAGGGCTCGCCGCGCCAGAAGTCGCGCACGGTGTCGCGGTAGGCGCCGTTCCACTCGGTCCACTGCGGCGGGAAGCCGCCGACCTGGTAGCCACCGGGACCGACGTCCCACGGCTCGGCGATCAGCTTGACCTGGCTGACGACCGGGTCCTGCTGCACGAGCTCGAAGAACGTCGCGAGCCGGTCGACGTCGTAGAACTCG
Organism: Nocardioides sp.; assembly: GCF_029937575.1. GTDB lineage: Bacteria > Actinomycetota > Actinomycetes > Propionibacteriales > Nocardioidaceae > Nocardioides. Next base: position 5,498 of record NZ_JAPYPS010000122.1, read on the forward strand.
CGCGCCAGCGCGGAGGCGAGGTCGAAGCGGAAGCCGTCGACGTGCATCTCGGTGACCCAGTAGCGCAGCGAGTCCATGATCAGCTGCAG
>NZ_JAPYPS010000007.1 GCF_029937575.1 Nocardioides sp.
CGGATGACATGCCCAGCGTGGCGGCGAGGTCGTAGACGTCGAACTCGGAGACCAGTGGACACCCGACCCCACCCAACAGGACACCGTTCTCGCCGAACGACTCCGGCGTCACGACACCGAGCTCGACGCGGTGCTCGACCGCCCAGGCCACCACGGCCTGCAACGACACGACCTCGGCCGCAGCGACTGCGTCCTGGGCGTCGCGGACCGCGGCGATCGCGGTCGGGGTGGTGGTCTCGGGCATGCCCCCATTCTAGAACGAGCCACCGACAATCGCGAGACTGTTCGAACGATCTGTGGAGACTCTTTCCGGCGCGAGGTATGCCACGGCCACCTGGACGTCGATGACGTCCTTGGCCGCCAGCCCGGGCACCGCCGTTGAGCCGATGTGGTCGATGCGTTCGGCCACCTGGTCGAGCGACTCGCGCAGCAGGGCCTCCACCCTCGCGAACTCGGCCGGCCAGCTGTCGTCGTACGGCTGGATCACGATGGCGCGTGAGCTGTCCATGCTCCGGATTCTGGCAGGAGTCGAGTTCATCGCTGCGAAACAGAAGTCGCCTAGCCTGGAGGGGTCGCTCGAGTTCAACAGGACATCGCCCCGCGCCCGTGGGTCGGAAACGGACACCTCCGAACGACGTACCCATCCGTTTCCCACGAGGAGTCCGCCATGAGTCAGCTCGCCACCTCAGGCACCACCAGCACCTTCCAGGTCCCCGTCGTCGACATCTCGCCGTACGTCGTCGACAGTGCGCCGACCGAGCGGGCCGCCGTCGCTGTCGCGATCGACCGCGCGTGCCGCGAGGTGGGATTCATCCAGGTCCTCGGCCACGGGATCGCCCCCGAGGTCGTCTTCGGGTTGGGGCAGGCGATGGACGCCTTCTTCGACCAGCCCGTGGACGACAAGCGCCGGTGGATCCGTCCGGCGGGGGAGAACCGCGGCTACACCGCCCCGAAGTCCGAGTCGCTGAGCCTGAGCCTCGGCGTCGAGTCGGCCACCCGGATGAACGACTTCTTCGAGGCCTACAACGTGGGACGCGCCGCGAGCGACTACGCGGGCGTCGAGCTGATCGCCGAGCACTACGCCGAGAACACCTGGCCTGAGGTTCACGGCTTCGAAGAACACGTCTCGGCGTACTTCTCCGAGGCAGGACGGGTCGCCCGGACCCTGACCAGGATCTTCGGTGACGCGCTCGGGCTGCCGACGAGGTTCTTCGACGAGCTCGCCGACCACTCGATCGACGTGCCGCGGATGAACAACTACGCGCTGCCCGAGGGCACCGAGGTCGACCTGGACGGGGACCTGACCGGCATGGGGGAGCACACCGACTTCGGGATCGTCACGGTGCTCTGGGCCGACCAGGTCAGGGGCCTGCAGGTGCTCGACCGCACCGGCGGGTGGCACGACGTGACCCCGCTCGACGGTGCCCTCCTCGTGAACCTCGGCGACCTGACCGCACGGCTGACCAACGAGCGGTGGCTCTCGACCCTGCACCGGGTGAAGCCGCCGGTGGTCGACGGCACGATCCAGCGCCGCCGTTCGGCGGCGTTCTTCCACGACGGCAACGCCGACGCGCTCGTGGGGCCGCTCCCGACGTACGTCGACGACGACCACCCGGCCCTCTACGACGCGGTCACCGTCGACGAGCACGTGCGGGCCAAGCTGGCGGGCTCTCGGGCCGGGGTGCGCAACCTCGCCGCCGTGCGGGAGGCGGCACGGATCAGCGGCAGTCGGCCCCGTGGAGCTGCCGGCTGACGTAGGCTCCGACCCGTGAAGAGGATCCTCGCGCTCGCCCTGGTGGCCGCCCTGCTGGTCACCGTCCGCATCGCTCCCGAGGCGGAGGCGGCGGGCACGAAGGCCACGCTGGACACGGCGTACGTCTGCGACTTCGGGCAGGGCTCGGGAGTCGTCGACGTGAGGGTGAGGGCGAGGCTGCCGAAGAAGGCCGCCGCGGGCAGCACCGTGGCCGAGCGACGGATCAAGGTGTCGCTCGTCCTGCCCGCGGACACCGTGGCGACGCTGCGGCAGTTCGGCGTGGAGTCGGTGGAGGGCCGCGCCGACCGCGCCAAGCTGCGCGTGGGCCCCACCCGCGCGGCGGTGCGCAAGCTGCGGGTCCCGCGCACCGAGATCCCGCCCTCCGGGTCGCTCACCCTGCGCGGCACGGGCAGGGTCTCGTCGTTCGAGGCGCCGGCCGCCGGACGGTACGCCGTGCGCGTGCCGAAGCGGCTGGCCGTCGAGCTCACCGCCTACGGGGACGGCTCCTCCTTCGAGCAGGGCCTGGCGTGCGCGGTGGCGCCCGGGGCTCCGAGCAGGCTGGGGACGCTGCGGGTGAAGGCCTGACCCCACCCTGGCCGTACGCTGGGACCACATGAACGAGCAGGTGCACTACCTCGACCACGCCGCCACCACACCCATGGTGCCCGCGGCGATCGAGGCGATGACCGAGCACCTGCGAGACGTCGGCAACGCCAGCTCGCTGCACGCCTCGGGGCGGCGCGCCCGGCGCGTGGTCGAGGAGTCGCGCGAGACGATCGCCCAGGCCCTCAACTGCCGCCCCGGCGAGGTCGTATTCACCTCCGGTGGCACCGAGTCCGACAACCTCGCCCTCAAGGGCATCCACTGGTCGCGGACGGCCGTGCTCGGGGGGACGCCGAGACTGGTCTCGAGCGCGATCGAGCACCACGCGGTGCTGGATCCGCTTCGCTGGCTCCAGGACTGTGACGAGGCGGAGGTCCGCCTCCTCGGCGTCGACACCGCGGGCCGGATCGACCTCGACGAGCTGCGGGCGCTGACCTCCGACGCGCCGACGTCGCTGATCTCGGTGATGTGGGCCAACAACGAGGTCGGCACGCTGCAGCCGATCGAGGAGGTCGTCGCCATCGCCTCCCAGCACGGCATCCCCGTGCACACCGACGCCGTGCAGGCGCTCGGTGCCGTGCCGCTCGACTTCGCCGCCTCGGGCGTGGACGCGATGACCGTCACCGGCCACAAGGTCGGCGGCCCGTACGGCGTCGGGGCGCTCGTCGTACGGCGTGAGCTCGGCGTCACGCCGCTGTCGCACGGCGGTGGGCAGGAGCGCGACATCCGCAGCGGCACCCTCGACGCCCCGGCGATCGCCGGCTTCGCGGCCGCCGTCGAGCTGGCGGTCAAGCAGCAGGCCGAGCACGCCACCCGTCTCACCGAGCTGCGCGACGACCTCGTCCGACGCGTGGTCGCCGAGGTCCCCGACGCGCACCTGCACGGGGACCCCGACCGCCGGCTGCCCGGCAACGCCCACCTCGGCTTCCCCGGCTGCGAGGGCGACTCGCTGTTGATGCTCCTCGACGCACGCGGCATCGAGTGCTCCACGGGATCCGCCTGCTCGGCGGGGGTGGCCCAGCCGTCCCACGTGCTGCTGGCGATGGGTTGCTCGGAGGAGTCCGCGCGGCACTCGCTCCGGTTCTCGCTCGGACACACCTCCACCCAGGTCGACGTCGACGCTGTCGTCGCGGCGATCGGCCCGGTCGTGGAGCGGGCCAGGGCGGCCCGACGGTGACCCAGTGGTGATCTGGTGGTGATCTGAGTGAAGGTCCTCGCCGCCATGTCCGGTGGGGTCGACTCCGCCGTGGCCGCCGCGCGCGCCGCGGAGGCCGGCCACGACGTCACGGGCATCCACCTCGCGCTGTCGCGCAACCCCCAGTCCTACCGGTCGGGCGCACGCGGCTGCTGCACGATCGAGGACAGCAACGACGCCCGCCGTGCCGCCGACGTGATCGGCATCCCCTTCTACGTCTGGGACCTCTCGGCGGAGTTCCACGAGGACGTGGTCGAGGACTTCATGGACGAGTACGCCGCCGGGCGCACCCCCAACCCGTGCCTGCGCTGCAACGAGAAGATCAAGTTCGCCGCGGTGCTCGAGAAGGGCCTGGCCCTGGGCTTCGACGCTGTCGCGACCGGGCACTACGCGCAGCTGCGTCGCGGACCGGAGGCCGAGGGCGGACTGATCGAGATGCACCGCGCGATCGACGACGGGAAGGACCAGTCCTACGTGCTCGGCGTGCTCGACCAGCGTCAGCTGGCACACTCCCTCTTCCCGCTCGGCGACTCCACGAAGCCCGCCGTGCGGCTCGAGGCCGAGCGGCGCGGACTGCTCGTGGCCGACAAGCCCGACAGCCACGACATCTGCTTCGTCGCCGACGGCGACAACGCCGGCTGGCTCAAGGAGAAGCTCGGCGACCGCGCCCCCAACGAGGGCGGCGACATCGTCGACGACGACTCCGGCGAGGTCCTCGGTCGCCACGAGGGCACCTACGGCTACACCATCGGCCAGCGCAAGGGTCTGCGGATCGGGCGCCCCGCGCCCGACGGCAAGCCGCGCTTCGTGCTCGACATCGAACCGGTCTCCGGCACCGTGACGGTCGGCCCGCGTGAGCGGCTCGCGGTCCACTCGCTGCGTGGCATCCGTCCGCGTTGGTGCGGCGCCGTGCCCGAGCGGCTCTCCGGCCCCGACGTCACGGTGCAGCTGCGCGCCCACGGCGAGGAGCTCCCCGCGACGGTGAGCGTCGCCGGCGACGAGGTGGCCGTCGAGCTGCACGAGCCGGCGTACGGCATCGCCCCGGGGCAGGCCGTCGTGGTGTACGACGGCACCCGGGTCGTCGGGTCAGCCACGATCTCGGCGACCGACCGAGTGCCGGCAGGTCGGGCGTGATGAGTCGATGACGATCGCGACCGGCATCGGGTCGATGCCGGGCGACGACCTCGCCTCAGCCCTCCAGGTCGTCCTGGACGAGCTGGCCGGAGACCGCGGCGAGCACGGCTTGCCGTTCCTGCCCGAGCTCCCGGCGCGCGGGGTCACCTCGGGGATGATCGGACGCACGCTCTCACTGGTCGACGGCATCGGCGTCGACCTGCAGCCCGCCGGCTGGCGACTGACCGACAGCAACGGCGTCGACCACCGGCGCGCCCGCAGCCGCCTCGACCAGGACCTCGACGTGCTCGAGGAGCACACCCAGGGCTACGACGGCGCCTTCAAGGTGCAGGTCGTCGGTCCGTGGACGTTGGCGGCGATGGTCGAGAAGCCCCGTGGCGACAAGGTCCTCAGCGACCACGGTGCCCGCCGCGACCTGGCCCAGGCGCTCGCCGAGTCGGTGCGCGGCCACGTGCGCGACGTACGGCGTCGCCTCGACGACCGGGGGCCAGTGGGGGAGGCCTCGCGGCTCGTCGTCCAGGTCGACGAGCCGGCGCTCGCTGCCGTGATGGGCGGCGGCGTGCCGACCGCGTCCGGCTTCGGACGCCACCGCACGTTGCATCCGCCCGAAGCCTCCGAGCAGCTCGGCTGGGTGCTCGCGGCGATCGCCGAGGAGGGCGCCGAGCCCTGGGTGCACGCCTGCGCCCCCGAGACCCCCCTCGAGCTCGTGCGGGGCGCCGGAGCCCGCGGTCTGCTCGTCGACGTCGCGACGCTCGACGGCGCCGGCCACGAGGCGCTCGGGAGCGCCCTGGAGGCCGGCGACCGGGTCGTGCTCGGCGTCGTCCCGCCCCTCGACGACCCGGGCCTGACCGACACCGCCGTGGTGGAGCGTCTGCGCCGCTGGCTCGACATGCTCGGGATCGATCCCGAGGAGGCAGCGCCCGCGCTCGGCGTCTCCCCGGCATGTGGGCAGGCCGGAGCCTCGGGCGAGTGGGCCCGGCGCGCGCTGAAGATCTCCCGCTCGGCCGCCGCCAACCTCGGCTGACACGCGGCCCGGCGCACGGATTCGCGCGCACGAAGGCCCGGCCACCTCGCGGTGACCGGGCCTCGTCGTACGTCGTGCGGGTCGAGCGTCAGCCGACGTGGACCGGCAGACCCTCGGGTCCGTCGGTGGCCAGCTCCTGGTGCTTGACGTTGAGGAACGCCCAGATCGCCAGGGAGCCGATCAGGATCAGCACCGCACCGACCAGGAACGCCGCCGAGGCGCCCTCGGTGAACGAGCCGATGTAGGCCAGCCGGCCCGCCTCGGCGGGGGACTTGCCCTGTGCCACGAGGTCCTGGAACAGGTCAGTCTTGGTGTTGCTCGCGTAGTGCAGCGAGACGGTGCCGAGGATGGCGAGGCCGAGCGCGCCGCCGACCTGCTGCATCGTGTTGAGCACGCCGGAGCCGATGCCGGAGTCCTCCGAGCGCAGGTGGTGCACGGCGGTCAGGGTCAGCGGCACGAACACCATGCCCATGCCGACCGACATCAAGATGATGAACGGGAAGATCGACGACCAGTAGTTGACGCCGGCGCCCAGGAAGCTGTCGGGACCGACCGCCAACAGGTCAGCGGTGCCGGTCGGGACCGACAGGCGGGAGAACCCGTACAGGGCGACGGCGGCCATCAGGGTGCCGACCCCCGCGATGTAGCGCGCGTCGATCCGGTTGACCAGGTTGGACGAGATGCCCGCCCCGATCACGATGCCCACGGAGAACGGCAGGAACGCGAACCCGGTGTGCAGCGGGCTGTAGCCGACGACCAGCTGGATGAAGAGGCTGAGGAAGTAGAACATCGCGAACATCGCGGCGGGCACGAGCGCCATCACCAGGAAGCTGGTGGCGCGGGTGCGGTTGGCGAACACCCGGACCGGCAGGAGGGGGTGCGCCACGCGGGACTCGATGACGGCGAAGACGGCGAGCAGTGCGACACCGGCGGCCAGCGAGGCGATCGTCCACGTGTCGCCCCACCCGTGGGCTTCCTCGCCGGCGCGGCTGAAGCCGTAGACCAGGCCGAGCAGGCCGAACGTGCCCGTGATCGCACCGGGGATGTCGAGCTGACCGGGGTGCGACTCGGACTCGTTGAGGAAGCGGGGAGCCAGGAAGGCTGCGACGAGACCGATCGGGACGTTGATCAGGAAGGTGTAGCGCCAGCCCTCGAGACCGAGGATCGGGTCGAGGCCGGTGAGCCAGCCACCGAGGATCAGGCCGACAGCCGCGCCGGCGCCGGACATGGCGGCGTACACCGCGAAGGCGCGGTTGCGGGCCGGACCGGCGGGGAACGTCGTGGTGATCAGCGCCAGGGCGGCGGGCGAGGCGAGGGCGGCGCCGAGGCCCTGCAGACCGCGCGAGGCGAGAAGCAGCCCCTCGTTGCCCGCGACACCGCCCAGGAGCGAGGCGACAGCGAAGATGGACAGGCCGATCATGAAGACGCGGCGACGGCCGTAGAGGTCGCCGAGCCGGCCGCCGAGGAGCAGCAGCCCGCCGAAGGCGAGGGCGTAGCCGGTGACGATCCACGTCAGGTTGGCGTCGTTGATGTTGAGGTCCGCGCCGATGAAGGGCAGGGCGATGTTGGCGATGGAGGCGTCGAGCACCACCATCAGCTGGGCCATCGAGATGAGCACGAGCGCCCAGGCGAGATTCAGCTCGCGCGGGGGGTTCGCGTCCGGGGCAGGTGCCTCGGCTCGGGTCAGGTCGGTCATGGGTTGTCCTTCGAGTTCGTGGCTGGCGTGGCGGAGTGGTCGGGGTTGCTGGCTGGAGTGGGCTGCCCGACAGCGACGGCGGGCAGGATGATCTGGTCGACGACTTCGGTGATGAAGCCGCTGTCGGGGCTCTCGCCGAGCATGAAGATCCGGTGCAGGACGATGCCCGGGAGTGCCGGGGCGATCAGGTCGAGATCGAGGTCGGCACGGATCTCCCCACGCGTCCGAGCCCGGTGGAAGATCTCCTCGGCCATGGCGGCCTTGGGCCCGATGAAGTCGCGGCGGAACACTGTGGCGAAGTCCTCGTCGCGGGCGATCGCGGTGATCACGCTGCCCAAGATGGCGATCTGCCGCTGGTCGGTGAGTCCACCCATCCCGCAGAAGGCCCCCAGCAGGTCCTCGCGCAGGCTGCCGGTGTCCGGCAGGGCGTGCGGCTCCTTCTGGGAGAGGAGCGCGTCGATGACCAGCACGGCCTTGCCGGTCCAGCGGCGGTAGAGCGTCGCCTTGGAGGCGTGGGCCGCTGAGGCGACCGCGTCCATCGTGAGCCGGTCGTAGCCGACATCGACCAGGACGTCGAGGGTGGCGTCGAGGATCTCCTGCTCGCGCTCACCCTCGACACGAGGACGGGTGCCGCCCTCGGCGCCGGGCGGGGGTGGTGCTGGGGTCATGGCGGTGTGGCCTTCGTCACTGGATGAAACGGAACGGTTTCGTACCTTGCAAGAGGGTACGGTTCCGTTTCATTCCCGGCGACGGGAAAAAGACGCAGAAGTTCTTCGCGAGCGCGTTCAGGCGTGCTCAGATCCCACAATTGTGCCGTTATGACATGTCGGCGGCGCCGAACCGTGCCACAACTCCACAATTGTGGCGTTCGTGCAGGTCAGCGCAGCAGCTGCAGGCAGCGCGAGGCCGCGAACCCGTTCCACGCGCGGACGTTGCGGAACATGTAGTGCCCGACCCGGCCCATGTCGCAGAACTCGGTGCTCGCCGCGATGCCCTCGGCGCGATCGAGGAACGCGCGCGTCATCCGCGCCGAGGTGATCTTGTCGGTGCTGCCGTGAGCCGCCGACACGGGCTTGCCGCGCAGCGCGGCCACCGAGTCGTCCGGCTGCCACCAGGGGGCGAGCCCGACGACCCCGATCACGGAGGGGTCGTCGGCGACGTAGGCGGCGGTGCGGGCCCCCATCGAGTGCCCCAGCAGTACGACGGGCACGTCGCCGACCTCACGGCGTACCTGCTCCAGGGCCCAGCGGGCGTCGGCCACCGGCGCGCCGCCGTTCCAGCCGCGCACCTCGTAGCGCAGCAGCCAGGTGCTGATCTGCTCCTCGTGCAGGTCGGGGGTGATCGTGCGCTGCAGGGCCGCCATCCGCTTCCAGGAGGCACTGCGGCCGTCCACCGGCTGGCGGCTGGTCTGCTTGCCGCCGTGCAGGGCCAGGACCAGGCCCCGAGGTGCGGCGCCGGCGGCGGAGGCGGCAACGTCCAGGCGCGTCACAGCGCGTCCGGACCGGGTCTGGGGGGCGACGTCCTCGCGCGACTGTTCATTGCTCACGGGTGAGATTCGCTCCCGTCCGGGCACCCGGATGGGTGAGGTGTGCCACGTCGGTGGTCACCGGCAAGATGTCCCCATGTCCGAGACGTCCCCCGACCCCGTTCCCGAGGCTGCTCCCGAGGCCGCGCGCGAGGAGCACCGCCTGCTGGCCGAGGAGGTCGAGGACGCCCGGTGGCGCTACTACGTGCTCGACGACCCGGTGCTGGACGACGCCGACTTCGACCAGCGCCTGCGCCGGCTCGAGGCGCTCGAGGAGGCGCACCCGGAGCTGCGCACGCCCGACTCGCCGACCCAGAAGGTCGGCGGGTCGGTCTCGACCGACTTCACCGCGCGTGATCACCAGCAGCGGATGGAGAGCCTGGACAACGCCTTCAGCTACGAGGAGCTCGAGCAGTGGCATGCCCGACTCGCCCGCGACGGCGTCGAGGCGCCGGCGCTGCTGTGCGAGCTCAAGGTCGACGGACTCGCGATCAACCTGCTCTACGAGGACGGTCGGCTGACGCGCGCCCTGACCCGCGGCGACGGCCGGACCGGCGAGGACGTGACGCCCAATGTCAAGACGATCGACTCCATCCCGCACCGGCTCACGGGCACCGACGAGTTCCCGGTGCCGGCGTCGGTCGAGGTGCGCGGTGAGGTGTTCTTGCCGGTCGCGGCGTTCGAGCGGCTCAACGTCGCGATGACCGATGCCGGCAAGCCGGTCTTCGCCAACCCGCGCAACGCCGCCGCGGGTTCGCTGCGGCAGAAGGATCCGCGGGTCACCGCCACCCGCGCGCTCGGCATGGTCTGTCACGGGATCGGGGCGCGTGACGGCTTCGTGCCGACCGCGCAGTCACAGGCGTACGACGCGTTGGCGGCGTGGGGCCTGCCCACCTCCGACCAGGTCAGGGTGCTGGCGTCGCCGACCGAGGTCGAGGCCTTCATCGACGACGTCGGGGAGCGACGCCACACGATCGTGCCCTACGAGATCGACGGCGTGGTGATCAAGGTCGACGACGTCGGTCTGCAACGACGCCTCGGCTCCACGAGTCGTGCCCCACGCTGGGCGATCGCGTTCAAGTACCCGCCCGAGGAGGTCAATGCCAAGCTGCTGGCCATCGAGGTCAACACCGGGCGCACCGGCCGGGTCACGCCGTTCGGGGTGATGGAGCCGACGCGCGTCGCGGGCTCCACGGTCGAGCGCGCGACGTTGCACAACGCCCACGAGGTCACTCGCAAGGACGTGCGTCCGGGCGACACCGTGGTGCTGCGCAAGGCCGGCGACGTGATCCCCGAGATCGTCGGGCCGGTCCTCCCTCTGCGTCCCGAGGGGCTGGAGGCGTGGGTGATGCCGACCGAGTGCCCCTCGTGCGGCACCACCCTGGCCCAGCAGAAGGAGGGCGACAAGGACCTGCGCTGCCCCAACCACCAGAAGTGCCCGGCGCAGATGCTCGACCGGGTCTTCCACGTCGCCGGGCGCGGGGCGTTCGACATCGAGGGCCTCGGCTCGGAGGCGGCGGCTGCCCTGCTCGAGGCCGGGGTGATCACCGACGAGGGCGACGTCTTCGACCTGGACGCCGCGAAGCTGATGCGGACCGACCTGTTCACCAGGGCCGCCAAGAAGGCCGAGCTCGAGGAGGGCGCGACCGAGGGCCGGGTCCTCTCCGCCAACGGGCAGCGCCTGCTCGACAACCTCGACCAGGCCAAGCAGGTCCCGCTGTGGCGGGTCGTCGTCGGTCTGTCGATCCGCCACGTCGGTCCGACCGCCGCGCGCGCCCTGGCCACCGAGTTCGGCTCGATGCAGGCGATCCGGGCGGCCACCGAGGAGCAGCTGGCGGCCGCCGCGGGCGTCGGGCCGACGATCGCCGAGGCCGTCATCGAGTGGTTCACCCACGACTGGCACATCGCCATCGTCGACAAGTGGGAGCGGGCCGGGGTCACGATGGCCGACGAGCGCGACGAGTCGACCCCACGCACCCTGGAGGGGCTGACCATCGTGGTGACCGGGTCCCTGGTCGACTACAGCCGCGACTCCGCCAAGGAGGCGATCCTGTCCCGCGGCGGCAAGGCGTCGGGGTCGGTGTCGAAGAAGACGGACTTCGTGGTGGTCGGGGAGAGCGCCGGCTCCAAGGCCGAGAAGGCCGAGCAGCTCGGCGTCCCCATTCTCGACGAGGCCGGCTTCACCGCACTCCTCGAGCAGGGGCCTCCCGCGCCACTAGAGTGACCGCGTGCTGGCGGCCGCGTACCTGCTCGTCGCCGGCCTGGCCGGCTTCGCCGTCCTGACTCGAGCGCTGCCGTCGGCCCCCGCGATCGTGCGGATCCCGGGAGGCTTTCTGCTCGCGGTCGTCGTCACGTCGTGGACGACGTACGCCGTGGCCTTCACCGCCGCCGAGGTCCTCGGATGGGCCGAGCGCGCCCTGCAGCTGGGACTGATCGTCAGCACCGCCCTGGCAGGCGTCGTGCTCCTGGTGGTCGGCAGGCGGGTGCGCCCGCCGGACCTGCGGATCCCGCGGCTCGACGCCGCGCTGGCCGTCCTCGCGGTGGCCGTCTCGTGGTGGTTCATGCACTCCCGGCTGCGCCAGGAGAACGGCGAGACCCTGGTCTCGGCCAACACCTGGGGTGACCTGGGCCTGCACGGTGCGCTCTCGCGGTCGTTCTCGGTCGGCGCGAACTACCCGACGCAGTACCCGTTCTTCGCCGGCGAGCCGATCCGCTACCACTTCGGCTTCGACTTCTTCGCCGCGATGCTCCAGGAGGGTGGGCTCTCGCTGCTGTGGTCGTTCAACCTGCCCGCGATCATCGGCTTCACCACGATGCTGCTGACGACGTTCGCCATCGCCCGGCTGCTCTTCAGCCCGGTGGCTCCGCCTCGGTGGTGGAGCGACCGCGGGGTGTGGGCCGGCCTGGTCGCCGTGGCCCTCCTGCTGACCAACCAGTCGCTGGGGTGGCTGCGCTACGTGCAGGAGGACGGCGGCGGCAGTCTCCTCACGGCGCTGCGCCCCAGCGTGCTGTGGGCGCACGAGGGCTACCTCACCGGCGGGCCCTACACCGACGACCGGATCGTCATGTTCAACACGCCCAACGCCTACCTGACCCAGACCCACCTGATCGTGGCGATGGCGCTCGTCCTGCTCCTGGTCTACGCGGTGCTCGCGCACCTGGTTGGTCTCGGCGACGGTGAGGCACCCGACAGGCGGGTGCTCGCCGGGGTGGGAGTGACCTTCGGCGTGGCCTTCTGGCTCAACGGCGTCGTGTGGCTGGCCGCCGCGGTCTTCCTCGGAGCGCTGCTGCTGCTCGGTGTGCTCGCCGCCCGGGCCGACCGGCGCCGGCTCGTGGCCTGGCTGAAGGCCGGCGCGTGGTTCGCCGTACCGGCCTTGGCGCTGGCCGTGCCGCAGGCGCTGCTGCTCAACGGGGGGAGCGCCGAGGGCGGGCTGGGGATCCATCTCGGCTACCTCACCTGCGCCTCGACCGCCTCGTCGTGCCACGGCGGAGACATGGACCTGCTGTCGGTGGCCGACTGGTGGTCGTTCGCCCAGTACTGGTGGCTCAACGAAGGCGCGTTCATCCCGTTGCTCGCGCTCGCCTTCGCACTCGGGTCGTGGCGCGACCGCCGGATCATCGCGGCGACGACCTCCGTCTTCCTGTGGGGGAGCGTCGTGCAGGTCGGTCAGGACGTCGGTGGGCAGAACCACAAGGTCTTCAACCTCTGGGAGAACCTCGCCGGCCCGTTCGTCGCGTTCGCACTCGTGATGATCTGGGTGAGCGGGGGCCGGCTGCTCCGACGCCACGCTCGCGGGATCCGCCTCCGGGGCCTGGTGGCCAGGACGACCGCCGTGTCGCTGACCGGCCTCCTGGTCGTCTCCGGCGTGATCGACGCGATGACCGTCAAGAACGACTACGTGGTGGGCGTCTTCGGCGACGAGACCCAGCAGGAGGCGATGGACTGGATCATCGCCGAGACGCCGCTGCGCTCGACCTTCCTCACCGACTACGACCAGCTCTACTCCGCGCCCCTGCTGGCCGGACGCGGCGTCGCGCTCGGCTACTCCTCCTGGGCCTCCTCCGCCGGGTACGACGTCGCGGCGCGCCAGGAGGCGATCGCGGCGATCTACTCCGCCCCGAGCCCGGGCACCGCGTGCGCCTTGCTGGTCACCCAGCCCGTCGACTACGTCCTGGTCGGCCCGCAGGAGCGGGCCAGTCCGAGGTTCGAGCTCAACGAGGCGCTCTTCGACGGCTGGCCGGCGGAGGCGAGCTTCGGCGTGGACGCCACGAGGACCGTGATCTACCGGGTCGCCGACGTCTGCTGACGAGCCACCTCAGGACTCGCGGGTGACACCTCCGAGCACGAGGTCGTCCTCGACGGTCCGGGTCCGGTAGTTGGTGTCGGGGAGGACGTCGAGCTTCGCGTCGGTCTCGGCGCACTCACCCGTGGAGACGACGCAGGTCGTCACGATGCCCGGCTCGGAGACCCTGAAGAGGTCTCCGGCGCTGGTCCATCCGTAGTCGTAGCTCGCGCCGGGCACCGTCAGGGTCGCGCCCGTCTCGACGTCGTACGCCGTGGTCTCGGACGCGCCACCGCTCCCGAAGGTGTCGTCGTCGACGAACAGCACCGCCGAGGCACCGTCGGGCGACAGACTGAAGTAGCCGTAGGCGTCCGGGTTCAGGTCGGCCGAGAGCAGGGTGCGCCCGGTGGCGACGTCGACGACCGTCGGGTCCTCGCCGTAGCCCTCGATCGCGTGGCCTCCGGCGACCACCTCGCTGGTGAGGGTGTCCGACGTGCCCACGGTCGCCTCACGCCAGTCGACGGTGAGGACCGAGCTGCCGTTGCGCACGTAGACGGTGTCACCGTCGAGCGAGGCGGGGGAATAGCCCTCGGTGGCCTCGGGCAGGTCGACGGTCGCGACCTCGCTGTCGGTCGTGACGTCACGCACGTGCAGGACAGCCACACCGTCGAGTCCGTCGGGGCGGTCGACGTAGACGACGTACGGCTGGGACGGGTCGGTGGCGTGGACAATGCCCTCGGTCACGAGGGCCAGGGGCGTGACGACGCCGTCAGTTCCGACGAGGGAGAACCGCTGAGGCCCGCCCCCGTCGCTGTAGCTGTTGTCGCCGTGCCGCACCAGGACGCCCGCCGAGGTGTAGTACATCGACTTCACGGTGACGTCGTCGATGTCGGCGACCACGTCCACGCCGGTGAGGTGGACGTCGGGTCCGATCGCGAACACGGCCCCGAGGTCCGGCGCATCGGCGCCGGCCGAGGGGGACCCGCTCGGATCGAGGGCATCGCCACGGTCGTCCGAGCCCGACGTCACCGCGAGACCGACCCCGGCGACCAGTGCCAGGGCGACGAGGCCGGTGCCGAGCCGGGCTCCGCGGCGTCGCCGGCGGAGCGTCCGGCCGCGTGTCAGCACGGTGGCCGTGGGTGCGGGTGGTACGTCGAGCAGGTCTGCCTCGGCGGTCATCAGGGCGGTGAGACGCTCAGTCATGGTGGGCTCCCAGGGTGTCGGGGACGACGGCGTCGCCGAGCAGCGCGCGCAGCCGGGCGAGGGCGTCGGAGGTCTGGCTCTTCACGGTGCCCTCGGTGATGCCGAGGGCGTGTGCGGTGCTGGCAACGCTGAGGTCGTCGTAGTAGCGCAGCACCACCACGGCGCGTTGCCGCGGTGGGAGCTGAGCCAGGGCGGCGATGACCGCCGGACGGTCGGACGGGTCGTGGGTGACGCCCTGCTCGGGCAGCGTCTGCGTCGGACGTTCGTTGCGCCACGACTTCTTGCGGAACCACGAGCTGGCGGTGTTGATCAGAGTCGTGCGGGCGTAGCCCGGCGCCGCCTCGATGGTGCGGACCTTGGACCAGGAGGCGTAGGTCTTGGCGAGCGCGGTCTGGACGAGGTCCTCTGCCTCGGCGCGGTCGCCGAGCAGGAGGTAGGCCGTGCGGTAGAGCGAGGCCCAGGACGCCTGGACGAGCTCGCTGAACTCGGCGTCGGATGGTGGTCGTGGCATGCGGTCTCCCCGGTGAGAGCGTGTCGGTCACCTTGTCAGATGCGATGCGGGGCACTTCGGTTGGTTGACTACGCTCATCTCGTGGACTGCGCCTACTTCGCCGCGGGCAGGTGCGGGTCGTGCACCGAGCTGCCGACGCCGTACGACGTGCAGTTGGACGCCAAGGAGCGCCGCTGCCGCGAGGCGCTGGCGGACCACCCGGACATCTCCGGGGTGTCCTGGTTGTCGACGGCGGCCAGTGCCACGGAGGGATTTCGCAACAAGGCCAAGATGGTCGTGGCCGGCACCCCGCAGGCACCCACGCTCGGCATCCTGGACCCGTCGGGCACCGGCGTGGACCTCAGGCTCTGCCCGTTGTACTCACCGGCCATGCACGGCCTGCTGGAGGTGCTCTCGGAGTTTGTGGTGCGCGCCCGCCTCACGCCGTACGACGTGAGCCTGCGGCGTGGCGAGCTGAAGCACCTGATCGTCACCGAGTCGCCGGACGGCGAGTTCCTGGTGCGCTTCGTGCTCCGCTCCACCGAGGGCGTCCCGCGGATTCGCAAGCACCTGCCTGCGCTGCTCGCCGAGCATCCGTCTGTCGCCGTGGTCTCGGTCAACCGGCAGCCGGAGCACAAGGCGATCCTCGAAGGGCCGGAGGAGGAGATCCTCACCGATCGCCTCACTCTGCCGATGCGGGTCAACGACCGGGTGCTGCACCTGCGCCCGCGCAGCTTCTTCCAGACCAACACCGACCTCGCGGCCACGCTCTACCGCCAGGCGTCGTCGTGGGCCGACGAGGTCGGGGCGTCGTCGGTGCTCGACCTCTACTGCGGCGTCGGCGGGTTCGCCCTGCACCTGGCCGCCCCGGGCCGCCGGGTGAGGGGGGTGGAGCTGAGCGAGGAGGCGGTGGCGAGCGCCGTGGCGACGGCGACCGAGAGCGGCCTGGCGGTCGACTTCGTGTGTGGTGACGCCACCGCGGTCGACGCCGACGCCGAGCTGGTCGTGGTCAACCCGCCACGGCGCGGCCTCGGCCCCGACCTGTGCGCGAGGCTCGAGTCGTCGTCGGCGCGCTGGGTCGTCTACTCCAGCTGCAACGTCACGAGCCTCGCGCGCGACCTGGCGCAGCTGCCGTCGTGGGTGCCGCGCCGGGCACGGGTGATCGACATGTTCGCCCACACGAGCCACTTCGAGGTGATCACCCTGCTGGAGCGTCGCTGAGGTCCTCGTCCGTCTCCGTGGCGGCCCTCTCCCCGGCCGCAGCGGCCTCGCGACGCACCTGCAGGACCGCGTTGAGCTCGCCCCCGACGAGCAGCGCGATGCTCAGCAGGTAGACCCAGGTCAGCAGGATGACGCCGCCGCCGAGGGCTCCGAGGACGGGGCTGCGCTCGGCCACGACCCGGACGTAGATGCTGAAGCCGAGCGTGGCCAGCAGCCACAGGGTGGTGGTGACGAAAGCACCCGGCAGGCTGGCCCGCCACGGCGTAGGCCGGTTGGGGGCGACGTGGAAGACGAGCACGAGCCAGGCAGTGACGAGCAGGAAGAGCGTCGGGAAGCGGGCGGCGTCCCAGAACCACACGAACGTGGAGCCGAGGCCGACCACGTCGGCGACGTCCTCGCCACGACCGAGCAAGGGGCCGACGACCACGACGGCGAGGGCGACGACGACCACGACCGCGGTGGCCGCGCCGAGCAGGAGCCCGAGGCCGCGACGGCGCAGCCAGGTGCGGTGCTCCTCGATGTCGTAGGCGTGGTTGAGGGCCTCGATCACCACGGCCCAGGCCCCCGACAGCGACACCAGGGCGCCGATCGTCGCGACCGTGAGCAGTCCGCCGTATTGCCCCGAGAGGATGGTCTCGACCGCGGTGGTGACCGAGTCGGCCTGGTTGTCGAAGATCTGGCTCAAGGCATCGGTGACCTCGACCTGGGTGCGCGCGGCGACGTCGGCGCCGGCGATGAGCTCCAGGTAGCTCAGCAACCCCGCCGCCACCAGGAGGCCCGGCAACAGGCTGAGCACGGTGAAGAAGGCGATCTCGGCGGCGAGACCCAGGACGCGGTCCTCGGCGATCTCTGCGCCCAGCTCGCGCAGCACGGATCGGCGCCGCGGCTCACGCTCTGCGCGGTGGTCTTCGGTCGACACGTGTCGGCTCCAGCGGCTCGTGGCGGTCAGGTCTGGGGTCCTCGACCGTAGTCCACCGCGCGCGGTGCTGGCGGCCCTCGCTGACTTGACGGCCGTAAGTAACTCAGCAACTATTGAGTCAATAACTACTGAGCGAAAGGCGCGATGATGGACGACCTGGTCCTGCGGGCAGCCCGCCATGCGGCACTGGCCGACGTCTCGCGGCTCCGGGTCGTCGACCTGCTCGCCGTCGGAGACGCCTCGCCGCGCGAGCTGCAGGTCGAGCTCGCCATGACGTCCAACCTCCTGGCCCACCACCTCGGCGTCCTCGAGCGCGTCGGTCTCGTCGCCCGTCGGCGCTCGGAGGCCGACCGTCGACGGTCCTACGTCAGCCTCGTCGCGGCGGCGTTGCCCGGGGGCGTGGCGACGCCGCCGCTGTGGGGAGCTACGGGTGCCGGGGGCGCCGAGGGCGCCGAGGAGATTGTCTTCGTGTGTACGGCGAACTCCGCGCGGTCGCAGATCGCCGCAGCGCTCTGGAACGCCCGGCCCGGCACTCGACCGCGCGCCACCTCCGCCGGGACGCACCCCGCCGACAGCATCGCCGAGCGCGCCGTCACGGCGGCCGGAAGGCGGGGCGTGCGGCTCACCGGGCGCCCCACCGAGCTCGACGTCAGCAGCATCGGTTCGTCAGTGGTCGTCACCGTCTGCGACCGCGCCCACGAGGAGCTGGTGCGCCACGCGACGAGCGTGCACACCGCCGTCCACTGGTCGGTGCCGGACCCGGTGCGGATCGACACGGATGAGGCCTTCGAGGCCACCCTCGACGAGCTCGAGACCCGGATCGACGTCGCGACCGCCGCCTCGTGAGCGGCGCACCCCAGCACCCAACGCCCCATCAGCACCTGCCACCGCGCACACCACCGCACACACCCCCGCACACACCACCGGACGAAGGAGTCCCGATGACCGACACCAGCCTCTCCCAGAGCTTGCCCCAGAACCCGGTCGAGAACCTGCCGGAAGAGGCCGGCGGCGAGATCACCCTCGACCAGCAGGTCGCGCTGCGTCGGGCCGCCTCCCGGCTGGCCGGGGAGTTCGACGGCCTGTACGGCGCCGAGACGATCGAGCGCTTCCTGACGACCTCGTACGACGAGTTCGCGGGTCGTTCGACCGTGGTCACGTTCCTGCCGCTGCTCGCCGAGCGCTTCGCCCGCCAGCGCCTGCACGCCCTGGCGCGGGTCGAGAAGCTGCACGACGACGGGCGTCCGGTGATCCTCTTCCTCTGCACGCACAACGCGGGTCGGTCCCAGATGGCGCTGGGGTTCCTGACGCACCACGTCGGTGACCGCGCGGTGGCCTGGTCGGGCGGCTCCGAGCCGGGCATCGAGGTCAACCCGGCCGCGGTGACGGCGATGGGCGAGCGCGGGATCGACATCTCCGGCGAGTTCCCGAAGCCGTGGACCGACGAGGTGGTCCGGGCTGCCGACGTGGTCATCACGATGGGCTGTGGTGATGCCTGCCCCATCTTCCCGGGCAAGGACTACCGCGACTGGGACGTCGCGGACCCGGCCGGGCAGGAGCTCGCCGACGTGCGCCAGGTCCGCGACGACGTGGAGCGCCGGGTGCTCGCGCTGCTCGGCGAGCTGGAGCTGCTGGACCCGGCAGAGGCCCGCCAGTAGGTCAGCCGTCGAGACGGCGTACGACGTCCTCGGCGGTGTCGCGAGCCGGTCGGCCGACCCCGATGAGGGTCGCCGAGGCCGGCCCGCACCAGTCGCCGTACCCGAGGAACCACAGGGGTCGACCGTCGGCGCAACGGACTGCGTTGGGTGACCCGTCCGGGGCGACGGTGACCGGATGCCCCGAGGACCGGGACAGGCCGAGCCCGTGCAGGTGACCCAGGGCCGGACGGAAGCCCGTGGCCCACACGACGGCGTCGAGCTCCACCTCACGACCGTCCTCCCAGCGCGCGCCCTGCGCGGTGAGCGCGACGGGGGGAGGCTCGGCCTGCAGGTCGCCCCGGTCGCGGGCCTCGCGCACGGGCGGGACCGCGACGATGTCGCCCAGCGAGCCGACGCCGGCGCTCTCGCGTCCGGCGGCCCGGTCGGAGACCGCTCGCGTGGCGACCTCGAAGAGCACGCGCCCGTCGACGTCGTCGGGCAGGTAGCGAGGGGGTTCGCGGGTGACCCAGTGCACCGCGGCGGCGACGTCGACGAGGTCGGCGGCGATCTGGGCGCCGGAGTTCCCGCCCCCGACGACGAGCACGCGAGAGCCCGCGAGGTCGTCGGGCCCGCGGTAGTCGCTGGTGTGCAGCTGCCGACCGGCGAAGACGTCCGCGCCGGGGAAGCTCGGCCAGAAGGGCCGGTCCCAGGTGCCGGTGGCACTGACGACCGTTCGCGCCTGCAGGTCGCCGTGGTCGGTGTGCACCTCCAGGCCGTCGCGGGTGTCCTGGACGCCCGCGACCAGCACGGGTCGTCGTACGTCGAGGTCGTAGCGGTGCTCGTAGTCGGTCAGGTAGTCGACGACGTGCGCGGCGTCGGGGTTGTCGTCGTTGCCCGTCGCGGGCATCAGGCGACCGGGGAGCGAGCTGTAGCCCGCGGGGGAGAAGAGGCGCAGGCTCGGCCACGCGTCCAGCCAGGCGCCACCGGGGCGCTCGCGCCGGTCGAGGAGCACCACGGACAGCGGGCGCCGGCCGGCGCGGGTCCGCTCGCGCTCGGCGCGGCGCAGGTAGAAGCCGAGGGCGAGCGCGGACTGTCCGCCGCCGACGACGCAGACGTCGACGGCATCGGGCAGGCTCACTCCTCGGGGCGCCGACGCTCGAGCAGCACGGTGTCGCGCCAGACGCCGTCGAGCTGCGCGATCCGGGACCGTACGGCGAGCGTCCGGTAGCCGGCGCCGTGGTGGAGTGCCAGGCTGGCGCGGTTCTCCGGGAAGATCGAGGTCTGCAGGGTCCACAGGCCACCGGTGTCCGCCTCGGTGACCTGACGGTGCAGCAGGGCGCGTCCGACGCCTCGGCCGCGGGCCTCCTCGGCGACGTAGACCGTGCTCTCGCCCACTCCGGAGTAGCAGGTGCGCGCCGAGGTGGGGGAGACGGCGGTCCAGCCCGCGAGGACGTCATCGACCTCGGCGACCCAGCGGTGGCGGGGCAGCCAGCGGTCGCGCAGGGAGTCCAGCGGCGGTGGCTCGGTCTCGAAGGTGGCGTTGCGGGTGGCGATGCCCTGCGCGTAGATCGCCAGCACCCTCGGCAGGTCGTCGTCGGTCATCGCTCGGGTCACGACGTCGGCGGGCAGGTCGTCGGGGCAGCACGGAGCGGCGCCCCGGGACCCCAGCGTGCCCATGACGACGTCGGCGGCGTGCGGGAGGCCGGTGCAGCAGGCGGGGTTGACCGACACCAGGCTCGCCGTCCCGACCTTGTCGACGGCGACGAAGCCGACCTCGGCCAGACGACGCACGTGGTGGGAGCACGTCGCCTGGCTGATCCCGAGCTCGCCGGCGAGGTCGCCGACCCGCATGGAGCCGCTCGGGCTCGAGGCGACGGCATGGAGCAAGCGCACGCGGGTGGCGTCGGCGAGGGTGGCGAACCAGTCGGCGTACGTCGTGGCGGCGAGGGGGTCGAGCAGGGCCATGCGGCCACCCTAGTTGATGATCGATCTGCGTCGATGCTTGCAGACATTGATTGTGGTCGATATGGTCTGTATCGACCGACATCGATCAACCGAACAGGACCCCTCCATGAGCCTCACTCCCCGCACCGACCGCCCCCTGCTCATCGTCGGCGCCGGTCCGATCGGCCTCGCCGCCGCCGCGCAGGCCCACGAGCGTGGTCTGCCCGTCATCGTCGTGGAGGCGGGCGAGTCGGTCGGCCAAGCCGTGCGGGAGTGGGGTCACGTGCGTCTCTTCTCGCCGTGGTCCGAGCTCGTCGACGAGGCGGCTGCCCGGCTGCTGGAGCCCACGGGGTGGACGCGTCCGGACGCCCGGGCCCTGCCGACGGGTGCCGAGTGGGTGGGTGACTACCTGGCCCCGCTGGCCGAGGCGTTGCGCTCCGCCGGCGTCTCCATCCGTACGGCGAGCCGCGTCGTGGGAGTGGCCCGTCAGGGCCGCGACCGCTTGGTCGCCATCGACCGCGAGCAGGTGCCCTTCGCCGTCCACGTCGAGACGCCCACCGGCCACGAGGTGCTCACCGCGGCCGCGGTGCTCGATGCCTCGGGCACCTGGGGCCGGCCCGGCCCCCTCGGCACCGACGGCTACCCCGCGGCGGGGGAGCGCGAGCTGGCCGAGCAGATCACCTACGGGATGCCCGACGTCACCGACCCCGCGGTTCGCGCACTCCTCGCGGGCCGCCACGTCGCGGTGGCCGGTGCCGGTGCCTCGGCGCAGAACGTGCTGGTCGCCCTGGGAGAGCTCGCCGCCGCCGAGCCCGGGACCCGGATCACGTGGCTCCTGCGTCGTGGCGACGCGGCCAAGGCCTTCGGGGGAGGGGACGCCGACGAGCTCGAGGCGCGCGGGGCGCTGAGCGAGCACGCCCGCGCGGTGGCGGAGTCGTCCACCGTCGCGCAGGTGACGGGCTTCCGGACGGTCGCCGTACGCCGTGACGAGGGGTCGGGACGTCTGGTGTTGACCGCTCTGGACGGCCGCGAGGTGACCGACGTCGACCACGTCGTGGCCGTGACCGGCTTCCGCCCCGACCACTCCTGGCTCTCCGAGGTCCAGCTCGACCTCGACGGTGAGCTCTCCGCGCCGCGGCTGCTGGCGCCGGAGATCCACCCGGCGCACCACTCCTGCGGCACGGTCAGCCCGCACGGCGCGGACCTCCTGCGTCAGCCCGAGGACGGGCTCTACCTCGCCGGCATGAAGTCCTACGGCCGGGCGCCGTCCTTCCTGGCCCTGACCGGCTTCGAACAGGTCCGCTCGATCGTCGCCGAGGTCGCCGGCGACCTCGAGGCCGCCGCTCGCGTCGAGCTCACGCTGCCCGAGACCGGGGTCTGCGGCGCCGGGCCCGGCTTCGACGATCAGGCGGGCGGCTGCTGCGGTGGGCCCGAGCTGGTGTCGATCGGGGCGCCCGTGACGACGGCTCGGACGATCCCCACGACGGGATAGTCGGACGCTCAGCGTCCGAGCAGCCGGGCCACGAGTCCCTTGCGCTGCGCGGAGCCGGCCGACTTCTCGGCCGCGCTGTGCTGGCCGGAGCACCACTGCCCGGCCGGCACGCCGGCCTTCACCTGGGCGATGTGCTGGCCGCAGCCGGCCCAGGAGGTCTTGCCGCAGGTCTTGCAACGCACTGCTCGGCACATGGGGTGGGTCTCCGTTCGTCGATGGGTCGGGTGATCTCTGGCGAGAGTTGTCAGGCGAGGGCGGGGAACGCGCGAGCCGCGGTGTAGATCGCGACCCCGAGCACGAGGAGCGTGAAGGCCGACTGGAGGCGCCGGGTGTCGGCACGCGCGGCGACCCGCACACCGGCGGCGGCCCCGGCGGCGGAGGCCGCGGTGAGAGTGAGCACGATCCACCAGTCGGGAGCCGCGCCCGCGCCGGCGCGCACGACCAGCGCCATGGCGCTGGTCATCGTGATGACGACCAGGGACGTCCCGGCGGCGTACTGGATGGGCAGGGAGAGCGCCACCAGCAGCGCCGGGACCACGAGGAAGCCGCCCCCGACACCGAGGAACCCCGTGAGGAGTCCGACGGCCGTGGCGGTGAGCAGCACCTTGAGAGCGCGCGGGCACTGGCAGGCGAAGGTAGGGCTGAAGCTGATGATCGGATCGTCGAGGGCGGCCCGCTGGGCCGGGACCGTGTCGCCCGAGCGAAGCGTGCGCACGCCCATCACGGTCGCGACCACGAGCATCAGGGCGGCGAAGCTGGCCAGGAGCACGGGGTCGGGGACGCGACTGGAGAAGTGGGCCCCGAGGGCGGCTCCGCCCAGCGCGACGGCGCCGAACGTGACGCCCCGGGCGAGCAGCACATGGCCGGCACGATGGGCGAGCACGGCCCCCAGCAGGGAGGTCACCCCGACCACCACCAGGGAGCCCGTGGTGGCCTGGGAGGCGCTCTGTCCGAGCACGTAGACGAGCACCGGCACGGCGAGGATCGACCCGCCGCCACCGAGGGCGCCCAGGCTGAGCCCGATCAGGGCCCCGGCGAAGAGCGCCAGGACGAGGGTCACGCCGACGGCCCGACGAGGTGCAGGCCGACCTTCTCCGCGTTGTCGAAGGAATCGTCGATGGCCACCAGGGAGCGTCCGACGGCATCGAGCATCGACGCTGCCACCGAGGCGCGGTAGCCGCCGGCGCAGTGCACCCACACCTCGCCCGCCGGGACGTCGTCGAGGCGGTGCCACAGCTCGTGGAGCGGGATGTTGACGGCGCCCTGGATCCGAGCCGCGTCGTGCTCGTCGGTGCGTCGTACGTCGAGCACGACGACCTCGCGGTGGTGCCGCACAGCGGCGAGGTCGGCGAAGGTCGCGGTGCCGAAGGAGCTCAGCGCACGGTCCGACCAGTCGTCCGGCCCCCCGGTCGCGTGAGCTGCGGGTCGGTCGATGCCGATCCGGACCAGCTCACGCTGCGCAGAGGTGACCTCCTCGGAGGTCTGGCCGAGCAGGGTGATCGGCGTGCCCCAGGTGACCAGCCACCCGAGGTAGGTCGCGAAGCCCCCGTCGAGGCCGAAGTTGAGGGTGCCCGGGGCGTGGCCCGCGGCGAACGCCGTACGACTGCGCAGGTCGACGACCCACTCGCCGGCCTCGATCCGCCGGCGTAGCTCGGCCGGCTCGGCGAGCGCCGGCAGCGAGAGGTCGGG
This sequence comes from Nocardioides sp., assembly GCF_029937575.1. Taxonomy (GTDB): domain Bacteria; phylum Actinomycetota; class Actinomycetes; order Propionibacteriales; family Nocardioidaceae; genus Nocardioides. Next base: position 23,809 of record NZ_JAPYPS010000007.1, read on the forward strand.
GGCGCCGGGACCGGCGGCGTTGGCCGGCGCCATGTGGGCGTAGTAGGCCGGCCAGGCGCCGAGCCCGGCCAGGAGCTCGTCGACGTAGGACTGCTCGTCCTGCGTCAGCGCCGGGTTGGTTCGCTTCTCCTGACCGATGGTCGAGGAGGTCGCATCGGACTGGTTGGCTGAGCAGAAGGACCCGAAGCCGTGCGTGGGATAGACCTCGGCGCCGTCGGGCAGCAGCTCGGCGAGGCGGTGGGCCGAAGCATGCTGGTGGCGCACGAGGTCGTCGGTGTGCTCGTCCCCGAGCAGGTCGGGGCGACCGGTGGCGCCGTAGAGCAGGGAACCGCCGGAGAAGACGCCGATCGAGCGGTCGAGACCGTCCTCGACGGTGGTCAGGGCGTAGGAGAGGTGGGTGAACGTGTGTCCGGGCGTGGCGAGGGCGGTGACGCGCATCCGCTCGCCCACCGCGACGACCTGGCCGTCGCTCAGGGGAGTGCGGGCGAAGGACACCTCGTCGGCGCCGTTGACGAGGTAGGCGGCCCCGGTGCTGCGGGCCAGCGCGTGCCCGCCGGTCACGTAGTCGTTGTGGATGTGGGTCTCGAAGACGTGGGTCAGCCGGACGTCGTGCTCGGCGAGCAGCGTCAGCACCCGGTCGATGTCGCGTTGCGGGTCGACGACGAAGGCGACCTCGCCGTCGTGCACCAGGTAGCTGCGGTCGCCGAGGGTCGGGGTCTCGAGGGGCAGGACGGTCGGGGAGGTCATCGAGTCACCACGTCGTCGCGTCGTCCCGGTTGCGTGCCCGTCTGGACCGGTCGGCCTGACGCGATCCACGCCGTGGTGCCGCCCAGGACGTTGACCGGGTCGAAGCCCTGCGCGAGCAGGACGTCGGCCATCGCGCCACTGCGGTTGCCGGAGGCACACACGAGCAGCACCGGAGCGCTGCGCTCGAGCTCGTCGAGACGCGAGGTGAGGTGCCCCATCGGGATGTTGACCGCGCCGGGCACGTGGCCGGCGACGTACTCGGCGGTCTCGCGGACGTCGACCAGGTGGGCGCCGCCCGCGACCGCGGAGGCCAGGTCGTCGATGGTGATCTCACGCATGGTGTGGACTCCTCTGCTCGGTGCCGTTCGGAACCCCCCAGGGGGTTACGGGAGACGATAGCAGAACCCCCTGGGGGGTTCTACTCGCTGGCGCCGGAAATGCAGGACCGCGCTCCGCCCGGTGGGGCGAAGCGCGGTCGGGAGGGTTCGTGGTCAGCGAGCGTTGTGCTTGCCCGCCAGCAGCTGACGCGCCATCACCAGGCGCTGGACCTGGTTGGTGCCCTCGTAGATCTGGGTGATCTTGGCGTCACGCATCATCCGCTCGACGGGGAAGTCCTGGGTGTAGCCGTAGCCGCCGAGCAGCTGGACGGCGTCGACGGTGATCTCCATCGCGGTGTCGGAGGCCAGGCACTTGGCGGCGGCACCGAAGAACGGCAGGTCGGCGTCGTTGCGTTCGGACTTCGCGGCGGCGACGTAGACCATCTGGCGGGCGGCCTCGAGCTTCATCGCCATGTCGGCGAGCATGAACTGGATGCCCTGGAAGTCGGAGATGTGCTTGCCGAACTGCTGGCGCTCCTGCACGTAGCCCAGTGCGAAGTCGAGGGCGCCCTGGGCGATCCCGACGGCCTGGGCGCCGATGGTGACTCGGGTGTGGTCGAGGGTGCGCAGCGCCAGCTGGAGTCCGGTGCCGGGCTCGCCGATCATCCGGTCGGCGGGGATCCGGACGTTGTCGAAGAGCAGTTCGCGGGTGGGGGAGCCCTTGATGCCGAGCTTGCGCTCCTTCTCGCCGAAGGTGAAGCCCTCGTCGGACTTCTCCACGACGAAGGCGCTGATGCCCTTGCCGCGAGGTGCCTCGGGGTCGGTGACGGCCAGGACGGTGTAGAACTCCGAGACGCCGGCGTTGGTGATCCAGGACTTCTGGCCGCTGAGGACGTAGTCCTCGCCGTCGGCCGTGGCGCGGGTCCTCATCGACGCCGTGTCCGAGCCGGCGTCGCGCTCGGAGAGTCCGTAGGAGAAGCCCTCGCCCGCGACGAGACGCGGGAGGTAGCGCTGCTTGAGGTCCTCGGAGCCGCCGAGCATGACCGGGAGCGAGCCGAGCTTGTTGACCGCGGGGATCAGCGAGGACGACGCGCAGCCGCGGGCGACCTCCTCGATCACGATGCAGGTGGCGAGCGCGTCGGCCCCGACGCCGTCATAGGCCTCCGGCACGTGCGGGGCGTGGAAGTCGGAGGAGACCAGGGCGTCGTGCGCGGCTTGTGGGTACGACGCGGAGTCGTCCACCTCGGCGGCGTACGGCGTCACCTTGTCGGCCACCAGGTCGCGCACCGCGGCGCGCAGCTCCTCGTGGTCGTCGGTGGTGCGGAACCAGTCCTGCGCGGGGCTCGTGTCGCTCATCTCGGCACCTTCTGAAACTCGGTATCGTCGGGGTGGCACCCAGTTTCACACGCTGGCCGGATGAGTCCAAATGACGTGATGATGTGCCGAGCCGGCGAGCCGAGGAGGAGAACAGATGAGTCAGGCCCGCGACCGGATGGTCGAGGCGGCGTTCGCCCTCTTCGACGAGCAGGGCTACGACGCCACGACCGTCGAGCAGATCGTCGAGCGGGCCGGAGTCAGTCGCTCCACCTTCTTCCGTGCGTTCGGGTCGAAGGAGGACGTGATCTTCCCGCGGCACGAGGACGTGCAGGCGCGGATCGCGGCTCGGCTCGCGACGGGGACCCGGGAGACCCATCGCGTGGCCATCGTCGAGGCCTCGCGGCTCGTGCTCGACCAGTACCTCGGCGAGGGTGAGCTGGCGCGTAGTCGCTACCGACTCACCCGATCCGTCCCCGCGCTGCGCGACCGCGAGGTCGCCAGCATGATCGGCTACCAGCGGCTCTTCCGCGAACGGCTGCGCGAGTGGCTGGCCGGGACCGGGGACGCGGACGTCGACCTGCACGCCGAGCTGCTCGCGGTCGGCGTGGTCACGGCCCACAACGTCGTGCTGCGACGGTGGCTGCGCGGTGTCGGCGGCGATCCCCTCGCGGAGTTCGAGGAGGCGATGGCGGCGGTCTTCGCCACGACCCGGACCGGCCCTCACGACGAGCCGGACGGGGCCACCGTGCTCGTGGTCCCGTCCGGGATGTCGCCGGCGGCGACGGCCGCCGCGGTGCGCGACGCGCTGAGGTAGGGCTCGGCCTCGGGCGACTACGGCCTCGGGCGACGACGGGCTCGGGCCACTACGAACTCAGGCCGCGAGCTTGCCCGCGATCTTCAGCAGGCGCGTGACCAGGTGGTCGAGGGCGGCGAGGTCGTGCTCGTCGAGCTCCGCGCTCTCCCCGGTGATCTTGCCGACGCCGTACGGGTTGCCGTCGTTGAACTTCACCTGGTCGGTGTAGCCGGGCGGCACGATGATGCCGCCGAAGTGGGCGAAGGTGGTGTTCATCGCCTCCAGCGTCGTCTCCTGGCCGCCGTGCTTGGTCTGGCTGGAGGTGAAGGCGGCGTAGGCCTTGTCGGCGAGCTTGCCCTCCTGCCACAGCGGGCCGAGGGTGTCGATGAACGACTGCAGCTGGCTGGTGACGTGGCCGTAGCGCGTCCCGGAGCCCATGATCACCGCGTCGGCCCAGGCCAGGTCGTCGGGCTCGGCGACGGGCTGGTCGGCGACGGAGGCCGCGTGGGCCGCCCACGCCTCGACGCTCTGGACGACCTCGTCGGGTGCGGTCTCGCGCACGCGGCGCAGGCGCACCTCGGCGCCGAGGCCCTCAGCGGTCTCGGCGAGACGGCTGGCCATGGCGTGGCCCGTGCCGAAGGAGGAGTAGTAGACGATGGCGAGCTTGGTCATGGGGAGTCCCTTCCCGAGTCGGTTGACGTTTCAATTTCACGGTAGGGGCGAGGTGGTGGCGCCCTGCTCACCCCTGCGGGGGCACGCGTGCCGGGCTCAGGTCCCGGTGCTGCCGAACTGCTCCACCCGCACCGTGTCGGCGCGCACGCCGATCTCGCCCAGCAGTCGTTGGGCGTAGGACGCGAAGCCGACCGAGCCGCACACGTAGGCCCGCTCGACACCCTCGGCGAGGTCGCGGAGCTCTTCCGGGTACGGCGGTGCGGCGACGCGGCTGCCGAGGTTCTCCCGGGTGGTGGCGACGAAGGCACCTCCGGCGAGGAGCTCCTCGGCGTAGGGCAGGTCGACCAGGGTCTTGCCGACGGCGACCACCCGCAGCCGGTCCGCGACGCCCAAGCGGGCGGCGTACCGCAACATCGCGACGAGGGGCACCACACCCGTGCCGCCGCCGACGGCGATCGCCGGCTCCTCGCCGGTCCAGGTGAACCAGCCGCCGATCGGACCGCGCACCTCGAGCACGTCGCCGACGCGAGCCTCGTCGTGGAGGTGGCCGGAGACCTCGCCGTCGGGCAGCGCCTCGACCATCAGCTCCAGCAGCGGGTCGGCCGGGTCGGAGGCGACGGAGTAGGAGCGCTGCGCGGTGTAGTCGTCGGGCGCCCGCAGCCGTACGACGTAGTGCTGGCCGGGCAGGTGGTCGATCCGGTCCTCGACGTCGAGGCGCAGTCGCACCAGCCGGTCCTCGCGCTCGATCTCGGCGATGGTGGCGGTGGTCCAGGCGCCGACGGGCGGAGTGGCGGGCGGAGTGGCGGGCGGGATGGCGGGCGGTGTGGTCACGGGTCGCCCTGGTAGCGCTGCTCGAGCCACGGGTCGCCGCGGTCGTGGTAGCCGTTCTGCTCCCAGAAGCCGGGGCGGTCGCGCGCCATCAGCTCCAGGCGGGTGATCCACTTGGCCGACTTCCAGAAGTACAGGTGCGGCACGAGCAGGCGCACCGGCCCGCCGTGCTCGACGGCGAGCGGCTTGCCGTCGTACTCCCACACCACCCAGGCCCTGCCGCCGCGCAGGTCCTCGATCGGCAGGTTGGTCGTGTAGCCGGTCGTCGCGTGCGCCATCACGTACGCCGCCTCGGGCAGCGGGCCGGCGGCGTCCAGGAGGGTGTCGACGCTGACCCCGGCGAACGTGGTGTCGAACTTGCTCCACGTCGTCACGCAGTGGATGTCGCCGTGGTAGGAGTCGCCCGGCAGTGCGTGGATCTCGCGCCATGACCAGCGCTGCGGAGTCTCGACCAGGCCGTCGATGCTCAGCGACCAGCTGTCGACGTCGACGAGCGGCGTCGCCTCCGCGGTGAGGGAGGGGAACTCCGAGCCGGTGTCGTACTGGCCGGGCGGGAGGCGATCGGCTCTGCCAGGGGTGGTCGAGTCGGTCGCGCGGCGGCGGCCGGTGAAGCCGCGGGTGACGGGCATGGATCGATTCTGCCCGAGCCGCTCGCGGAGCCGGCGCCTGGACCTTCAGTCGGGGAAGTCGGTGAGCACGATGCCGACGCCGATGTACTCGCCGTCGGAGTCGGCCCGCTCGACGTCGCCTCCGTAGTTGATGACGTCCTCGCCCTGGCGGTAGGTGCGCAGCACCTGCCTGCCGTCGTCGGTCTCGTCGGCGAGCTCGAAACCGGCGTCGGTCAGCCGGTCGCCGTACTCGGCCATCCAGTCACGGGCGGGCCCGGTGTAGCGGCCTCGCATGTCGACGGTGACGCGGTCGCAGCCGCTACCGACCTCACCGTCGATCTGCTCGAGGAGCTCAGGCTGCGGGAACGAGTCCGGCCAGTCGCTGGGGATCTCGGTGAACGGCTCGTAGACGAAGGTGGAGGTGTCGCACTCGACGACGTCGACGGCTCCACCGTCGTCCTCGGGCGGTGCCTCGTCGTCCGTGCTGGGCTCGGCCGCCGTGGTGGGCTCGGACGAGGCGTCCTCGCTCGAGTCCGAGGAGCCGCACCCGGTGAGGACGGCGAGGGTCAGCGTCAGGGCCGCAAGACGGGCTGGCCGGTGGGAGGTCGTGGATCCGAGGGGGCGCATCGATCGAGCCTAGGGACGGCGTTGCGGGCGCGACAGGGTCGTTCGACCCATTGCGTGCGCTTGAATTTCGTGGTCGCTCAGGAGATGAGCGTCCAGGTGCCGGGCTCGACCTCGACCCACACGGGCTTGCGCGCGGGTGGTGCGGCCGAGGTGTAGGTGTGCCCGGTGGGGGTGGTGGTCTGCACGGTGTGTACCGGGCCGGGTCGGGGTCTCGCGGTCCAGCCGCGGGCCTGCTTGGCGTGGTTGCAGGCCTGGCAGAGGCCTTGGGCGTTGGCGACGGTCGTCGGACCGCCCTCCTCGACGGCTTCGACGTGGTCGGAGTGCCGCACGGGGGCGTCGCACCAGGGCGTGCGGCAGATCCGATCGCGGAACCGGAGGAACCGCGCCATCCCGTCGGGGACCTTCCGCCTCGTGGACTCCATGGCGACCAGGGCGCCGGTCTGCGCGTCGGCGTAGAGGCGGCGCAGCCAGGTGGCACCGGCGGCGAGGTCGCGGGCGAGGTCGCCGGGGATGGGTCCGTAGCCGTCGACGTACGCGCCGGTGTCGGTCTGTCCGGTCAGGACGCTGTCGGGGAGGATGACGTTGACTGTCGTGCCGGGATCGGCGTCGTCGGCGAGCGGGTCACGGCCGGTGATCCGCTCGACGAGGGTGTCGGCCATGACCTGGCCGCGGGAGCGGGGGTCGCCGATGCCGGTCGCGGTGTCGGCCGCGGACTTCAGCGCGGCGAAGACCGCGACCCCGTCCTTGACCGGCAGCAGGGCCGAGAGCTGGGACATGACGTCGGGAGCGGGGCGCAGCGAGACCCCTCGCTCGGACTCGGCCCGGCGACGGCGCTCCGCGACGGACGCGGGGTCGAGCTCGCCCGCCAGCTTTTGAGCGGCGGCAGCCAGCTCGGCGTCACCCATCTTCTCGAGGGCATCCGGGTCGGCCGCGAGCCGCTCGTCGACCTCGAGCCGCTGCTCGAGGGCAAGACAGGCGGTCTCGCGGGCCATCAACGTGGCCCGCCACTCGGTGATCCGCCCCGACTGGAACGCGGACCAGGTGTGTGGCAGCTCGGTCTGCAGGATCATGGCGAGCCCGAGATGCCGCGACCCGCGGTGGTGAGACTCGCGGCGGGCCAACGCGACCTGGGCCGCAACCCCGCGCGAACGGCGCTCGGCAGGTACGCCGGCATCAGCCGCCTTGGCGATCTGGGACTCGGCGAAGTCCGCAGTCAAGGCTGCCTGCGCCGCCTCTGCGATGCACTTCAGCTCCTCGAGCCCACGCAGCAGATCGATGCGCTCGTCATCGCTCAACGCAGGGGTCGGGAGGTCCCGGACCTGTGCCTGCAACAAACCGAGGTCGATCATGTGTTCGATTATAGGTGATCGCTCCGACAGTGTCACGGTCTGATTCAGGGGCTGTGGATCGCTGCGTCCGCCATCGCGAGCCGGTCGGCACAGCGCGCCGGCATGGACGCGCCGTAATAGGGGAGCGTGATCAGGGCGATGAACAGGGCCCAGCCCTTGGAGACCGTCCACATGGCGTCGTCGATGTCGAGGGCCCGTCGGAAGACGGCGCGCCCATCGACGTCCAGGGCCTCCCAGGCGACGACCAGGTCGACGGTCGGGTTGCCCAGTGCCAGTCCGCCGAAGTCGATCACCGCCGCCAGGTCGCCGGAGCCGTCGAGCAGCAGGTTCTCGACGAGAAGGTCACCATGAAACCAGCACGCGGCCGGCTCGGCGGTGCGCGAGGCGTCCAGGGCTATGTCCCAGACGCGGAGGGCCTCATCGACGTCGAGGACATCCAGCTCTCGGCAGGCCGCGGCCGCTTCGCGGAAGTCGGCGTCGAGCGTCCACAACGGAAGTCCGCGGTACCAGGACAGTGACTCGTCGTCCGTGGCTCGAGCCGGGACGTCCATGCCGCGCAGCTCGGTCAGGAACCGGGCGAGGCCTTCGGCAAGACCGTTCGTCGAGCCCCGCCTGACGGAGCCGGAGTGTGAGGGACGGATGCCCGGGAGCCACGTGGTGATCGCCCACCGCTCGGGGTAGCCCAGGTCCGGCTCGCCGACGCCGACGACCGCCGGCACCTCGACGGTGACGCGCGGGGCGACGTACGGCAGCCAGGTCACTTCCTTGTCGATGCTGGCGCCGCCACCCGGTTGCCGCGGCAGCCGCACGAGCCTGTCGTCGCCGAGCCGGAAGAGCGCGTTCGAGGAGCCGGAGGCGGGCAGCGGCCTGAGGTCGTCGTCGACGTACGCGGGGAAGGCCCGGTCGACCAGCTGTCGCGCCAGGGCGAGGTCGATGGACAGCTCGTCGGCGTGGAGTCGGGGCACCCCGACATCCTGTCCCGGAGCGTCGCGAGCTGCGACTCGCATTCGCTGCTCAGCAGCCGGCGTCAACCGGCCGTCGCCGCGCGCACCAGGCCCGCGACGGCCTTCGACCTGCTGTGGGGAGGCCAGGCGATGACGGTCGTGACCTGGACGGCGTCGGAGACCGGGACGCACACGAGGGTCTCGCCGAGGTCGGCCCGCACCGACTCGGGGAGCACCGTGCAGGTGCGGCCCAGCGCGACGAGCTGCCGGAGCTGCGTGAGGTCGCGGACCTCGGGCCCGGGGCCGTCGGGATAGCTGCCATCGCGCCGCGGCCATCGTGGCTGCGGAAGGTCGGCCAGGGACTCGACCTCGGCCAGGGTCACCGACGTACGCGTGGACAGTGGGTGGCCGGCCGGAAGCACCAGCACCTGGCCCTCGGTCACCAGCTCCTCGGTGTCGAATCCGGCGATGGAGTCGAACGGGCGGTGCAGCAGCGCCACATCGGCGCGTCCGTCGCGCAACAGTCCCTCCTGCTGGCCGGGTCCGCAGAGCAGCACCTCGACGGCTGCGGCGCCGGGCTCGGCGTCGTAGGCATGGAGCAGCTTCGCGAGGAGCTCGGCCGAAGCGCCGGCCTTGGAGGCCAGCACCACGCTGGGCCTGCCGGTCAGCGCCTGGGCCGTACGGCGTACCCGCCGCTCCGCCGCCACGACGGCGTCCAGCGCGGCCCGACCTTCCTGGAGCAGCACCGCACCGGCCTCGGTGAGCGTGACCTGGCGGCTCGTGCGCTCGAAGAGGGTGGCGCCCAGGCGGCGTTCGAGCTGGCCGATCGCGCGCGAGAGCGGCGGCTGGGTGATGCCGAGGCGTTCGGCGGCCCGACCGAAGTGGAGCTCCTCGGCGACCGCGACGAAGTAGGTCAGCTCTCGGGTCTCCATGGTGGTGACGATACCCCCGCGAAGGGCATATCGATGCCTGCGCGGTATCGATCGGCCTCGCATCGGTGTTGGGGCCACCCGTCTCGCGCAGCACGATCGAGGCATGACAGAAACCACGGACAAGAAGATCGCGCTGGTCACTGGCGCCAACAAGGGGATCGGCTACGAGATCGCCGCGGGGCTCGGCGCCCTCGGCTGGAGTGTCGGCGTGGGCGCTCGCGACGACGCGAGGCGCGAGGCCGCCGTGGCGAGCCTGCGCGAGCGCGGAGTCGACGCGTTCGGCGTACCGCTCGACGTGACCGACGACGTCAGCGTGGCCGCAGCCGCCCAGTTGGTAGGGGAGCAGAAGGGTCGCCTCGACGTGCTGGTCAACAACGCCGGGATCACCGGCAGCGCCGACCAGATGCCGACGACCGTCGACCTCGACACCGTCCGACGAGCCGTCGACGTCAACGTCTACGGCGTGATCCGGACGACCAACGCCTTCCTCCCGCTGCTGCGCGACGCCGCCTCGCCGCGGATCGTGAACATGTCCAGCGGCGTCGGCTCGCTGACCCGCCAGTCCGCCAACGACGGCACGACCGGCCCGATCTCGGTGGCCTACTCGCCGTCCAAGTCGTTCCTCAACGCGGTGACCGTGCAGTACGCCAAGGAGCTGGCCGACACCAACATCCTCATCAACGCCGCGTGCCCCGGCTTCGTCGCCACCGACCTCAACAGCTTCCGCGGGACGCGTACGCCGGAGCAGGGTGCTGCGATCGCCTTGCACCTGGCGACGCTGCCGGACGACGGCCCGACCGGGGGCTACTTCGACGACGACGGGGTGATCCCCTGGTAGGCCATGGGCTCGATGCGTCCTCGATGGTCCTGCCTCACGCGGTTTCGCTTGAGCGATTCGCGGTGAAGCGGCTGCGCCAGCCGCTGTGACGACCGAAGCAAACTGCCAAGACCGGGTCAGCGGATGCCTGGCACGCGGTTGGAGATCCGAGCGTGATGCCCGTCCAGTGGCGTTGCAAGCCTCAGGCTGTTGAGCCGAGAACCGTGCGGATCTGCTGGGTGGCGGGACGGAACTTCGCCATCGTGGAAATGAACCAGTGCAGCATCTCGTCTCGGTCGTCCGCGTCGAGAACGTCGCCGTGCAATCGATCAACGTGGATCCGACAAGCCTTCTTGCCAGGCAGCGAGTCGAAGTGGACTGGCTCATCGAAACCGGCGTCTAACACATCCCGATGAGACAGGTAGCGCTCGAACTCCGTCAGATTCAAGTCCCCATCTGAGGAACCGAAGTACAGCTCGACGCGAGGGCCCGCGTTCGTGAAAGTCATGCCGTACCAGATTGTCGATGTACCGAATGGCAAGGTGATCCAAGACTGGTTTGATCCCGCGGTAGACCTTGTCCAAGTGGGGTGCTGAGTGCGGATGATGCTGAGCAGATCCTGCCAAAAGGCTTGGTAAGCCAACGCCTTCGGGGACAGCGTCACGGCGGTCCGCTCGGTGTGCAGCTGTTTTGTCCAGTCATTCGGCTTCGCGACGATCTTGAAGAGCGGTGCTGGACGCGAACTGTCGATTCGGACTGCCGCGATCTCGACGCCAAAGAATCGGGTGTCCTCGTCGGTGTGCTCGTTAAGCCAGTCGAGCGCTGCGCGGTGTTCCTCGCGAAAAGTCGGCGCACACCAGACGATCGTTGATGGGTCAGTCCCGCCCGCGTAGGTCAAGAGCTGGCCAAGATGAGAGTGGTCGGTCTGTTCGAGTTGGTTCTCGACGATCACGGTCGCATTTGTGGAGAGGTCAGTTCCGATCAGGTCCAGAGCGAAACCGCCCACGCGTCGTTCCGCCTCAGTCAGCTCAAGGTCCATTCCAAGTGCATCGCCGAGAACATCTGCGTTCTCCAGGAGCCACAACGTGAAGTCATGTGCTTCGTGCTTCCAGACCTCGCGAATCGAGATGGGCGTCAGCCGGCCAAGGCCCTGGGTTTCGGACTCCACGTGATCTCCTCCGTAAGCGTGTGAAGGCACCCTGCCACAAGCAACTGACATCTGCGCTGGCGCCGTGGAGGGCGATCAACGTGAGGCACCTCAAGTCGCGATCCGGGCGCTCGAGTCGCGGGGATGTGTCAGGTCAGCCCAGGTTCTCGATGTCAGTGACATCGCGGGTCTGGGCGAGGACTAACGCGGCGCTCTCGGCCAAGAGCCGTCCGGCCTTTCGGCTGAGGTCGAGGTCCTTCTCGGTTGAGCCGGAAGTCTGCAGAGTTGCAGCAACTGAGACGTCAACGACGACCTCGCTCCCGGTGCGTACATGTTCGGCAAGTAGCTTGTTTACCCGAACGTGGTCCGTTGTCGCGGACCTGGATTGCGATAGTTGCTGCTGAGTCGACGACGCAGATTGTCGGACTCGCCGATGTAGATCCGGCTGCGCCCCGACTCGCTAGCCAACGTGAATCTGTAGATCCCCGGGCTGGCGGGAAGGGGCCCCGGGAATGCCAGTTTGCCGGCGTAGTCGAGGGACACGATGCCGAGTCGAGTCCAGGAGAATGCAACCCGTGCATCGATGGTCTCGACGTGCATCGGCTCGGGTCCGGTCGGTAGAGGTGCGGTGAGCGTCGGCTCGACCGGCCCCTTGGCCGCGCCACCAGGCTCGGCAGAGGCGCGACCTCGAGCGGCGTAGGAACCACCGATCTCGCCGCGCGCGAATACGACCGTGCTCGCCGCCAGGTCGACCGAGCGCACGTGCCAGCCGGCTCGATGCCAGGCCAAGGACTGTCCCTGAGAGTTGTTCGCCCACCATGTGCGCAACCGGCGCGAGGATGGAGGTAGTCCACCGACGAGACAGTCGATGCGGCCGAACGCCATCTCGATCTCGGATTTGGAGCGCGGCAGGTCCGCTAGGAACGCTGCAAGTGCGTCGTACTTGCCCATGCCAGGATGGTCGCAGAGAGCGCCAACGCCGTAGCCGTTTCGCGGTGGAATGACTCACCTTAAGCGTGGGTCAGATCTGAATGGCAGGGCTTCTCGTCCGTGTTCACCATTGATCCGCAAAACGTGGGAGATTTGCTAATACCACCCAGGTGTGCGGTGGCGATCCGCGTCGGTGTCGCACCCGGCCCGCCGTCCGCCGGGGCCCGCTGCCTCAGCTACTGGTTCTCCCAGGGTCGCCGGCGCTCAAGGATCTTCAGTCGTTGATCGGAGTCCGGTTCGTCGAAGGCATGCGCCTCCTCGAGAAGTCGCTTCGACTCCTCGTAATCGTCGAAGTCGACGCTGTGAGTGAAGTCGTGGGCGTACCGCATGGCCTTGATGTAGACGCTCGGGTCGTCGTTGCGCGAAAGGCGGCGCAGGCCGTCTAAATAGTCCTGGCGGAACACCACAGGAACGATGATGCGGCTCTGGCCTTCTGCTGAGAGCTCGACATTCATCGCAACCCGAGCGGCTCGGCCGTTGCCGTCGACGAAGGGGTGGACCTCGGCGACCACGAAGGCGACGTAGATCGCTCGCTCCCAAGCCGTGTCGAGGCGGTCGCGCAGTTCGATGCCCGCCCGAAGCGTGCCTTCTACGAGATCGTGCGGCACGAAGTGGGTGTTGCCGGCCTTGTTGTTCCTCTCCTTGAACTCTCCGGGACGCTTGTCGGGACGGCCTTCCATGATGCGAGCGTGGCGGCGCTTCAACAACTCGACGAACTCAGCCGGATCGTCGCCCCGCCGGCCCATCTCCTCAGGATCAGCGACGAGCCGATACGTCCCGAGCACGTCATGGGCGTCTTGCGGGCGGTCGGTCGGCACCACGCCGTTGAATACGATGTCGGCCGCCTCGTCGACTTCGAACTCCGTGCCTTCGATGAAGTTGGAGAAATAGGCTTCGAAGAAGGGCAGGTATCGAGTCCGTCCCGGCTCTCCGGGCGTCGAGGACTCCGGTCGACTTTGAGGCGCAGACGCTCGGATGGCGTCGACAAGCATCTCGAACCGCCGCACCCGGTTCTGGTCGACGGCGAGGCCCTTGCCTCGCTGGCGTAGGACCACCGAGTCGGTCAAGGCGACGTCGCGCGTGCCAACCGCGATGCCTACCGCCTCCTGCATCACGGTCAGATTGGCCGGGTCTACGCCGACCTGGGCGGCAAGACCCTCCGCCTCCCGGCGGAACTGCATGAGCCGTTCGGTGTCGTACTGCCGGCACAACTCATCGACCCAGTCGCCCAACTCATCGGCATCGAAGGTCCGGCGCGCACCTCGGCGTGCGCGCGAGGGTCGGCAGTTCTCCGCGAGCCCGCGAGCCGGCGAGGCGAGGCGAAGTCCGTCTGCATACGGTATGTCCGACTCCAGCGGACCCGCGCCAGATCGTGCTCGGATGAGAAGGCCGGGCAAAGTCGCGTCACGTGCTGCGCGAGGGTGCGCGAGGTAGAGCACACCGTCGACCGGACCTCCTGTCCGTGCAGATCGGTCCGTGACCACGGCATCCGGGAAGAGGTGCCCCGCGATCGTGGTCCAGTGGCCACGCACGATCTCTGCCGGCTGGCGGGTGACCTCAGTCGAGTAGACCCCGCGAGCGACCTGCAGCAGTTCCCCTCGTCTGACGGCGCTGGAGATGGTCGACGGGGCTCGATCCGATGCGAAGACTATCGGCTTATCCATGCGTTCCTGCCATCAGTTCGAAGTTTCGCACGTTTAAGTTACCACAAATCGCAGGCTTTAGAGTTTAAGACTGGCGAAACGCACAAATGGACACTTAAGTGCCTGCAAGCCATCCGCTCTGCAGTGCCGGGTTCGGCGGTCGGCCGCTAGTTCCGGTCAACCCGAACTACCTGCGAGGGCCTCCTTAGAGTGGGACTCGGCAGCGTTGAGTTCTGCCGTCGCCGCGCTCGGATCGAACACACGCAGGATCGAGAACACGAAGTCCTGCTTGTGCGACGGATCCTTCACGTCCAGTTCCCGCAGCGCGACGTTGCCGCCGTGACCGTCCTGGGCGTAGGACGACCAGCGTCCGAGGATCCGTTCGCTGCCGTCTGCCGCTGTCGTAGGAACTGTCCCGATCGCGCGTCCAAGATCGCGTAGATCCCCTGCACCGCAGTCAGAGCGGCCCTCCACCGCACGTCGTCATGTCAGGCGGGATGCGGCGTCGCGGTCAGCCCGAAGAGCTTGGCGCTGAGTGGGATCGCCTTATCGGTGAGGAGCTCGGCCTCTCGGACCGTGATCGTCTCACCGAGCATCCCCTGCGAGTAGCGGTGCAGCAGCTGCTGAAGGTCCAGCACGTCAGCGTCGTCGAGGCTGCCCTCGTCGCGAAGCACCCCGACCATGTCCGCCGAGCTGCGCGGGTAGTCCCGCCCGCGCCCGATCTCGGCCAAATACCCCTCGACAGCCTTCCATGCCTTGGCGATCTGCTCGATCGCGATGTAGCGCTCACGCGCCGACTGGCGGGTGACGCCGAGCGCCTCGCCGATCTCAGCCCAGGCGACGCCCGCGACGCGCGCGGAGGTGACGGCAGCCTGCTTGGCCGCCTCGGCATCGCGAGCCCGGGCGGAAGCGGCCCGGATCGCATCGATGTGGTGTTGATGAGTCATGAGACGAATCTAACGCTTGACACCAAATCACCGTACGACAGGTAAACCTGTCGTTGACACTCTGATGCGCTTTGTCTAGTTAGTGAAGCGCGGCCGCGACCGGGAGGATCAGGCGCGACACCCCCCAAACGCACCGTTGCAGGCGGAATCAGGCAAACGCGATAATTCGAGAAGGCCCCGAGATCGCGGTGCGCAGTCGGTGCCCGTTGGTGAACCGATACACGATGCCGGTCGCACGGAGCGACGCTGACGGATGGCCCGTCAACGATGACGAACGGCAACTTCAGATCAGTGAGTCGGCTGGAGCAGGCGTGGCATCGGAACTGTCTGGCCCTGCGGCAGGCGCTGCAACATTAGGCGTGCTGAGATTCGCTTCGGCTACCGAGTCAAGCTCCGGAGACACGGCCGACTCGGGCGCTCGCATCGTGTGCGTCAATCTGGGCGAAGTGCAGCGGGTCGATTCCGCCCACCACCCCACTGGACCAACCACCCCCACCCAGGTTGAGTCATCCCGTGCTCACCGACGCCTGGCCGCTCTTCGCCCTCACGATCGAGACCGAGCGGCTGACGTTGCGCCTGCCGCGCGACGAGGAGGTCGCCCGGCTGGGCCAGGTAGCAGCCGACGGACTCCACGACCCGGCGGACCGCCCGTTCCTCACGCCCTGGACCGAGGGCGGACCACAGGCGCGGGCCAGGTTCGTGCTGCAGGGGCACTGGGCGTCGCTGGGGGAGTGGCGGCCCGACGACTGGGCTCTCGGGCTCGCCGTGTTCCCCAAGGACGGCTCGGAGGGCGGGGCGATCGGACGGGTCACCCTGTGGGCCCGCGACTTCGCCGTCGTACGCGAGGTGACGACGTCATCCTGGCTGGGGCTCGAACACCACGGGCGCGGCATCGGCACCGAGGCGCGGGCCGGTGCGCTTGCCCTCGCCTTCGATCACCTGGGGGCGGTGGCTGCGCTCACGGAGGTCTTCCAGGACAACCACGCATCGCAGGGGGTGTCCCGCAAGCTGGGCTACGTCCACGACGGCATCTCCCGAGACGCCCGTGGCGAGGAAGCCCTGGTCTCCGACCGGCTGCGTCTGACTGCCGACGCGTGGCGCGAGCGGAAGTCCGAGCGATCCGCGGTGACGGTGAGCGGCGTCGAGCAGTGCTTGGCGGAGTTCGGACTGCGTGGCCCGGAGGCTTGACCGAGCGGACTGGCTCCTGGCGCCACGGTGGGCAGTGCGACGTCGGGCGCACGCACTCCTAGACTGCGCACCATGCCTGAGATCACCCGAGACGAGGTCGCCCACCTGGCCGACCTCGCCCGCATCGACCTCGACGCCGCGGAGCTCGACCACCTGGCTCCGCAGCTGTCGGTCATCCTCGAGTCCGTCGCGTCCATCAGCGAGGTCGCCAGCGACGACGTGCCGCCCACGTCCCACCCGCTGCCGCTGACCAACGTCTTCCGCGAGGACGTCGCGCAGCCCTGCCTGACCGCCGAGCAGGCGCTGGCGATGGCCCCCGAGGTCGACCAGCAGCGCTTCTCCGTCCCGCGGATCCTGGGGGACGAACAGTGAGCGACCTGATCAAGCAGACCGCCGCGCAGATGGCCGCCGCCCTGGCCGACGGCACGACCACCTCGGTCGAGCTCACCCAGGCCCACCTCGACCGCATCGCCGCGGTCGACGGCGCCATCCACGCCTACCTCCACGTCGACGGCGAGGGTGCGCTCGCGCAGGCCGCCGCGTCCGACGCCCGCCGCTCCGCCGGCACGCCCGCGGGCGACCTCGACGGCATACCCATCGCGGTCAAGGACGTCCTGGCCACCCAGGGCCTGCCGACCACGTGCGGCTCGAAGATCCTCGAGGGCTGGATCCCGCCGTACGACGCCACGGTCGTCGCCAAGCTGAAGGCCGCCGGCCTGCCGATCCTCGGCAAGACCAACATGGACGAGTTCGCGATGGGCTCCTCCACCGAGCACTCCGCCTACGGCCCGACCCACAACCCCTGGGACCTCGACCGGATCCCCGGCGGCTCCGGCGGTGGCTCGGCCGCCGCGGTCGCAGCCTTCGAGGCGCCGTTCGCCCTCGGCACCGACACCGGCGGCTCGATCCGCCAGCCCGGCGCCGTCACCGGCACGGTCGGGGTCAAGCCGACGTACGGCGGGGTCTCGCGCTACGGCCTCGTCGCCCTGGCCAACTCCCTCGACCAGGTCGGACCGGTCACGCGCACGGTCCTCGACTCGGCCCTGCTCCATGAGCTCATCGGCGGGCACGACCCGCGCGACTCCACCTCGGTCGACGCCCCCGTGCCCGGTCTGGTCGCAGCCGCCACCCAGGGCGCCGACGGCGACCTGAGCGGCCTCAAGGTCGGCGTCATCAAGGAGCTCGGCGGTGAGGGCTACCAGGCAGGCGTCCAGCAGCGCTTCCAGGAGTCCGTCGACCACCTGGTCGCGATGGGCGCCGAGGTCGTCGAGGTCTCCTGCCCCAGCTTCGTGCACGCGCTCGCGGCCTACTACCTGATCCTGCCGGCGGAGGCGTCGAGCAACCTCGCGAAGTTCGACGCGATGCGCTACGGCCTCCGGGTCTTCCCCGAGGGCGTCGACTCCCCGAGCGCGGAGGAGGTGATGCGGGCCTCTCGCGACGCCGGCTTCGGCGACGAGGTGAAGCGCCGGATCATCCTCGGCACCTACGCGCTGTCCAGCGGCTACTACGACGCCTACTACGGCCAGGCGCAGAAGGTCCGCACGCTCATCTCGCGCGACTTCGAGGCGGCGTTCGGCCAGGCCGACGTGCTGCTCAGCCCGACCGCGCCGACCACGGCGTTCAAGCTCGGCGAGAAGCTCGACGACCCGATCGCGATGTACCTCAACGACCTCGCCACCATCCCGGCCAACCTCGCCGGCGTGCCCGGGATCTCGCTGCCGAGCGGCCTCGCCGACGAGGACGGGCTGCCGGCCGGCGTACAGATGCTGGCGCCGGCGCTGGCCGACGACCGGCTCTACCGCGTGGGCGCCGCCCTCGAGGTGGCCCTGACCGAGAAGTGGGGCGGGCCGTTGCTCGACCGGGCCCCGGACCTGACAGGAGCGAGCGCATGAGCACGGCAGCTGAGGTGACCCTGGTCGACTTCGACGACGTCCTCGCCTCCTACGACCCGGCGATGGGCCTCGAGGTCCACGTCGAGCTCAACACCGTCACCAAGATGTTCTGCGGGTGCCCCACGGAGTTCGGCGCCGAGCCCAACACCCAGGTCTGCCCGACCTGCCTGGGCCTACCCGGCGCGATGCCGGTCGTCAACGCCAAGGCCGTGGAGTCGGCGATCCGGATCGGGCTCGCGCTCAACTGCGAGATCGCCGAGTGGTGCCGCTTCGCGCGCAAGAACTACTTCTACCCGGACATGCCGAAGAACTTCCAGACCTCCCAGTACGACGAGCCGATCGCCTTCGAGGGCTTCATGGACGTCGACATCCCGCTCGAGGGCGGGGGCACTGAGACGTTCCGTGTCGAGATCGAGCGCGCCCACATGGAGGAGGACACCGGCAAGTCGCTGCACGTCGGCGGCGCCACCGGTCGCATCCACGGCGCCGACCACTCGCTGGTCGACTACAACCGCGCCGGCATCCCCCTCATCGAGATCGTCACCAAGCCGATCATGGGCTCGCGCGAGAAGGCCCCGGCCATCGCCAAGGCGTACGTCGCCCAGCTGCGCGAGCTGATCGTCGCCCTCGGGGTCTCCGACGCCCGGATGGACCAGGGATCGATCCGCGCCGACGTCAACCTGTCGCTCGCGCCCAAGGACCAGGGCGGTCTCGGCACCCGCAGCGAGACCAAGAACGTCAACTCGCTGCGCTCGGTCGAGCGGGCGGTGCGCTACGAGATGCAGCGCCACGCCGGCATCCTCGACGCCGGCGGCTCGATCCTCCAGGAGACGCGGCACTGGCACGAGGACACCGGCATCACCACGTCGGGTCGCGAGAAGTCCGACGCCGAGGACTACCGCTACTTCCCCGAGCCCGACCTGGTGCCGGTGGCGCCGAGCCGGGAGTGGGTCGAGGAGCTGCGCGCCACGATGCCGGAGAACCCGACGGTCAAGAAGGCCCGGCTCCAGGCCGAGTGGGGCTTCACCGACCTCGAGATGCGCGACACCGTCGGCGCCGGGGCCTTCGGCCTCGTCGAGGAGACGATCGCGGCCGGAGCCACACCGCAGTCGGCCCGCAAGTGGTGGCTCTCCGACATGGCGCGGCGCGCCAACGAGTCCGGCACCGACATCGCCGACCTCGGCGTCTCCCCGGCCCAGGTCGCCGAGGTGCAGGCCCTGGTCGACGCCAAGACGATCAACGACAAGCTCGCCCGCCAGGTCTTCGACGGCCTCATCGCCGGTGAGGGCACGCCCGAGGAGATCATCGCGGCCCGCGGGCTCGCGGTCGTCTCCGACGACGGCGCCCTCGGCGCGGCCGTCGACGTCGCCATCGCCGCCAACCCGGACGTCGCGGACAAGATCCGCGACGGCAAGGTCGCGGCCGCCGGTGCGCTCATCGGGGCCGTCATGAAGGAGATGAAGGGCCAGGCCGACGCAGCGCGCGTGCGCGAGCTGATCCTGGAGCGTCTCGCCTGACCGAGCGAGTCGTCGCGCAGGCGTGCGGAGAGGTACGCTCACGCCGAATCATTCATCACGCCCGTGGTGGGGGAAGCCGGTCCAAGTCCGGCGCTGACCCGCAACCGTAGGCCGGTCCCGCTCGGCGGGGCAGGCGAGCCGGAGCACCTGGCACGACGCGTCCTGATCACATCGCTGTCGCGGAAAAGCAGCGGGTGACCTTGACCGGTCCTCCCGTCTGTGTCGCAGCGGGAAGGAACCATGAGCCACCTCCGTCGCCTCTCCCTGGTCGCCGTACCAGCCCTGGCGCTGTCCACCCTGGCCTTCGTGCCGGCAGCGCCGTCGTCGGCCGCCGAGCCGGACCCGACCCCCGTGTCCAACGGTGTCGACTGGCTCGCGGGCCAGCTCACCGACGGACTGATGCACAACGACCAGTTCGACTTCGACGACCTCGGCCTGTCCACCGACACGGGGTTGGCGATGGCCTACCTCGACGAGACCGACACCGCCGGCGACATCGCCGACGCCCTCGCGCCGCGCATCACCGAGTACTACACCTACGACGTGGGCAACAGCGACGGCCCGCTCGTCGGCACCCACGTCAGCGCGGGCTCGCTCGCCAAGGCTGCGGCCTTCGTCGACGCCGCCGGCGACGACCCCACCGACTTCGGTGGCCACGACCTGATCGCCGAGCTCGAGGACCGCGTCAGCACCGAGCCCGGCACCGAGGGCCGGATCGGCGACGTCTTCTTCCCCGACGAGGCCTTCGAGGCCGACTTCTCCAACACGCTGGGCCAGTCGTTCGCGGTCAACGCCCTCGACGCCGAGGGCTCCGTGCTGACCGACAGCGCCACCGACTTCCTCCTCGCCCAGCAGTGCGAGGAGGGCTTCTTCCGCCTGTCCTTCGCGGCCCCCGACGCCGCGGACCAGACCTGTGACGGCGACGCGGCCTCGTCCGCCAGCACCGACGTCACCGCGCTCGCGGTGCTCAACCTCGCCTCGCAGAGCGACGACACCGACATCCAGGCCGCCATCGACACCGCGCTGGCCTGGCTCGACGACACCCAGGGCGCCGATGGCTCCTTCGGCAGCGACGGCGAGATCACCACGCCCAACGCCAACAGCACCGGCCTGGCCGGCTGGGCCCTCGGCGACGCCGGCGAGACCGACGCCGCCACCGCTGCCGCGGTGTGGCTGCGTCAGCACCAGGCCGACGACTTCGGTCCGTGCACGACGGGCCTCACCGCCGAGACCGGCGCCATCGCCTACGACGACGCTGCGCTGAGCACCGGTCGCAGCGAGGGTCTCGACGTCGCCGTGCAGGACCAGTTCCGCCGCGGTACGGCGCAGGCGCTGCCTGCGCTGCTGTGGGCGCCGGCCGGCACCTACTCGACCGAGCCCGTCTCCACCGACGGCTTCGTCCGGGCCGGTTCGACGCAGCCCGTGTATGCGGACGCGGTGGCCCCGGGCCAGACCGTGTGCTTCGCCCTCGGCGCCTCGCAGACCCTCGTCCACGCCGACCTCGACGGCAACGCTGCCGGCACCGTCGAGCTGCCCGGCGGTTCGGGCACGCGCGTCTACGACGTCGGCCTCACCGACGGCGTGCTCGGCACCATCACCTTCAACGCTCTCGCCGCCGAGAAGCTCGGGCTCAAGCTCAAGAAGGCCAAGGTCGCCAAGAAGAAGAAGCAGAAGGTCGTCGTCAAGGGTCTTGCCACCGGCGAGAGCGTCCGCGTCCTCTACAAGGGCAAGGTCAAGGACGAGGGCACCGCCGGCGGCAAGGGCCGCTTCGTCACGACCTTCAAGGTCGGCAAGCAGGCCGGCAAGCAGAAGGTCAAGGTCCGCGGCGAGTTCGGCAACCGCAAGGCCGCCGAGAAGTTCCGCGTCAAGGGTCGATGACCCTCGGGTCACGCCTCTCCGGGCGTCGTACGACGAGCCTCACCGCCGCGGTCCTGCTGACCGCGGCGGCGGGGCTGGTCGGCGCGCTCGGTGTCTCCGCTCCGGCGCGGGCCGCCGACTGCGCGTCGAGCGGGGTGACGGTGATCGCGGACTTCAACCAGCTCGGCGGTGGCGTCGTGACCTCCTGCGACGAGGAGGGAGCAGGAAAAGCGGCATCGGACCTCTTTCCTGATGCCAAATTGCCTCTGTCGTACGCCACGCGGCAGCCTGGCTTCGTGTGCCGTGTCTCAGGCAAGCCGGCGAGCGACCCGTGCGTCAATACGTCCCCCGCGAGCGCCTACTGGGGACTGTGGTGGTCCACAGGCGACCCCGGCAGCGCCTGGACCTACTCGACCCTTGGGGCTGGATCGTTGAAGGTCCCTGCGGGGGGACTGGTGGCGCTCTCCTGGGACGAGGTCGACGGCGACGCGAAGCCGAGCGCGTCGGCCAGCCGCCCCGCGGCACCCACGCCCAACCCGACGCCGACCCCGGCTCCCACGCCTGCCCCGACGACGGGCGGCTCGCGTGGTGGCCAGGGAGGTAACGATGGCAACGGTGGCAACCAGTCCGGCTCCGGCGGGACCTCGGCGACGCCCACCCCTGCCCCGCAGGCACCCGAGTCGACCGACGACCCGACCGCCGACGAGTCGGCGACCCCGAGCGAGGCCGCCGGCGACGACGCCCAGGAGACGAAGCGCGGGAAGAAGCAGCGTGGTCCGATCGAGGACGGCGACGCAGAGCCCACCGCCGACGCGACGCCCGAGGTCGACGACGTGCCCGAGGTCTCCACGACCGACCCGGCCCCCGTCGCCGCCGAGACCGAGGCGACCGGGGCCGAAGGCGACGGGCTGCCCGGCTTCGTCGCCCCCGCCCTGATCGTGCTGCTCTTCGGTGGCGCGGGCGTGGCCTGGTGGGTCCGGCGCCGGAGCCCGCTCGACTCGTGAGGAGCCTGCCCCGCGACCTGCATCCCGTGGCCTGGTGGCTGTGGGCGGTCGGGCTCGCGGCGGCGGCGTCGCTGACCACCAATCCGCTGATCCTGCTGATGATCATCGGAGTCGTCGGCGTGGTCGTCGCGGCCCGGCGCAGCGACCACCCGTGGGCGAAGTCGTTCCGCTTCTACGTCTGGCTCGGCGTCGCCGCGGTCTTCCTGCGGGTGCTGTTCCGCGTGGTGCTGGGCGGCGGCTACCCGGGCACCGTGCTGCTCGACCTGCCCGAGATCCCGCTGCCCGACGTCGTCCAGGGCATCAGCCTGCTCGGCCCCCTCACCCGTGAGTCCCTCCTGTCCGGCCTGTACGACGGCCTTCGGCTCGCCGCGATCATCATCTGCGTCGGCGCCGCCAACTCCCTGGCCAACCCCAAGCGCCTGCTCCGCTCCCTGCCCGCCGCCCTCTACGAGCTCGGCACCGCCCTCGTGGTGGCCGTGACCGTGCTGCCGCAGTTCACCCAGAGCATCCAGCGCGTCCGCGCTGCCCAGGCGCTGCGGGCGGGCGAGACCGGACGTGTGCGCCGGCTCCGGCGCTACCTGGTGCCGGTCCTGGAGGACACCTTCGAGCGCTCCCTGGCTCTGGCCGCCGGGATGGACACCCGCGGCTACGGACGCGCCGGTACGGCGACCCGCGCCGAACGCCGTACGACCGGAGCCCTGATGATCGGGGGACTCTGCGGCGTCGTCGTCGGCGTCTACGCACTCCTCGACCAGACCGCCCCGCGGATCCTGGCCGGACCGATGCTCGCCGTCGGCCTCCTCGTCGCACTCGCCGGCCTCGTCGTGTCCGGCCGCCGCGTCGAGCGCACCCGCTACCGCCCCGACCGGTGGCGCGCCCCCGAGATCGCGGTCGCGGCCCTGGGCCTGACGGCCGGCGTGATCGGGTGGTGGGTCAACAGCGAGCAGATCGCGATCGCCTACCCCGACCTCAGCGTGATGCCGCAGGTCAGCCTCGCCGCGCTCGTCGCCGTCGCTCTGGGCGCGCTGGCCGCCCTGGTGAGCCCCCCGCCTGCGAGGAGCGCGCGATGATCGAGCTCCGCGGGATCAGCCTCGCCTACGACGACGCGCGCATCCTCGACGCCGTCGACCTCACCGTCGACGAGGGCGAGCTGATGCTGGTCTCGGGTCCCACGGGTGCCGGCAAGTCCACGTTGCTGGGCGTCGTGACGGGACTGGTGCCGCGCTTCACCGGGGGCGTGCTCACCGGCGACGTCCTGCTCGACGGCACCAGCATCATCGACACACCGCCGCGCGACCGGGCCCACGCCATCGGGTACGTCGGCCAGGACCCGGCGGCCGGCTTCGTCACCGACACCGCCGAGGAGGAGCTCGCCTACGGGATGGAGCAGCTCGGCCTGCCGCCCGAGACGATGCGCCGACGCGTCGAGGAGACCCTCGACCTCCTCGGGATCGCCGACCTGCGCCAGCGCGACCTGCACACCCTCTCCGGCGGGGAGCAGCAGCGCGTCGCGATCGGGTCGGTGCTCACCATGCACCCCCGCCTGCTCGTGCTCGACGAGCCCACCTCCGCGCTCGACCCCACCGCCGCCGAGGACGTGCTCGCCACCCTCACCCGGCTGGTCCACGACCTCGGGGTCTCCGTGCTGCTCGCCGAGCACCGGCTCGAGCGGGTCGTGCCGTTCGCCGACCGGATGGCGCTGTTCACCGGCGGCGGTCACGTCGAGGTCGGCTCGCCGGCCGACCTGCTCGCCGTCTCGCCCGTCGTACCGCCCATCGTCGAGCTGGGCCGCGCTGCCGGCTGGTCGCCGCTGCCGCTCACCGTCCGTGAAGCCCGCCGGGAGGCGCGCGGCCTCGACCTCATCCCGCCCGAGGCGGCACCCGAGAGCGCCATACCGACCGACGTCCTGCTCACCAGCTCGCGGCTCTCGGTCGCCCACGGGTCGCACGTGGCGCTCCGGGAGGTCGACGTCTCCCTGTCGGGCGGACGCGTGACCGCCCTGATGGGCCGCAACGGCGCCGGCAAGTCCACGCTCCTGTGGGCTCTGCAGGGCACCCGCAAGCGCCGCGGCGGCGTCGTCACGGTGGCCGGGCAGGACCCGGCCGCGCTCGAGCCCTCCGGACGCCGCGGGGTCGTCGGGCTGCTGCCGCAGACCGCCGGCGACGTGCTCTACCTCGAGACCGTCGCCGAGGAGTGCCTGGCCGGTGGGGGAGAGACCCGAGCCCTCCTCGACCGGCTCGTGCCCGGCATCGACGACCAGGCCCACCCGCGTGACCTCTCCGAGGGACAGCGACTCGCGCTTGCGCTGGCCCTCGTGCTCGCCGCGCGGCCGCAGGTGCTCTTGCTCGACGAGCCGACCCGCGGCCTCGACTACGCCGCCAAGCGCGCCCTGGCCCAGATCCTGCGCGACCTCGCCGAGGAGGGGCACGCGGTCATGGTGGCCACGCACGACGTCGAGTTCGTGGCCTCGGCGGCCGACGACGTGGTGGTGCTGGCCGACGGCGAGGTCGTCTCGGCCGGTCCCGTACGGCGTGTGGTGGCCGAGTCGCCGGCGTTCGCGCCGCAGGTCACCAAGGTCCTCGGCGCTCCGTGGCTGCGCGTCGACGAGGTCGTCCGCGCCCTGGCGCTGAGAGGCGAGTCGGCATGACGACCCTTCTCGACCAGCGCGCGGTGCCGTTGGCGCTGCGCTCCCGGGTGGTGCTCGTCATCGCCTCGCTCGCGGGGCTGCTGATGCTCTGCTGGCCGCTGCTCGTCCAGGTGCCCGCCGACGGCGGCGGCCGCACCGACCCGCCGTTCCTCTTCCTGCTGCTCCTGCCGCTGGTGATCGCGGTCGTGATCGCCGAGATCAGCGAGGGCGGCATGGACTCGCGCGTCCTGGCGATCCTCGGCGTGCTCAGTGCGATCAACGCGCTGATGCGCCTGCTCTCGGCCGGCACCGCCGGTGTGGAGCTGGTCTTCTTCCTGCTGATCCTGTCCGGGCGCGTCTTCGGCGCCGGGTTCGGCTTCGTGCTCGGGGTGAGCTCGTTGTTCGCCTCGGCCCTGCTCACCGCCGGCGTGGGTCCGTGGCTGCCGTTCCAGATGATGTGCGCGGCCTGGATCGGGATGGGTGCCGGGCTGCTGCCGCGACGGGTCACCGGGCGCTGGGAGATCGCGATGCTGGCCGCGTACGGCGTGGTGGCGGCCTACGCCTTCGGCCTGCTGATGAACCTCTCCGGCTGGCCGTTCCTGCTCGGCATCGCGGTCCCGGGCCACGAGGGCAACCTGTCGTACGTCGCCGGCGCGCCGCTGCTGGACAACCTGCAGACCTTCGCGGTCTACACCCTGCTGACCTCCACGAGCAGCTTCGACACCGGCCGCGCCATCACGACCGCGATCGCGCTGGTCGTCCTGGGCCCCAGTGTGCTGACCACCCTGCGGCGGGCTTCGCGCCGAGCGGTCGTCGCGGTCAGCTGAGCCGCTTGCGGGCGGCCTCGGCCGCCACCGCCACCTGCTTGGCGAACGCCATCGCACCGGTCACGCGCGCGTGCACCACCAGGTCCGCCGTGCGGAACGAGATGACCTTGTTGACCCGGCCGGGGGTCGCCTCGACGGCCACGACGTCGACGAGTGGCAGGGTCATCGCCGCCACCTCGGCGTCGCGTCGGGCCGGGACGAAGCTGAGGTGCAGCGCGGTCAGGGTCAGTCGCCCGTTGACCCACCCGCTGGCCGCCGGCGGCCGGAACCGTGCCCGGGCGGCGTCGTACCCCTGCTGCTCCACCGGCACGGGTCGCTCGACCTGGACGCTGGCGACCTTCGACCCGACGACGCCGTACGACATGGTGGACCGCCTCCGAGTGACGTGCCGGGAACGATGGCTCTCGGCGTGGGACTGCGTCCTCCATCGTCCAGGACGAACGACGCCGATCCGAGCATCGCCGCTGATCAGCGCCGAGCCCGGACGAATCCCGGACACCAGCGGGCGCATGGTGTGAGGTGAGTCTCAGCCCAACCGGCGGATCGGGGGTGTCTCGCTGGTGGATTGCTCGCGGGCAGCGGTCGCGGCAGCACGCCGACGGGTGGCCTCGACCGAGATGGCCACCCGCTTGGCGAAGGCCATCGCCCCGCTGACGCGGGCATGGACCAGCATCGTCTCGGTACGAAAGCTGACGACCTTGTTGATCCGTCCCGGACTGGCCTCGACCGAGAGGATGTCGGCGAGGCTGATCGTCAGCGCCTGGACTCCGCGGCCCGAGCGCGTCGGCATGAAGGACAGGTGCAGCCCGGTGAGCGTGAGTCGACCGGCAGCCCACGGCCCTGCCACCGGCGCGCGGAACCGCTCGCGCGCTCGGTCGTAGCTACGCTCCTCCTGCGGCACGATGGTCTCGACCTGCACCTGACCCGACTTCGTGGCCACGACGCCGTACGACATGCAATCACCCTCCCTGATGACAAGGCAGGGCTCCGAGTGCTCTGCCTACACCGGTACAACGAGCAGGAGACGCCGGGGATATCCACCCGCCCGGGTGACCTGCCCGGTCAGGGCCGGAGCCGGAGGATCCGGTCGTCGCCGTCGGCCGGATCGCCGCGGCCGTCGCGGTTGCTCGTCGTGACCCACAGGGTGCCGTCCGGCGCACGCGCGATGGTGCGCATCCGCCCGTAGTCGCCGACGAAGTACGCCGTCCGGTCGACCGCGCGCCCACCCTTGAGCTTGACCCGCCAGAGCCGCTCGCCGCGCAGCGCGGCCATCCAGAGGAAGCCGTCGGCGTAGGCCAACCCGGACGGGGAGGCGTCGGCCACGTCCCAGGTCTGCTGCGGGTCGGTGAAGCGGCGGGGGGCGTCGGGGCCACCGGTGCCCTCGACCTGCGGCCAGCCGTAGTTGCCACCGGCCACGATCTTGTTGAGCTCGTCGAAGGCGTCCTGGCCGAACTCCGAGGCCCACAGGTTGCCCCGCTCGTCGAAGGCGAGGCCCTGGACGTTGCGGTGGCCGAGGGTCCAGATGGGCGAGTCGGACGGGTTGTCGGGCGCCGGCTCGCCGTCGGTGGTGATCCGCAGGACCTTGCCGCCCAACGAGTCCCGGTCCTGCGCCAACGCCGGCGTGCCGGACTCGCCCGTCGAGACGTACAGGTAGCCGTCGGGGCCGAACTCGAGGCGTCCGCCGTCGTGGATGAAGCCGTTGGGGATGCCGTCGAGGAGCACCTCGAGAGGCGTGAGCCCGCCGTTGACGACCTGCGTGCGTACGACGCGGTTGTCGCTGCCCGTCGTCAGGTAGAGGTAGATGGTCTGGTCGGTCTCGAAGTCCGGGGAGACCGCGACGCCGAGCAGGCCGCCCTCGCCCTCGGGCGCCGCGGCGTCGAGCACGCCCAGGACGCTCACCCGGTGACGGCGCCCGCTGCTGATCCGCAGCACGCGCTGGGTGTCGCGCTCGGTGACGATCGCGTCGCCGTCGGGGAAGAAGTCGAGGCCCCACGGGGCGGCCAGCCCCGTCGCGATGGTGTCGACGACCTTGGGTGCGTTGTTCTTCGTCCCGTCGTTGCCCGGGGCCGGCGACGGGTCGTCGGTCGAGGTCGGGTCGGTGTTGGGCGCCTGCGGCACACCGGAGCCTTGCGGGCTCGGGGGCGCCGTGCCGGTCAGGGACACGGTGCTCTCGTTGCCGCCCTGGTCGCAGCCGGAGACGGCGAGGGCCAGGACGAGCGGCAGCGCCGCCGCGCCGGCCACACGTCGACGTCGGCGGCCCGAGGTCGCCACGGCGTCAGCCGACCCGGTCGAGGAAGTCGAGCAACAGCTGGTGGACGACCTCGGGCTGCTCCATCTGGATGAAGTGGGAGCCGCGCAGCTCCACGTAGATCCCCTCGCTGACGCGGGCCGCGGCGGTGGCCATGTCACGCGCACCGGCCAGCACGTCGAAGGTCGCGGCCACGAAGACCGCTGGCACGGTGATGCTGCTCAGTCGCACGCGGGCGTGGCGCGACGTGCTGAGGGCCAGGTGGAAGTACCAGTCGAGTGGCGTGGTGAGGAACTCCTTGACGGCCACCTCGGCCAGCTCGGGGTCGCGCAGCGGGAACATGAAGCCCGAGTGGGACAGCGCTGCGATCACCTTCGGGCCGACCGGGACACGCCGCGCGATCGGGGTCAGCGCCTTGCCGGCGACGGACATCACCCGGGCCAGGTTGACGGTGACGCCGTGCGCGACCACGTGCGGCACGCGGAGCGGGGCGAGCATCGTCGAGAAGGTGTCACCGGGGACGCCCGCGACGGCGAAGAGGCCGCGGACACGCTCAGGGTGGCGCGAGGCCAGCTCGAACATCGTGTTGACCCCCATCGACCACCCCATCAGGACCGCGGCGTCGATGCCGAAGTGGTCCATCACCGAGAGCCCGTCCTCGACGAGGTGCTCGATCTCCACGTGCGTGGGATCGGTCGGCCGCTCGGACCCGCCCACGCCGCGGTGGTTCCACGACACGACCCGTACGCCGCAGTCAGGGTCCAGCAGGGCGGGCCAGCAGAAGGCATTGGTGCCGAGGCCGTTGCACAGCACGACGGTGGGGCCGTCGATCACGTTGTCGGGGTCGTTGGTCCAGGCGCGCAGCATGGTCCCGTCGTCCGACAGGATGTCGCGGAACTCGAGCATGGACGTCACGTCGGCGCGGGCAGCAGACAGAGGCATGCGCCGATTGTGCCCGAGCGGTCCGCGTCTGGGAGCCGGACGGTCAGGATCGATCACGGCCGTGCGCCCCGGACCGGGGCGTCCCCGGCCTCCGGATCAGCCGTGAGCCGTGGCCGGCGGGGTCTGCCCGGCCGGCTCCGACGAAGCGGGGGAGTCGGCGGCGCCGGTCGATGGTCGGCGGCGCGACTCCAGGAAGTCGGCCACCTCCTCGCGCTCGATCCGGCGCTGGGCGCACGCCGTGGCAGCCACCATCGCGTTGCGGCGGGCCTGCTGCTGGGCCGCGACGGGCCAGTCGCGCAGGCGTGTCAGAAGCCCCGAGAGCGGGCTGACGAACGGCTGGTTTCCGAGCATGTCTCGACGCTAGTCCCTAGGGGTGACCCGCGTCATCACTCGTGCGTGACAGTTGGGTGAACTCACACGCTTCTCTCAGGCTGCCAACTCCCACCGGACCCACCAGGCCCACCCCACCCGACCCGCACCCGCTTCACGCGGGGACCGGCTCGGCGATCGTGCCGGACTGGCGGGTCGCGCCGATGCTGGCGACGATCACGCAGACCACCGCCACCCACTGCACCGGGCTCAGGAACTCGCTGAGCACCACGATGCCGACCAGCGCCGCGGCGGCGGGCTCCAGACTCATCAGGATGCCGAAGGTGGCCGCGCGCAGGCGCCGCAGGGCGACCAGCTCGCAGCTGTAGGGCACCACCGAGCTGAGCAGGCCGACGGCGGCACCGAGCAGCAGCACGTGCGGGCTGCCCAGGCCCTCGTCGAGCGCGGTGTCGCTCAGGGCGAGCAGCGGAGTCAGCAGCCCGGCCGCCACGACGCTGGCCATCGCCAGCCCGTCGAGGCCCTCCCACCGTCGACCGGTGGCGCCGCTGAGGAGGATGTACGAGGCCCACATGGCGCCGGCGATCAGGGCCCACAGCACCCCGACGGGGTCGAGGTCGCTGCGCTCGAAGCCGAGCAGCGCGACGCCGAGGCCGGCGAGCCCGACCCACAGCAGGTCGCGCGCTCTCCGGGACCCGACCACGGCGAGGGTCAGGGGCCCGATGAACTCGATCGTCACCGCGATGCCCAGCGGGATCCGGGCGAAGGACTGGTAGATCGCGAGGTTCATCAACCCGAGGCTGGCGCCGAAGCCGAGCACCACCAGCCAGTCGTTCGCCGTACGGCTGTGCAGGCGGGGACGGGCGTACGCCGCCAGCACCGCCGCACTCGTGACCAGGCGCAGCCACACGATCACGGTGGGGGAGACCTCGTCGAAGAGCGACTTGGCGACGCCCGCGCCCGCCTGCACCGACACGATGCCGATCAGCACGAGGACGATCGGGGACGGGAGGCGCACCGACCGATCGTAGGAGAGCCGGCGATCGGCGCCGGACCCAGGTTTGGGCGCCGTGGCGCCCGCGCTGTGCCACGATGCCGCCATGGGGTCCTTCGAGATCAGCCGCAGCACGTCCGTCGCAGCAGATCCAGCGCTGGTCCACGGGCTCGTCAACGACTTCCACGAGTGGCAGTCGTGGTCGCCGTGGGAGGGCGTCGACCCCGCGATGGAGCGCACCTACTCCGGCGCGGACAGCGGCGTCGGCGCGCACTACGCGTGGGCGGGCAACCGCAAGGCGGGCGAGGGGTCGATGGAGATCGTCGGCTCCAGTCCCGAGCGCATCGACGTCCGGCTGAGCTTCCTCAAGCCGTGGAGGGCAACCAACGACGTGGCCTTCGAGATCGCCCCGTCCGACGGGGGCACCGTCGTGACCTGGCGGATGTCCGGCGAGCAGCGAGGGCTGATGGCGGTGATCGGCAAGGTGGTCTCGATGGACCGCCTCGTCGGCAAGGACTTCGAGAAGGGCCTGGCCCGGCTCGCGGCAGTGGCCGAGGCCTGAACGCACCTGCGGTCCCGGCGACCCGGCGTCCTATCCTGAGTCCATGAGCGACGCACCCGGCCGGACCAGCGGACAGCCCGACATCAAGCCACGTTCGCGCGACGTCACCGACGGCCTCGAGCGGGCCGCGGCGCGCGGGATGCTCCGTGCTGTCGGCATGGGTGACGACGACTTCGCCAAGCCCCAGATCGGTGTCGCGTCCAGCTGGAACGAGATCACCCCCTGCAACCTGTCCCTGGACCGGCTCGCCAAGGCCGTCAAGAACGGCGTGCACGCCGCCGGCGGCTACCCGCTGGAATTCGGGACGATCTCGGTCTCCGACGGGATCTCGATGGGCCACGAGGGGATGCACTTCTCGCTGGTCTCGCGCGAGGTCATCGCCGACTCCGTCGAGACGGTGATGATGGCCGAGCGCCTCGACGGCTCGGTGCTGCTGGCCGGCTGCGACAAGTCGCTGCCGGGCATGATGATGGCCGCCGCCCGCCTCGACCTCGCCTCGGTCTTCCTGTACGCCGGCTCGACGATGCCCGGCCAGGTCGACGGCAACGACGTGACGATCATCGACGCCTTCGAGGCCGTCGGCGCCTGCCTGGCCGGCAAGATCACCCGCGCCGAGGTCGACCGCATCGAGCGCGCGATCTGCCCCGGCGAGGGCGCCTGCGGCGGGATGTACACCGCCAACACGATGGCGGCGGTCGCCGAGGCGATCGGGATGTCGCTGCCCGGAAGTGCCGCCCCGCCGGCCGTCGACCGTCGCCGCGACGGGTTCGCCCACCGCTCCGGCGAGGCGGTCGTGGAGATGCTGCGTCAGGGCATCACCGCGCGCCAGATCATGACCAAGCCCGCCTTCGAGAACGCCATCACCGTCGTGATGGCCCTCGGCGGCTCGACCAACGCGGTGCTGCACCTGCTCGCGATGGCCCGCGAGGCCGAGGTCGACCTGACCCTCGACGACTTCAACCGGGTCGGCGACAAGGTCCCGCACCTGGCCGACCTCAAGCCCTTCGGTCGCTACGTGATGAACGACGTCGACAAGATCGGCGGCATCCCCGTCGTGATGAAGGCGCTCCTCGACGCCGGCCTGATGCACGGCGACTGCCTGACGGTGACCGGGAGGACGATGGCGGAGAACCTCGAGGCGCTGGCGCCGCCGGCGCTCGACGACGACGTCATCCGCAAGCTCGACCGCCCGATCCACGCCACCGGCGGCCTGACGATCCTCACCGGGTCGTTGGCGCCCGAGGGTGCGGTGGTGAAGTCGGCCGGGTTCGACGAGTCGGTCTTCACCGGCACGGCCCGCGTCTTCGACGGCGAGCGCGCCGCGATGGATGCCCTCACCGAGGGAAAGATCGGCGCCGGCGACGTCGTCGTCATCCGCTACGAGGGCCCCAAGGGTGGGCCCGGCATGCGCGAGATGCTCGCGATCACGGGTGCCATCAAGGGCGCCGGCCTCGGCAAGGACGTCCTGCTGCTGACCGACGGTCGCTTCTCCGGCGGTACGACGGGCCTGTGCGTCGGCCACATCGCCCCCGAGGCGGCCGACGGGGGACCCGTCGCGTTCGTGCGCGACGGCGACCAGATCACCCTCGACGTCCTCAACCGCTCCCTCGAGGTCGAGCCGGCCGAAGGCTCCCAGGACTGGGAGGCGCGCAAGGTCGGCTGGGAGCCGCGGCCCCCGAAGTACACCAAGGGCGTGCTCGGCAAGTACGCCCGCACCGTGACGTCCGCCGCGCACGGTGCGGTGACCGGCTGAGCGCCCGGTGAGCACGGTGAGCACGGTGAGCACCGGGTGACGACGGCACCGTTCGCTCGCTCCCGCGGTGCCGCTCTCGCGCTGGTGGGGGTGGTCGCGCTGCTCGTCCTGGCCGCCGGGGTCGGGTTCTTCGAGGACTCCTCCGCGCCCGCAGATCCTTCGGCGGGCCCGACGGGGACCAGCTCACCCGGGACGGCGCCCACGGGCGAGCCCGGCGAGCCCGGCGAGCCCGTCGAGCCTCCTGGACCCGCAGAGCCGCGGACCCGGCGTACCCCCAACCCGCCACCGGCCCCCGGCGAGGGCATCTTCGGGCGCAACCGCACCCTGGTCGCCTACTACGGCGCCGCCGGGACCGGCGCCCTCGGCGTGCTGGGGGAGGGGCCGCCGGACCAGGAGATCGGTCGGCTCGAGCGGGCTGCCGCTGCCTTCGAGCGCCCCGACCGGCCGGTGCAGATCGTCTACGAGCTGATCGTGACGATCGCGGACGCCACCCCGGGGCCGGACGGCGACTACAGCCACGACGTGCCCCGGCGTGACGTCGAGCGCTACCTCAAGGCGGCTCGCCGACACGACGCCATGCTGCTGCTCGACATCCAGCCCGGCCGGGCCTCGTTCCCCGAGGTCGCCAAGCGGTGGGCGTGGGCGCTCGAAGACCCCCGTGTCGGCCTCGCCCTCGACCCGGAGTGGCGGATGGCGCGCGGCGACGTCCCGGGTCGGGTGATCGGCTCGGTCGACGCCTCCGAGGTCAACAAGACATCGCTGTGGCTGGCCAAGCTGGTGCGCCGCGAGCGGTTGCCGCAGAAGCTCTTCGTGCTGCACCAGTTCCGCACCAGCATGATCGAGCGGATCGACCGGGTCGCCGTACGCCGCCGGCTGGCCACCGTGCAGCACGTCGACGGCTTCGGCACCCAGCAGCAGAAGATGGCGACGTACGACGCCGTCCTGCGGCCACAGAAGTTCCACCCCGGCTTCAAGCTGTTCTACGACGAGGACGTCGGGCTGATGGCGCCCGCGCGAGTGCTGAAGGTCCGCCCCCGGGTGCGGTTCGTCAGCTATCAGTAGCGGCCTCATCGTCGCCGCAGTCCACGCGGATCGCGTCAGGCCGCGCGCCTCGGCTCGGTCGGGGGCAACGGGTCGTGTGCCTGAGAACGGTCCATGAGTCGCTCCCAGGCACACGACCCGACCCGGGAGGGTGCCCTGCGCGGACCACCCGGTCACTGCACCAGCAGGCAGAAGGGGTGGCCTGCGGGGTCGGCGAGCACGTAGAGCGGCTCGTCGTGGTCCTGCGCGCGGTCGTGGAGCAGTCGGGCACCCAGCTCCTCGGCCCGTCGGCGGTGCCGCTCGAGCTCCTCGACACTGCTGACCGTGAAGTCCAGGTGCATCTGCAGGGGCACGTCCTCGGCCGGCCAGGTCGGCGCCGTGGTGTCGCGCTTCTCCTGCACCGCCAGCACCCGGCGGCCGTCGTCGTCGAGCAGGACGAGCCAGTCCGCGTCGTCGGGGGCGCCGTCGCCCGGCGGCTCCTCGCCGTCGCGGTAGTGCAGGCCGAGGAGCACGCGGTAGAACTCCGCGAGCCTCCGACAGTCGCGCGCATCGATCGCGGTGTGCAGCAGCCTGGGGTGGTCGGGCATCGGGTCACCTTTCGTCGGTCCGTGGTCGAGGTGGTTGTTCGGGTCACCGGGTTTCGACACGCTCGGTCACGGGCTCGTTCCTCGCCCGTGCTCGCTGCTCAACCACCGACGATCACGCCCTCGCGAGCTCGGGCGTGATCAGAAGTAGTCGCGCACGTGCAGCGGACGACCGCCCAGGAGCGCGTCGAGCACCCGGTCGTGGGTGTCGGGGCCGGCGAGGTGGTCGAGCATCCGCAGGTTGGCGCATGACTGCGCGCCGGCGAAGACGAGGGCGAGCCCCTGCGTGGTGAACGTCGGGACGTCGCCGGCCACGGCCACCCGTCCGCACGTCGCGGTGCCGTTGCTGACAGTGATGCGGAAACCGCCGTCGGCGCGTCCGAGCCGGTCGCCCGCGACGGCGAGGTCGATCTCGATGTCGCCCAGCCCGGGCAGCGTCGGTGCCGCCACCGTGAGGGCGCCGGCGAGGTCGCTGACGCGCAGCATGTAGGGGTGACGCGCCACGACGCGCCAGGTGGCGGAGGGGAGGACCAGCCGCGCGGGGTCGTGACCCGACGACGAGAGCCGGGACCGCCCGGCGACCGAGGAGAACGACCCGAACATCCGCCACAGGGCGCGGTAGCCGTCCAGCGAGGCCGCGAGCAGGTCGTGCACCTCCAGCACGGAGGTGGCCGGGTCGTAGTCGGCGCCGCGGTCCCACGTGGCGTAGCCGACCACCTGGTCGTCGGCGTCCACGGCCAGGCTGACTGCCGTGGCTTCGTCGAGGAGCTCGGCGTCCGTGGTGGCGAACCGGGGGCCGGTGCGGGTGAGCGGGCCGTTCTGCGCCGCTGCCCACCGGTCGTAGAGCGCCCGGACGGCGGGGACGTCCTCGACGCGGGCCCGTCGGGTGCGCGTCGCCGTCGGTGGTCGCACCCCGCTCAGCTCGGCGGTGGCGACCTCGACGGTGTCGAGGCTGGTCACGACCTCGTAGCCGAGCGAGCGATAGATGCCGTTGGCGGTCGGGTACAGCGTCGAGAGCACCTCGCCCCGTTCGGCCGCGGCGCCGAGCGCGGCCTCGAAGAGCGGCTGCAGCAGCCCCGCCCCCCGACGCTCGGGGGCGACGGTGACCCCGGCGATCCCACACGTGGGCACCCGGCGCCCGTGCCACCAGGACTCGTAGGTGTGCCCCACGACCCGGGCGACGAGTTCGCCGTCGTCGACGGCACCCCACACGTCCCGACCCTGAGGCAGCGAGGTCGGGGCCTCGGGCGGGGTGGCCGGGTACGGCGGCGTACCGAACGCCTCGGCGCCCAGCCGGAACTGCGCCGCATGGTCGTCGAGGGTCAGGGTGCGGATGTCCACGCCGCAACCGTAGGGCCGCGGCGAGCCGTCGGCTACCAGGTGTCGACGGTGCGCCCGCTGCCGCGAAGCCGTCCATGACGAGCGGCGGCGTCCAGCAGGCGCACCAGGACCCCGCGCGTCTGAGCCGGGTCGATCACGTCGTCGATCTCGAAGTGCCGCGCGACGTTGAGCGCCGTCGAGTGCTGCTGGGCGTACGCCGTGAGCTCGCGCACCTGCGCCTCACGCTCCTCGGGGTCCGCGATCGCCTCGAGCTCGCGTCGCATCGAGAGTCGTACGGCACCCTCCAGGCCCATCGCCCCCAGGTGGGCGCCCGGCCAGGCGAGGGTCATCAGCGGCTCGTGGGTGCTGCCGCCGAGCATCGCCTGCGCGCCCAGTCCGTACCCACGACGCAGCACCACACCGATGAGCGGCACCTCCATCGCCGCCGCGGCGACCAGCAGCCGGGAGGTGTGGCGGACCAGGCCGGTGCGCTCGGCCTCGGCGCCGACCATCATCCCCGGGGTGTCGACCAGGGAGACGACGGGGAAGCCCCACGCGTCGCAGAGCTGGAGGAACCGCGCCGCCTTGTCGCCGGCGTCAGCCGTGATGGCGCCGGCCATGTGGCGGGTGTCGTTGGCGAGGAAGCCGACGCTGCGCCCCTCGATGCGTCCCAGGGCGGTGTACACCTCGGGGGCGAACGCGGCGCGGAGCACCGTCACCGAGTCGACGTCAGCGATGGCCTCGAGGATCGGCTCCACGGCGTACGACGTGCGCTCGCCGTCGGGCACCGCGTCGCGCAGGCCGACCTGCTCGGCCTCGCTCGGCGCCGACCAGTCCTCCTCGCGCCCCAGGAAGTAGCCGACGAGTGCGCGGGCGGCGTCCACGGCCTCGCCGTCCTCGACGGCCAGGTCGACGACCCCGTTGGCCGTCATCACGTCGAGCGGACCGACGTCGGCCGCGGCCACCTCACCTAGCCCGCCGCCCGCGATCATCGCCGGCCCGCCCATGCCCAGCGACGCCTGGGGCGTCGCCACGATCAGGTCCGAGCACCCGGCGATGACGGCGTTGCCGGCGAAGCAGTTGTCCTCGACGACCGCGATCCGCGGCACCTTCCCCGACAGCCGGGCCCACGCGGCGAACGTCGTGACGTCGAGCGCGGAGACGAGCGGGATGTCGGTGTCCCCAGGTCGCCCGCCGCCGCCGGCGGCGAAGAACACGGTGGGCAGGGCCAGCCGCCCGATGACGTCGAGGAGCCGGTCGGTCTTGCGGTGCCCGCGCATGCCCTGGGTGCCGGCCATCACGAGGTAGTCGTAGGACAGCACCGCGACCTGGTGCCCGTCGATGGTGGCCAGGCCGCCGACGATGCCGTCGGCGACGGTGCGGTCCAGCAGGTCGTCGTCCGAGCGCTTGTCGGACTGGGCGGCGGTGACGAACCGGCCGTACTCCACGAAGCTGCCCGCGTCGACCAACGCCCCGATCTGCTCACGCGCAGTGCGGCCGCCCCGCGCGTGCAGCTTCTCGACCGCCTCGGGTCGCGCGGCGTCCTCGGTGAGCGCCTTCCGGGCGAGGACCTCGAGCAGCGCTGGCCTGATATCCGATGGCATGGGCGCGAGTGTAGGAGGAGGATCCGGGCGCGGTCCCTCACCTGGTCGCGTTCTGCGTGCAGGCTCGCCCGTAGGCTCGGCTGGTGACTGTCTGCACCGCTGCTGATCTCGACCTCGCCGACCCGCTGGCGGCGCACCGTGACCTCTTCGTCGGCACCGAGACCCCGCTGGTCTACCTCGACGGCAACTCCCTGGGTCGGCCGCTGCGCACCACGCCCGAGCGCCTGCGCGCCTTCGTCGAGGAGGAGTGGGCCGGTCGGCTGATCCGCGGCTGGGACGAGCGCTGGATGGACCTGCCCGAGGTGCTCGGCGATGCGATCGGAGCCCAGATCCTCGGTGCCTCCACGGGTCAGACGATCGTGGGCGACTCCACGACCGTGCTGCTCTACAAGCTGATGCGAGCCGCGGTGGCGCTGCGCCCGGGTCGCACCGAGATCGTGATGGACCGCGACAACTTCCCCACGGACCGGTACGTCGCCGACGGCGTCGCCCGCGAGTGCGGGCTGACCCTGCGCTGGATCGACGTCGACACCGCCGCGGGGGTCACTGCCGAGCAGCTCGCCGCGGTCGTGGGGGAGCAGACCGCGCTCGTCTCGCTGAGCCACGTCGCCTACCGATCGGCGTGGATCGCCGACGCGGGCGCGCTGACCCGGATCGCCCACGACGCCGGGGCCCTGGTCCTGTGGGACCTGTCCCACTCGGCCGGCTCGGTGCCGATGGCGCTGGACGACTGGGACGTCGACCTCGCGGTCGGCTGCACCTACAAGTACCTCAACGGCGGTCCCGGCTCGCCGGCGTTCGCCTTCGTCGCGGAGCGACTGCTCGACGACGTCGTTCAGCCGATCCAGGGGTGGCTCGGGGCGGCGGACCCGTTCCTGATGGGACCGACGTACCACCCGGCCGACGGCATCCGGCGCATCCTGTCGGGCACCCCGCCCGTGGTCGGGATGCTCGCGCTGCAGGACATGCTCCAGCTCCTCTCGCGGGTCGGCATGGTCGCGGTGCGGGAGAAGTCGATCGGCCTGACGAGCTACGCCGTGGACCGGGCGGCCGAGCTGCTGCCCGAGGTGGCGCTGGCCTCACCCGCCGAGGCCTCGCTGCGCGGCGGGCACGTCACGTTCACGCACCCGTTGATGGGCGAGGTCACCGCGGCGCTGTGGGAGCGCGACGTGATCCCCGACTACCGCGACCCCCACGGCCTGCGCCTCGGGCTCTCGCCGCTGTCCACGTCGTACGACGAGGTCGAGCGGGGGCTGCAGGCGGTGCGAGAGGTGCTCGACTCCCTTGGCTGAGAAGTCCCGCGCCCGATCGGCCGAGGTCGCCAGGGTTCCGATCCCGGCCGAGATCAAGGTCCTCGTCGCCTCCGCCTTCGTGATCGCGATCGGCTTCGGCCTGGTCTCGCCGGTCCTGCCGGCCTATGCGCGCAGCTTCGACGTCGGCGTCGCCGCGGCGTCGTTCGTGGTCTCGATCTTCGCGATGTTCCGCCTCGCCTTCGCACCGGTCGGCGGCGCGCTGGTCAAGCGGCTGGGGGAGCGACCGGTCTACCTGACCGGCCTCACGCTCGTGGCCGCATCGTCGTTGGCCACGGCCTTCGCGCAGTCCTACTACCAGCTGCTGATCTTCCGGGGGCTCGGCGGGATCGGCTCGACGATGTTCACGATCTCGGCGATGGCGCTGCTCGTGCGGCTCGCGCCGCCCACGATCCGCGGACGCGTCTCCTCGGCGTACGCGTCCTCCTTCCTCATCGGCGGGATGGTCGGGCCGCTCGTGGGGGGCGCCCTGGCGGGCTTCGGCCTGCGGGTGCCGTTCGTCGCCTACGCCGTCGCGCTGATGGCGGCCGCCGCGGTGGTCGGGATCCGGCTGTCCGGGGCGCGGTTGCGTCCCACGGGGTCCGGGCCGCCGGCAC
The DNA here is from genome assembly GCF_029937575.1 of Nocardioides sp. Classification (GTDB taxonomy): domain Bacteria; phylum Actinomycetota; class Actinomycetes; order Propionibacteriales; family Nocardioidaceae; genus Nocardioides. Next base: position 62,679 of record NZ_JAPYPS010000007.1, read on the forward strand.
CGCCGATGCTGCTGCGCGAGGCCCTGGCGATCCCCGCCTACCGCGCCGCACTCGGCTCGGCCTTCGCCAACGGGTGGTGCAACTTCGGCGTCCGGGTCGCCGTGATCCCGCAGTTCGCGCTCGTGGTCCGCGACGACACGTGGGTCGCCGGTGTCGCGCTCGCTCTCGCAGCCCTCGGTACGGCGGCCACCCTGCAGGTCGCGGGTCGACTCGCCGACACCCTCGGACGCCGGCCCCTGGTGATCGTGGGGCTGCTCGCCACGGGGCTCACGTTGGGGCTGATCGGCCTCAGCGGCAACCTCGTGGTGCTGCTGCTCCTCTCGGCGCTGTCCGGTCTGGGCGCCGGCCTGGTCAACCCAGGCAACCAGGCCACGGTGGCCGACGTCATCGGCGCCGAGCGCTCGGGCGGCACCGTGCTGAGCACCTTCCAGATGGCGCAGGACGCGGGGGCGATCCTCGGGCCGGTGCTGGTCGGCGTCGTCGCCGACCAGGTCGGCTTCGGGTGGGCCTTCGCCGTCACCGGCCTCGTCAGCCTGCTCGCCGTACTCCCGTGGTTGGTGGCCCAGGAGACGCTCCAGCGGGAGGCGCCTGGCGCGGCTAGTGCACCTGACCCACTGCCGACGTCGGAGTGAACCGCGCGACCAGTCGCTTCTCCTCGACCATCGCTGCGCGGTACTCGTCCCAGTCGTCGTGCGGCCGGCCGGCGACCTTCTCGTACAGCTCGCACAGGGCGTCGCTGGTGGCGTCGCCCGGCTCGGTCGTGATGGGAGACAGCTCGACGGTGCCGTCCAGCGACACGTAGGACCACGACGAGGGCTCGGTGAGGTGGAGCACGATGCGGGGGTCGCGTCGCATGTTGGCGGTCTTGGCCCGGTCGTCGGTCAGCGAGATCTCGAAGGTGTCGCCGTCGAGGGCGTAGACCACGTCCGAGGACTGCGGGCGTCCGTCCTTGCGGATCGTGATGATGACCGCGTGCTTGCGGCCGGCTGCCCACGCGGTGGCGTCGGAGAGGTCCATGACCCGACTCTGCCACTCCGACGGTCGCGCCGTTCACCGGCTGGCCGGTGAACGCCGCACTGGGACGATGTCCGGACATCGTCCAGGTGCACCGTTTGTCGGCCAGCCGGTGAACGGCGCGCCACGGCGACCCCTCACGGCGACCCCTCACGGCGCGCCACGGCGACCCCTCTCGGTCGCGACGGAGGTCAGTCTGCCCCGGGGCGGGGAGCGAGTCTGCGGTCGAGCCCGGCCGCGACAGCGAAGAGCACCAGGAAGAGCAGCGTCACCCCGACGCTCGCCACGACGACAGCCGCGGCGCCGTCCTCGCGGTGGTCGAGGAAGGGGTAGGGGTACCAGCCGGAGAGCGCGCCGACCGACAGGGTCACGCCGAGCCACGCGACGGGCCACGCCAGTGCCCAGCCCACCTCGCGATGGGTGATGCGGGGTCGTGGTCCGAAGGCGACCCAGCCGGCCAGCGCCAGGACCGGCACCACGATGTGGAGGAGCTTGTCGGCGGCCCAGTCGGCCCCGTCGAGGTCGAGCAACGGGCGCAGCAGGAGGAAGTGGACCAGCCCCGTGACCGTGATGCCGACGACGCCGGCGAGTCGCAGCACCCGCCAGGTGCGGGTGTCGCGGGTGGGATCGAGGGCGAGCGTGACGGACGCGATCGCGACCAGGACGTTGCTCTGCACGGTGAAGTAGGCGACGAAGCGGGCGAGCCGCAGGCCCAGCGCCGGCGGCTCGACCTCGTCGAGCACCTGGCCACCGCGGATCACCAGCACGAGCTGGAGGACCACGGCGACGATCGCGACCGTCGCGGTCAGCGCATGGAACCGTCTGGCCGTCATCGGCCGACCGGTCGTACGTCGACCTCGTGGGCGAGCGTGATCGCCTGACCGGAGACCGGGTTCATGTGCGCAGGACCACCGGGGATGACCGCGTCGATGGTGGCGCCGGCCAACGCTCGAGCCCGCCGCGGGCCCGTCGTCGCACGGCCCCGGCCGTGCGTCACCACGACGACGGGTGCTGTCCACTGCGCGTGCGGGCTCATCTTGGCGACCCGCTCGTCCGCGGTGTGCGGGTCGGTCTCCAGTCGACCACGAGAGCGCAGGGCACCTCGCAGATCCGGCGGGACGTGCGCACGCTACGTGTCATGGCCCGAGGATAGGGGTGTGGCGGCGCGGTGAGAGGTCGTGCCTGTCGGTGACCTGTGGCAGTGTCGACGTGATGGACCAACGGCTCGGAGATCGTCACCGATCCAGGACCGATCGGACGGAAGGTGTTGCCATGACCATCAGCGACGACGACAAGGTGATCCTCGACGGACCCGCGATCGAGGCCGAGGGACTGACCGACTGGCGGGTGCTGCTCGGGGTCCTGCACGGCCGCTTCGAGACCGGGGACTTCAACGCGGGAGTCACCCTGGTCCAGGCGATCGGCGCCGCGGCCGACGAGATGAACCACCACCCCGACGTCGACCTCACCTATCCCCGCGTGGACGTACGCCTCTCGAGTCACGACGTCGGCGGCGTCACCCGGCGCGACGTCGTGCTGGCGCGCGCGATCAGCGAGATGGCCGGCCGCCTGGGAGCGACGTCGGCGCCGGGCGGGACGTCGGCCCTCGAGCTCGCCCTCGACACCCACGACCCGGCCGAGATCGCGCCCTTCTGGGCCGCGGTGCTCGGCTACGACCTCGTCGAGCCCGACCATGGGACCGACCTGGTCGACCCGTTCGGGAGCGGCCCGACGATCTGGTTCCAGCGCTGCGAGGAGCACCCGGTCCCGCACCAGCGCTGGCACCTCGACCTCCGCGTCCCGCCGGAGGTGGTCGAGGAGCGGATCGCGGCGGCGATCGAGGCCGGCGGTTCGCTCGTCAGCGCCGCGGAGGCGCCGCGCTTCTGGGTCCTCGCCGACGCCCAGGGCAACCAGGTCTGCCTCACGACGTGGCAGGGCCGCACGCATGCGTAGTCGTCCGTAGGCTCGACACGTGAGCGAGGCGACGAGCAACGAGACGATGACGGGCCGCACGGTCCTGGTGACCGGCGCGAGCGACGGGATCGGGGCCGAGGCCGCGCGGACGCTGGCGAGCCGGGGCGCGACGGTGCACGTCACCGGTCGGTCGGCGGACAAGCTCCGGCCTGTGGCCGAGGCGGTCGGGACCGAGCCGCTCGTCGCCGACTTCTCGCGCCTCGACGACGTACGACGGCTCGCCGAGCAGGTAGGGGAGCGGGTCGAGCGCCTGGACGTGCTGCTCAACAACGCCGGGGGGACCTTCTCGCCGAAGCACGTCACGCACGACGGGCACGAGCCCAACTTCCAGGTCAACCACCTCGCGCCCTTCCTGCTGACCAACCTGCTGCGCCCCCAGCTCGCGGCGGCCGGCTCGTCGCTGGTCGTCAACACTTCCAGCATCGCCAACCTGATGGGCAAGGTCGTGCTCGACGACCTCGACTACGAGCGCCGTCGCGCGCTCGAGTTCCCGGCCTACGGGACCGGCAAGCTGATGAACATCGTCTTCACCCGCGGCATCTCCCAGCGGTGGTCCGACGACGGCATCGTCTCGGTCGCCGTGCACCCCGGCCCGGTCGGCAGCTCCTTCGGCCGGGACTCCTGGCTGGTCGGCCTGCTCTACCGCTCGCCGCTGAAGCGGTTGGCCACCATCAGCGTCCCCGACGGAGCCGCGCCGCTGGTCATGCTGGCCGAGCGCGGGCAGGACCCCGACCTCGACGGTCGCTACTTCAGCCGCTTCAACCCGAGAGGTCTCGAGCACAGGCAGGCACGTGACCAGCAGATCATCGACGGGTTGTGGGAGCGCTCGGCGGCACTCGTCGAGCTGACCACATGACGGGACTCGGATCCCACGATGTGGGATCGTGCCACACTCGGCTGTGGCTCCGGGGAGTCAAGGGCTACGCTGACTGACGTGTTCCAGGACCTTGTTGTACGCACGCGACGCGCCAGCTGACCAGTCAGCCAGCGCGTCACCCCTCGTTGCCTCACGGCCGGGGGGTTTTTTGTTGCCCGAGTCGCACCAGCACCGCACACGAAGGAAGTACGACATGAGCGAAGAGATGACAGGCGCCCAGAGCCTGATCAAGTCGCTGGAAGCAGCCGGGACGGAGACCATCTTCGGGATCCCCGGCGGCGCTATCCTTCCGGCCTACGACCCCCTCATGGACTCCTCGATCCGGCACATCCTCGTACGCCACGAGCAGGGCGCCGGCCACGCGGCTCAGGGCTACGCCTCGGCGACCGGCCGCGTCGGCGTCTGCATGGCGACCTCGGGTCCGGGCGCGACCAACCTGGTGACGCCGATCGCCGACGCGCACATGGACTCGGTGCCGATGGTGGCCGTGACCGGGCAGGTGGGTGCCTCGATGATCGGCACCGACGCCTTCCAGGAGGCCGACATCCGCGGCATCACGATGCCGATCACCAAGCACAACTTCCTCGTCACCGACCCCGCCGACATTCCGCGAACCGTGGCCGAGGCGTTCCACATCGCCTCGACCGGCCGCCCGGGTCCGGTGCTCGTGGACGTCGCCAAGTCGGCGCTGCAGGCCGACACGACCTTCGACTGGCCGACCGAGCTCCACCTGCCCGGCTACCGCCCCGTGACCCGCCCGCACGCCAAGCAGATCCGCGAGGCCACCCGGCTGATCCTCGAGTCGCGCCGCCCCGTGCTGTACGTCGGCGGCGGTGTCATCCGCGCGGCGGCGTCCAAGGAGCTGGCCGCCCTGGCCGCGCTGACCGGCATGCCGGTGGTCACCACCCTCATGGCGCGCGGGGCGTTCCCCGACAGCCATCCGCAGCACCTCGGCATGCCCGGCATGCACGGCACGGTCGCCGCCGTGGCGGGCCTGCAGCGCAGCGACCTGATCATCAGCCTCGGCGCCCGCTTCGACGACCGTGTGACCGGCAACCTGGACTCCTTCGCGCCCGGCGCCAAGGTGATCCACGCCGACATCGACCCGGCCGAGATCGGCAAGAACCGCCACGCCGACGTGCCGATCGTGGGCGATGTCCGCGAGGTGCTCGTCGACCTGGTGAAGACGCTGCAGACGGAGTCGGACGCCGGGCACACCGGTGACTTCGAGGCCTGGGTCGAGTTCTTGTCCGGCGTGAAGGCGACGTACCCCCTCGGCTACGACAAGCCCGCCGACGGCGCGCTGTCGCCGCAGTACGTCATCGAGCGTCTCGGCTCGATCTCCGGGCCCGACACGATCTACACCGCCGGGGTCGGGCAGCACCAGATGTGGGCGGCCCACTACGTCGGCTACGAGAAGCCGCGCACGTGGATCAACTCCGGCGGCCTCGGCACGATGGGCTTCGCCGTGCCCGGCGCGATGGGCGCCAAGGTCGGCTGCCCCGACCAGACGGTGTGGGCGATCGACGGCGACGGCTGCTTCCAGATGACCAACCAGGAGCTGGCCACCTGCGCGATCAACGACATCCCGATCAAGGTCGCGGTGATCAACAACGAGTCGCTCGGCATGGTGCGCCAGTGGCAGACGCTCTTCTACAACGAGCGCTACTCCAACACCGACCTGCACAGCAAGCGGATCCCCGACTTCGTCAAGCTCGCAGAGGCCTACGGCTGCGTGGGTCTGGCCTGCGAGAGGCCCGAGGACGTCGATGCCACGATCGAGAAGGCGATGGGCATCAACGACGTCCCCGTCGTCGTGGACTTCCGGGTCCACCGCGACGCGATGGTGTGGCCGATGGTCGCCGCCGGCACGAGCAACGACGAGATCAAGTACGCGCGCGACCTCGCGCCCCAGTTCGACGAGGATGACCTCTGATGTCCAAGCACACTCTCTCGGTCCTGGTGGAGGACAAGCCCGGCGTCCTGGCCCGGATCGCGGCGCTGTTCAGCCGTCGCGCCTTCAACATCGAGTCCCTGGCCGTCGGGCCGACCGAGCACCCCGACGTGTCCCGGATGACCATCGTGGTCGACGTCGAGGGCACCCCGCTGGAACAGGTCACCAAGCAGCTCAACAAGCTCGTCGAGGTGATCAAGATCGTGGAGCTCGACCCGACGATGTCGGTCAACCGCGAGCTGGTCATGGTCAAGGTCGCGGCCACCGTGGAGACCCGCAGCCAGGTGCTGGACGCCGTCCAGCTCTTCCGGGCGAAGGTCATCGACGTCGCCCCGGACGCGGTCACCATCCAGATCACCGGCAACTCCGGCAAGATCGCCGACTTCCTGGCCGTGCTCGCGCCCTTCGGGATCCGCGAGCTCGTCCAGTCGGGCCAGGTCGCCATCGGCCGCGGCTCCCGCTCCATCTCCGAGCGCAGCCTGCGCCCGGTCACCGTCCCGGTCCCGCCTGCCAACGTCGGTTGAGGTGCCAGGCGCGCCAACGCCGAGCCCCGAGACCGTCTCGGTCGGACCACCACCAACCTGCACCACCACCAACACACAAGGAGCGCCACCAGTGGCTGAGATGTTCTACGACGACGACGCCGATCTTTCGCTGATCCAGGGCAAGAACGTGGCCGTCATCGGCTACGGCAGCCAGGGTCACGCGCATGCCCTGTCGCTGCGCGACTCGGGCGTCGACGTCCGCATCGGCCTGCAGCCCGGCTCGAAGAGCCGCGCCAAGGCCGAGGCCGAGGGCCTGCGCGTCCTCACGCCGGCCGAGGCCGCCGAGGAGGCCGACGTCATCGTCATCCTCGCCCCCGACCAGCACCAGCGGAAGGTCTACGCCGAGGAGATCGCTCCGGCGCTGGCGGAGGGCGACACCCTCGTCTTCGGTCACGGGTTCAACATCCGCTTCGGCTTCATCACCCCGCCCGAGGGCGTCGACGTCTTCATGGTCGCCCCCAAGGGCCCCGGTCACCTCGTGCGCCGCGAGTACGTCGACGGGCGCGGCGTCCCCGTGCTCGTCGCGGTCGAGAAGGACGCATCCGGCACCGCCTGGCAGCTCGCGCTCTCGTACGCCAAGGGCATCGGCGGACTGCGCGCCGGTGGCATCAAGACGACCTTCACCGAGGAGACCGAGACCGACCTGTTCGGCGAGCAGGCCGTGCTGTGCGGCGGCGCCTCGCAGCTGGTCATGTACGGCTTCGAGGTGCTGACCGAGGCCGGCTACCAGCCCGAGGTCGCCTACTTCGAGTGCCTGCACGAGCTCAAGCTGATCGTCGACCTCATGTACGAGGGCGGCATCGCCAAGCAGCGCTGGTCGGTCTCCGACACCGCCGAGTTCGGTGACTACGTCTCCGGGCCGCGCGTGATCACGCCCGAGGTGAAGAAGAACATGGAGGGTGTCCTCGAGGACATCAAGAACGGCAAGTTCGCCGAGCGCTTCATCGGCGACATGGACAACGGCTCGCCCGAGTTCACCGAGTTCCGCAAGCAGGGCGAGGCCCACCCGATCGAGACCACCGGTCGCGAGCTGCGCAAGCTGATGGCCTGGGTCAAGAGCCACGACTCCGACTACGTCGAGGGCACCTCCGCCCGCTCCTGATCGACAACGGCACCCAGCACGCCGCCCCGTCAGAGACTGTCTGACGGGGCGGCGTGCTGTCGTGGGGACTACTTGACCTCGGAGCGCAGCACCAGCCGCAGTCCGACCGCGAGAGGCAGCACCAGCCAGACGAGGCCGGAGACCCCCAGGTTGGCCCACTGCTCGGCGCTGGGGACCTGGTCGAAGAGCTGCCCCTGGGCGTAGTTGAAGTCGACCCACGGCTGCAGGTCGGCGAACCACTCCTGGGTGCTGGCCAGCAGCATCGTCAGCGAGCTCAGCACGAACTGGTAGACGAAGTAGGCCACGATCGCGGCCGGCGAGTTGCGCACGAGCAGGCCGAGCATGAAGCCGATGAACATGTTGAGCACGGTGGCGAGGGTGATCATGGTGAACTGGAGCGCGCTCAGGTTCCACACGGTGTCGACGCCGGCGATCGAGGACCCGACCACGTTGCCGAGCGCCCCGATGGCGGCGACCATCACCATGGCCACGACTCCGATGCCCAGCGTGCACGCCGCCTTCGCGGCGATCACCCGACCACGGTTCGGGACGAAGGTGAAGGTGGTCAGCCCGGTGCGCTGACTCCACTCGCTGGTGATCGAGAGCATCGCGATGACCGGGAGGATCACGGTCATCGGGATGCCGATCGCAGCCGCGAAGGTGTCATAGGTCAGTGCGTCGTCGCCGCCCCAGAGGATCACGGCCCCGGTCGCCAACGTGGCCAGGATGCCGACCGAGGCGAGCAGCCAGAAGCCGGAGCGGGTGTCGAACATCTTGCGCAGCTCGACCGAGACGAGCCGCGAGAACGGGATCGGGTCGTAGGTGCGTGGGGCGGTGGTCTCGGCGGTGGCCGAGGGCTGGGTGAGGGTGGCACTCATGCTGCTGCTCCGTTCGGGAGGGGGGTCGGGGTGGGCTGCTCGCGCTGGGTGTCGGCGGTGAGCTCGAGGAACATGTCCTCGAGCCCGGCTCCGTCGGCTCCGCGCAGCTCGGTCAGCGGTACGCCGGCGTCGAGGGCGAGTCGGCCGACGAGCTCGGCCTCGGCCTCGACGCGCAGGCCGCCGTCGACGTGGGTGAACTCGATGGCTGAGTCGACGAGCGCCCGGGCCAGCGGCCGGACGTCCGCCGTACGCACCAGGGTGCCGGCGCCCGCGAGCAGGTCGGCCTTGGTCCCGTCGGCCACGATCCGACCGTTTCCGATCACGACGAGGTCGTCGGCGACGACCTCGATCTCGTGGAGCAGGTGGGAGGAGAGCAGGACGGTCCCGCCGCGGTTGGCGTAGTCGCGCAGCAGGTCGCGCATCCATCGGATGCCGGCGGGGTCCAAGCCGTTGGCGGGCTCGTCGAGGATCAGGACCTCGGGGTCGCCGATCAGGGCGACGGCGAGCCCGAGGCGCTGGCGCATGCCGAGGGAGTAGTTGCGCACCCGGCGACGGGACTCCTCCTCCGACAGGCTGACCTTGGCCAGCATCGCGTCCACCCGGTCGGCGGGCAGCCCGAGGGTGCGCTGGGCGATCGTGAGGATCTCACGGCCGCTGCGGCCGGCGTGCTGGGCGGAGGCGTCGAGGAGCACGCCGACCTGGCGGGCGGGGTTGGGCAGCTCTGAGAAGCTCTTGCCGCACACGGTGGCCGATCCGGAGCCGGGGGCGGTGAGGCCGACGAGGATCCGCATGGTCGTGGACTTGCCGGCGCCGTTGGGGCCGAGGAAGCCAGTGACCCGCCCGGGCCGGGCGGTGAAGGAGACGTCGTCGACGGCGGTGAAGGAGCCGTAGGTCCTGGTCAGGTGGTCGATGGTGATCATGGCTCCACCCTCGCCCGACGGCGGCCGCCGCCACATCGGGGAGAGTGCTGAGTCGGACCCTGGTCCACCACCCCCGGCGACCCTGAGACCGGCTCAGGGTCGGGGAACAGAACGAGCACCGTCGGCGCTGGACCCGGTATGCGCATCGAGATCTGGTCCGACGTCGTCTGCCCCTGGTGCTACATCGGCAAGCGCCGACTCGAGGAGGCGCTGGCGACCTTCCCGCACCGCGACGAGGTCGAGATCGTGTGGCGCTCCTTCGAGCTCGACCCGACCGCGCCCCAGGTCGCCACGGAGAGCATCGCCTCCGCCCTGGGTCGCAAGTATGGCGGGGGAGAGGCTGCCGGGCGCCAGATGGTCGAGCAGATGCAGGGTGTTGCCCAGGAGGTCGGCCTCGACTTCTCCGGCTACCCCGAGGCCAAGCGGGTCAGCACGGTCGACGCCCACCGCGTGCTCCACGCCGCCGGCGAGCTCCGCGGCGACCTCAAGGAGGCGCTGCTGCGCGCCTACTTCGTCGAGGTCCGCAACGTCGCCGACCACGACGAGCTGGTCGCGATCGCCACGAGCGTCGGCCTCGCCGAGGACGACGTACGTCGTGTCCTCGGCTCGGACGAGCACCGCGCCGACGTGGAGGCCGACGTCGAGGCGGCCCGCGACCTCGGGGCCGGGGGAGTGCCGTTCTTCGTCATCGACCGTCGCTTCGGCATCAGCGGCGCCCAGCCGGTCGAGGTCTTCACCCAGGCCCTCGAGCAGGCCCACGCTGCGGCGAGCCCGCTCATCACCGTGGGCGCCGCCGACTCCGGCGAGGGCGCGGTCTGCGGGCCGGACGGCTGCTCCTGAGGCGAGCCACGCCTAAGATTGGTTAGCCAGACCTAACTTGCTGGGGTAGTCTCACCGCTCGTGCTCGCGAACTATCTGATCGGCCTCCGAGAGGGCCTCGAGGCCGCCCTGGTGGTGAGCATCCTGGTGGCCTACCTGGTCAAGTCCGACCGGCGCCACTTCCTGCGTTTCATCTGGACCGGTGTCGCGATCGCGGTCGCAGTGAGTCTCGGCTTCGGTGCCGCACTCACCTACGGTCCGCGCGGCCTCACCTTCGAGGCACAGGAGCTCATCGGAGGGTCGCTGTCGATCGTCGCGGTCGGCTTCGTGACCTGGATGATCTTCTGGATGGCCCGCGCCGCCCGCTCGATGGGCGGCGAGCTGCGCGGTCGGGTCGATGACGCAGCAGCGAGCAGCCCCTGGTCCCTGGTCGTCGTCGCGGTCCTCGCCGTCGGCCGCGAGGGCCTCGAGACCGCGTTGTTCCTGTGGTCGGCGACCCAGGCAGCCACCCGCGACGCGGCCGGCATCGCCCCGCCGACCTGGGAGCCGTTGCTCGGGGCCGCGCTCGGCATCGCCACGGCCGTGGTGCTGGGCTACCTCATCTACCGTGGCGCGATCTCGCTCAACCTGTCGGTCTTTTTCACCTGGACCGGCGGCTTCCTGATCATCGTCGCCGGGGGCGTGCTCGCCTACGGCATCCACGACCTGCAGGAGGCCGGCTTCCTGCCGGGGCTCTACACCTACGCCTTCGACGTCTCCGGGACCATCGACGTCAACGCCTGGTACGGCGCACTGCTCAAGGGCGTCTTCAACTTCTCGCCGGCCACGACCGTGCTCGAGGCGATCGCGTGGGTGGGCTACGTCGTGCCCGCCATGACCCTCTTCCTTCTCGGGGTACGCCGCCGGTCCTCGCCGGCGCCTACCAGCACCCCCGCCACGCCCGTGTCGTCCTGACCACGGCTCCATCCAGCAAAGGAATCTTCTTGATGCGCACCACCCTGCTTGCCGCAGCCCTGCTGACGGTGCCGGTCCTGGCCGCCTGCACGAGCAACACGACCACCGAGGACGGCGGCTCGGCCGACGCCGCCCGCGACTTCACGGTCAACTCCTCCGACGACGCCTGCGAGGTCTCGGCCGGTGAGGCTCCGGCCGGCACGCTCTCCTTCGACGTCACCAACACCGGCTCGCAGGTCACCGAGTTCTACCTGTTGGCCGACGACGGGCTGCGCATCGTCGGCGAGGTCGAGAACATCGGCCCCAACGTCAACCGTAAGCTGACGGTCAACGCACCGGCCGGCGAGTACTTCACCGCGTGCAAGCCCGGCATGGTCGGGGAGGGGTTGCGCTCCGGCTTCACCGTGACCGAGTCCGACGACGCGCCCGAGCTGACCGCCAGCGACCAGGAGCTGGTCGACCAGGCACTGACCAACTACGCGGGCTACGTCAAGGACCAGACGGCCCAGCTCCTGGCCAAGACCCAGGAGTTCGTGGAGCTCTACAAGGCCGGCGACTCCGACGACGAGGCCCGCGCGCTCTACCCCGACGCCCGCACGCACTGGGAGCGCACGGAGACGGTCGCCGAGTCGTTCGGTGACCTCGACCCCGAGATGGACCTGCGCGAGGCCGACCTCGAGCCGGGCCAGGAGTGGACCGGCTGGCACAAGATCGAGAAGGACCTGTGGCCCGCCGAGGCGCAGAAGTACCGGGCCCTGACTCCCGAGGAGCGTGCCTTCTTCGCCGACGACCTGCTGGCCAACACCGAGGAGCTCAACTCCCGCGTGCAGGACCTCGAGTACACGATCGACGACATCGCCAACGGCTCGCGCGGCCTGCTCGAGGAGGTCGCTGTCGGCAAGGTCACCGGCGAGGAGGAGTTCTGGTCGCACACCGACCTCTGGGACTTCCAGGCCAACGTCGACGGTGCCCGAGTAGCGTTCGAGGGTGTGAAGCCGATCGTGGAGCAGAACGACCCCGACCTCGCAGACACGCTCACCGAGCGGTTCGACGAGCTGCAGGTCCTCCTCGACGCCCAGCGCGACGGTGACGGCTTCGTGCTGTACACCGACCTGAGCCAGGACGAGATCAAGGCGTTCTCCGACTCCGTCAACGCTCTCTCCGAGCCGCTGTCGATGCTGACCGCGGCGGTCGTGGCCTGATCGTCGGCAGATGAGCACCTCGTCATGACACCTCGCGTCTCGCGTCGCGGACTCCTCGGCGGCGGCCTCGCCGCCGCCGGGGCGGCGGGCGCGTTCACCGTCGGTCGGCTGACCGACGAGGCAGCCGCGCAGGTGGCGCTCGACCGGTCCTACGACTTCCGCGGCGCGCACCAGGCCGGGATCCTGACGCCCGCTCAGGACCGGCTCCACTTCGCTGCCTTCGACGTCACCACCGACGACCGCGACGAGCTCGTCTCGTTGCTGCAGGACTGGACCGCGGCCGCCGAGCGGATGACCGCGGGTGGGTCGGCCGGCGAGGTCGGTCCGGTCGAGGGCAACCCGGCGCTGCCCCCCGACGACACGGGGGAGGCCATCGGGCTCCCCGCCTCGGGGCTGACCATCACGTTCGGCTTCGGTCCCGGACTCTTCACCGACGCCGACGGCGACGACCGTTTCGGCCTCGCCGATCGTCAGCCTCAGGCGCTGCAGCGGCTTCCGCACTTCCCGGCCGACCAGCTGGTGCCGGAGCAGTCCTTCGGGGACCTGTGCATCCAGGCCTGCGCCGACGATCCCCAGGTCGCCGTCCACGCGATCCGCAACCTCGCCAGGATCGGGTTCGGGCGCGCCGCCGTGCGCTGGTCCCAGCTCGGCTTCGGCCGCACATCGTCCACGTCGACGTCCCAGGACACCCCGCGCAACCTGTTCGGCTTCAAGGACGGCACCGCCAACCTGAAGGCGGAGGAGAACGGCGCCGCCGACCAGCACGTCTGGGTGTCGGCCGAGGACGACCCCCAGGCGGCTTGGCTGGCCGGCGGTTCCTACCTCGTGTCGCGACGGATGAACATGACGATCGAGGTCTGGGACCGCCAACCGCTCGTCGACCAGGAGCAGTTCGTCGGTCGCACCAAGGGCGAGGGTGCTCCCTTGACGGGCGGGGGCGAGTTCGACGAGCCCGACTTCGAGGCCGTCACCGGCACGTCTCCGACGATGGCCGTCGACTCGCACGTGCGCATCGTCCACCCCGACTTCCACGACGGCGCCCGGATGCTGCGCCGTGGCTACAACTTCGTCGACGGGACCGACGCCCTCGGCGGTCTCAACGCCGGGCTCTTCTTCATCGCCTACGTGCGCGATCCCCGCACGCACTTCATCCCCATCCAGAACGCGATGGCCAAGAACGACGCGCTGATGGAGTACCTCAAGGTCACCGGGTCGGCCCTCTTCGCGGTGCCGGCGGGTGTCGCCCCGGGGGAGTACGTCGGCCAGGCGCTCTTCGCCTGAGCCGACTCGGGACCGACGGCGGCGGTGCCGCAGGCCGTATGGACGAGTCCGGCCGTCGGCCCGTCGCTGGACCACCGACGTCCGGGTTGCCGGTCTCGGATACCGTGACGACCCGCACAGTGTCGTGCGTACGTGCCCCGTTCGCGCCCTCTTCGACTCCCGAGGAACCGCTGTGACTTCTGCTCCCGGATCGGCTGCGCCCACGATCGCGGTGGACCCCGCGCCCCCAGCCACGCGCCGCGCCGTCGTCCTGATCGCCGAAGAGCTCAGCCCCGCCACCGTGGAGGCGCTCGGACCGGACTTCGAGATTCGGCACTGCGACGGTGCTGATCGCGAGGCCTTCCTGGCTGCGGTGGCCGAGGTCGACGCGCTCCTGGTGCGCTCGGCGACCAAGGTCGACGCCGAGGCGTTGGGCGTCGCGAAGCGGTTGCGCGTGGTCGCTCGGGCCGGCGTGGGCCTGGACAACGTCGACGTCCGCACGGCGACGATGTCCGGCGTGATGGTCGTCAACGCGCCGACGTCCAACATCGTCTCGGCCGCCGAGCTCGCGGTGGCGCTGATGCTGGCCGCGGCCCGCCACCTCTCACCCGCCCACGCGGCGCTGCGCGAGGGCCAGTGGATGCGGACGCGCTACACCGGCATCGAGCTGTACGAGAAGACCGTGGGCATCGTCGGTCTCGGCCGGATCGGGGTCCTGGTCGCCCAGCGGCTCGCGGCCTTCGGGATGAACGTCATCGCCTACGACCCCTACGTCCAGGCCGGCAAGGCTGCGCAGGCCGGCGTCCGGCTCGTCGACCTCGACACCTTGCTCGCGGAGTGCGACTTCATGTCGGTGCACCTGCCCAAGACCCCCGAGACGCTGGGGCTGATCGGTGCCGACCAGCTCGCCGCGGTCAAGCCCGGCCTCGTGCTCGTCAACGCGGCCCGCGGGGGCATCGTCGACGAGGCGGCGTTGTACGACGCCCTGGTAGCGGGCACCGTCGCCGCTGCGGGTCTCGACGTCTTCGCCAGCGAGCCCTGCACCGACAGTCCGCTCCTGACGCTCGAGAACGTCGTCGCGACGCCACACCTCGGTGCCTCGACCGAGGAGGCCCAGGAGAAGGCAGGCATCGCGGTCGCCAAGTCGGTGCGGCTCGCGTTGTCCGGCGAGCTGGTGCCGGACGCGGTCAACGTGCAGGGCGGGGTGATCGCCGAGGAGGTCCGCCCGGGTATCCCGCTGACCGAGAAGCTCGGCCGGATCTTCACCGGCGTCGCCGGCGAGGTGGCCCAGCAGATCGACGTCGAGGTCCGGGGCGAGATCACTGCCTTCGACGTCAAGGTGCTCGAGCTCGCTGCGCTCAAGGGGGTCTTCACCGACGTGATCGAGGACGCGGTCTCCTACGTCAACGCTCCGTTGCTGGCAGCCGAGCGCGGCACCGCCGTACGGCTCGTGGCGGAGACCGAGAGCCCCGACCACCGCAACCTGATCACCCTGCGCGGCACCCTGCCCGACGGGTCGCAGGTGTCGGTCAGCGGCACCCTGGTCGGCATCAACCAGCGTGAGCGGCTGGTCGAGGTCAACGGCTACGACATCGACCTGGAGCCGACCGACCACCTGGCCTTCTTCACCTACGACGACCGTCCCGGCATGGTCGGCACGATCGGGCAGGTCCTGGGCAGCGCCGGAGTGAACATCGCCGGGATGCAGGTCTCGCGCAACGCCAAGGGCGGCGAGGCCCTGGTGGCGGTCTCGGTCGACTCGGTCATCTCGCCCGAGGTGCTGGCCGAGATCGAGTCGGCGATGAGCGCGCACTCGGCGCGTGCTGTCGACCTCGTCTGAGGGACCGATGCGTCCGCCATCGACCGAGCCATGATCTCCTCGTCGACATGACAGCGCTCCAGCGGCGGGCCGACCTGCGAGCCGCCACCCCGGTCGGCTTCCTCGTCGGCGTCGCCCTGCTTCTTGCCGGATGCAGCGATCGAGCGGCTGACCAGGCGTCGCCTGCGACGACCGCACGCCCGGAGACGTCATCGATCCCCAGCACTGGTGCTGCTCCCGACACGGACTCTGCCCCGGCGGAGCCCGACCCTCGGACGCGTGTCGAGGTCTCGGTGCGGCGGATCCTCGAGGCCGGTGTCGGTCAGTCGCTCACCCTGGTGCGACTCGGCTCCAGCTCCGTGCGCCGACAGACGGTGTACGACGTCTCTCGACCGAGAGCACCGCGCTACCGCGAGCAGGTCGAGAGCCGCGTGGAGGGTTTCGACGTCGTGCGCCTGCAGATCGTCTCCACCCGAGCCGCCACGTGGTCGCGGCCCTACGAGAGGCCCGTCGGGTACTCCGGCTGCTGGCTCGAGACGACGGCCGCCGAGCTGAACGAGGCATCGGGGTCGGCGGGTCTCGGTGGAGCAGCGAGCAGCGTGGCCGTCGTGGCCAGCCTCGAGGGCGATGTGGCAGCCGCGGACGGCGATGTGGTCGGGAGCGTCGACCTGGCCGCTGTCGTCGCGTCACTGGGTCGGGGACCGGCCGCGAGACTCGGTATCGATCTGGACGTCGACAGCCGCGTGCCTGCTCGGGTCGGGTTCAAGGGAGACCAAGTCTACAGGGTCACGATCGCGATGCAGGACCTCGTCGCCGCCGCGGACGAGGCCGGAGGCAGGATTCCCGACGAGCTCGTCGGAGCGGAGCTGCCAGGTGCCGAAGTCGAGTTCGTCTACACACCGACGCCCCTCGGATCCGTCACGATCGATCTTCCTGAGCCTGGCGAGGTCGCCGAAGTGGGCGCTTCGGCTCCGGCCTCGGAGGTGGAGGCAGCGTTGGCTGCCTGTGCCGCGAGACAACCTTGATGAGCGCGCCCTCCGCCCGCGTCGTCACCCATCCCGAGCCACTCCGACAGCGACGTCGGTCCACGGCTCGGTGACCGCAGACTCTCCGGGCACCCACCGCTCGGCCACCGTTCGGTGACGGTGATCCACGAATCGTCCCGATGCGGCCGGATCGGGACGACGCTCACCTACGCTCCGCCCATGAACCGTCGGACCTCCCTACCCGTCGCGCTGTGCGCCCTGCTCGTCACCGGACTTCCGTTCGTCGGCACGCCCGCGGGCTCGGCCGCGCAGGGGCGGGCCGAGAACCGGATGTTCTTCACGTGGGGCACGCGACTGGGCGGTCCGTCGCTGGACGACACCGCCTCGGACGTGGCCGTGCACAAGGACGCCACCTACCTGGTGGGCACCCAGCGAGGCAGTGGCGCGGGCCGCGTGGTGGTGTCGAGGTACGACGACGCCAAGGGCAAGCGGGATTGGAAGCGGCTGGTGCGGACACCGACCGACGACGAGGCAGCCGGCGTGAGCGCGGGCGCGTTCGGGGCGGTCGTCCTGGCCGACACCGCGGCCGGCTTCTGGGTACGTCGCTTCTCCCCGAAGGGCGAGCTCGTGTGGTCGCGCCCGTCGACTGACTTCGAGGGGCTCGGAGCGGCCTCGGGGCTGGGGATCGAGGTCATCCGCCGCACCGTGGTCGTGGTCGGGGCGGCCGAGGGAGCCAGCAGCCGCGGTGGGGACGCGCGGATGATCGCTCGACTCTCCCTGAAGGACGGCGCCGCCGACGGGTTCACCGTCGACACCGCGGGTGCGGACAGTGCGTGGACCGAGGCGGCCCGGATCGGGACCGATCTCGCGGTGGTCGGCAGCGTCACCAAGCCCGGCAACGGCGACACCCGGATGATGGTGCGCCGGATCAACCCGCTGACACTCGTACGGCGCTGGTCGCGCTCGATCAACACTCCCGGACCCGACGTCCCCGGCGGGATCGCGGTGGACGGCAAGCGGCTCTACGTGTCGGGCTCGGTGACCGACGGGGACAGCGGATCGGACTTCTACGTGCGCGCCTTCCGCGGCAACGGCAAGCCGCTGTGGTCGCGCGCGGCCGGCACGAGCGGAGAGGATCCGGCCGCCACCGTCGCAGCGACGCCCGACGGGCCGATCGTGGTCGGCACCCTCACCCCCGGCGGCGACGCGAACGCAGCGGGGGAGCCGGGCGCGAGCCAGGTACGGATCTACCGCTACGAGAAGCACGGCAAGCTCCAGGAGACCCGCTCCATCGACGGGGGTCGATTCGACGGCGTCGACGGGGTGGACTGGAACTTCTACGGCCTCAAGGTCGCCGGGACCACGAGCTCGAGGCTCTACGGCACGGCGACCGGCACCCTCGACATGTTCCTGGCGAAGTTCGCGGTCGTGATCAAGCGGAAGTAGGGGACGTCAGGCGACCATCACGCGTCGCGGGCGGGAGGCGTCGGCGGCACCGCGTACGGCGACCACCTCCCATGCGGCGGCGAGGCGGCGTACGGCCTCGGTGAGGTCGTCGGCCGGACGCGTCCAGGGGATCCGCACGAACCGGTCGAGGCCGCCCTCGGCCGCGAACGCCGGGCCGGGGGCGATGAAGACGCCCGCCCGGTCGGCCTCGGCGACCAGGGCCGTCGCCGACGCCGACGGCAGCTGGCACCACACGGCGAGCCCGCCCGAGGGCCGCAACCAGCGCCAGCCGGGCAGCTGCTCCGCGAGTGCGCCGAGCAGGGCGTCGCGCTGCTCACGCAGCCGAGCGCGGTGAGCGGTCAGGAGTGGCGCAGGGTCGGCCAGCAGCCGGGTGAGCACGAGCTGCTCCATCACCGGGGCGCCCAGGTCGAGGCCCAGGCGCGCCCGGGTCAGAGCCTCCATCCGCTCGCGTGGTGCGCGGATCCAACCGAGCCGCAGGCCGCCCCACGTGCTCTTGCTGGCGCTGCCGATCGTGATCGTCGAGGAGGAGTGCGACGCGAACGGCAGGGGCATCTCCTGCCCGTCGAGGGCCAGGGCCTGGTGGGCCTCGTCGACGACGGCGACCGTGCCGGAGCGACGCAGGTGGCGGGCGTACTGGGCACGCTGCTCGTCGCTCATCAGGTGCCCGGTCGGGTTCTGGAAGTCGGGGATCAGGTAGGCCAGGGTCGGTGCCACCTCACGCAGCGCCGTGCCGACGGCGCCGAGGTCCCAGCCCTCCGGGTCGACGGGTGAGCCGACGAGGCGGGCGCCGGAGTTGCGGATCGCCTGGGTCGCGTTGGGGTAGACCGGCGACTCCACGAGCACCCGGTCACGGGGACCGGTGAAGGCGGTCGCGACGATCGAGGCCGCCGTGAGCGCTCCGGGAGTGACCATGACCTGGTCGGGATCGGTGCGCAGGCCGCGCTTCTCGTACGACGCGGCGATCGCCTCTTGCAGGGCTGGCAGCCCGACGGGGAAGTAGCCATGACCTCCGAGGTAGGCGGGCAGCTCGGCCGCCGCGTCGGCGTAGGCCGCGGCCACTCCGGGAGGAGCCGAGGCAGCGGCACAGCCGAGGTCGATCGCGTCGATGGCGTCGGGGCGGGGGAGCAGCGCTCGGTCGCGCACCTGCTGGCGACCGCCGGGCACCCGGGCGAAGGTGCCGGCACCCTGACGAGCCTCGGCGTACCCCGTCTCGCGCAGCACGGCGTAGGCACGGGTCACCGTGGTCCGGGAGACTGCCAGCGCCTCGGTGAGCTCGCGCTCGCTCGGCAGCCGGGTGTCGTAGGGGATCCGGCCGTCCCCGACGAGGAGGCTCAACGCCTCCGCCAGCCCGGCGTAGGCAGGAGCCCGGTCGAACGGCCCGACCAGTGCGGCGACTCGGGCCGCACTGATGGTGCGGGTGGGCATGCTCATGCAGGCCAGTCAATCACGATTGGCTATGTAGTCCAATGCCAATTGCTCGGACACTGGACCCGTGACCGAGACCGCCACCACCGCCACGACCCACGCCGCGCCTGCCCTCCTGGACCTCGGGCCCGTCGCCCAGCTGCGCGCAGGGCGACTGCCTCGACGCCTGGCGCAGCTGATGGTCGGCCTGGTGCTGTACGGCGCGTCCCTGGCGATGATGGTGCGTGGCGACCTGGGGCTGGCGCCCTGGGACGTGCTCCACTCCGGCCTCATCCAGCACGTGCCGCTGTCCCTCGGTCAGGCCGTGGTCGTGATGAGCTTCGTGGTGCTGCTGCTGTGGATCCCGCTCAAGGAGGTGCCGGGCATCGCGACGATCGCCAACGCGCTGGTCGTCGGTCTCGCCGCCGACGCCACGCTCGCCGTCCTGGATCGGCCCGAGGCGCTGTGGGCCGAGGCCGCGCTCACCGTCGGGGGCGTCCTGCTCTGCGGCTTCGCCACGGCGCTCTACATCGGCGCCCAGCTCGGCCGAGGACCGCGCGACGGCTTGATGACCGGACTGCACCGGCGCACCGGCCTCTCGATCCGCCTGGTCCGGACCGGGCTCGAGGTCGTCGTCGTGCTCATCGGCCTCGCCCTCGGGGGAGTGGCCGGACTCGGCACCGTGCTCTTCGCTCTCGCGATCGGTCCGGTCGCGCAGGCCCTGATGCCGCGCTTCCTGGTGGAGCTGCCCGAACGATGATCCACGATGGCCGGTCCCGCGATGCCTCCGTCGCGGCTGTCGGTCGAGATGGGTAGTCTCCCCACAGCGCTACCCGGCGTGTCCCATCTCACCCGACCCCACGGTGGAGGAACGATGACCACATCCGATGGAGCCGCTGCCGAGCCGATGCCGCTCGCACCCCCCGACCCCGTGGTCACCCTGACAGCCCCCGAGCCGCCGGCCGTGGTGCTCGATACCCAGGCCCCCAAGATGGCGCCCCCGGTCTCGGCCGAGGCGCTGCCGGAGCTCGACGCCAAGGTGGACAGCTTCATGACGGCTCTGGGCGCCACCCAGGCCGGCAGCCCGGAGTTCGCCGCCCAGGCGGAGAACGTCCGCACCATGGGTGACGCCGAGATCCGCAAGGCGGCCGAGACCTCCAACCGGATGCTCGACCGACCGGTCACCGCACTCAAGGAGGGCGGGCTCGCCGAGGGCTCGACCGTCGGCAAGACCCTCCTCGAGCTCCGCCGTACCGTCGAGGACCTCGACCCGAGCCAGGCCACCGGCGCCAAGCGCTGGCTGGACCTGTTGCCCTTCGGCGACAAGATCACCGACTACTTCCGCAAGTACCAGTCGGCCCAGACCCAGCTCAACGGCATCCTGCACAGCCTGCGCAACGGTCAGGACGAGCTGACCAAGGACAACGTCGCCCTCAACCTGGAGAAGACCAACCTCTGGGCCACCATGGGTCGCCTCAACCAGTACGTCTACGTCGCCGAGCGCCTCGACGCCAAGCTGTCCGCCAAGATCGCCGAGCTCGAGCTCAGCGACCCCGACACCGCCCGGACCCTGAGCCAGGACGTCCTGTTCTACGTGCGCCAGAAGCACCAGGACCTGCTCACCCAGCTGGCGGTGTCGATCCAGAGCTACCTGGCGATCGACATCATCATCAAGAACAACATCGAGCTGATCAAGGGTGTCGACCGCGCCTCGACGACGACGGTCTCCGCGCTGCGCACGGCGGTCATCGTCGCGCAGGCGCTGGGCAACCAGAAGCTCGTCCTCGACCAGATCTCGGCGCTCAACACCACGACCTCGGGGATGATCCAGCGCACCTCGGAGATGCTCAAGGACAACTCCGCGGCGATCCAGGAGCAGGCCGCGTCCTCGACCATCGGCATCGAGCAGCTGCAGGCCGCGTTCGCCAACATCTACGCCACGATGGACTCGATCGACGAGTTCAAGCTCAAGGCGCTGGACAACATGTCGGCCACGATCGGGGTCCTCGAGCACGAGGTCGACAAGTCGAAGTCCTACCTGGACCGCGTGCAGCAGCACGACGCCCGCAACGCCCAGGGCACCCTCGACCTGTCCGGCCAGCCGCTCAACTGATCCGCGTCGCTGCGGCGACCCCCGGTCGAGGAACGGACGTGAAGTGGGGCTGAAGCAATGGTGGAGCCGTCGACGCGGATCCGGCTCGGAGACCACGACCGTGCCCGCGCCACCGACCGAGCAGGACATCCTGGCTGCCCTCAACAGGGTCAACGCGATGCTCACCGAGGGCAACGCGCCGCCGATCGTGACCTCGCGGGTCGTGCGGATCGCCCGCGCGATCAACGACACGCTGCCGCGGCTGCGCAACCTGGGGCTCGGCAGCATGGAGGGCTACTCGGTGGTCGCGACCGCGACGACCTATCTGCCCGAGGCGGTCGGGGGCTACCTGCGCCTGCCGCGCGAGTGGGCCGACACCCGGCCGATCGACGGCTACAAGACGTCCCTGATGGTCCTCATCGAGCAGCTCGAGCTGCTCGCCTCGACGATGGACAAGATCCTCGACGCGGCCAACCGGGCCGATGCGCAGGCCCTGCTCGCGCACGGCATGTTCCTGGAGGCGAAGTTCGGACACTCTGCCGGCGGCGGCCCCGACCTGCAGCTGGGCAGCCCGACGTGAACCCCCTGCGCCCACCTAGGAGTACGACGTGAGCACCACCGACACGCTGGCCACCGCCCTGGCCGCGCTCGAGCAGGTCGCCGCCGAGGCGGGGGTCCACCCGACGACCGCCCGTCGCGAGGGGGAGGCGCTCGCCGCCGCCGTCGCCGAGCCGTCGAAGGGCGCCTTCGTCGACTGGTGCACCGAGACGGGACGGTCCGCCTCGGCCGAGGAGTTCTTCGAGGCCGCCTCACGGGGTCGCCGCTACCGCTCGGCGCCGACCGCCTCGATGAGCGGCCTGGCCGCCGTCGGAGCGGCCACGGCCCCGTCGTACGCCGCAGCACTGGGCGACGTCGCCCTGGCCGCCGCCGCGCTCGGCACTCCCGATCCTCGGGCGACCGGCAACGCCGCCACCGCTGCTGCCGCGCAGCTGGGGGAGTCGCCGGTGGTGCGCCCACCGGTGCCGACCCTGGGTGACGAGGTCACCTCCTCGCTCGTGCAGCAGCTCTCGGTCGTGCAGCGCAAGCTGGCCGGCCTGGACCTGGCGGGGCTGACGGGTCCGCCCGGCCGGCCTGGTCAGGCACACCCGGTGCCCACCGAGGGAGTCGACCCCTCGGGCGAGCCCCGCGACCAGGCGCCGGTGGCCACGCAGCCACCTCCCGACGGCATGCCCGAGCCGGAGGAGGAGCCCGAACCCGACGTGCCCGCCAAGAGCGTGGAGGAGCTGCTCGCCGAGCTCGACGCCCTCGTCGGGCTCGACGACGTGAAGGCCGAGATCCACCGGCAGGCAGCGGTCCTGCGCGTGGAGGGTCTGCGTCGCGACGCCGGTCTGAAGTCGCCGACCATCACGCGCCACCTGATCTTCAACGGCAACCCCGGCACCGGCAAGACGACGGTCGCCCGCCTCGTCGCCGGGATCTACCGCGCGCTAGGTCTGCTCTCGAAGGGCCAGCTCGTCGAGGTCGACCGCTCCGAGCTCGTGGCCGGCTACCTCGGTCAGACCGCGATGAAGACCGCCGAGGTGGTCGAGTCCGCGGCCGGCGGGGTGCTGTTCATCGACGAGGCCTACTCGCTCTCCGGCGACCAGTACGGCCAGGAGGCGATCGACACCCTGGTCAAGGAGATGGAGGACCGGCGCGACGACCTGGTCGTCATCGTGGCCGGCTACCCGGTCCCGATGATGGTCTTCATCGGTCAGAACCCGGGCCTGGAGAGCCGTTTCCGCACCACCATCGACTTCTTGGACTACACCGACGACGAGCTCGTCGAGATCTTCGCGCTGATGGCCGGCGGGGCCGAGTACGACGTGGACGAGCCGATCCTCCAGCGGCTGCGCGAGGTGCTCTCCGGGGTCGAGCGGGGGCCGACCTTCGGCAACGCCCGCTACGTGCGCAACATCCTCGAGGCCGCGATCGGGCACCACGCGTGGCGGCTGCGCGACATCGCCGAGCCCACGCTGGAGGAGCTGCGGCTGCTCGACGTCGAGGACCTCGCCGCGCCACCGGCGCCGGAGGAGAGCACCGACGCGCTCGGCCCGGACGGCGAGCTCGTGGCGCCCGGCGACGCCGAGGAGATTGCGCTCGTCGACATCGGGGAAGAAGACCCCGCACCCCACCAGCAGGAGTCCCCGTGAGCCAGCAGGCGCCCCACCCCCAGCCGGCCGCGGACTTCGGCGAGGACGTCCCGCGGCTCCTCAACCGCCTCCAGGTGGCGGCGGTGGCCCTCTGCGTGCTGTTCGGGGTGCTGGCCGCGCTCTTCCAGGTCCTCTCGTGGCAGGCCAACGGCCGCGCGGCGGACAACACCGACCAGGTGGTGCGGGTCCAGGAGATCCAGACCTCGCTGCTGCGGGCCGACGCGATCGCCACGACGGCCTTCCTCGTCGGCGGCCTCGAGCCGCCCGAGGCGCGCGCGGCCTACGACGCCGCGGTCGACGACGTGCTGCGACTGATCACCGACGCCGCCGACGCCCAACCGGCCGACCGGCGGGTGCTCGCCGACCTCAACGTGGAGGTGCGCTCCTACACCACGGGCGTCGCCCAGGCTCGCGACTACAACCGACAGAACCTCGTCATCGGCATCGCCTACCTCAACTCCGCCGGTGATGCGCTGCGTGAGGATGCCCTGCCCATCGTGCAGGCGCTCGTCGATGCCAACTCCGATCGCGCCCTCGACGAGATGGACGGGCAGAGCCCGATCCTGCTGCTCCTCGTCGGGGTCCTGGCGGTCGGGGGGCTCGTGCTCGTCAACCGGGAGATCTCGCGTCGCTTCCACCGGCGGATCAACGTCGGGGTCGTCGGTGCCGCGGCCGGGATCGGCCTGCTGACGCTGGTCATCGCCGTGTACGCCGGCACCAAGTCCGGCTCCAACGCCGACACGCGCGACGGGGCCTACGACACCGCCGTCTCGGAGGCCTCGGCACGCACCGCCGCCAACGACGCCAAGGCGCAGGAGAGCCAGGGGCTGATCAACCGGGGCTCGGGGGCCCAGTACGAAGAGCTGTTCGCGGTGGCCGCCCAGACGGTCGAGGAGAACGCCTCTCCCGCGACGCTGCGTCTGTGGCGCGACTACGTGGTCGAGCACCAGGAGGTGCGTGACCTCGACGACCGCGGCAGCTGGGACGACGCCGTGGCGCTGGCCACGAGCAGCGACGCGGGCGACCCCACCGCAGCCCTCGACGCCGTCGACGCGGCCGCCGAGCAGGTCGTGACCGACGCGGCCGCCGAGGCTGCCGACTCGTTCGGCTCGGGCGGCGTCGTGGCGCTCGCGCTCGCCGTCCTCACCCTGCTCGGGGGGCTGGTGGCCGCGGCCGCTGCCACCTGGGGCATCAACCAGCGACGTCGGGAGTACTCATGAAGCGCCCCTCGCCCTCCGGTCGCCTCGCCCGGCGCCGTACCTGGACGGGTCCCGTGGTCGCGCTGCTGCTCGTGCTCGCTGCCTGCGGCTACGACGAGACCACGGTGCCCAGCCCGGACCCGGCAACCGTCGAAGCCGGCGGTGACGACGGACCGTCGTGCACGAACGACGGCTCCCAGGTCCGCTCGTACGCGCCGGAGGGAGACGTCCTCGGCGGAGACGCGGTGGCGCGGATCCGCAAGCGCGGCAGGCTCGTCGCCGGCGTGGCCGCCGACACGTTCCTGCTCGGCTCGCGCGACCCGAGCGACGGCCAGATCAAGGGCTTCGACATCGACATGGCCACCGCCATCGCGGACAGGATCTTCGCACCGGCCACGGGCAAGCTCGAGCTGCGCGTGATCACCGCGGCGGAGCGGATACCCCTGCTCGAGGACGGCACGATCGACATCGTCGCGCGCAACATGACCGTCAACTGCGACCGGTGGCAGCAGATCGCGTTCTCCGCGATCTACTACGACGCCGGCCAGAAGGTGCTCGTCGGGCGCGACTCCGGCATCGAGGACATCGCCGGCCTCGCGGACAAGCGGATCTGTGCCCCAGGAGGCACGACCAGCATCCAGAACATCCAGACCATCCAGCCGGAGGCGATCCCGGTCACAGCGGGAGACAACTCGGCCTGCATGGTCCTCTTCCAGAACGGCGAGGCCGACGGGGTCAGCACCGACGACACCGTGCTGGCAGGGCTGGCCGCGCAGGACCCGTACGCCGTCGTGCTCGACACCGACTTCCTCACCGCCGAGCCCTACGGCATCGGAGTCAACGCCGACGACGTGGATCTGGTGCAGCTCATCAACGTGGTCCTCGAGGAGATGCGCGCCGACGGCCGGTGGCAGGACTCCTACGACCGCTGGCTTCGGCCCTCCCTCCAGGTGCCGGGCAAGCAGCCCAGGCCGCAGTACGGGCGCTGAACGCCCGTGACCGACACCTCCCCGACGATCACGGCGCCCGGGGCGCCCGGTGGGCTCGGCCAGGCGCCGCAGCCCTTCGCCATCCGCGAGTACCTCGATGCCCTCGAGGCCTGGGTGCGTGGACGCCGCCACGAGCTCGACCAGCTCGACTCGGCGGCACTGACGTCGGGTCGCGGGCGAGAGATCAGCGCGGACATCGCGCTGTCCCTGGCCCTGTGGAAGGCGGTCGCCGACCGCTACCAGCAGATGTTCGCCACCTGGGACGGCGGCCGGGTCCTGGGCCCCGAGCGCGACAAGATCGCCGCCCTGATCTGGGGTCGCCTCGAGGCGGGGGGAGACCTGGCCGGCGTCCGCGGCATGGCGGTCACCGTGCCGGAGGCGTGCAAGCTCTCCGATGCTCTCGCCGCGCAGCTGCGCACCAAGCTGGCCCTGAGCCCCGGGGCAGGCCGGTCGGCGGCCCGGATCAAGGACCTGCGCGCCCAGTGCGAGCGACTGCGCGACCAGGTCGCGCTCGAGCCCGAGGTCGGTCGCGACGCGATCGTCGACCGCTTGGCCAACCTGATGGCACGACTCGACGACGTCACCACCCGAGCCGGTCGGGGCGCCGACGTCGGAGGCCTCCTCGGGCCCCTCGAGCAGGAGGCGGCCGTCTTCGAGCGTGACCTCATCGTGGGCAACGCGCGTCGTCGCGGCGCCCGTGAGCAGGTGGCCGCGGCGCGCTCCCTGCTCGCCGACCTCACGACCCGCGCCGCGGCGTTGCGTGAGCTGTCGCGGCGCTGCATCGCCACGGTCGACCCGGCGCCGCGCTACGCCGTACCCGACCTGGCGGCGCTGGGCCCGGTGCCCAACACCCCCGACGAGATCGGGCCCTACCTCGACCGGCTCAACCGGGTCGCGCAGGCACTCGCCATCGCCGACACCGCCTACTCCGAAGCCCTCACCGAGCACGCCGACCTTCTCGGGCTCCTCGACGCCTACGCCGCCAAGGCACGAGCCATCGGGATCGGCGACCGCGACGACCTGATGACCAGCGAGCGCCGCGCGCGAGAGGTGCTGGGGCGCAGACCCGCCCCGATGAGCGTCTGCCGCGCCCTGGTGACGGCCTACCAGACGTGGCTCACCCAGTTCGACCCTGCTGCTAAGGACCTTTCATGAGCACCTGCACCCAGCCCGGTTGCACCGGCGAGATCCAAGACGGCTACTGCAACGTGTGTGGCATGGCCGGCGCCACCGGGGCCCCGGCCGCCTCGTCGCCGGGCTCCGCTCCGGCGGCCGCGGCGAGCGGGGGTCCGCCCGCAGCCGACGGCTCCGCCTGCACTCAGCCGGGTTGTGGGGGCTCCATCGAGTACGGCTACTGCAACACCTGCGGCATGGCGGCCGCGCCGTCGACGGGGGCCGCGACCGGCGCAGGCGGCCCGCAGGGCTCGGTGGCCGCCGTGGGCGACGAGGTGTCCGTGGCGACCTCGGCCAGCCGTGTGCAGTCCGCCGCCTTCGGCTCCGAGCGCGCCGCCGCCGGTTCCCTGGCCACACGCCGAGCGCGCTCCGGCTCGCAACGGCTGCGCGCGGCACGGATCGGCGCCGGTCTGACCAGCGTGCCACCGGCGCCTCCCGTCGACCCGTCGAAGGCGATCAACCCCCACCCCGAGGTCCCCGAGTCCAAGCGCAGCTGCTCCAAGTGCGGCAACGCGATCGGCCGCAGTCGCGACGGCGTACCCGGGCGCACCGAGGGGTTCTGTCCCCAGTGTGGCCAGGAGTACTCCTTCACCCCCAAGCTCCAGCCCGGAGACATCGTCGCCGGCCAGTACGAGATGGTCGGCTGCCTGGCCCACGGCGGTCTGGGCTGGATCTACCTCGCCAAGGACAACAACGTCTCGGACCGGTGGGTGGTGCTCAAGGGCCTGCTCAACTCCGGCGACCCCGACGCGCTGGCCGCGGCGATCGCCGAGCAGCAGTTCCTCGCCCAGGTCGAGCACCCGCTGATCGTCGAGATCTACAACTTCGTCACTCACGAGGGCGCCGGGTACATCGTGATGGAGTACGTCGGCGGGCAGTCCCTCAAGCAGGTCCTGAAGGAGCGGATGCGCGCCAACGGTGGGGCCTACGACCCACTGCCGATCGACCAGGCGCTGGCCTACCTGATCGAGGTGCTGCCGGCCTTCCAGTATCTCCACGACCTCGGCCTGGTCTACTGCGACTTCAAGCCCGACAACATGATCCAGGTCGGCGACGCGATGAAGCTGATCGACCTCGGAGGCGTGCGACGCATCGACGACCTCGAGTCGGCGATCTACGGCACGATCGGCTACCAGGCGCCGGAGGTCGCCCAGGTCGGCCCGAGCATCGCCTCGGACATCTACACGATCGGGCGCACGCTGCTCGTGCTGTGCATGGAGTTCCGTGGCTACCAGGGCACCTACCTGCACTCCCTGCCGCCGGTGGAGTCCACCCCGCTCTTCGCCCAGAACGACTCGCTCTACTGGCTCATCGCGAAGTGCTGCGAGCCCGACCCCGCCGACCGCTTCGCCTCGGCCGACGAGCTGCGCACGCAGATGCTCGGCGTGCTGCGCGAGGAGATCGGCGAGCGCACCATCGGCACGGCGGCCACGTCGGTGGCCTCGGTGCTGTTCGAGGCGCCGAGCACCTCCCGCTCGGTCCTCGAGTGGTCCCAGCTGCCCGACCTGCGCGACGACACCACCGACCCGCAGCACGCGTGGCTGTCCGGAGTGGGCGCCGAGGATCCCGCCGTACGGCTCAAGATGCTGACCGACGAGGCGCCCGAGCAGTCGCCCGAGGTGCGTCTGGCCCGGGGCTACGCCGCTCTCGACCTGGCCGACGTCACGACCGTCCACGCGATCGCCGCGGAGATGCTCGCCGAGGACCCGTGGGAGTGGCGGGCCCTGTGGATCGACGGACTGGCCTCGATGCAGGACCGTGACTGGGAGGGTGCGAAGGCGTCGTTCAACGCGGTCTACCAGCAGGTGCCGGGCGAGCTGGCCCCCAAGCTCGCCCTGGCCGTGGCGTGCGAGCGAGGCGGCCTGCCGCAGGTCGCCGAGCGGCTCTACATCACCTGCGCCTCGACCGACGCCGCCTACATCGCGGCCGCCGCCTTCGGGGTGGCCCGGATCCGGGCCGAGCGCCGCGACGCCGCGGCCGCCGTGGAGGCCCTCGACTGGGTGCCGCGCACGAGCCGCGGCTACCCCGAGAGCCGCCAGCTTCGTGCCGAGGTGCTGCTGGGTCAGGGCTCCTCCGACCTCGCGGTCCTGGACCAGGCGATGCGCTCCATCGAGTCGGCGTCCATGGACCCGGCGACCCAGGGGCGCTACACCGTGCGGATCCTCGAGCAGGGGCTCGCCATCGTGCAGGCCGGAGGCGGCACGAAGAAGGCCAAGATCGGTTCGTACGACGCCGACGAGGCCGGCCTGCGCACCGGTCTCGAGCGCGGCTACCGGCTGCTCGCCCGCGACGCCCAGGCACTGCCCGAGCGGATCGAGCTCGTCAACCGGGCCAACGCGGTGCGTGTCTGGAGTTTGACATGAGCACCCCCTCCAGCTGCCCCGCCTGCGGGGAGGTGCTCCCCGAGGGCGCGGTCTTCTGCGAGGCCTGCGGCTCGAAGGTCACCGGCCCGAGCTCCGTGGGCACTGGGGACGTGGACGTCGCTGCTGAGCCGGCACCGTTCGAGGAGCTCGGCAGCGGCCCCATCAGCGCCCCGACACGCATCACGCCGCTCGCGGGCTCCCCGGGTTTCTCGGGCGCCTCGGGGTCGGGCGCCGCCGGCGACCGCCCGTGTCTCGCGTGCGGCGCCGAGGTCGACGCCGACGGCTACTGCACCTCGTGTGGCACCAAGCAGCCCAGCGAGCGCGATCACTTCCGCGAGACCCCCGCCTCGTGGGTGGCGGGGGTCTGTGACCGGGGCATCGTCCACTCCGGCAACGAGGACGCGATGGCGCTGCTGGCTGACGAACCGGCCGGATCCCGTGCCGTGCTCGTGGTCCTCGACGGCGTCTCCAGCTCCATCGATTCCGACGTCGCCTCCTTGGCCGGCGCGCGCGCGGCGCGGGAGACCCTGCGCACCCCGCTCCCACGAGGGATGGGCACCGACCAGGGGCGCGACGCTGCCGTGGCTGCCGCCTTCGCCCACACGATCGAGGCAGCCAACGGCGCCATCGTGGAGACCACCGCCGCGGACTCCGACTCCCCTGCGTCGGCGACGTTCTCGGTAGCGGTCGTGGAGGGCAACCGGCTCAGCGTCGCCAACATCGGCGACTCCCGCGTCTACTGGGTCCCCGATGTCGGCGAGGCGCTCCAGGTGACCGTCGACGACTCGGCTGCCCAGCAGCTGATGGAGGCGGGGATGGACCGCGAGGCCGCCGAGAACGGACCGCAGGGGCATGCGATCACCCGCTGGCTGGGGCGCGACGCCCCGGACCTGACACCGCGCGTGGCCGCGCTCGACCTGACCGGTCCCGGCTGGGTGCTGAACTGCTCCGACGGGCTGTGGAACTACATCTCCGAGCCCAGCGCGATCACCGAGCAGGTCCGGGCGGTCGAGGCCACCGGGGCCACGGCACCGCTCGACGTGGCGCTGGGCCTGACGGCGTACGCCAACGCCTGCGGCGGTCGCGACAACATCACCGTGACCCTGGCGAGGATCGACGCACCCGTGCCCGCGACCGGGCAGAATCCTGTACCGACGAACGAGATCGACTGAGAGGCAGACCCATGGCCGAGTTCACCGCAAGCGTCTTCCAGAACGAGTACCTGCCCGACGGGGGGACCGACGTCAACGCGATCGTCACGGTGACCTGCGCAGGTGCCGGCACCGCCGGCCAGACCGGCGGGGGAGCCGCGGGCGAGATCATCATCGTCGACACCTCCGGATCGATGGGCCCGCAGACGATGGCGGCGGCCAAGCAGGCGGCGACCGCGGCGCTCAACGAGATCGTCGACGGCACGTGGTTCGCCGTGATCGCCGGCTCCGACCGGGCGATGCTGGCCTATCCGGCGGTCTCCTCGGGCCCCGGCCTGGTCCAGATGAGTGCCCAGACCCGCTCCCAGGCGCAGCAGGCCGTGAGCCGGTTCGTCGGCAGCGGTGGTACGGCGATCTCCACCTGGCTCGACCTCGCCGGTCAGCTGTTCGGCTCGGTGCCGCAGGTCACCCAGCGCCACGCGATCCTGCTCACCGACGGCGAGAACCGTGAGCGCGACGACACGTTCGAGGCGGCCATCGCCCGGGCGACGGGCTACTTCCAGTGCGACTGCCGCGGCGCCGGCACCGACTGGCAGGTCGACGAGATCCGGCGGATCTCCCAAGCGCTGCTCGGCACCGTCGACATCATCCCCGAGCCCGGCCAGATGGAGACCCAGTTCCGCGAGATGATGCGGACCTCGATGTCGCGGGGTGTCGCCGAGGCTCAGCTGCGCGTCTGGTCGCCCCAGGGCGCCCAGGTGCTCTTCGTGCGTCAGGTCTCGCCGACCGTCGAGGACCTCACCGACCGCCGGGTCGTGATCAACCCCCTGACCGGCGGCTACCCCACGGGTGCCTGGTCCGACGAGTCGCGCGACTACCACGTCGCGGTCCGCGTGGCCGCCAAGGCGATCGGCCAGGAGCAGCTGGCCGCCCGGGTCATGCTCGCGGTCGGGGACGACGTGCTCGCGCAGGCGCTGGTGAAGGCGACCTGGTCCGGCAACTCCGAGCTGACCGCCAAGATCGACCAGCAGGTCGCCCACTACACAGGGCAGACCGAGCTCGCCGCGATGATCCAGGAGGGCTTGGCCGCCAAGGCGTCGGGTGACGAGGCCACCGCGACCACCAAGCTCGGCAGGGCGGTGCAGCTCGCTGCCGAGACCGGCAACGACGAGGCCACGTCCAAGCTCAAGAAGGTGGTCGACGTCCAGAACGAGCGTGAGGGCACCGTGCGCCTCAAGGCGGCCATCAACAAGGCCGACGAGATGGCGCTCGACACCGCCTCGACCAAGACCACCCGGATCAAGAAGTAAGGCAGCAGCCATGAAGTGTCCTGCCGGTCACGAGACCACCGCCACCGACTACTGCGACACGTGCGGCCTGGCGATGGATGCTCCGGCGCCGTCGGCTCCGGTCGACGACGCGCCGGCGAGCGCGGCCGCGCCTGCTGCTGCCTCGGGGGACGCCTGCCCCAACTGCTCCATCCCGGCTCCGCCCAACGCCCTGTTCTGCGAGAACTGCGGCTACGACTTCACCACGGGGGCGCTCCCACGCCCACCCGAGCCCGCGTCCTCGCTGGACCTCTCCGCGGGGTCCGGGGCCGGGCCCGGCGGCCCCGGTGACCTTGGCGACACCGCGGACGGCACGAGCGCGCCGGCCGTCGACGTACCCGGCGCAGCTGCCGACCTCAACCCGTCGCCGGCCCTCGACGACGCCTGGGTCGCGGAGATCTGGATCGACCCCGACTGGTACGCCGACCAGCAGAGTCCCGACCCGCTGCCGTCTCCCGGGCTGCCCGCGGTCGTCGCGCTGCGGCACACGTCGGTGCTGATCGGACGCTCCTCGCGCAGCCGCAACATCGACCCCGGCATCGAGCTCGACTCCGACTCCGGGGTCAGCCGTCGCCACGCCCAGCTGACCACCGACGGCTCCCGCTGGTTCGTCGAGGACCTCGGCTCCTCCAACGGCACCTACGTGGGTGGGGGCCTCGGCTCCCTGCCGACCACGGCGATCCCGGTGGGGCAGAAGACCGAGGTCGCCGGCGACGACCGCGTCTACCTCGGCGCCTGGACGCGGATCGTGATCCGCAAGGCGCAGCCGGGTGAGGTGAGCTGAGCGAGCAACGAGCTCAGGTCGCCTCATCGGTGGTTGAGCAGCGAGCGCCGGCCGAGGGACGAGGCCGCGACCGAGCGTGTCGAAACCCGGTGACGTGCCTGGCGGCGGTGACCCCAGTTCCCGCAGTCCCAGCCGTAGACGGTCGGCTCACCGCGTTTCGACTCGCGGTCCCGACCTCGTTCCTCGGTCGGGCGCTCGCTCAACGTGCGCGATGGACGCTGCCGGCTCCTTCGTCGCCGACAGCTATCGCTTCGTCGCCGCCAGCTAGCGCTTGGTCGCGATGAGGGTCGAGGCGTCGGGGGCGACCATCACCTCGACGGTGGTGAACCGCTCGTCGGTCAGCCACTGCTCGCGCAGCACGTCGACGCGACCGTAGGCGATCGGCGGCCAGCTCTCGCAGGGGGTGAAGTCGTCGAGGACCACGATGCCGCCGTCCTCGACGAGGTCGGCCACCGCGTCGACGCCCACCTCGCCGGGCTGCCCGGAGTCGAGGAACAGCAGCGAGAAGGGGCCCTTGTCCATCAGGGTCGACCAGTTGGCGGCGAGGACCTCCACGAGCGGGTCGTCGTCGAAGATCTCAGTCGCGGCACGCGCCAGCTTGGGGTCGAGCTCGGCGGTGACGATCTGGGCCTTCTCCCCGCGAACCCCCGAGCGCAGCCACGCCGTACCGACCCCGCAGCCGGTCCCGAACTCGGCCATCGTCCCGTCACGGGTGGCGGCGAGCATGGCGAGGAGTCGTCCGGTCTCGTTGCGACAGAACGACACGTAGCCGGCACGCCGGGAGACGGCGAAGGCGCGCTCGACCACGGGGGGAAGATCGGGGGAGGCGCTCATGGGAGGAGTCTTTCCCCGCGTCTTTCATCGCAAGACTCCCGTCTCGCCATCCGAACACTTCGGGAAAGACGGTGGTCGACCGAGGCCTCCGGTCGTAGGCTCAGCGCACCATGCGGAGCGTACTCGTACTTATTGAGCGCCGCGACGAGGCCCAGCAGACCTGATCTGCTCGTGAGGCCCCCTCGTCGCGGTGTCAGTCCCGCGCACCCGGGCTCTTCGGCTCTCACACTCAGCTCCTCGGCACCGCCTGCTGATCGTTGATCGATCGAGCGCAGGTCGTGGTCGTAGATGTCTCCGCGGCGGCACGCTCTCAGCACGTGCGCGACCCGCATCCCTGACGGTCCAGTCCCGACGTGTGATCCGCGTCGGTCGGTCCCACCGCGGGGTCATCTCCGGACACGGCAGCAGGCCGCCGGAGCACCACCCACCGGGTCGGGCGCACGCCCGTACCGACCAGCACGCTGGACCAACCGAAGGAGAGCGACATGTACGACCTGTATCCCGACTGGGGCCCCGCGAAGCACCGCGCCGAGGAGGCTCGGATGGGCGCCACCAACAACCCCGCCCTGCAGGCGGCCCTCGACCTGCGAGACAACGGCGGCCAGCGCCCCGACGACAACTAACGTTTCCCCACGTGAACCAGACCGCCATGAGCACTTCGACCACTCCCACCACGGACTCGTCCGACCAGACGAGCACCGTCCGCCTCGCCGTCATCCCCGGCGACGGAATCGGTCAGGAGGTGACCGCCGAGGCCCTCAAGGTGCTCGAGGTCGTGGCCCCCGACGGAGTGACGTTCGAGCAGACTCGCTACGACCTCGGTGCCGAGCGCTACCTCGCGACCGGCGAGGTGCTGCCCGACTCGGTGCTCGCCGAGATCCGGGACCACGACGCGATCCTGCTCGGTGCCGTCGGCGGCAAGCCCAACGACCCGAACCTACCTCCGGGGATCCTGGAGCGCGGCCTGCTGCTGCGCCTGCGGTTCGAGCTCGACCACTACGTCAACCTCCGCCCCTCGCGGATCTTCCCGGGCGTCGCCTCACCCTTGGCGAACCCCGGTGAGGTCGACTTCGTCGTCGTCCGTGAGGGCACCGAAGGCCCCTACACGGGCAACGGTGGAGCGCTGCGGGTCGGCACCCCTCACGAGGTCGCCACCGAGGTCTCGGTCAACACCGCCTTCGGCGTGGAGCGTGTCGTGCGCGACGCCTTCGCCCGTGCCCAGCGTCGCCCGCGCCAGCAGCTCACCCTGGTCCACAAGACCAACGTGCTGGTCAACGCCGGCTCGGTGTGGTGGCGGATCACCCAGGCCGTGGCGGAGGAGTTCCCCGAG
Source organism: Nocardioides sp. (assembly GCF_029937575.1). Classification (GTDB taxonomy): domain Bacteria; phylum Actinomycetota; class Actinomycetes; order Propionibacteriales; family Nocardioidaceae; genus Nocardioides. The sequence goes on from NZ_JAPYPS010000007.1 coordinate 97,289, forward strand.
GTCACCGTCGACTACATGCACATCGACGCGGCGATGATCCACATGACGGTCAACCCGTCGCGCTTCGACGTGATCGTCACCGACAACCTCTTCGGCGACATCATCACCGACCTCGCCGGCGCGATCAGCGGCGGCATCGGCCTGGCGGCCTCCGGCAACATCAACCCGGACCGGACCGCCCCGAGCATGTTCGAGCCGGTCCACGGCTCGGCGCCGGACATCGCCGGCCAGCTCAAGGCAGACCCGACGGCAGCGATCCTGTCGGTCTCCCTGCTCCTGGACCACCTCGGACACCCCGACGCGGCCGCGGCCGTCGAGGCAGCGGCCATCGCCGACCTCGCCGACCGTGATGCCTCCATCGCCCGCTCCACGCCGGAGATCGGCGACGCCATCGCCGCGCGAGTAGGCGGCTGACCGCCCGCACCCCTCACTCACGACGGCCGGGCCACGCAACAGCGTGACCCGGCCGTCGCCTCTTTTAGTAGGAAGTCCCACTAACGTGACCCTCATGCAGATCAGCACCACGCTCACCACGACGCCCACCTCCGACGAGCGGCTGGCCGAGATCCTGGCCAACCCCGGCTTCGGAACCCACTTCACCGACCACATGTTCACGGTCGAGTGGACCCCGGACGAGGGTTGGCACGACGCTCGCATCGAGCCCTACGGGCCGCTCACGCTGGATCCGGCGACGGCGGTGCTGCACTACGCGCAGGAGACCTTCGAGGGGATGAAGGCCTACCGGCACCCCGACGGCTCGGTGTGGTCGTTCCGTCCCGAGCAGAACGGCGCCCGGATGCTCCGCTCCAGCCACCGCCTCGCCCTGCCGGAGCTGCCGGTCGAGGACTTCGTCCAGGCCGTCGACGCGCTCGTCGAGGTCGACCGACGCTGGGTGCCGGACGCGACCACGGGGGAGAAGAGCCTCTACCTGCGCCCGTTCATGATCGCGACCGAGGCGTTCCTCGGCGTACGACCCAGCCAGCACGTGACGTTCATGGTGATCGCCAGCCCGGCCGGCGCCTACTTCAAGGGCGGCGTGAAGCCGGTCAGCCTGTGGCTCACCGAGGAGTACACCCGTGCCGGTCGCGGCGGCATGGGTGCGGCGAAGACCGGCGGCAACTACGCCAGCTCGCTGGTCGCCCAGCAGGAGGCGACGTCGCACGGCTGCGACCAGGTCGTCTTCCTCGACGCCCAGGAGGGCCGCTACATCGAGGAGCTCGGTGGGATGAACCTCTTCTTCGTCCATGCCGACGGCCACATCGTCACCCCGGGCACCGGCACGATCCTGGAGGGCATCACCCGCGCCAGCATCCTCGAGCTGGCGCAGAAGATGGGCCACCGGGTCGAGGAGCGACGCTTCTCCATCGACGAGTGGCGCGAGGGCGTCGCGAGCGGCGAGATCACCGAGATCTTCGCCTGCGGGACGGCTGCGGTCATCACACCCGTGGGCGAGCTGCGCTGGGACGGCGGATCGGTGCCGAGCGTGCCGGCCGGTGACGTCGCGGAGCGGATCCGCGCCCAGCTGGTCGACCTCCAGTTCGGTCGCGCCGAGGACGGGTTCGACTGGATGCACCGCATCGTCTGACCCCCACGACGACGCCGGCGTGCGTTACGACGCAGGTGAGGCTAACCTCAGTTGGTGTCCTCGACCCTGCGCACCCGCGCCACCCGCGCGACCGGAGCGTCCGGCCCGGCCCCGGTCGGTGGGGCGACGAGCCGCGGGGCGCTGGTGGTGCTGGCGTTGCTCGTGCTCCTGGCGCTCGCCCTGACGGCGAGCCTGGTGTGGGGCGCTCGCGACGTGTCGCTCGCCCAGGTCTGGGCCGCGCTGGTCGACCCCGTCGCCGGTGACAACGACCACCTCGTGGTCCGTGACCTGCGCGTGCCGCGCACCCTCGTCGGTCTCGTGGGCGGTGCGGCACTGGGAGTCGCGGGGGCGCTGATGCAGGGGGTGACCCGCAACCCGATCGCGGATCCCGGGCTGCTCGGCATCAACTCGGGCGCCTCGCTGGCTGTCTTGGTCGCCATCTCCGGGCTCGGGGTCACCTCGGTCACCGGCTACCTGTGGTTCGCCTTCGCCGGCGCGGCGATCGCCGCCGTCGTCGTGTACGGCGCCGCCGCGCTGGGCTGGGAGGGCGTCACGCCGGTCAAGCTCGCCCTCGTGGGCGCCGCCTTCACCGCCACCGCGACGTCGCTGATCACCGTCGTGCTGCTCTCCGACACCCAGGCGCTCGACGACTACCGCTTCTGGCAGGTGGGGTCGCTGGCCAACCGGCCCCTCGACGTGCTCACGACCGTGCTCCCCTTCGTGGTGGTCGGCCTGGTGCTGGCCCTGGCCGCGGGCCGGGTGCTCAACGCCCTCGCACTCGGGGACGACGTCGCCCGGGGGCTGGGCCAGGACGTCACCCGCGGTCGGCTGCTGGTGGTGCTCGCGGTGGTGCTGCTGTGCGGATCGGCCGTCTCCATGGTGGGACCCATCGCCTTCGTCGGCCTCGCCGTCCCGCACCTGGCGCGCGTGCTGATCGGGCTCGACTACCGATGGATCGTGGTGGTCTCGGCGCTGCTCGGGCCGGTGCTGCTGCTGGCCGCAGACGTCGTCGGCCGTCTCGTCGTACGCCCCGGTGAGCTCGAGGCCGGACTGATCGTCGCGGTCGTCGGGGCCCCGGTGCTGCTGCTGATCGTGCGCCGCTCGCGGGCGGTGGCGGCATGACCCCGCAGGTGCTGGCCGACGGTCTCCCGACCCTGACCCCGGCGCGCCACGAGGCCGCCGCGACCGGCCTGCGTCGCTCGCGCAGGCGCCGGCGTGCCCGACGTGCGAGCGTCCTGACGGTGCTGGTCGTGCTCGCCGGCGCGCTGTCGGTGAGTGCGCTGATGATGGGCCAGTTCCCGCTCACCGCCGGCCAGGTGCTCGGTGCGCTCATGGGTGCCGACGAGGGCTCGGCTCGGTTCATCGTCGTCGAGCTCCGACTGCCGCGGCTGCTGCTGGGCATCCTCGTCGGTGTCGCCTTCGGGCTCGCCGGGGCGCTGTTCCAGTCGGTGCTGAGCAACCCGTTGGCCAGCCCCGACATCATCGGCATCTCGCAGGGCGCGAGCGCCGGTGCCGTCGCGGCACTGCTCCTGGGTGGCCTCAGTGGCGCAGCGGTCTCGGGAGCCGCGCTCGCCGGCGGATCGCTGGTCGGGGTGCTGCTGTACGCCGTGGCCTGGCGCGGTGGCATGACCGGTCACCGCTTCGTGCTCTCCGGCATCGGGGTGGCCTACGTGTGCGCTGCGGTGGTGGGCTACCTGCTGACCCGCAGCGAGGTCCAGCAGGCCCAGGTCGCGCTGCGGTGGATGGCAGGCAGCCTGGCTCAGGCCGAGTGGTCGCTGGTGCAGGTTCTTGCTCTCGCGTTGGCCGTGCTGGTGCCGCTGGTCGCCCTCGTCGCGCGCCGTCTCGACCTGCTCCTGCTCGGCGACGACCAGGCCGGCAGCCTCGGGCTGCGCCCCGAGCTCGTGCGCGCCGGCGTCGTCGCCCTGGGTGTGGCCCTGGCGTGCGCGGCGACCGCCGCCGCGGGGCCGGTCGCGTTCGTGGCGTTCGTGGCCGCCCCGGTGGCGCGCCGGCTCCTGGCCGACGGGACCCTGGCGCTGGCCGAGGCGGCCCTCGTGGGCGTGGTGCTCGTGGTGGGCGCCGACCTGTTCGCCCAGCACCTACTGCCTGCAGACCTCTCGGTGCCCGTCGGTGTCGTGACCGGAGCGATCGGCGGGCCCTACCTGATCTGGCTGATGGCCACCGGAGGCACGCGCCGTGGCTGAGTCAGGGCGCTCGAGCAAGCAGGAGGAGCAGGCGATGGACGCACCCATCGGACGGCTGGTCGCGCACGGGGTGCACCTGGCCTACGACAAGCGGCGGGTGGTGCACGGCATCGACCTCGCGGTCCCGACCGGTCAGGTCACCGCGATCGTGGGCGCGAACGGGTGCGGCAAGTCGACGCTGCTGCGCGGCCTCGGCCGGATCCTGCGTCCGGTCGAGGGACGGGTCGAGCTCGACGGCAGGGACCTGCACCGGATGCGCCCGCGTGAGGTCGCGTCGGTGCTCGGACTGCTGCCGCAGCAGCCCGTGGCCCCCGAGGGCATCAGCGTCGCCGACCTCGTCGGTCGTGGACGGCACCCGCACCAGGGTGCCTTCCACCGCTGGAGCGGGGACGACGCCGACGCCGTGGCGCGCGCGCTCGCGCTGACCGACACCCACGACCTCGTCGAGCGCCGCGTCGAGGAGCTCTCCGGCGGCCAGCGCCAGCGGGTGTGGGTCGCGATGATGCTCGCGCAGGACCCCCGCATCCTGCTGCTCGACGAGCCCACCACCTACCTCGACATCGCCCACCAGGTCGACGTCCTCGACCTGCTGGCCGACCTCAACGAGCAGCGCGGCACCACCGTGGTGATGGTGCTGCACGACCTCAACCTCGCCGCGCGCTACGCCGACCACCTCGTGGTGATGGCAGCGGGCCGGCTCGTGCGGGAAGGGGCGCCGGCCGACGTGCTGGACGCCGCGTGCGTGCAGGAGGCTTTCGGGATGGTGGCCCGGGTGCTGAGCGACCCGGTGACCGGGACCCCGATGGTCATCCCCGCGGGGGTCCGCGAGCGCCGCGAAGCCCATGCGGTAAGGTTAGCCTGACCTAATAACCGATCGGCTCGACCGGTCCGTACTGTGAGGAGTGGACGTGTCGTCCCTTCGCCGAAGGACCTCCCGGTCCCGCCAGACCCGCCTGTCCAGCCTGGCTCTCCCGCTCGCGATGAGTGTGCTCGCCCTGTCCTTGGCCGCCTGCGGCAGCGAGGACAGCACCGAGGACTCCCAGACCGACGACACCACCAGCTCTGAGTCGGAGTTCGAGCCGGTGAGCGTCGAGCACACCTTCGGCAGCACCGACATCTCCGAGCAGCCCGAGCGGGTCGTCACGTGGGGCTGGGGCACGCCCGACGCCGTGCTCGCCCTCGGCGTGGTCCCGGTGGCCATGGAGAAGCTCGTCTACGGCGCCTCCGAGGAGGGCTTCATGCCCTGGCAGGAGCAGGCCTTCGAGGAGCTGGGCGCCGAGCAGCCCACGACGCTCACCCCCGGCGAGGCGCCGCCCTTCGAGGAGATCGCCGCCGCGGCTCCCGACGTCATCCTGGCCAACTACTCCGGCATCACCGAGGCCGACTACGACCGGCTCACCCAGATCGCCCCGACCGTCGCGTATCCCGACGAGCCGTGGTCGACCCCGTGGCGTGACGTCATCACGACCGTGGGTGACGTGCTGGGGCAGGGCGAGGAAGCCGATCAGCTGCTCGCCGACATCGACGGCGAGGTGGCCGCCGCCGCCGAGGCGCACCCCGAGTTCGACGGCACCACGATCGCTGCGGTCGCCATCGACCCCGGTGCCTTCTACGTCTACAGCGCCGCGGACCCGCGGGTGCAGTTCCTCGAGGACCTCGGCTTCACCGTGGCCCCCAGCGTCGACGAGCTCGACACCGGGGAGAGCACCTTCTTCTACACGCTCAGCACCGAGAACGTCGACCAGCTGACCTCTGACGTGCTGCTCTCCTACGCCGCCACCCAGGACCGCGCCGACGAGATCGCCGCGGACCCGACGTACCAGGTGATGGAGCAGTTCCAGGACGACCGGGTGGCCACGGTCTCCGGTGAGGACATCGTCTCCTCGGTCTCGCCGCCGACCGCGCTGTCGCTCTCGTACAGCCTCGACACCTTCGTGGAGGCGCTGGCCGGCGCCGTCTCCGCCGAGTAGGGCGCGCGGTCGGTAGCCTCGTGGGGTGAGCACCACGCCGAGCAGCGACGCCCTCGTCACCGTGGGCGGTTACACGCTGCTGGCCAAGATCGGCGAGGGCGGGATGGGCGTGGTGCACCTCGCGCGGCGGCCCGGCGGTGACCGGGTGGCGCTGAAGGTGCTGCGCCCCCACATCGTCGGCGACGACGAGGCGCGCAGCCGGCTGGCCCGCGAGGTGAGCTCGCTGTCGCGGATCCGGAGCCGCTGGGTGGCCGAGATCGTCGACGCCGACCCCTGGGCGCCGGTGCCGTACGTCGCCACCCGCTACGTCCCCGGGCTGTCGCTGCACGACCACGTCGCCCACGAGGGCGTGATCGAGGGCAGCGACCTGCTGTGGTTCGCCGCCTGCCTCGCCGAGGGACTCTCGTCGGTGCACGGCGTCGGCGTCCTGCACCGCGACGTCAAGCCGTCCAACGTGCTGATGGAGGGCCGCACCCCGATCCTGATCGACTTCGGCCTGGCGCGCGTCGCCGACGACCCGCGCCTCACCCACACCGGGTGGTTGCTCGGCACCCCCGGCTACCTGGCCCCCGAGATCCTCTACGGCGAGGACGCCACGGCTGCCTCCGACGTGCACTCGTGGGCGGCCACCGTCGCGTTCGCGGCCACCGGGCGCTCGCCGTTCGGCCGGGGTCCGTCGATGGCGATCATGGATCGCGTGCGCCGCGGCCAGCACGACCTCTCCGGGTTGACGGGGACTCTGCACGGGGTCGTCGTCGCCGCGCTGGACCCCGAGCCGCACCGCCGCCCGAGCCTCGAGTCGATCCTGGCCTGGCTCCGCCCCCAGACCACCCGGCCCTCGCCGGTCCTCGCCCCGGCTCCCGTGCCCGGACCGGGTCCGTCCGCCCGGGACGACGAGCCGGACCCGTTCGCGGCGACGATGGCGCTGTTCGCCCCGTCGTACGACGACGGGCCCGGCAGTGCGCCGGCGGCACCCACCCTCGTCGAGCCCCGGGCGCCCGGCGGCACCCGGCTGATGCCGACCGAGGCGCGGCCGTGGCCGGCCCCGTCACCGGCCCCATCACCGGCCCCGTCACCGGCCCCGTCACCTGAGTCCGCCGCTCCGACCCTCGCCCCGTGGCCGGGCGCGGCGCCGTACCCGCCGCCGGGTGTCGACGGCGCCGGCCGGGAGGTCGCGTGGGAGGTGCCGGCAGAGCGGGTCGCGCTGGGCGAGCGCCTGCGCCGCCTCGTCATGGTGCTGGCGGGCGCGAGTGCGGTCGGTGCGGCGTGCGCCGCCGTACCCTGGCTCGCCGTCGCGGTCCTGGTGATCGCCGTCTGGCTGCTGCGCTCGGGTTCCCTGGCCGCCAGCGGTGTCGAGGCGCGCCGTCAGACCCGCGGCCGCAAGTGGTACGACGGGGTCCAGCTGCTCCTGCACACCCCCTGGCACCTCGTGCAGTCCATCGGCGGGACCGTGCTGCTCGTGCTCTGGAGCGCCGGGCTCGCGGCGGCCGTCGGCCTGGTCTGCTACGCCGTCAACGCCCCCCTGGCCTGGTCGCTCTTCGGCAGCGGCGTCGTCCTCGCGCTCTCGCTGTGGTGGGGGCCGGGTGGACGTCGCGTCCGCTCCCCGCTCGGGCGAGTCGTCACGCCGGCGAGCCGCACGGTCGGGTGGTGGCTGATCGCGGTCACGGTGCTGCTGCTCGCGGCCGGTGGCGCCGGTGGTTGGGTGGCCGCCAACGACGTGTCCTGGACGCCGGGCACCGGCGTGCCGTTCGAGCGCTGAGCGCTCACTCGTCGCGCGAGCGCGGCCCCGGACGGCATCCGCACGCGGCCGGATCGTGGGACGTGCGCCACACCGGGCGCAGGCATGGCACCATGGAGGCATGCAGCACCGCGTCATCATCATTCGCTAGCGCATCGAGCACCCGCTCGATGCGCCAACCTCTCGTCCGACGAGAGGTTTTTTTGTTGCCCCAGACCTGCGAACCAGATCGAAGTGAGAGTCACTGATGGACCTGCACGGCGCCTTCCACGTCTACGACACCACCCTGCGCGACGGCGCGCAGCAGGAGGGTCTCAACCTCTCGGTCGCCGACAAGCTGTCCATCGCGCGCCAGCTCGACGGCCTCGGGGTGGGCTACATCGAGGGCGGCTGGCCGGGCGCCAACCCGAAGGACACCGAGTTCTTCCGCCGGGCGAGCAGCGAGCTGGACCTGCGCCACGCCAAGCTCGCCGCCTTCGGCTCGACGCGCAAGGCCGGCGTACGCGCCGCCGACGACCCCCAGGTCGCGGCCCTGCGTGACAGCGGCGCCTCCGTGGTGACGCTGGTCGCCAAGTCGCACGACCGCCACGTCGAGCTCGCGTTGCGCACGACGCTCGAGGAGAACCTCGAGATGATCCGCGACACCGTCTCCCACCTGCGCGAGGAGGGGCAGCAGGTCTTCCTCGACGCCGAGCACTTCTTCGACGGCTACCGCCGCAACCGCGACTACGCACTCGAGGTCCTGCGCGCGGCGTACGGCGCCGGTGCCGAGGTGATCGCACTGTGCGACACCAACGGCGGGATGCTCCCCACGTGGGTCTCCGACGTGGTGCACGACGTCATCGAGACAACCGAGGTGCGCGTCGGCATCCACTGCCACAACGACACCGGCTGCGCGGTGGCCAACACGCTGGCCGCCGTCGACGCCGGGGCGACGCACGTCCAGGGCTGCATCAACGGGTACGGCGAGCGCACCGGCAACGCCGACCTGGTCACGGTCGTGGCCAACCTCCAGCTCAAGCTCGACCACCAGGTCCTGCCCGAGGGGCTGCTGAGCGAGTCGACCCGGATCGCGCACGCGGTCGCCGAGGTCACCAACGTCCCGCCCGCCTCGCGCCAGCCCTACGTCGGCACCTCGGCGTTCGCGCACAAGGCCGGCCTGCACGCCAGCGCCATCAAGGTCGACCCCAACCTCTACCAGCACATGGACCCGGTGGGCGTCGGCAACGACATGCGCCTGCTCGTCTCCGACATGGCCGGGCGGGCCTCGATCGAGCTGAAGGGCCGCGAGCTCGGCTTCGACCTGTCCGGGGACAAGCAGCTCGTCGCCCGGGTGACCGCCCGGGTGAAGGAGATGGAGCAGCGGGGCTACACGTTCGAGGCGGCCGACGCCTCCTTCGAGCTGCTCCTGGTCGAGGAGGTCGAGGGGCACCGCCCGTCGTACTTCGACGTGGAGTCCTGGCGCGTGATCACCGAGACGCTCACCCACCGCGCCGAGTCGGAGGAGGCCGTCTCCGAGGCGACCGTCAAGCTTCGCGCCGCAGGAGTGCGCTACGTCGTCACCGGCGAGGGCAACGGTCCGGTCAACGCGCTCGACTCCGCGCTGCGTTCCGCGATCGTGCAGGCCTACCCGGGCGTGGCGAAGTTCGAGCTGATCGACTACAAGGTGCGGATCCTCGACCAGGGCCACGGCACCGACGCCATCACCCGCGTCCTGATCGAGACCACCGACGGAGCCTCGTCGTGGATCACCGTGGGCGTCGGCCACAACGTCATCGAGGCCTCGTGGGGAGCGCTGGTCGACGGCCTGACCTACGGGTTGCGGCGCCAGCAGCTGTGAATGACGGACGAGCCCGGACTCGTCCTCGTGCCACGATGAGCGGATGAGCTCTCCGCCGCCGGCGCCGCCGGCGCCGCCGGCGCCGCCGACGGCGGCGCGTCCGGCCCGACCTGCCGACATGACGGTGACGGTCGTGCTGATCGTCCTGCTCGGGCTCGGCGGGCTGCTGTCGTTGACCTTCGGGCTGTTCTTCCTGATGGCGGGCGCCAACTGCGCTGACAGCGCCTGCACCGACCGGGTCGGCCTGGCGGTCCTGCTCATCGAGCTGGCCCCGGTCGTGGCCTGGGCGCCCACGACCGCATGGGCCGTCGTGCGGATGGCGCGCCGCAAGGTCGCGTTCTGGGTGCCGCTCCTCGCCCTTCCCATCTACGTCGCCGTCGTCGCGGGCGGAGTGGCGGTCCTGGGCACCGTGATGTGACTACCCTCGTGCCATGGCCGCGCTCCACGACCTGACCGCTCTCGAGCAGGGCGCGCTGATCGCCTCCGGTGAGCTGACGTCGCTCGAGCTCACGGAGCACTACCTGGAGCGCACCGCGCGGCTCGACGACGTCGGTGCCTTCGTCACCGTGACGGCCGATCGTGCCCGGGACCAGGCTCGCGACGCCGACGCGCCCCGCGGATCGGACTGGGCCGGCGCCAAGCAGCCGCTGTACGGCGTACCGACGGCGATCAAGGACCTCAACCTCACCGCCGGGGTGCGCACGACCTTCGGCTCGGCCGCCTTCGACGACTTCGTCCCCGAGGTCTCCGACGCCGTGACGGAGGCGATCGAGTGGTCGCGGATGCCGAGCCTGGGCAAGACGAGCACGCCGGAGTTCGGCTCGCCCTGCTACACCGAGCCGGAGGGACGACCGCCCGCGGTGACACCCTGGGACCGCACCCGGATGGCGGGGGGCTCCTCCGGTGGCGCCGCCGCTGCGGTTGCCGCCGGGCTCGTGCCGGTCGCGCAGGGCTCCGACGGCGGCGGTTCGATCCGGATCCCGGCGTCGTGCTGCGGCCTCGTCGGGCTGAAGCCCTCACGCGGGCGGATCAGCGGCGCCCCGATGTACGGCGACCCCGTCGGCCTCTCCACGGCCGGGACGCTGGCCCGCACCGTGCGCGACGCGGCCGCGTTGCTCGACGTACTGGCCGGTCGTCGCGCGGGCGACCCATCGTGGGCCCAGCCGCCGACGGGGCCGTTCCTCGCCGCGTGCGACCGCGCTCCGGGTCGGTTGCGGGTGGCCCGGTTCATCACGCCGGTGATCTCCGACGCGCCCGTGGACCCGGAGTGCGTCGAGGCCTACGAGGACGCCTCCCGGCTGCTGGAGAGGCTGGGCCACGACGTCGTCGACGTGCCCGTGCCGCTGTCGGAGGAGGCGGTGCCGGTCTTCGAGACCTGCTGGGCCGTGCTGACAGCGCTCTCAGCGGCGCCACCGGACCGCGAGCACCTCCTCCGTCCGCTGACCCGCTGGCTGTCGGAGCGCGGACGCGCGGTGACCGGACCGGAGTTCGGGCTCGCGATCGGCGCGATGCGTCGGTTCGCCGCGGCTGCTCTCGAGGCCCTGGAGCCGTACGACGCCGTGCTGACGCCCACCCTGGCGGCGCCGCCGTTGCTCGTCGGCGAGCTCCGTGACGACGCCGACCCGGCCCGCGACTTCGAGGCCCAGAAGGCCTTCACCCCGTGGACATCGGCCTGGAACGTCACCGGCATGCCGGCGGTCAACCTGCCGCTGCACCGGACCCCGAGCGGTCTGCCGGTCGGGGTGATGCTGGCCGCGCGTCCCGCCGAGGAGGAGCTGTTGCTCTCCCTGGCGGCCCAGGTGGAGACGGCCGCACCGTGGCACGACCGGAGGCCACCGGGATGGACGTGAGCTCGGTCCACGCTCCACGTGCTGCGGAGCTCCTCGGGCGTGGTCCAGCCTAGGTCGGGACGGTCCCTGACGAAATGGCCCCTCGACGGTCCGATCAGGGGCCATTTCGTCAGGGACTATCCCGAGAACCAGCCGGGAGCCGCCGCCACGAACGCGCTCGGCTCGAGGTCGCCGGCGCCCTCGGGCAGCACGGCCTGCAGCGGTACGCCGGTCCCGCGCGGCAGGTCGGTCCGGTTGCAGGTCTCGGCGAGGCCGGGGGAGTCGGGCCAGGACCCGATGACCAGCGAGACCGGCTCGATGCCGCGCGAGCGCAGGGCGCCGACGGTGAGCTCGGTGTGGTTGAGGGTGCCGAGGCCGGCGGCGCAGACGATGACGACCTCGACCGGCGTCATCGCGCCCAGGAGCGCGGCGAGGTCGGCGATCGTGCCGCCTTCGTGGTCCAGGCGCACCAGCAGCCCGCCGGCGCCCTCCACGATGACGGTGTCGTAGCCCGAGGCGAGGTCCAGGATCGCGGCGGCGTGCTCGGCCACGGTCGGCAGCGGCAGCCCGGCGCGGCGGGCGGCGGTGTCGGGCGCGAGGGGCTCGGGCAGGGTGACCAGGGTCCGGGTGTCGCACCCGGTGAGCCGTGCCACCACGTCGGCGTCGCCCTCCTCGCCGCTGTCGCCCGACTCGTCGGCCACGATCCCGGTCTGCGCGGGCTTCACGACCAGCACCCGCCCGTCGGCGGTGCACGCGAGGGCAGCCGTTGCGATCGTCTTGCCGACGTCGGTGGAGGTGCCGGTGACGACGACGAGACGGGTCACTGGTGCTCCTTGGCCACGGCCACCAGCACCTCGACCGCGCGCGACCACTCCTCGTCGGAGAGCCCGGCGTTGACCGTGATCCGCAGCCGCGAGATCCCGTCGGGCACTGACGGCGGGCGGAAGCAGCCGACCCGGACGCCCTGCTCGGCGGCGGCCGCCTGAGCGGCGACGGCCGCCTGCGGAGACGGCATCGGGACCGACAGCACAGCGCCGACGCTCGGCGGGACGCCGAGGGCAGCGGCGAGGTCGGCCACGCGTGCCTGCACGATCCCGGGCAGACCGGGCTCGGCGACCAGGACCTCCAGCGCGGCCAGCGCGCCGGCCGCCGCGGCCGGCGCGAGGCCGGTGTCGAAGATGAACGGCCGCGCCGCGTTGACCAGGTGCTCGATGATCGCCGGGTCGCCCAGGACCGCGCCGCCCTGGCTGCCGAGCGACTTCGACAGCGTCGCGGTCACGATGACGTGCGGCTGCCAGGCCAGGCCGGCCGCGTGCACGAGTCCGGGGCCGTGGACGCCCACCCCGTGCGCCTCGTCGACCACGAGTAGGGCGCTGGCCACCTCGCAGATGTCGGCGAGCTCGGGGAGGGGTGCGGCGTCGCCGAGCACGGAGTAGACCGACTCCGCGAGCACCAGGATCCGCTGCCCGGCGCCCGCGGTGACGGCACGACGTACGGCCTCGACGTCGTTGTGCGCGACCACCGTCAGGGAGGCCCGCGACAGCCGGACGGCGTCGATCAGGGAGGCGTGGATGTGGGCGTCGGAGACCACCAAGGTGTCGCGGTCGGCGAGGGCTGCCACCAGCCCGAGGTTGGCGTGGTAGCCGGTGGAGAAACACAGTGCGGCTGGCTGGCCGAGGTAGGCGGCGAGGGCTCCCTCCAACGACGCGTGCAGGTCGAGGGTGCCGGTGACCAGGCGCGAGGCACCGGACCCGGCCCCCCACACCCGGGCTGCCGCGGCGGCCGCAGCCGTGACGCGCGGGTCGCGGGTCAGCCCGAGGTAGTCGTTGCCGGCCAGGTCGAGGGTCGCGTCGTCGGCGGCGCGTGGCCGCAGCGAGCGCTCCAAGCCGGCCGTACGGCGGGCCTCGGCCTGCTCGGCCAACCAGGCGGACCAGTCGGACCCGGGCGACGCGGCCATCAGGCGACCTCGACCGCGGCGGCGATCGCGGCGCAGATCTGGGCCACGTCCCGCTCGGTGGAGACGTACGGCGGCATCGTGTAGATCAGGTCGCGGAACGGTCGCAGCCACACGCCGTGCGACGCCGCCGCGTCGGTCGCGGCGACCACGTCGACGTCGTGGTCGAGCTGGACCACACCGACGCCGCCGATGGTGCGGACGTCGCTCACACCGGCAGCCTCGTGAAGCGACGCGAGCCCGCCGACCAGGCCGGCGTGCAGACCGGCGACCTGCGCGCGCCAGTCGCTGGCGACGAGCAGGTCGAGGCTGGCCAGTGCGACGGTGCAGGCCAGGGCGTTGCCCATGAAGGTCGGCCCGTGCATCAGCACGCCGGACTCCGAGCCGGAGATGCCGCGCGCCACCCGGTCGGTGCACACGACCGCGGCCAGCGAGAGGTAGCCGCCGGTGAGCGCCTTGCCGAGACACATGATGTCCGGCACCACGTCGGCGGCCTCGCCGGCGAAGAGCGTCCCGGTGCGACCGAAGCCGGTCGCGATCTCGTCGAAGATCAGCAGCAGGCCGTGCTCGTCGGCGACCTCGCGCATCACCCGGAGGCAGTCGTCGTCGTAGATCCACATGCCGCCGGCGCCCTGGAGCACGGGCTCGACGATGATCGCCGCGATCTCGTGAGCGTGCTCGGCGGCGACCGCTGCGAAGTCGTCCGCCCAGGCCTGCACGTCACCGTCGGGTGCCGGTGGGCGCGGCGCGAAGACCTGCTGGGCCAGCACGCCGCTCCACATCGTGTGCATCCCACCGTCGGGGTCGCACACGCTCATCGCGCCGAAGGTGTCGCCGTGGTAGCCGCCGCGCACCGTCAGCATGCGGGTGCGCTCGGGCCGCCCGGCGCCGCGCTGCCACTGCAGCGCCATCTTGAGCGCGACCTCGACCGACACCGAGCCCGAGTCGGCGAGGAAGACCCGCTCCAACGGGGCCGGGGTGATCTCCACCAGCCGTTGGGCCAGCCGGATCGCCGGGGCGTTGGTGAGCCCGCCGAACATCACGTGCGCGAAGTCGACCGAGCGCACCGCCGACTCCATCGCGGGGTGGCCGTAGCCGTGGATCGCAGCCCACCACGACGACATGCCGTCGACGAGCTCCGCCCCGTCGTCCAGGCGCAGGCGCACTCCCGAGGCGCCGGTGACCATCCGCACCGGCGTCGGGTCGGTCATCGACGTGTAGGGGTGCCAGACGTGCTCGCGGTCGAAGGCGAGCAGTGCGTCGGTCGGGGGCGTGGCTGTCACAGGGGCTGGGGCGGTCCGGGTGGGGTGCGGCTGACGCGGGTCAGGCGTTGGGTACGGCGGTCGTGCCGGCGCCGCGGCGGCGCTTCTCGGGGTCACGCGAGACGGCAGCCGTCTCCTCGGCGTCCGGCTGGGCGCCGAGGACCACGAACCCGTTGTCGCGGATCAGCTCGAGGTCGGCCTCGGCGGCCTGCCCCTCGGAGGTGAGGTAGTCGCCGAGGAAGATCGAGTTGGCGACGTGCAGGGCCATCGCCTGCAGGGAGCGCAGGTGCATCTCGCGGCCGCCGGCGATCCGGATCTCGCGGTCGGGGCAGACGAAGCGCGCCATCGCGAGGATCTTCACGCAGCGGGCCGGGGTGAGCTCCCAGGTGTTCTCGAACGGCGTGCCGTCGAAGGGCATCAGGAAGTTGACCGGGATCGAGTCGGACTCCATCTCGCGCAGCGCGAAGAGGGCCTCGACGAGCTGCTCGTCGCTCTCCCCGAGGCCGGCGATCAGGCCGCTGCACGGGGACAGCCCGGCGGACTTGGCCTTCCCGACGGTGTCGACGCGATCGGCGTAGGTGTGGGTCTGCACGATCTTGTCGTGGTGGGACTCGGCGGTGTTGATGTTGTGGTTGTAGGCATCGACGCCGGCGTCGCGCAGGCGCTCGGCCTGGCCGTCCTTGAGCAGTCCGAGGCAGGCGCAGATCTCCACGTCGGGGTGCTCGGACTTGATCGAGCCGACCATGTCGGCGACGCGGTCGACGTCCTTGTTGGTGGGGCCGCGGCCGCTGGAGACCATGCAGACCCTGGTGGCGCCGCCCTTGAGGCCGGCGGCGGCCTGCTCGAGGGCCTCGTCGGTGTTGAGCCACTTGTACTTCAGGATGTCGGCGGTGGAGCCGAGGGCCTGGGAGCAGTAGTTGCAGTTCTCCGGGCACAGCCCGGACTTCAGGTTGACGAGGTAGTTGACCTTGACGGTGTTGCCGAAGTGCTCGCGGCGCAGGCGTCCGGCGGCGGCGACGACCTCGATCAGCTCGTCGTCGTGGGCCCGCAGGACCGCGAGTGCGTCGTCCTCGGTCGCCGGTTTGCCGTCCAGGATGCTGGTGGCGAGCTGGTCGTAG
This sequence comes from Nocardioides sp., assembly GCF_029937575.1. GTDB lineage: Bacteria > Actinomycetota > Actinomycetes > Propionibacteriales > Nocardioidaceae > Nocardioides. Next base: position 112,786 of record NZ_JAPYPS010000007.1, read on the forward strand.
GCGGTCATGAGCGCTCCTGCGTGCTGGTCCTGGGGGTGGTGGGCATCGGTGCTCAGTATGCCGACCGGCGGCAGCCGGCACGGGAGTGGTCCAGGGGATGTCGGCGCGACGGCGGCGTGAGGTCAGCAGGCCGCGAGAGAGCTGCGCCCTTGACGCTCACGCCTCGCCTCCGACGTCGACGAGCGTGCCGCGCAGCTCGGCGAGCAGCACGGCCCCCGCCAGGTCGATGCGGGTGCTGCCCAGGGTGGCGGTGTCCAGGTCGACCCCGGCGAGGCCGGCGCCGCGAAGGTCGGCGGAGCGGAGGTCGGCCTGGCGCACCGTCGCATGGTCCAGACGCGTGTCGCGCAGCACGGCGTCGGTGAGCTTCGCCATGGAGAGGTCTGCCTCGCGCAGGTCGAGGCGCGACAGGTCCAGCCGGTTGAGGTCGGCACCCCGCAGGCTCACCCCGAGCCACTGCCCGCCGCGCACCGTCATCGGACGCAGCGTGCACCGGGAGAAGGACGAGCCGGTGAGCTTGCAGCCGTCCCACGTGGTGTCGAAGAGATTGGCGCCCTCGAAGGTGCAGGCGACGAACGCCGACGCCACATGGGTCGAGGAGTTGAGCCGACAGCTGCGGAACGTGCAGTCCTCGAGGTGCGCGCCGGCGGTGGTGACCTCGCTGAGGTCGACGTCGACGAACGTGACCCCGACGAAGCGGGAGTCCTGCAGGTCGTCGCCGTACCAGTCCTCGCCGCGGATGGTGTCGCCTTCGCGCTCGATCCGGGTCACCCCGCAAAGCCTGGCACACGCGCCGACGGCGTGACCCCGGCGATCGGTCCGATGAGGTCCACTAGGCTCCTGCCCGATGAAGGCATGGACGAGCACGAGCAGCCGCGGACCGGGAGCGACATGACGGCCCGCGTCATCGACCCCGGGACCCTCGCCCAGGCCTTCCGGACCGAGGTGTCGGCCGACGTCGTCCGGCTGTCCGCCGAGCGCGGTCGCCCGCTGCGCATCCTCGGGCTGCTGAGCCAGGCCGAGGGCCCCGCCCACACCTACGCCACCTGGGCACAGAGGGGCGGGGCCGCCGTCGGGATCGACGTCGAACTCAGCCACGTGGCTGAGCGGGAAGCCGCCGCGGCCGTCGCGGCCGCCAACGCCGACCCGGAGGTCGACGGGATCTTCTGCTACTACCCCCTGGCGGGTCCGGTCGACGACCCGTGGCTGCGCGAGCTCGTCGACCCACGCAAGGACGTCGAGGGCATGCACTCGTTCTGGAGTCGGATGCTCTACGAGAACCGTCGTGAGCTCGACACCGGATCGCGCGCGATCCTGCCCTGCACCCCGTTGGCCATCCTCAAGCTGCTCGGCGAGGCCGGCCTCGGCGGGACCGCGGCCCAAGCGCCGCTGGAGGGCGTGGTCGTGGTCGTGATCAACCGCAGCGAGGTCGTCGGGCGACCCCTGGCCGCGATGCTCGCCAACGACGGCGCCGAGGTCGTCTCGCTCGACGTGTCGAGCACGCAGCTGTTCGAGCCCGCGATCGGCCGCCATGCCCACGGTGTGCGCGACAGCGACGAGGACCGCAGGTCCGCCCTCGCCCGCGCCGACGTCGTCATCACCGGAGTGCCCTCGCGGTCCTTCCCCCTGGTGGGGGCCGACGAGATCGCCCCCGGCGCCATCTGCGTGAACTTCAGCCAGTTCCGCAACTTCGACGACTCGGTGCAGGACAAGGCCTCGGTGTTCATCCCGCGGGTGGGGCCGATGACGGTGACGATGGCCATGCGCAACCTCGTGCGTCTGGCCGGGCTCTAGCCGTACCAAGCCGGGCGCCCCCGCGTCGCCGGACTCAGCGCAGCAGCCGCTCGCACTCCTCGATCAGCCGCGCCCGCAACGGCGCGCCCCGGCCGGCGAAGGCCGACTGGGCCTCGGCATACACCCGCTTGCCCTCGGCGGTTTCGATCCGGACCGGATCGAAGGGCTCGCCGTCGACCTCCAGCCCCGTCAGGTCGTACGGCGCTGCTCGCATGTCGAGCACCCGGATCTCGCGGGCGAGCTCGAAGCAGTCGGCGACGAGGTCGGAGCTGATCATGGGGGTCAGCCGGAAGGCGTGCTTGTAGAGGTCCATGCCGGCGTGCAGGCAGCCCGGCTGCTCGAAGGAGGCGCGGTCGTCGCGGCGGGGGGAGAGGGTGTTGAGCGGGCGCGCCGGAGCGGTGAAGAACCGGAAGGCGTCGAAGTGCGAGCACGCGATCCGGTGCGACTCCACGACCTCGTCGGTGCCCTCGGCCCCGAGTCTCAGCGGCCAGTCGGCGTGACGGGTCTCGTCCTCCTCGAGCCGGTAGACCATCGCCCACTCGTGCAGCCCGAAGCAGCCGGTGTGCGCCGGCCGCGCGGCCGTGGCGGTGAGCAGTCGGTGCAGCGCGGTGACCAGCGGCCGCTGCGAGTCGACGTACGCCGGGTCGACGCGTGCGCCGTCGCCGGTCGCCGTGTAGCCCTTCAGGGGGGCGTAGTCGTCGGCACCGCCGAGCAGCTCGACGTCGACGCCGGGGTGCCAGCGCCGCAGCTGGGCGGGCCGCTGGGAGTAGTAGGTGAAGAGGAAGTCGTGGACGGGGTGCTTGACCTGGGCATCGCGACGCTCGAGGTGCGGGCGGATGAACGTGTCGACCCGCTCCGCGTGGGCGCGCGCTCGGGTCCGCCAGGTGGCCTCGTCGAGCGCCCCGACTCGGGCCGTCGGCGCCACGGGCTCAGTCGACACGTTGCACCTCGTGCACGATCTCGACCGGGGCGAACCCGAAATTGACGTCGGCGCGGTGCTCGTGATGGACCGACGCCGGCTCCACGTCGTGCCACGCGGCCAGGGCGACGTCGTCGTGGACGTCGACGGGGGCGATGGCGAGCGCGGTCATGGCCACCACTCAACCCGTGGAGCCCGGTCCGGGCAAACGAGACATCGCGCAGCGGCGACGCAGCGACGACGCAGCAGGGGCCCAGGAGGACTGACCGACCGGAGGAGTCGCTGTGACACACCCGCTCGCTAGGGTCGGGGGGTGCGTATCGCGAGATTCACCACCGGTGACGAACCCAGCTACGGCGTCCTCTCGGGCGAGCTCGACGCCTTCGGGCAGCCAGAGGAAGGCGCGGTCCTCGTCGCCCTTGCCGGCGACCCGATGTACGTGGGCCTGAAGCTCCTCGAGCAGGAGCACCAGCTCGCCGACGTACGACTCTTGGCGCCGGTGCTGCCGCGCAGCAAGGTGGTCGGGATCGGGCGCAACTACGCCGCACACGCCGCCGAGCTGGGCAACGATGTACCGGCCGAGCCGCTGATGTTCCTCAAGCCCAACACCAGCGTCGCCGGTCCGGGCGACCCGATCTTCTACCCGCCGCAGACCCAGAACCTCCACTACGAGGGCGAGTTGGCCGTCGTGATCGGCCGGATCTGCCGCGACGTCCCGGCCGAGCAGGCGACCGACGTGATCTACGGCTACACGATCGGCAACGACGTGACCGCCCGCGACCTGCAGAAGTCCGACGTCCAGTTCACCCGCGCCAAGGGGTTCGACTCCTTCTGCCCGCTCGGTCCCTGGATCGAGACCGACCTCGACCCCCAGCACTTCATCGACGGGGTGCAGGTCCAGACGCACCTCAACGGTGAGGTCGTCCAGGACGGCTCCACGGCCGACATGATCTTCGACATCCCTGCGCTGATCGCGCACGTGTCCAGCGTGATGACGCTCCTGCCCGGGGACGTCATCCTCACCGGCACCCCCGAGGGTGTCGGTCCGATGGAGGTCGGTGACGAGGTCGAGATCTCGATCGCCGGTCTCGGATCCCTCACGAACAAGGTGGCACGACGTTGAGCACCCCGACGACCTTCTCGACCCCGACACCCGACACCAAGCCGGTCCGGGTGCGGATGGCGCCAAGCCCGACCGGCAGCCCGCACGTCGGGTTGGTCCGCACGGCCCTGTTCAACTGGGCCTTCGCCCGTCACCACGGCGGCACCTTCGTCTTCCGGATCGAGGACACCGACACGGCCCGCAACACCCAGGAGTCCTACGACGGACTGCTGGACCTGTTCGGCTGGCTGGGCCTCGACTGGGACGAGGGTCCCGGTGTCGGCGGTCCCTACGGGCCCTACCGCCAGTCCGAGCGTGGCGACCTCTACCGCGACGCGCTGGCCCGGCTCACGGAGGCGGGGTACACCTATCCCTGCTACTGCACCAACGACGAGGTCGTCGCCCGGCACCAGGCCTCCGGCTCCAAGCGCCAGGGCTACGACCGCTTCTGCCGCACGCTGACCCCCGAGCAGGTCGACGCCTTCGAGGCCGAGGGTCGCGCCGCCGTCACCCGCTTCACGATGCCCGACGGCCCGATCGTCTTCGACGACCTCGTGCGCGGCCAGGTGAAGTTCGACAGCCGCGACGTGCCCGACTACGCGTTGGCGCGCGCCAACGGCGACCCGCTGTACCCGTTGGTCAACCCCGTCGACGACGCACTGATGGAGATCACCCACGTGCTGCGTGGAGAGGACCTGCTCTCCAGCACGCCACGCCAGATCCCCCTGTACGCCGCGCTGGCCGAGGTCGGCATCGGCTCGGGGGCCCCGGCCTTCGGACACCTGCCCTACGTGATGGGGCAGGGCAACAAGAAGCTCTCCAAGCGCGACCCCGAGGCCGACGCCCTGGGCTACCGCCGCTCCGGCTTCATCCCCGAGGGGCTGCTCAACTACCTGGCGCTCCTCGGATGGTCGATCTCGGGCGACCGCGACATCTTCTCGCTCGAGGAGATGGTGGAGGCCTTCGACATCAAGGACGTCAACCCCAACCCGGCCCGCTTCGACCTCAAGAAGGCCGACGCCATCAACACCTCGCAGATGCGGCTGCTGCCGTTGCAGGAGATCTCCCACCGGGTGCTGCCGTTCCTCAAGGAGGCCGGCGTCGTCTCCGACCCGGTGAGCGACGCGGACGCCCAGCTGCTCGAGCTGGCGATGCCGTTGATCGCCGAGCGCATCAACAAGCTCGCCGAGGCGCCCGACATGCTCGGCTTCCTCTTCGTCGACGAGTCCGACTTCGTGCTCGACGAGGCCGACGCGGCCAAGCTGCTCGACGAGGCCGGGCTCGAGGTCGTGCAGGCGGCGTACGACGCCGTGGAGCCGCTCGAGGCCTGGTCCACCGACATGATCCAGGCGGCGCTGCAGCGGGCGCTCGTGGAGGAGCGGGGGCTCAAGCCCCGGGTCGCCTTCGGAGCGGTGCGCGTGGCCGTCACGGGCCGGCGGATCTCTCCGCCGCTCTTCGAGTCGATGGAGCTCTTGGGGCGCGAGCGCAGCCTCTCGCGGCTCCAGAACGCGCTGGGCTGACCTCGGATGAGCGACCCGGAGCAGCCGTCCTACGGTCCTCCGCCGACCGGGGCGCCCTACGGGGCTCCTGTCGCCGTCTCGCCCGGGCCGGACGCCGAGGAGGTCGGCGGGCTGGAGTACCACCGGATCTACCGCGCGGGCCGGCGCGGCTGGGGCTGGTACATCGGCGGGATCGCGACTCTGGGCGTCTTCTTCCTGCTGGTCAACGTCATCATCGTGATCGTCGGCTCGATCGCCATCCTGGTGGCCACCGGTACGCCGTTGGACGAGCTGGGTGACCGGTTGACGGCCCTGGCCGACACGGGCGACGTCACGCCATCGGTGCTGCTGTTCCTCAACGCCGTGCTGATCCTCACGATCCCGGCCGCGTGGTTCTGCACCCGCGTCTTCCACGACATCAAGCCGCGCTGGCTCGCCTCGGTGGCGCCCCGCATCAGGTGGAAGTGGCTGCTGATCTCTTTCGGCCCGGCGCTGGTTGCCTTGGTGGTCGCCATCTTCCTGGGGGCGCTGCTGCCCGGCGCCGAGAACGAGGACGTGACCGGGGGCGCCAACGCCTTCACCGACACCACCCGTGACTTCCTGCTCGTGATCGTGCTGCTCACCCCGCTGCAGGCCGTGGCCGAGGAGTACGCGTTCCGGGGGTACCTGACGCAGGCGTTCGGCAGCCTGGTGCGGGATCCCGTGAAGGCGCGCTACCTCGCAGTGATCGGTCCGGCCGCCCTGTTCGCCGCAGCACACGGAGGGCAGAGCCTGCCGGTCTTCTTCGACCGACTCGCCTTCGGTCTGGTTGCCGGCGTCCTGGTGATCGCCACCGGCGGTCTGGAGGCGGCGATCGCCTACCACGTGCTCAACAACCTGCTGGCCTTCGGCATCGCGCTCTTCTTCGGCGACATGACCCAGGCCCTGAACCCGGGGGAGGGGAGCTGGTGGGACATGGTCGTGAGCACCGCCAAGTCGGGCATCTTCGTCGTCCTGACCATCTCCCTGGCCCGCAGGATGGGCTTGCAGACGCGGACGACACCGGGCGTTTTGGAGCCGCCCCGAAGCCCCGTGTAGTGTTTCTCCTCGGTCCTCCGGAGCGCTTCCGAGTGGTGTCGGAGAGGCCAAGCTCTACTGATCCAGTAGAGCTAGTGGGATATGGTGTAATTGGCAACACGACTGGTTCTGGTCCAGTTATTCTAGGTTCGAGTCCTAGTATCCCAGCGAGTTGTGCGGCCCCGATCTTCAACAGGGGCCCACGATTTGTGGCAGTGGCCCAGCGTTGGCTAGTCTCTGTCAGGTTGTTCAGGCCCCCGTTGTGTAGCGGCCTAGCACGCCGCCCTCTCACGGCGGTAGCGCCGGTTCGAATCCGGTCGGGGGTACA
>NZ_JAPYPS010000008.1 GCF_029937575.1 Nocardioides sp.
TGAGCGCGCCGTTCAGTCGACCGGGAGAGGCTCGCAGTCAAGGACACCGAAGGTGTCGCGCAGCGGGCGCCGCAGGCGATCCTTGACAGCGAGACCCGGTCGGCTACGCGCGCGGGCGCCACACCGACCCCGAAGAACACCGAGGCCACCGAGGCCACCGAGTGCCGCGACCTCACCCCGCCGGCACCCGCGCCACCAGGACGTCCCGTTCGATGCTCGCATCGACCCGGTGGCCGAAGCCCCGCCAGGGACCGGAGTCGAGCGGCACCAGGCCATGAGCAACGAGCAGGCCGACTGCTTCGTCGCGGGGTGCGACGTGGGTGTTCCACGAGAGACCGAGCGCCGCGCCGGGCCGCAGGAGCGAGACCCAGCCGGGGAGCGCCCCCTCCAGCAGCGAGAGGGGGCTGCGGTCCAGGCGGCCCCCTGCCCGCGCACCGTGCTGCACGCCGTACGGCGCATCGGCGACGAGGGCGTCGAAGGTGCCGGGCCGGAAGAACTCGGCGGCCCGGGTCGTGTCGGCGTGCACGAAGCCGAGACGGTGCACGTCCTTGGCCTTCCAGGCGTCCTTGTCGCGGGCGACGGCGACCTCGAGTCGACGTCCGAGCCGCTCACCCTCGCGTCTGATCGGGATGACCTCGGCGGTGTGCTTGAGGCGCTTGCGGCGCAGCCACGTCTTGAGGAACGCCTCGTGGGCGTCGAAGTCCTTGCCGTCCACGTCGATGCCATCGGCGTCGCAGCCGTAGACGAGTGCCTGGTGCAGGCTCGAGCCGCGACCGCACAACGGGTCGAGCACCCGGATCGGCCGGTCTCGCGAGGCGCCGACCACGAGGTCGGGACCGACCGCGGAGGCCCAGAGCGTGACGTTGAGGAGGAGCCGGGTGAAGAGCTCGTTGGTCTTGCCGACGTACTTCTGGATCGTCAGCAGGTCCTCGTCGAAGACCTGCAACGGAGCAAGGTCCACCGGTCTGAGGAGCTCCCCCTCGCGCTCGAACAGCGCGTAGATGCCCGAGAGCGTCGACAGGTGCGCGACGGCTCCCGCATCGAGGTCCCCGTCGCTGGAGAAGGTCAGGTACGGCACGCCGCCGAGGGTCTCGGTGGCGACGTCGCGCAGCCGCCCGCGCAGCACGGTCGCGTCGAGCACCGCTACCTCTGCCTCGAGCAGCCGCGGGCCGGCGGCCGTGTAGACGCGGTTGGCGGAGGGACGGACCAGCAGGGCCCAGGAGCGCGTGGACACCCGCTCACCCTAGAGATGGGCCGTTTGACAGGATCAGGGGGTGACCAGCCAGCAGAACGCCCCGCTCAGCTCCCTCTCCCCCGACGACCTCGCCGCGTTCCGCGCGGTCAAGCAGGAGGAGTACGCCGCGCTCCAGGCGCGCGGACTGAAGCTGGACCTGACGCGTGGCAAGCCCTCCAGCGCCCAGCTCGACCTGTCCGACGCCTTGCTGTCGCTGCCGTCGACGACGAAGGACCGCGCCGGCGCGGACGTGCGCAACTACGGCGGCCTCGAGGGGCTTGCCGAGCTGCGCGAGATCTTCGCCGAGCTCCTCTGGGTCGAGGTCGACCAGGTCGTGTGCGGCGGCAACTCGAGCCTCACGATGATGCACCAGGTGCTCGTCGACCTGCTCCTGCACGGGGGACCGGGCTCCGAGCGTGCGTGGAAGGACGAGCCGAGCCTCAAGTTCGTCTGTCCCGTGCCGGGCTACGACCGGCACTTCTCGATGCTGGCCGACTTCGGCATCGAGATGGTCACCGTGGACATGAACGCGGACGGCCCCGACGTCGACGCCGTCGCCGCGCTGGTGAAGGACGACCCCTCGGTCAAGGGCATCTGGATCGTCCCCACCTACGCCAACCCGTCCGGGGCGGTCTGCTCCCAGGAGGTCGCCGCAGCGCTGCTCTCCATGCCGACCGCGGCGCCGGACTTCCGGGTGTTCTGGGACAACGCCTATGCCTTCCACCACCTCACCGAGGACGAGGCCAAGAGCGCCGACGCCCTCAGCATCGCCGCCGCCTCCGGTCACCCCGACCGGCCGATCATGTTCGCCTCCACGTCGAAGATCACCTTCGCCGGAGCCGGCGTCTCGGTGCTGGCAGCCTCCGCGGCCAACAAGGCGTGGTACCTCAAGCACCTCGCCATGGCGTCCATCGGGCCCGACAAGATCAACCACCTGCGCCACGTCGAGTTCTTCGGCTCCCCCGACGGCGTGCGTGCTCACATGCGCAAGCACCGCGAGATCATCGCCCCGAAGTTCGATGCGGTCGACGCGGCCCTCACCTCGGCGCTCGGAGGGCTGGACGTCGCGGAGTGGACCAAGCCGACAGGAGGCTACTTCGTGAACCTCGACGTCCTCGACGGCACCGCGTCGCGCGTGGTCGCCCTTGCCAAGGAGGCCGGCATCGCGCTGACGCCGGCCGGGGCGTCGTACCCGCTGGGCCAGGACCCCCGCGACCGCAACATCCGCCTTGCCCCGACGTTCCCGGTGCTCGCCGAGGTCGAGACGGCGATGGCGGGCGTCGCGACCTGTGTCGCGCTGGCCGCCTCTGAGTCGTTGTCGGGCAGCTGACTGGCGGACTTACCAGCCACGAACCACGACGGCCCGCCACCCCACGAGGGGCAGCGGGCCGTCGTACGACGTGCGAGGGGCTCAGCCTTCGGCCGAGTCCTCCTCGCCGGTGACGTTGCGGGTGCGGTTGGGGTCGACCTGGACACCGGGGCCCATGGTGGTCGAGACCGTCACCTTGCGCAGGTAGCGACCCTTGGAGCTGGCGGGCTTGAGCCGCAGCACCTCCTCGAGGGCGGCGGCGTAGTTCTCGGCGAGCGCGGCCTCGGTGAAGGACGCCTTGCCGATGATGAAGTGCAGGTTGGAGTGGCGGTCGACGCGGAACTCGATCTTGCCGCCCTTGATGTCCGTCACGGCCTTGGCCGGGTCGGGCGTCACGGTGCCGGTCTTCGGGTTCGGCATCAGACCACGCGGCCCGAGGACGCGGCCGAGACGACCGACCTTGCCCATCATGTCGGGGGTCGCGACGACGGCGTCGAACTCGAGCCAGCCGCCGTTGACCTTGTCGACCAGCTCGTCGCCACCGACGATGTCGGCGCCGGCCTCGCGGGCGGCCTCGGCCTTGTCACCGTTGGCGAAGACGAGGACGCGAGCGGTCTTGCCCGTCCCGTTGGGGAGGTTGACCGTGCCGCGGACCATCTGGTCGGCCTTGCGGGGGTCGACACCGAGACGCATCACGACGTCGACGGTCTCGTCGAACTTCTTCTTCGAGGTGGACTTGGCGATCTTGATCGCGGCCAGCGGAGCGTGGAGCTCGTCCTGGTCGAAGGTCGCGGTCGCCGCGCGGTAGGTCTTGCTGCGCTGCATGAGTTTCTTCTTTCTGTTGAACCGAAGACGTGGTCGTTGTGAGCCAGCGCGGCTCTGCCACAGGTGCTAGGAGGTGGAGCGGGGCCCGAGGGCTCAGTCGGTGGTGACGCCCATCGAGCGCGCGGTGCCCTCGACGATCTTCATCGCGGCGTCGATGTCGTTGGCGTTGAGGTCGGGCAGCTTGGTCGTGGCGATCTCGCGCACCTGGTCCTTGGTCAGCTTGCCGACCTTCTCCTTGTGCGGGACGCCGGAACCCTTCTGGAGACCGGCGGCCTTCTTGATCAGCTCAGCCGCCGGGGGCGTCTTGGTGATGAAGGTGAAGGAGCGGTCCTCGAAGATGGTGATCTCGACGGGGATCACGTTGCCGCGCAGGGACTCGGTCTGGGCGTTGTAGGCCTTGCAGAAGTCCATGATGTTGACGCCGTGCGGACCGAGGGCGGTACCGACGGGCGGGGCAGGCGTCGCGGCACCGGCCTGCAGCTGCACCTTGACCAGTGCAGAGATCTTCTTCTTGGGAGGCATGGCTATCTCTCTTTCTCAGGTGTGGTCATGACGAGGGCGTCTGTCGCCCCCTGCCACTGGGTGTTACCTGGGCTAAGTCTGGACTGTGGTTGCGAATCCACGAAATCTCACTGGGTTTCGAGACGCGTCACGTCCTCGCTTGCTACGCGGCGCGAGCACGTCGACGCTCCTCAACCCAGCGCGTTCGCTGAGCCGGTCGGAGCAAGCTCCGCCCGACTCAGACGCGCTGAATCTGGTTGAAGCTCAGCTCGACGGGGGTCTCCCGGCCGAAGATCTCGACGAGCGCCTTGACGCGCTGCGACTCGGCGTTGATCTCGGTGATCGTCGCGTGCAGCGTGGCGAACGGGCCGTCGACGACCATGACGGAGTCGGAGATGTCGAAGTCGGCGACCTCGATCTGCTTCTTCGCCGTCGTGGAGCCGCCCGACGGGGACGGGGTACCGGCAGCCGCAGCAGCGACCTCGGCAGCAGCCTGCACCTCGGGGGCGAGCATGTTCTCGACCTCGTCCATGGTGAGCGGGACCGGCTCGTGGCTGTTGCCGACGAAGCCGGTCACCGAGGGTGTGTGGCGCACCGTCGACCAGGACTCGTCGGTGAGGTCCATCCGGACCAGCACGTAGCCGGGCAGCGAGGGCTTCTTGCGGGTACGGCGCTGGCCGTTCTTGATCTCGACGATGTCTTCGATGGGGACCACGATCTCGTGGATGTAGTCCTCCATGTTGAGCGACACGATGCGGTTCTCGAGGTTGGACTTCACCCTGTTCTCCATGCCGGAGTAGGTGTGCACCACGAACCAGTCGCCGGGCTTGGCCCACAGCTCGCGCCGGAAGGCCTCCAGCGGGTCTTCGTCGACGACCTCGGCGTCGTCCGCGAGGTCGACACCCTCCTCGGCCACCTCGGCGTCGACTGTGGTCTCCGCGACCTCGGCAGCTGCCTCGTCGGCCAGCTCGGCCTCGGTCTCGACGACGTCCTCGACCGGCTCGGCGACGGGGTCGGCGTCCTCGAGCTCGTCGTCGTCGCTGTCCGCGGCGACCGGGTCGGTGCCCTCGGCAGCGCCGTCGGTGGCCTCGGCGACGTCGTCGGTCACCTCGGGCGCCTCGACGACGTCGTCCGACTCGACGATCTCGTCGGTCGCAACGGACTCGTCGAGCTCGGGGGACTCGGTCAGCTCGGCCGACTCGGGGTACTGCTCAGACACGTGGTGCTCCATCGATAGCTGGTCGCTGCTGCAGGGGTGCGGCTCTCGCCGGACCGGCCTTCAGGGCCGGGGCGCGCGTGAGGTCAGAGGTCCCCGCCGTCGACGAACACGGCGAAGACGAGCTTGCCGAAGCCCAGGTCGAGCGCGGAGACGATCGACATCATCACGATCACGAAGAACATGACGACGAAGAAGTAGGTGACCAGCTGCTCCTGGGTGGGGTAGACCACCTTGCGCAGCTCGGCGATCACCTGACGGTAGAAGGTCGGGATGCTCGTGCGCTTGTGCGCGTCACCGGACTCCCGGTCACCGCGTACGGCGCTGCTGTCCGACACGCCATTCACCTCTCGTCGTCGTTGATCGTGCTTGGTCGTGCGGGGTGTTTGCTGGGTGGTGCTGGAACTGCGTGGAGATCGTGCAGGGCACGAGGGACTTGAACCCCCAACCTTCGGTTTTGGAGACCGATGCTCTGCCAGTTGAGCTAGTGCCCTTCGTCGATCTCACCCGTGCCGCGCCCCGCCCGTTCGAGACCCGCTGAGGTCCGTCTGAGGGCACGACAAAGCATGGGGAAGATCCACCAGACGTGGAGTCTACGTCCAACGCGTTGCGCAGGTCCAAAAGGGCCCTGGTCGACCCGGTCGCACCGGCGCCCGATCCCGCCGGCCGCAGCCCTACAGTGGTGCCGATGAGGGACCTGCACACACTCGCGAAGGCGCACCTGCACCTGCACTTCACCGGGTCCATGCGCCACGAGACCCTGCTGGAGCTCGCCGAGCGCGACGGGATCGCGCTGCCCGACTCCCTGGTCAGCCAGTGGCCGCCGCAGCTGAGCGCGGCCGACGAGAAGGGCTGGTTCCGCTTCCAGCGCCTCTACGACGTCGCACGTTCCGTGCTGCGCACCGAGGCCGACGTACGACGTCTGGTCCTCGAGGCAGCCGAGGACGACGTCCTCGACGGCGGTCGGTGGCTGGAGATCCAGGTCGACCCCAGCGGGTACGCCGCGAGGTTCGGCGGGATCACCGCCTTCACCGACCTCGTGCTCGACGCGGTCCGCGAGGCCGAGCAGGCCACCGGGCTCGGCATCGGCGTCGTCGTCGCCGCCAACCGCACCCGCCACCCCCTCGACGCGCGCACGCTCGCCCGGCTCGCGGCGCAGTACGCCGATCGCGGCGTGGTCGGCTTCGGGCTGTCGAACGACGAGCGCCGGGGCAGCACCGCCGACTTCTCCGGGGCCTTCTCGATCGCCGAGCGCGCCGGCCTGGCGCTGGTGCCGCACGGAGGCGAGCTCCGCGGTCCCGAGCACGTGCGGGTGTGCCTCGACGAGCTCGGCGCCGACCGGCTCGGGCACGGCGTGCGCTCTGCCGAGGACCCCGACCTGCTCGCCCGCGTCGTCGATGCCGGCGTCGCGCTCGAGGTGTGCCCGGTCTCCAACGTCGCCCTGGGCGTCTACAGCGACCTCACCTCCGTCCCCCTCCCCACGCTGCTCGAGGCCGGGGCCACCGTGGCCCTGGGCGCCGACGACCCGCTCCTCTTCGGCTCCCGGCTGGCCGGGCAGTACGCCACGATGCGCGCCGCCCACGACCTCTCCGACGAGACGCTCGCCGAGCTGGCCCGGATGTCCCTGCGCGCCTCGCGGGCGCCCGCGTCACGGCGTGACGCGGCGCTCGCTGAGATCGACGTGTGGCTGGCTGCGCCCCTGTGAGCAAGGGACTCGCGGGGGCAGGTCGCGTCGACGGCGCCAGGAGACTGCTGAACAGGGCGGCGCGGACGCCGCGATCAACGCACGCATCCACGCCTTGCTCAGCCGATGAGGTCGAAGTAGACCCAACCTGTGGAGCTCTCGTCGACCAGCTTGGAGTCGTTGGGACCCTGGACGCGGACCCGCACCTGCCGGCCGATGAGGGACCGGTCGGTGGAGACGATCAGCTGGCGCCGCCCCCGGGGCCCGAGCGGGAACTCCTTGATGAAGCCCGCCCTGCGCCACCGGTCGCCGTCCTTGAGCGAGAGGCTCACCGACATCTCCGCGTCGCCCAGGCGCGGCAGGGTGGAGAGCACCATCCGGATGCCCGTCCTGACGCGGACCACGTGGACGCCCTTTCTCGTCCGTACCACCTTGCGCGGCTTCATCACCACCTCGGCCGCCACGGTCACGCCGCCGGCCACCACCGACGCCGGATAGGTCGTGGCGTCGCCGGCATAGACGACCGTCAGCAGTGCGTGCTCCTGCGCCGAGACCGTCCACGTGACGCCCCGGGGCGGGACGACCCCGGTCCGCAGCACCTCGTCGGCCCGCCCCTTGCTGCTGCTCACGAGCGAGACCGTGCGGCCTGCCGGGGTGTCCAGATCGATCCCCACCTTGACCTTGTCGCCGTGGCTCACCTCCTGGTAGCGCTTGCCGAGCACCCGCGCCTCGAGCACCGGGACGTGGCGCGGCCTCCGGAAGATCACGCTGTAGCCGATGTCGTGGGGCGCGATGCCCATCAGCGCGAGTCGCTCGCCGTCGAACGCCATCGCCTCGACGTCGAAGTCCAGGCCCGGGATCGTCTGCAGCTGACTCGCGCCGGGCGCCAGCAACAGGGGGCCCGATGACCCACTGCGCACCGCCACCCATTCCTCCGGGCTGACCCCGATGTCGCCGACACCGTCGTACCGCGGGGTCGGGACGATGCGGTGGGTGACCAGGTCCGTGCCGTCGAGCACCTGGATGCCTCGGTGCGTGCCGAGGAAGACCTCGCCCGTGCGGTGAACCGCCACGTCGTAGATCCTGTCGACTTCCGCGACGGCGCGCTCGACCGCCGTCGGGCCGCCCGGCCCCGCTGCCGTCGCGAGCGACAGCAGGCCGTGGTGACTGAAAGCGATGAGGGTGTCGGGCAGTCCGGCTCCGGCGGCCAGGCGGCCCGGAGCGAAGCTGAGGCCGCTGACCTCGGTCACCGAGCCGTCGGCAGGATCGATGCCGGCCACGGCCGGCATCTCGTTGGTCGCCCAGGGGTCGTCCGGGCAGTACCCGGCGTTGGTGAACCAGTAGACCCCCGACGACTCGGCGACCTCGGAGGGGCAGGAGTCCGGGCCGGTGTCGAAGCGCGTTGTCTCCAGGCTCACCGCGTCCACGGCGACGATCTGGCGCTCTGCGGCCACGGCGACCAGGACCGTTGCTCCGTCACTGGTCATCGCCACCTGCTCACCCGGGACCGGGAGCCGAGCGATCAGCGTCGAGTCACGCGCGACGACCAGCAGCTCGTAGGTGCCGGCGCGGTGGGCACTCGCGAAGGTGCGGCCGGTGGACGGGTGGAACACCATCTCGCCGAGGCCGTCGGCCTGGATCCCACCTGGAGCGGCGAGGGCCTCGGCGCCCGGGGTCTGAGCCGGCGCTGCTGGCGCTGCCGGGGACGTCACCGCGAGGGGCGTGAGGGCGATCAGGCAGGCAAGCGTGCCCGAGAGGAATGAGGTCATGACTACTTCCGGATACGCGGCCTCGCGGCACGACGATGATGAGCAGCCGAAGTCTAGAGATCGCAGCCCACCAGCACCGGCTCTTCGACCAACCTGATGCCGTACGCCGCCTCGACGCCGTCGCGGACGGTGCGAGCCAGGCTCAGCAGGTCCTCGGTGGTGGCGCCGCCGCGGTTGGTCACCGCCAGCGTGTGCTTGCTCGACAGCGAGACACGCGCCCCGGCGAGCGGGGCGACGTACCCCTTGGTGAAGCCGGCGCGCTCGATCAGCCAGGCGGCGCTCGTCTTCACGAGCCCCTGGCCGTCGTCCTGCGGCCACGACGGGGCGTCCTTCGGCACCAGGTCGGGGGAGATGATCGGGTTGGTGAAGAAGGAACCGGCGCTCCACGTGTCGTGGTCGGCGGCGTCGAGCACCATCCCCTTCCCGGCACGCAGCCGCAGGACCGCGGCGCGGACGTCGACGAGCGGGGCCCGCTCGCCCGCCGCGACACCGAGGGTGCGGGCGAGCTCGGCGTACCCGACGGTGGCCGAGAGCGCGCCCTGGCGCAGCTGGAAGGTCACGTCGAGCACGACGTGGCGGCCGGGATCGGCCTTGAAGCGCGAGTGACGGTAGGCGAAGCCGCAGTCGGCGGCGGCGATCGTGCGCACGGCACGCTCGTGACGGTCCCACACCCGCACGCGGGCGATCGTCTGGGCGACCTCCTGGCCGTAGGCGCCGACGTTCTGGATCGGGGTGGCCCCCGTCGAGCCCGGGATGCCCGACAACGCCTCGACGCCGACCCAGCCCCGCCGTACGGCCGTGGCGACGACGTCGTCCCAGGTCTCGCCGGCGGCGACCGTCACCAGCGCTCCCCCGCAGCCAGGTTCGGCCTCGTCGTCGACGTCGGCGCTGATGCCCGTCGTGGCGACGGCGACGACGGTTCCGGCGAAGCCCTCGTCGGCCACGACGAGGTTGCTCCCCCCGCCGAGCACGAGCACCGGCTCGCCGACGTCATCGGCCGCGGAGACCGCTGCGATCAGCTCGGCCTCGGTGGTCGCGATGACCCAGGTGCGAGCGGGTCCGCCCAGGCGCAACGTCGTGTGGTCGGCCAGCCGCGGCACCGGTGTCGAGGACTCAGGCACGGAGCCTGGCCTGAGCGCCGCGGGGCCCGAAGACCTTGGCTCCGTCGCACAGCACCTCGACGGCGACGACGGTCTCGTCACCGTCGACGCGGGCGCTGCCCGTCATCGTGACCTCGGCGCCCTCGGCCGGCACCACCACCGGCTTGACGAACTTGCCGCCCAGCTCGCTCACATCGCCGGTGGCGACGCCGCACTCGCCGAGGTAGCGGGCGACCAGGGCGAGGGTGAACATGCCGTGGGCGATCACCCCGGGGAGGCCGACGCTGCGGGCGATCTCCTCGTCCTGGTGGATCGGGTTGTGGTCGCCGCTGGCGGCCGCGTAGGCGACCAGGTCGGCTCGCGTGACGGAGTAGGTGCGGGTCTCGAAGTCACTCACTGCTCGGCCTCCTCGACTCCGCGGTGGACCAGGGTGGCGGTGCCGGTGCAGACGAGCGCCCCGTCGGCGTCGGTGACCGCGCTCGTCGTGCCGACGATGTCGTTGCCGCCGATCTGACGCAGCGTGGCCACTGTCAGGGTCACGCTGAGCAGGTCGCCCACGACGACCGGGCGTTCGTAGCTGAACTTCTGCTCCCCGTGGACGACCCGGGACAGGTCGATCTCCTCGGCGGCGAGGAACCCCATCATCGCCGCGAACGCGGGCACGATCGGGAACGTGAGTGGAGCGGGGCCCCCGTCGTAGGACTGGCCGACGGAGGCGGCGAAGTCCGCGAGCGCGGCCTCGGTCACCTCGAACGGGGCTGGTGGCGGGAACGAACGACCGACGATGGAGGCATCCACGAGGTCGAACCTAGGACATCGCTCCTGCCTCGCGCGAACGCGGACGAGCCCGTCCCCACCGGGGACGGGCTCGCAGCGTTGGAGCAGAAGTCGGCGTGGCCGACGCGGGATCAGCGGGTCTCGCGGTGCGCCTTGTGCGTGCGGCAGCGCGGGCAGAACTTCGCCAGCTCCATGCGGTCGGGGTTGTTGCGGCGGTTCTTCTTGGTGATGTAGTTGCGCTCCTTGCAGTCCACGCACGCGAGCGTGATCTTGGGGCGAACGTCGGAGCTCTTGCTTGCCACGGCTTGTCCTTCGGATTGCTGGTGCCGGTCGGTGCCGGTCTGTTGTCGGTGCGGTAGCGGGAGCGGGACTCGAACCCGCGACACCACGATTATGAGTCGTGTGCTCTAACCACCTGAGCTACCCCGCCAGGATGTGGTGGTGACTCCGGTCGGAAGATCACACCCAGAGCCCCTTTACGGAATCGAACCGTAGACCTTCTCCTTACCATGGAGACGCTCTGCCGACTGAGCTAAAGGGGCAACGACGGAGAACGATACACAGGGGGTAGCGGAATGAAGAAATCGGTTGGCGAAGGCCCGTTCTACGGCCTCTCGGAGGGCCCCACACGCAGCCCCGACGGCATCACCGCGGTCGTCGATCCGACCTCTGCGACGGCCGGTCCGTGGACCTCCGAGGCCCAGCACGGAGGGCCCCCGGCGGCGTTGCTGGCGTGGGCGGTCGAGGCGCTCCCAGCGGCCGCCGACACGGTGGTCGGGCGCTTCACGATGGAGCTCTGGGGGCCGATCCCGCTCACCCCCCTGCGCGTCTCTGCGCACGTCGTACGGCCTGGCCGGTCGGTGACCCTCGCCCGGGCCGAGCTGGTCGACGTACGACGTGACCGCGTCGTCGCGACCGCGCAGGCCTGGCTCTTCCCGGACTCCTCCGCGGGCCCCGGGGACGCGTCCGTGTCGCTGACCCACGGCCCCGACGACGGCGTCCGGCACGAGCGCCCGACGACGTGGGGCGGCGGCTACCTCGACGCCATCGACTGGCGCTGGATCACCGGCGCGGTCGACCGGCCCGGCCCCGGCGTGGTGTGGATGCGCTCCCCCGACCTGATCACCGACGCCGCAATCTCGCCGGTCCAGCGACTGCTGGCCTGCGTCGACTCCGCCTCCGGCGCGAGCGCGGCCCTGGACGTCGCCGACTGGGCGTTCCTCAACACCGACCTGACCGTCCACCTGCTCCGCCCGCCCGTCGGCGAGTGGATCTGTCTGGACGCCGAGACCACGCTCGGTCCCGGCTCCGTCGGGATCGCCACGTCGGCGGTGTACGACGAGCTGGGGCTCGTGGCGAGGTCGGCGCAGGCGCTGTTGGTGGTGAGGCGGTGATGTGGCTGTGGTCCGCGTCCGCCGGTGCCGGATTCACCGGCCGGCCGGTGAACCCGGCACTTGGACGACGTCCGGACATCGTCCAGGTGCACCGTTTGTCGGCCAAGCTCGACCCAGGGACCCATTCACCGGCTGGCCGGTGAACCCGGCGCTTGGACGACGTCCGGACATCGTCCAGGTGCACCGTTTGTCGGCCAAGCTCAACCCAGGGACCCATTCACCGCGCGGCCCACACAGCCCCGACGATCGCACTGGGAGCCACTCGGCGTCGTCGGCACTGGCCGCGGGGTACTGCCAGCTCAGTCCCCGGGGCGGACACCCAGCCGCGCGAACGGCTGCGCGTCCTCCAGCTCGTAGGCCAGCTCGAGCAGGGTCGCCTCGCGGCCGGCGCCAGCGCCGAACATCATCCCCTGCGGCAGACCGGCACCGGTCTGGGCGAGCGGCAGGGAGATCGCCGGGTCACCGGTGACGTTCTGCAGGGGCGTGAAGGCCACCCAGCCCATCAGGCGCTCGATGATCGTGTCGTAGTCCTGGGTGGGGTCGAGGTGGCCGACGCGGGGTGTCTCGGTGGCCAGCGCCGGCGTCAGGGTGACGTCGTAGGTCTCGAAGAACGTCGCGGAGAGCCGCTGGGCGCGACGCAGGCGGCGGATCGCCCCCGGGACCCGGTGCAGGTTGCGCGAGGCGTGCCGTGCCAGGCCGAGGGTGAGGTTGTCGAGGCGGGTGCGGTCCCAGCTCCTGCCGTGCGTACGTCGTCCGGTGCGGACGAGCACCGTCGCCAGCAGCGCCCAGTAGAGCAGGAAGTCCTCGCGGAAGCCGTCGGGGACCGGAGCCTCGACCTCCTCGACGGTGTGGCCGAGCCGCTCGAGCAGCGCGACGGTCTCGAGCGTCAGCGCGGCCACCTCGGGGGAGGCGCTCACGCCGACCCCGCTGGTGTTGAAGCCGATGCGGAGCCGCTTGCGACCCGGCCGGGTGATGTCGCCGACCGGGGGCAGGGCGAGGTTGCGGTAGACCAGCTCGGCCTCCCGCACGAAGGCAGCGGTGTCGCGCACCGAGCGGGTCACCACGCCGTCCGCGACGATCCGGATGGGCATGTCGCGCATCAGCTTGTCCTGGGCGAGCCGGTCGCGCGTGGGCTTGAGCCCGACCAGCCCGTTGACCGAGGCGGGAATCCGGATCGACCCTCCTCCGTCGTTGGCGTGCGCGAGCGGGAGCGCACCGGCCGCGACCAGGGCTGCGGACCCGGCCGAGGACGCCCCCGCCACGCGGTCGGTCGACCAGGGGGACCGGACGGCGCCCAGGCGCGGGTGCTCTGCGGCGGCCGAGAAGCCGTACTCCGAGAGCTGGCTCTTGCCGAGCGGGATGAGACCCGTGGCGAGATACATCCGGGCGAAGTCGCCGTCCACCCTCTCGGGCCGAGGTGCCCAGGCGTCGGAGCCGTCCTGGGTCGGCATCCCCGCGACGGCGACGTTGTCCTTCACGACGGTCGGGACGCCGGAGAAGTACCCGTCGCGCGGGGCGAGTGCCTCGAGCCGGGCGCGGTCGAAGGCGCGGAAGGCCAGGGCGTTGAGGGACGGGTCGACGGCCTCGACGCGAGCGATGGCGGCCTCCACGACCTCGGGGACGGACACCGCCCCGGCATGCAGTGCGTGGACGAGCCCGACGGCGTCGTGCTCGCCGAGCGCGTCGTCGGTCACGGCGCTCACCTGCAGGTCCTCGTGTGGCTGCGTCATACCCGGGAACCTATCGACCCACCGGCCACCTACGGGAACAGGACCAGCGCCAGCAGGGGCATCAGCGCGCTGGTGGCGAGCGCGGTCAGCCCCATCGCCAGCCCCGAGAACGCGCCCTGGGTCTCGTCGTCGTGCAGCAGCCGCCCGGTCCCGATGCCGTGCGAGACCGACCCCAGGGCCAGCCCCCGCACCCGCGGGTCGCGGATGCGGAGCAGGGTGAGCACGGTCGGCCCCGCGACGGCCCCCAGCACCCCGGCCAGGATCGCCAGCACCGCCGCGAGCGGCGCGATCGCGTCGAGGCTCTCGGCCAACCCGATCGCCACCGGCGTCGTGGTGGCCTTGGGTGCCGCCGTCCGGGCGAGCAGGTCGTCGCCGCCGGCGAGGCGGACCAGCAGTGCTGCCGTCGTCACCGAGACGATCGCGCCGAGCGTGATGCCGACGAGCATGGGGGCGACCAGGCCCCGCAGCCGGGCCGCCTGCCGGTGCAGCGGGATCGCCAGGGCGACGGTGGCCGGCCCGAGCCAGAACGCGATCAGCTCGGTGTCGGCGCGGTAGTCGACGTAGTCGACGTCCAGGGCCAGCACGGTCGCCGCGACCATCACGATGGCGACCAGCACGGGCTGGGCCACGGGGTGGCCGCCGGTGTGCTCGCGCAGCCGGCACCCCAGGTGGTAGGCGCCGATCGTCACCGTCAGCATGAGCAAGGGCGAGTCGCGCAGCCACGCGAGGGCATCGGTCACCCTTCGCCCCCTGACCGCGCACGGCGCAGCAGGAGAGCGACCGACCAGCCGACGACGGCGAGCGCGGCGACCCAGGACCCGACGAGCGCCAGGGACAACGGCACGGCGTCGTCGCGCAGGGTCGACCCGAACGCGATCACGCCGACCCCGGCCGGCACGAAGAGCAGCTGGAGGTGCTTGAGCAGGGCATCTCCCGTGCGCACGACGGGCGCGTCGTCCGGCGTACGACGCCAGGTCAGCACGGCCCACAGCAGCACCAGTCCGATCACCGGTCCGGGGACCGGCACGTCGAGGAGCCGTACGACGACCTCCCCGACGAGCTGGCAGCCGAGCAGCCAGAGGAGTCCGACGATCACGCGACCACCACCTCGCCCATCAGCTGGTGCCGCGGGCGTGACACCCCGCCAGGTGCGGGTCGAAGACCCCGATCGCCTCCATCAGCGCGTACATGGTCGTGGGCCCGACGAAGGCGAAGCCCCTGCGCTTCAGCTCCTTGGACAGCGCCGCGGACTCCGCCGACGTCGTCGCCATCGAGTCGGTGTCGACAGGAGCCGGCGCCACCTCGGGTGCGAAGGAGAGCACCAGCGCCTCGAGCCCCTCCTGCTCGCGCAGGGCGACGGTGGCCCGGGCATTGGTGACCGCGGCCGCGACCTTCAACCGGTTGCGCACGATCCGCGCATCGCCCATCAGCCGCGCCTGATCGACGTCGTCGAAGGCGGCGACCTGCTCGGCGTCGAAGCCGCAGAACACCTCGCGGAAGGCCTCTCGCTTGGTGAGGATCGTCGACCACGACAGGCCGGACTGGAAGGCCTCCAGGGTGAGCCTCTCGAAGTAGGCGGCCTCCCCGTGGACGCGGCGGCCCCACTCGACGTCGTGGTAGTCGCGCATCGTGCTCGCAGTGGTGCCCGCCCACGCACAGCGCGCCACCCCGTCGTCCCCGGTCACTGGTCCCATGACGCCATCCTGTCGGACACCGCCGACAGGGACGTCACCCTGGCAGGACCTGACGCGGCAGCGACAGCAGCACGCTGAAGGTGCTGCCCCTCCCGGGCATGCTGGCCACCTCGATCGTGCCGCCCATCAGCGCCACGATCTTGCGCGAGATCGCCAGCCCCAGCCCGGTGCCGCCGTACTGTCGCGTGATCGAGGCGTCGGCCTGCCGGAAGGACTCGAAGACCAGCCGCTGTTGCTCGCCCGTCAGTCCCACCCCGGTGTCCACGACGTCGAAGCGGACGCCCTGGTGGCCCGGGACGGTGTCGTAGCCGGTGGCTCGCAGCGTGACGCTGCCCGTGGCGGTGAACTTCGCCGCGTTGCCCACGAGGTTGGTCAGCACCTGGTTGAGTCGCTCGGCGTCACCGATCAGCGGCACGGACGCATCCTGGTCGCACGACGTGGCGAAGACCAAGCCCTTCTCGCGCACGACGGGTCCCATCGTGGTGGCGGTCCAGTCGATCAGCTCGGAGACCGAGAAGGTGTCGAGCACGAGGTCGGCCTTGCCTGCCTCGACACGCGAGAAGTCCAAGATCTCGTCCACGAGTCCGAGGAGACGACCGCCGGAGCGTTCCATCACCGCGTGCAGCTTGCGCTGGGCGTCGCTCAGCTCGGTCTCGCCGAGCAGCTCCAGCGCGGCCAGCACGCTGGTCAGGGGCGTGCGGAGCTCGTGGCTGACCGTCGCCACGAACAGCGTCTTGGCCTCGTTGGCCGACTCGGCGGCGTGCACGGCCTCGTCGAGCTCGGCGAGCATCTGCAGCTGAGCGCTGACGTCCTCGACGGCGGCGTGGATCTCGATCACCTCTCCCGCGACCACGACCGGCACCCCGTGGAAGTCGACCTCGCCCCAGAGGCCGTCGTGGCGCCGGAAGCGGAGCTCGAATCGACGCGACTCCCCCGCCACGAGGGCCTGGAAGTGCTCGACCAGTCGCGGCAGGTCCTCGTCGACCAGCAGGTCGGCGAAGGGCCGCCCGATCAGGTCGGCCTCGGAGTAGCCCCCGCCCAGCGCCAGCGCGGCACCGTTGACCGACCGGAAGCACCCCTCCAGGTCGAGGACGAAGAACCCGCGCGGATGGTGCTCCACCAGGGAGGCCAGCCGGGCGCGGTGCTCGTCCAGCTCCCGCGACGTCGCAGTGCCGGGGAGGTGGGGGTCGGTCACCGGCGCTCCTTGAGGCGTACGCCGGGCAGCTCGGGTGCCGGGATCGGCGGCAGCCGCTCACCGGTCGGGCGCCCGAAGGGCCCCTCGACGAGGCCGTCCTCGGTGATCTGGCCCTGCCAGGCGCCTCGAAAGGCCACGACCTCCTCGTGGGTGCGGCCGACGAAGTTCCACCACATCACGATCGCCTCGCCGAACGGTGGTCCGCCGATCAGCAGTGCCCGCACGGGCTCGTCCTCGGCGGCGAGGTCGAGCCGGTCCTGGCCCGGTGGCACGTAGACGAGGTCGTGGTCGGCCGCGGCCTGCCCGGCGACCGTGAGGGCACCGGTGTCGAGGAGGACGCCGTGCTCGAAGGTCGGGTCCACGGTCAGCGACAGGTGCGCGCCGGGCTCCAGCACCAGCTCGGCCCCGAGCAGCTGTGTCGCGGTGGCGACCGGGGACTGCGAGCCGAGCAGGGAGCCGAGGAAGACCCGGGCCTCGTAGCCGGGCCCGGTCACGGGCGGCGGGGCGTAGTGGGCGAACCCGGGCTCACCGTGGCGCGCGTCGTCGGGCAGCGCCACCCAGAGCTGCGCGCCGTGGAGGACCTCCGTGTCGGCGGTCGAGACCTCGGAGTGGCTGATCCCGCGCCCGGCCGTCATCAGGTTGAGCTCACCGGGCCGGACCGCCGCGTGGTGCCCGGCGCTGTCGCGGTGGATGATCTCACCGGTGAACAGCCAGCTGACCGTCTGCAGACCGGTGTGCGGGTGCGGCGCGACCGACATCCCGCCGCTGCCCGACGGGCCGGAGACCGGGTCGGGTCCGTAGTGGTCGACGAAGCACCACGCACCGATCAGGGAGCGCGATCGCGAGGGGAGCGTGCGGCGCACGGTCATCGCCCGAGGGCCGCCCAACGGGACCTCGCGGGGCGTGATGACCTCCGTGCCGCGCGGAGGAGCCGCGGACGGCTGGGCGCCGCCGGCCACGCACGTCACCACGGCGGGCCTCTCCTCGAGGTTGCTCACCGCCCCATCGTCCCACCCAGGAGCCCCGTGCGACACATTGATCTCTCAACAATTGCCACATCGTGACATGGGTCGATCCCCAGCGGCCTCATGCAGGGCGGGGCATCAGCCTCACGACGACCGACTTCGACGTCGGGGTGTTGCTGTGCTCGGCGGTCGCGTCGAGCGGGATCAACGGGTTGGTCTCGGGGTAGTAGGCAGCCGCGCAGCCCACAGGCTGGTCGTAGCCCACCACCCCGAAGTCGTACGCCGTGCGCTCACTGCCGTCGTCCGCCTCGCTGACGATGTCGACCCGGGCGCCCTCCTCGAGGTCGAGGTGCCGCAGGTCGTCGGGGTGCACGAAGACGACCCGACGACCGCCCTTCACGCCTCGGTAGCGGTCGTCGAGGCCGTAGATCGTGGTGTTGAACTGGTCGTGGCTGCGCAGCGTCTGCAGGAGCAGCCGGCCCTCCGGCACCTCGAGCACCTCGAGCGGGCTCACGCTGAAGACGGCCTTCCCGGAGCCGGTCTCGAAGGTGCGCGAGTCCCGCGGCGGGTGCGGGAGGACGAACCCGCCCGGCCGCCGGCTGCGCTCGTCGTACGACTCGCAGCCGCGCACCACCCGCGCGATCCGGTGGCGGATGGCCGTGTAGTCGTCGCGGAACTCGTCCCACGGGATCGCGTGGCGGTCGCCGAGGGTCGCCAGGGCGAGGGAGCAGACGATGTCGACCTCGGACCTCAGGTGCCGCGATGCCGGTGCGAGCGGTCCGTGGGAGGCGTGCACGGCCGACATCGAGTCCTCGACGGTGACGCGCTGTGTGGTGCCGCCTGTGAGGTCGCGCTCGGAGCGGCCCAGTGCCGGCAGGATCAGCGCCTCGCGGCCGGTCACGACGTGGGAGCGGTTGAGCTTGGTGGACACGTGGACCGTCAGGTCGGCGTTGCGCATCGCCTGCTCGGTCACCTGCGTGTCGGAGATCGCGGCGGTGAAGTTGCCGCCCATCCCGAGGAAGAAGCGGGCGCGGCCGTCGCGCAGGGCGCGGACGGCGTCGACGGCGTCGAGGCCGTGCTCCCGGGGCGGGTCGAAGCCGAACTCCGCCTGCAGGGCGTCGAGGAACTCCGGCGGCGACTTCTCCCAGATGCCCATCGTCCGGTCGCCCTGGACGTTGCTGTGCCCGCGCACCGGGCACAGCCCCGCACCGGGCTTGCCGATGTTGCCCTGGAGCAGGGCGACGTTGACGATCTCCTTGATGGTGGCCACCGCGTTGCGGTGCTGGGTGATGCCCATCGCCCAGCAGAAGACCGTGGCCGAGGACGCGCGCAGCAGCTCGGCGGCCTCCTCGATCTGGGCCCGGGTGAGGCCGCTTGCCCGCTCGAGCTCGGCCCAGTCGACCGCGGCGACGTGGGCGAGCCAGGCCTCGACCCCCTCCGTGTGCTGCTCGACGAAGTCTCGGTCGATCGCGTCGTGGGCGACGAGGTGGGCCGCGATGCCCTGGAAGAGCGCGAGGTCGCCGTTGAGCCGCACCGGCAGGTGCAGGTCGGCGAGGTCGGTGCCCTGACCCACCCAGCCACGCACCTTCTGCGGGTTGCGGAAGTTGACCAGGCCGGCCTCGCGAAGCGGGTTGATCGAGATGATCCTCGCGCCGCCCCGCTTGGCCTTCTCCAAGGCGCTGAGCATCCGCGGATGGTTGGTGCCGGGGTTCTGACCGGCGACGATGACCAGCTCGGCGGTCTCGACGTCGGTCAGCGAGACCGACCCCTTGCCGATGCCGATCGTCTCCGCGAGCGCGACCGAGGTGGACTCGTGGCACATGTTGGAGCAGTCGGGCAGGTTGTTGGTGCCGTAGGCCCGGGCGAAGAGCTGGTAGACGAAGGCGGCCTCGTTGGAGGTCTTGCCGGAGGTGTAGAAGACCGCCTCGTCCGGACTGTCGAGCCCCTGCAACGACGCGGCCATCAAGGCGTTGGCGTCGTCCCAGGAGATCGGCTCGTAGTGGGTGGCGCCGGCGCGGCGCACCATGGGCTCGGTGATCCGGCCCTGCTGACCGAGCCAGTACTCCGTGCGCTCCTCCAGGTCGGCCAGGGAGTGCTCGGCGAAGAACGCCGGCGTGACGCGGCGCAGCGTGGCCTCCTCGGTGACCGCCTTGGCGCCGTTCTCGCAGAACTCCGCGGTGTGTCGGTGCTCGGGGTCCGGCCACGCGCACCCTTGGCAGTCGAACCCGTCCGCCTGGTTGAGCCGGAGCAACGTGCGCGCCGTCCGCAGGGGGCCCATCTGCTCCACGGCACGCTTCATCGCCACCGCGACGGCGGTGGCCCCCGCTGCCGCATGAGCCTCGCCAGCCACGGTGACGTCGGACTCGTCGATGTCCTCGTCGGGCGCCCTGCGCAGGGGTCCGAGCGGTGAGTGCGGCAGCTTCATGAGCGCGCCCACGTCCAGGCGTACGCCGGGTCCTCGCACGACAACCCGCCCTCACCGAGCTCGAGCGGGGCGAAGGTGTCGACCATCACCGCGGACTCCTCGAACGCCTCGGCGCCGAGCGAGGCCTCGATCGCCGACGGCTGCGGACCGTGGGCGTGACCGCCCGGGTGCCAGGAGATCGAGCCGAGACCGATGCCCGAGCCCTTGCGCGCCTCGTAGTCCCCACCGACGTAGAACATCACCTCGTCGCTGTCGACGTTGGAGTGGTAGTAGGGCACCGGGATCGCCAGCGGGTGGTAGTCGACCTTGCGGGGCAGGAAGTTGCAGATCACGAAGTGGTGGCCCTCGAAGACCTGGTGCACGGGCGGCGGCTGGTGGACCTTGCCGGTGATCGGCATGTAGTCCTCGATGTTGAGCGTGTAGGGGTAGAGGCAGCCGTCCCAGCCGACCACGTCGAAGGGGTGCGTGGCGTAGGTGAGGCGGGTGCCCACGACCTGGCCCTGGGCGCGGTGCTTGACCAGGACCTCGACGCCCTCCTCGCCCTGCTCGCTCCCCTCGCTCTCGTCGGCCAGGTGGACGTCCTCGGGGCCGTGCAGGTCGCGCTCGCAGTACGGCGCGTGCTCGAGCAGCTGACCGAACCGCGAGAGGTAGCGCTTCGGCGGGGCGATGTGGCTGTTGGCCTCGATCGCGTAGAGCCGTGACACCGTCCGGGGCACCCAGCGGTGCGTGGTCGCGCGCGGGATCACGACGTAGTCACCGGCGCGGTAGGAGAGCACCCCGAAGACCGTCTCGACGACGCCCTCGCCCGACTCGACGTACACGCACTCGTCGCCGATCGCGTTGCGGTAGAGCGGCGACGGGTCGCTCGCTGCCTCGTCGGAGCCCGAGGTCACGACGTAGGAGATCCGCACGTCGCCGTTGCCCAGCACGACGCGGCGGTCGAGCACGGGGTCGGTGCCGGTCGCGAGCTCGTGGAGCTTGAGGTGTCGCGGCTTGAGCGGGTGGTTGGGCACGCGCACCTGGTCCGGCAGCTCCCACACGGCCGAGGCCGTGATCGCCGACGGCACGCCGCGGTGGTAGAGCAGCGACGAGTCGGAGGAGAAGCCCTCCTCCCCCATCAGCTCCTCGTAGTAGAGGTTGCCCGCGGGGTCGCGATGCTGGGTGTGCCGCTTCGGCGGCACCGTGCCGAGCCGTCGGTAGTACGCCATGCCTGGCAGGCTAGCCCCATGGTCACGCCGGACATGTGGAAGCGCTTCGTCGACGACGCCAGCCCCCTCGCTGCGGACGCCGACCGACGGGCCTCCCCGGCGCGCGGGGACCGGCTGGTGCGCGACGAGGACCTTCCCGGTCTCGGCCGCTACGCCGGCGACGTGCGGCTGGTGGTGACCGGCGGTGCGGGGCAGATCGCCGGCGCCGCGGCCTACTGCCGCAAGCACGGCGTCGAGGTGAGCTCCCTCGACCTGACGGTGCGCGACCTCGGCGACCCGGCCGGCAACGTACGGCGGTTCCTCGCTGCCTTCGACGTCGCACTCGCGGCCGGCGACCTGATCGAGGACACCGTCGTGCACGTGCGGGTGGCGGGAGAGCTGACGCCGTCGTGGCTGGCGGCGCTCGACGAGATCGCCGCAGCCGAGTGGATGGTCACGCTCCCCCTCGACGGCCAGCTCGATCCCGAGTCCTGGATCGACGCCGCGATGGACCGCGAGACCCCCGTGTCGCTCGTCGGCGGGACGCCCGGGCAGGCCGTCGCCGCGCTGCGCACGGCCGCCCGGCTCTGGGGGGACGAGGACGACCTCACCGCGGCCCGGCGGTGGGTACGCAGCTGGGCCACCCCCGACGTCGACGCTGCTCTCGACCACCTCGAGCAGCTCGACCACCTGGGGTCGCGATGAGCGGCTTCGGCCTCGACCACCTGCCGTACGGCGTGTTCTCGGTCGGCGGCGGCGCCCCGGCGGTCGGTGTCCGCTACGGCGACGGGGTGCTGGACCTCGCCTTCGAGACCGGCCGGCCCGAGCTCGCCGAGCCCTCGCTCAACGCCTTCCTCGCGCGTGGACGGGCGACCTGGCGCGAGGTCCGGGACGAGGCACGGGCGCTGATCCAGGACGGGGCCGAGACCGTCCCGCTCGCGGACGTCGACCTGCACCTGCCCCTCGCGGTCGCCGACTACGTCGACTTCTACGCCTCCGAGCAGCACGCGACCAACGTAGGACGCCTGTTCCGGCCGGACGGGGACGCCCTGCTGCCCAACTGGAAGCACCTGCCGGTGGGCTACCACGGGCGCGCCGGCACCGTCGTCGCATCCGACACTCCCGTCGTGCGGCCCAGCGGCCAGCGCGGTCCCGGGGACGTGGGACCGACTCGACGACTCGACCTCGAGGCCGAGCTGGGCTTCGTCGTCGGCGCCGGCTCGACCCTCGGCACCCCGGTCCGGGCAGCAGACCTCGCCGAGCACGTCTTCGGGGTCGTCGGCCTCAACGACTGGTCCGCGCGCGACCTGCAGGCGTGGGAGTACGTGCCGCTCGGACCCTTCCTCGGCAAGTCGTTCGCGACCTCGATCTCGCACTGGGTCACGCCCCTCGACGCTCTCGACGCGGCGTGGTGCGCCCTCCCGGACCAGGACCCCCGCCCGGCCGAGTACCTCGCCCCGGGCACGGCGCGCGGCCTCGACCTCGCGGTGGAGATCGAGATCGACGGGCAGGTGGTCAGCAGACCGCCGTACTCCTCGACCTACTGGGGCCCGGCCCAGATGCTCGCCCACCTCACGGTCAACGGCGCTTCGCTGCGCCCCGGCGACCTCTTCGGGTCCGGCACCATCAGTGGCACCGAGCCCGACCAGGTCGGCTCCCTGCTCGAGCTGTACGGCGGGGAGCGGTTCCTCGACGACGGCTCGACCGTCGTGCTGCGCTACTCGGCGCCGGGCGTCGGTGGCGGCAGGATCACCCTGGGCGAGGTCCGCGGCACGATCTCGCCCGCACGGTGACCGACAGCGCCCAGTCAGTGCGGCGAGTCCACGGCGACGACGCCGAGCCAGGACGCCAGGTCGGCGAGGCGTGCCTCGACGCCCTCGCGGACCGCAGCGGTGAACGGCTCGTCCTCGTGCACGGCGTGCACGAGGAGCTCCCCGGCCTCGTGGTCCGCGGTCGCGTCGACCTTGCCGACCAGCCGGTGGCCGTGCAGCACCGGTAGGGCGTAGTAGCCCCACCGGCGCTTGGCCTTCGGCTTGAACATCTCCAGGGCGTAGTCGAAGTCCAGCAGGTCGGTCATCCGCTTGCGGTCGTGCAGGAGGACGTCGAAGGGTGCCAGCAGGGAGGTGCGCCGGGCGGCCGGGTCGTCGAAGAGGTCCGCCGAGTCCAGGGCCGCGGCCAGGACGTCGGGGTCGACGCGCCAGCGCCCCCGCACCCCCTCCACGACAGCCGGCTCGCCGGCCTCTCCGCCGCCCACCGGCTCGCCCTGCTGGTAGACGTCGCCGGAGCGAGCCAGCCCGAAGGCCCGCAGCCGACGGCGGTCGTTCTCCACCAGGGCCTGCGCCAGCGCTGGGACCGGCTCGTCGAGGTAGACGCGCTCGGCGAGGTCGTAGGACCGCTCGCCGTCGTCGCGCCCGGCGACTGCCACCTCGCCGCGCTGCACCAGCTGGGCGACGAGCATCCGGACGTTCTTGCCGTTGTTCCACCCCGAGGAGCGCCAGGGGCGCTCGCACGTGTCGGGCAGCGCACTCACCGGGAGCGGGCCCTCCTGGCGCAGCTGCTCGAGCACGTCGCGCCGTGCGCCCTCGTTGGCCTCCATCCACTCGCTGAGCTGGTGGTGCCAGTCCTTCCACGCGCCCGGCGTCGGCCAGGCGGCCATCTCCGCGCGGTAGAGCGTCGCGTCCTCGACCGGGCGCAGCGCGCCGCCGACCTCCACGATCCGTTGGGCCGCGACCGCGTCGTCCAGGTCGCCTCGGCGGTGGTCCGCACCGAGCCGGGACCACAGGACCAGGTCGGCGGCCGGTGCCACCGCCTTCGTCCGGTCGAGCGGCAGCATCGTGAGCCGGCGGGCGGCGTCGTACAGGTCGTCGGGACGCTCGTCGGCCAGCAGGGCACCCAGCACCGCGATCCGGCAGGCCTGGTCACGGGTCAGGGCGTGAGCTGCGGCCATGCGCACGAGGATGCCAGGGGTAGCCAGGGGTAGCCAGGGGTAGCCACGGCGCCCGCTCGGCGAGCCCGGCGACCTCCACCACCGGCGCCAAGGCGCCGCTTCCTCGTCATGTCGAACCCGCCGCCCGTTCATCGACCCGCGCAAGCGTGACGGCGTGCGGATCGCCCAAATCGCCAACTTCATCGGCCCGGCCTCGGGAGGCATGCGCTTCGCCGTCGAAGCCCTGGGTCGCGGCTACGTCGAGGCCGGTGCCCGGCGACTGCTCGTGGTGCCCGGCCCCGTCGATGCCACGACCAGCACGCCGTACGGCGACGTGGTCCAGGTCCGCGCGCCGCGCGTGGGTGGTGCCGGCTACCGACTGATCGTCGAGCCGTGGCGCGTCGTCGACGTCCTGGAGGACTTCGACCCCACGTGCGTGGAGATGAGCGACAAGACGACCCTGCTGCCGGTCGCCCGGTGGGCCCGGCGGCGCGGAGTCCTCACCACGTTGCTCTCCCACGAGCGGATGGACGACATGCTGGCGATGCGGACGGGGCTCGACACCACCTCGAAGGCCTCGATCGCGATCCTCAACCGGCTCCTGGTGCGCAGCGTCGACCAGGTCGTGGTGACCTCGCGCTACGCCCAGGCGGAGTTCGCTGCCGTGGCCGCCTCGGCCGGCTGCGACGTCGTCCGGATCCCCCTCGGGGTCGACCTGGAGACCTTCCACCCACGCAGCTGGCAGCCTTCACCGACCCTGCGGCTCGTGCACGCCGGGAGGCTCTCCCGGGAGAAGTCGCCCCACCTCGCGGTGGCCACTGCTCTCGAGCTGCACCGCCGCGGCGTACCCGTCGAGCTGACCGTGTACGGCGACGGGCCGCACCGTGACGAGCTGGTCGCGCTGGCCGGGTCCGGGCCGGTGCGCTTCGCCGGCCACGTTGCCGACCGCGCCGAGCTCAGCGCCCGTCTCGGGGCCGCCGACGTGGCCCTCTCGGTCTGCCCGGGCGAGACCTTCGGACTCGCGGTCCTGGAGTCGTTGGCCAGCGGCACCCCTGTCGTGACGGCCGATCGTGGCGGTGCCAGGGAGCTGGTCGACGCCGCATCCGGTGACTGGGGTCGCGCCGAGGCCGGCTCGCTCGCCGACGCCGTGCTCCGCGTGGCCGCTCGGCCGGCGGGACGGCGTCGGGCGGCCGCGCGCGCTCGCGCCGAGGAGTTCCCGTGGCGCACCACGGTGGGCCGGATGCTCGACCTGCACGCCGGCCTGGCGGTCGAAGCCGTCTCCTGAGCCTCCGCGCCTGCCCGGATGACTCTCGCGTCAGCGACGCCGCGCGACCAGGGCCGGCTCGTCCTGCGCGGGGATCCACTCCGCCGACACGATCCGGTCGATGCGCGCGCGGGAGGCGCGGGTCAGGAGGAGCAGCGGCACGAGCACCGCCAGCAGCAGCGAGCCGAGCACGATGGCCAGGTAGGCGCCGTGCAGGGACGAGTCCAGCGGCGCCGCCAGGCCGAAGACCAGGGACCAGCCGAGCAGCGCGGCCATCGCGGTGCGCGGCAGGCGGATCACCGCCAGGAACGGCACCACCCAGAGGAAGTACCACAGGTGCACCACCGGGCTGAGGAGCACCAGGGCCCCCATCACCAGCGCGACGGCGCGCACGGCGTCGACGGCGGAGCCGGTGCGCCACCGCAGGGCCACGGCCGTGGCCAGCCCGAGAGCGGCCACGGTGGCGAGCTGCCGGACCAGGTCGAGGAAGGTGGCGTTGTCGAGACCGACCCCGAGGACCCGGGTCAGCCAGTCCAGGGCGCCGCCGACGAGCGTCGGCATGGACAGCGGCGTGTTGACCGTGCCCGGTACGCCGAGGGCGCGCACCCACCCCACTCCCAGGCCGGTGACCACGCCCAGCCCGAGGAGCAGACCTCCGGACGTGGCGGCGACGGCGCCGAGTCGTCGTACGCGATCGAGGAGCGTGGCCGCCGCGGGCAGCGACAGCAGCACGATCCCGATGCAGACCAGTCCTCCCGGCGCCTTGACCGCTGCGGCCGCGCCGCCGAGCAGCGCCCCCGCGAACCAGCCGTGCTCCTGGGCCACGACGAGGGCGGCGGCCATCAGGCCGACCATGAGCAGGTCGTTGTGCAGCCCACCGACGCCGTTGGCCAGCATCAGCGGCGAGGCGAGGACGACCGCGGCGGCCAGGGCGGGGTTCAGCCCGCTCCACCTGGCCAGCCGGGGCACGGCCCAGGCGAGCAGGACGAGCCCGGTCAACGCCAGCATCCGATGGCCGATCACCAGGACCCACGGGTTGCCGGTGAGCTCGGCGCCGAAGGATCCGATCGACACCGGGATCGGGCCGTACGGCGTCACGGTCTCCATCCAGCGTGGGTCGACGGCTTCCACGATCGGACCGCTGAGGACCGAGGGACCGTGCTCGTACGGCGAGATGCCGGCCTTGGCGAGCATCCCCTGCGCCGCGTACGACCAGCCGTCGCGGGAGAACAGCGGGGGCGCCAGCACGAGCGGCGCCGCCCAGACGAGGGTTGCGTGGCGCACGAGGGCGACCGCGTCCTCGCGGTCCTCGCTGTGCAGGTCGGCGGCGTGGGCGACGTGGCGGCACAGGCTCAGCCACTGCGAGGCGACCAGGCCCAGGCCCAGCATCACGATGCCGAGCGAGACCATCCGTCCGACCTCGGACCCGTGGACTCGCGGGAGGAGGTCGGGCTGCATCAAGGGGGTCGAGTCGGGCAGCACGGAGACACCGAGACCCCCCACGAGGACCAGCACACTCCCGACGAATCCGCGCACAAGCACACGCGGAGGCTAGGGATCCCCGGCGACGCTCTCGTGAACGACGGCTGACGAGTTCTGGGCCGGTGGCCGACCTGCAGGACTCGGGACTCTGCTCGCCGCCGCCCAGGCGACCAGGGCGAGCAGCAGGTCGGCGCCGGTGTGCAGCACCCGCACCAGGACCGCGACGGCGCCCGCGGCTCCGACGCCGAGCATCGGGCTGAGCAGGGCCACGAGGGTGACCTCGCGCGGCCCCACCCCCGCGGGAGCCACGACGATCGCGACCCCGACGGCGTACGCCGTGGCGAATGCCGCCGCAGCCGCGGGCAGCACCGACCAGGTCGGTTCCGGCGAGAGCACCACGACAGCGCCGGCATAGCTCGCCCAGGTCAGCGCCATCAGGGCGACGAGTCCCACGACGTCGAGCCAGCGCAGCCCCAGCTGGACGCCCGCCACCAGGCCGGCCAGGCGGTTGACCACGGCGGGCACCAGCGAGACCAGCGCCGCCAGGCAGAGGACCGCCCCAGTGGTCCGCGTGAGTGGACCGACGTCGACGCCGGCGCAGGCCACGACACCGACCACGGCGGCGGCCGTGGCCAGGTTGAGTCCCAGGAACGTGAGCGAGGTGGAGGCCGTCACCCGGACGGGTACGCCGTGGTCGCGGGCCAGGTGGGCGTGGGCGCCGATCGACCACACGCCGCCAGGCACGTACTTGCCCAGCTGGCCGACGAAGAAGACCGAACGACCGATCCCTCCCGGCAGCCGATGACCGAAGCCGCGCAGCAGCGCCAGCCAGGCGACCGAGGTCAGCCCCAGACCCGCCAGGACCAGGGCGGAGGCGCCGCCCACCGAGGCCACCGACGTCGAGCCGATGGCCGAGACGATCTCGTCTCCGTGGCCTCGGAAGGCCAGCAGGGCACCCGCCAGCACCACACCCAGGAACAGCCAGCGAGCTGCCCGCACCCACCGGCTCCGTCGCGTCGGGTCCGCCATCACTCGTCGACCGGACGGGAGACCAGGGCGGTCCGGGTGGGGTAGGGCAGCGCCGGGGTCCGACCCCGGGTCCAGCGCACGCTCACGCCGTCCGGGCCCGACGGCAGGGAGCCGATCGCCGCGCGGTACCGACCCCGCTCGACGTTGTCGACGACGACCAGCCCACCTGGACGCAGCCGGCAGAGCGCACGGGCCAGGCACGCCTCGCGGGCTCGGCCGTCGACGACGATGACGTCGAAGTCGCCCGCGACCTCGTCGAGAGCAGCGACGTAGTCGGAGAAGTCCAGGCCGGCGAAGCCCGCCTTGGACGAGGCCGTCGCCGGGGACTCGCAGGGGCGTGGCTCGACGAGGATGAGGGTGGCGTTGCCGGGCAGCACCGGCACCAGCTGCTGGGCCCAGGCGGCGTCGTGCTCGACGCTGGTCACCGACGCGGCACGGGTGCTCAACCAGACGGTCGAGGCGCCCGAGCCCCACTCGAAAACGCGGGCGTCCACGCGGTCGGCGAGGAAGGCCTCGACCTCGTCGGCGGCGGCGAAGGTCCACCAGGGTGTGTCGAGGGCGACGAGATCGTCGAGGTCGTGCACGGCGAACCAGGAGCGCACCCACAGGCCGGTCCGGGAGCGTCCTGCCCACCTGTCGAGCGCACCCAGCACGCCCGTGGCCGCGAGCACGGAGCGCACGGCGCGGACCACGGCGACGTAGGCGCGCTTCACCCTGACGGACAGGCTCATGGAGCGACCTCCGACAGCCGTGCGACGCGTAGGTCCGTGAGTCGCAGCGCGCCCGGCGTGGGCGTCGAGAGCGTCAGCACGACGCGGCCAGCATCGAGGAGCGAGACGACCGCAGGCGACATCTCGGCGTGCAGGGAGACGTCGTCACCGAGCACGGTCAGGGGCGCGCCGTTGGCGGCGAGGGAGGCACCCGCGAGCCCGGTGCCGCTGAGGGAGAGGGAGAGCCCGGACGTCGCGTCAGTGGGCAGGGCGAAGCCGATCTCTCCGCTCTCCGCCCCCAGGCCGGCGCCCGGCAGGGCACGGTTCATCGCCCACGAGCCGCGCAGGTAGGCGGCTCCGGAGCCGTCGCCGGCGAAGGCGACTCGTCCGTCGCCGGGCAACGGCTCGAGGACCAGGTCGCAGCGCGCCACCGTCGACATCGGCACCTCGCGCCACCACAGGCGCCGCGTCACCTGCTCGAGCACGTCGCAGTTGCTCCCGACGAACGCACTCCCGGCGTCGACGGCCACGAAGCGCGCGGGGTCCGGGTCCCCCGCAGCGACGGGACGCAGGGCGTCGTACGGCGCCAGCGGTCCGATCAGGTCGACCGAGCAGTCCTCGCGGCTCTCCGAGGAGCGCGGCAGGAACCGTTCGTCGTCGTCGATCTGCGGGGTGCACGTCACGAAGCCGGCGCGCGGCACTGACGGAGCGAGCTCCCGGACACTGGTGCGCCAGTAGTCGGTCTGCACCTCGAGGTCGCGGTCCTGGGCGGCTGCGATCGGGCTGACGACGGCGGCCGGGACGCTGCTGAACGCGTAGGAGTAGGGGAACAGCTGCACCTGGACGAGCAGGGGTACGACGATCGCCGCGCCGCCGAGCGTGGGGACGAGGCCTCGCCGCCACGGCGCCTTCGCGCTCGCTGTCGCGTCCACGCGCCAACGCACGAGCGCGGCCAGCGCGACCGTGACGAGCACCGCCAACGCAGGAGCGGCGAACAGCAGCTGACGCAGCCCCGTGTAGAGGTTGGACTCGCGCAGCACCGCGATCGCCGGCAGGGCGAAGGCCTGGAGCAGCACCACCAGCCAGGCGGCCTCGTGGGACAGCTCACGCCCAGGGCGCTTCGCGGACCGCGCCAGGCGCCGTACGACGATCACGGCGCCGGCGCCGCCGAGGACCAGCATCAGGGTTGGCAGCTCGATGACCAGGAAGAGCGGCAGGTAGTACCAGGCTCCCTGCTTGCCGTCGTAGTTCGCCGAGGACAGCGCGCCCTCGACCAGGGCCGTCACCGGCGTGGAGAACGCCGCCGGGTAGACGAGGGTCAGGATGCCCAGCGCCAGCACGGGAGCGGCGAGCAGGGCCGCGGCGCGGCGCCACTCACGACCCAGCACCAGCACGAGCACGACGACACCCCCAGCCAGGGCGAGACCCGGCCAGATGCCGGGGCGGGTCCCGATCGCGAGGACCAGGCCGGCGACGGTGGTGGCGACGCCGGCCACCACCCACCCCTCCCGACGATGCGCGCGCAGCACGACGACCAGCCCCAGCGTGACCAGCGTGTAGCCGGTCGCGACGGGGACGTCCTTGATGTTGAACATCGCGTGCCCGGTCCAGGTCGGCACCGCGACGAGCACCCCGGCACAGACCAGTGCCCAGGCCCACGAGCCCAGCAGCAGCCGCACGACCACGGCAGTGGCGACGACCCCGACGAAGGAGATGAGCACGACGCCGAGGTGACGTACGGCGTAGGCCTGGTCGGTCGCTTCGACGGTGCCCGCACCGTCGACGCCCCACAGCATCGACCACGCGTGCAGCAGCCCCATCGTGGCCGGGGCGTAGACGTAGCGCTGGTCGACCCAGGCGCCGGGGGCGGAGCCGTCGAGGTCCTGGTCGAGCAGGTACCACCCGTGCTCGAGGTAGTTGCGCATCCGAACGACGTGGTACGTCTCGTCCCACGAGACTCCCGTGCGCCACGCGCCGACCACGGCGATCGCGACACCCGCGGCCAGGGCGACTGCGGCGACGACCACGAGGCTGCGCGGCGGCGCGGGCACCGCCGTCCGGGGCCAGGACGTGACCGGCGCAGGGGCGGCGGCGACCTCGGGTCGCGCCGGTCCGGTGACCGCGCTCGTCATGTCCGTCGCTCGGTGGTCGCCGTCCGGTTGCGAGCGTGCACCACCAGCTCGGCCAGCAGACCGAAGAGGCTCAGCTGGAGGCCGACCATCACCATCAGGACGCCCGCGATGAGGAGCGGTCGGTCGCCGATCGGCTCGCCGGTCAGCTTGACCACGGTGAGGTAGCCGAGGATCACCGTGCCCAGCAGGAACGTGAGCGCGCCGACGCCCCCGAACAGGTGGGAGGGACGGTTCTCGTAGCTCAGCAGGAAGCGGATGGTGACCAGGTCGGAGAAGCCGCGCCAGAAGCGGGCCAGGCCGTACTTGCTGACTCCCGACATCCTCGGGTGGTGCTCGACCGGCACCTCGGCGACGGCGTACCCCAGGGCGTGGGCGACCACCGTGAGGTAGCGGTGCATCTCGCCGTACAGCATCGGGGAGACGGCGCGGGCCACGTCGGCGCGCATCGCCTTGAAGCCCGAGTTGAAGTCGCGACCGGGAGCGCCCGAGAGGACCCCGGTCACGCGGTTGTACAGACGTGAGGTGGTGCGCTTGACGAAGCGGTCGCGTCGGGTGAGGCGGGCACCGGTGACCAGGTCGGCCCCAGCCTCGAGGCGGCGCAGCAGGCGTTCGAGCTCGCAGGGGTCGTCCTGGCCGTCGGCGTCCATCATCACGACGGTCTCGGCGCCCTCGTCGAGCGCCCGGTCGAAGCCGCGTCGCAGCGCCGGCGCCTTGCCCTGGTTGTGGCCCATCGACTCGTAGGCGACCGCCGGGTGCTCGGCCATCAGCTCGGCCACGACCTTGGCGGTGTCGTCACTGGAGCCGTCGTCGACGACGAGCACCCGACCGCCGGGCGCGTACGTCGACACCTCGGCCAGGACCCGAGGTATCAGCGCGGCGAGGTTGTCGGCCTCGTCCAGCGCGGGAATCACCACCCACAGCATGCGGCGATGCTCGCCCCGACGGATGAACAGCGGTCGAGGTCCGGGCGACCCGGGCGCAGCCATCAGACGTCTGCTGGCCGGTCGCGCCGACCACCCACGAGGGGTGTCGGGGCTGCCCTACCCTCACGTCATGGGTCTGCTCACACCGCTCGCCGTACGCATCGGCGCGCTCTCCTGGATGCCGAAGCTCCTCCCCCAGGTGGTCTGGGTCGACACCCGTCTGCAGCGGGTGACCGGCGGCAAGGTCACCGTCCTCGACATCGCCGGCCTGCCCAACCTCGCGCTGACGGTGCCTGGTCGCAAGAGTGGTGTCCCGCGCACCACGCCCCTGCTGTGCGTGCCGCACGACGGCGGCTGGCTGATCGCCGGCTCCTACTTCGGCGGTCCCGACGTGCCGCTGTGGGTCGGCAACCTGCGGGCCTGCGACACCGCGACCATCTCGGTCGACGGTGCCGAGCGGCGCGTCTCCTGGCGCGAGGTGGAGGGCGACGAGCGAGCCGCCCTGTGGCAGGTGATGCTGCGCACCTGGCCCAACTTCGCGAAGTACGAGGAGCGCACCACCCGACTGATCCCGGTCTTCTACCTCCAGCCGGTCTGAGGCCGTCGTGGCGACCCAGCTCGGGCAGCGGCCGCGGCGAGCGCCGTCGAGGTCAGCGGGTTCGGGTGCGGGCGCCCGAACCGAGGGCCGCAAATGGTCGAAGCCGCGGACCGGATCGCGGTCACGCGGCTTCAGTGGCAGGTGCTGGATTCGAACCAGCGTAGGCTGTGCCGGCTGATTTACAGTCAGCTCCCTTTGGCCGCTCGGGCAACCTGCCAGGGTGTCGTCCGCACTGCTGAGCATGGCTTTGGCCGTGCGGCAACGAGGCGAAACAATAGCGCAGGCAGCACCCGATCCGACAATCGCTGGGCCCGACCCGGCCGACGTACAGGAGCACACACCCATGGGCGACTCGTCCTTCGACATCGTGAGCAAGATCGACCGCCAGGAGGTCGACAACGCTCTCGGGCAGACAGCCCGCGAGATCGCGACCCGTTTCGACTTCAAGGGCACCGGCGCGACCATCGAGTGGCAGGGCGACGAGGCGATCGAGATCAGCGCCTCCGCCGACGACCGGGCCACCGCCGTGCTCGACGTCTTCAAGGGCAAGCTGATCAAGCGCGACGTCAGCCTCAAGGTCCTCGACGCCTCCGAGCCGCGGCAGTCCGGGCAGCAGTCGAAGATCGGGATCGCCCTCAAGGAGGGGATCAGCTCCGAGGACGCCAAGAAGATCTCCAAGCTGATCCGCGACGAGGGCCCCAAAGGCGTCAAGGCCCAGATCCAGGGCGACGAGCTGCGGGTGTCATCGAAGAAGCGCGACGACCTGCAGGCGATCATCGCCCTGGTCAAGGGTCAGGACTACGAGTTCGCGGTGCAGTTCACCAACTACCGCTGACCGATCCGGGTCGCCCGTGAGGGTCGTGTGCCTCACGGCTGTCCCTGGACCGGGCGCGGGCACACGACCCGGCCGCGCGGCAGGGCCACGCTGTGGCACACGTCACGCGGGCGCAGCCTTCCACCAGGCAGGACGGCCCGGCCCGGCATTGTCGGCCGTCTATCGTGGTCAGCGCCGGAGCCGGCTTCTGGACAGGTGTCCAGAACATGTTCTAGTTTCGGTCTGGCCGCGGCGCGATCCGCCCGGCAGCAACAGTGGAATTGAAGGTGGGACAGGTGTCCAAGCAGGTCAAGCAGCTCGATCGGGTGATCATCCGGTTCGCGGGTGACTCCGGTGACGGGATGCAGCTCACCGGTGACCGGTTCACCTCGGAGTCGGCGGTGTTCGGCAACGACCTGATGACGCTGCCGAACTTCCCGGCCGAGATCCGGGCGCCTGCCGGGACGATGGCGGGGGTGTCGTCGTTCCAGGTGCACTTCGCCGACCACGACATCCTGACCGCCGGGGATGCCCCCGACGTCCTGGTGGCGATGAACCCGGCCGCGCTGCGGGCCAACCTGGCTGACCTGCCCAAGGGTGCGACGGTGATCGTGGACACCCACGACTTCACCAAGCGCAACCTCGAGAAGGCCGGCTACACCGCCAACCCGTTGGACTCGTTGGGTGATGCTGCTCCGGGTCACCCGATGGCCGACTTCAACGTCCACACCGTCGACCTGACCGGGATGACGGTCGAGGCCGTCAAGGAGTACGGGCTGTCCCGGAAGGACGCGGCTCGGGCGAAGAACATGTTCGCGTTGGGTCTGCTCTCGTGGATGTACGGGCGCCCGACCGAGGGCACCGAGGCGTTCTTGTCGAAGCGGTTCGCGAAGGTGCCCGACATCAGGGACGCCAACATCACCGCGTTCAAGACCGGCTGGAACTTCGGCGAGACGACCGAGGCGTTCGCGGTCCAGTACGAGATCAAGCCCGCCGAGATGACCGCCGGGACCTACCGCAACATCACCGGCAACCTCGCCCTGTCCTACGGCCTCGTGGCCGCCGGGGTCCAGTCCGGGCTCCCGGTGTTCTTGGGGTCCTACCCGATCACCCCGGCCTCCGACATCCTCCACGAGCTGTCCAAGCACAAGTCGTTCGGGGTGACCACGCTGCAGGCCGAGGACGAGATCGCCGGTGTGGGTGCCGCGATCGGGGCCTCCTTCGCCGGCTCGCTGGGGGTGACGACCACCAGTGGTCCCGGGATCGCGTTGAAGTCCGAGGCCATCGGCCTGGCAGTGATGACCGAGCTCCCGCTGCTCGTCATCGACGTCCAGCGCGGCGGGCCGTCCACGGGCCTGCCGACCAAGACCGAGCAGGCCGACCTGCTCCAGGCGATGTTCGGCCGCAACGGCGAGGCTCCCGTGCCGATCGTGGCCCCGCAGTCACCCGGCGACTGCTTCACCGCCGCGATCGAGGCCGCCCGGATCGCGGTCACGTACCGCACCCCCGTGATGCTGCTGAGCGACGGCTACCTCGCCAACGGCTCCGAACCGTGGAAGATCCCCGACGTCGCCGACCTGCCCGTCATCGACCCCGCCTTCGCCACCACCACCAACCACGGTGACGGAGACGATGCCGAGTTCTGGCCCTACCTGCGCGACGAGGACACCCTCGCCCGCCCGTGGGCCATCCCCGGCACCGCCGGCCTCGAGCACCGCATCGGCGGCCTCGAGAAGGGCGAGGGCCACGGCAACATCTCCTACGACCCCGCCAACCACGACTTCATGGTCCGCACCCGTGCCGCGAAGGTCGCCCGGATCGCCGACTCGTTGCCACCGCTCGAGGTCGACGACCCCTCCGGTGAGGCGAAGGTGCTGGTGCTGGGCTGGGGCTCGACGTACGGCCCGATCGGTGCCGCGTGCCGACGGGTACGCCGCGCCGGCTACCACGTCGCGCAGACGCACCTGCGTCACCTGAACCCGTTCCCGAAGGACCTCGCAGAGATCCTGGCCCGCTACGACAAGGTGATGGTGCCCGAGATGAACCTCGGCCAGCTGGCCCTGCTCCTGCGCGGCACCTACCTCGTCGACGCCGTCGGGTTCAACCAGGTCAACGGCATGCCCATCAAGGCGGCCGACCTCGCCGAGGCCGTCGGCACCCTGGTCGCCGAGGCCGAGGGCATCGACCTGGACCCTGCCGTGTTCTCCCACCCCACCACTGCCCCCGCCGACCACGAGGAGGCTCCCCGATGAGCACCAGCACCGATCTCGGTGTGCCCGGACTTCGTTCGGGCACCGAGTCCGTCCCCACCCTCGACCCCGACGCACCCGCCCAGACCGGCAAGGAGTTCACCTCCGACCAAGAGGTCCGCTGGTGCCCCGGGTGCGGCGACTACGCCGTCCTCAAGGCCGTCCAGTCGTTCCTCCCGGGCCTGGGCCTGCGCCGCGAGAACATCGTCTTCGTCTCCGGCATCGGCTGCTCCAGCCGGTTCCCCTACTACCTCGACACCTACGGGATGCACTCCATCCACGGACGTGCCCCCTCGATCGCCACCGGCATCGCCACCGCGCGCGAGGACCTCAACGTCTGGGTCGTCACCGGCGACGGCGACGCGCTCTCGATCGGCGGCAACCACCTGATCCACGCGCTGCGCCGCAACGTCAACATGACGATCCTGCTGTTCAACAACCGCATCTACGGCCTGACCAAGGGTCAGTACTCCCCCACCTCCGAGGCCGGCAAGATCACCAAGTCGACCCCGATGGGATCGCTGGACCACCCCTTCAACCCCGTCTCGCTGGCCCTGGGCGCCGAGGCCTCCTTCGTGGCCCGCACCATCGACTCCGACCGCAAGCACCTCACCGCCGTGCTCGCCGCAGCCGCCGCCCACCGCGGCACGTCCCTGGTCGAGATCTACCAGAACTGCCCCATCTTCAACGACGGCGCCTTCGACGCGATCAAGGACCGCGACACCAAGGAGAACGCCCTCATCCCCCTGGTCCACGGCCAGCCCGTGACCTACGGCGTCCCCGACGCCGACGGCAACCCCACCAAGGGCGTCATCCGCGACCCCAGCACCGGTGGCGTCAAGGCCGTCGACCTCGCCGACCTCCACGGCGACCACGGCGACCACCAGGCAGCGCTCGACCAGCTCATCGTCCACGACGCCCACAACCCCGACCCCTCCGTCGCGTTCGCGATCTCCAGGCTCACCGACTCGGGCTACCTCAACACCTCACCCATCGGCATCTTCCGCCAGGTCGAGCGCCCGACGTACGACGACCAGGCCCGCGCCCAGATCAGCTCCTCGATGGACGCAGCACCCGGCACGCCCACCGACCGACTCAGCACCCTCATCAACGGCACCGACACCTGGACCGTCGTCTGACACGACCGGACGTCCGACCGCGACGAAGGCCCCCACCGCATCGCGCCTGTTCGGCTTTTAGTGTGGGTTCACGGCGCGCCTATGGCGCATCGAAGCGCCCCCCGGTCCGATCGGACCGGGGGGCGCTTTCACGTCTGCGCCTCCGAGCCGATGGCTCCAGCCTGCACGCGATGGGCGGAGCTCGGGGGCAGGTAGCGGTCGGGCGGCGTGTCGGCGAGCGCTACTCGAGCGTGACCGGCGCGCGGTGGAGCGTTCTCTTGTCGAGGGTGACGGCGACTAGGCCCGCGCTACCTGCACGTGCTCGACCGCTGGCCAGGCGAAGCATCAGAGCCCGAAGGCTCCGCCGCTGTAGAGGATGACCAGGCCCAGGCCGATGAGGACGACCGGGAACAGGATGTGCTCCCAGCGTTCGAGGACTTCGTCGATTCCTGGTCGGGTGGCGACGAACCTGGCTGCGACCACCAAGGCGGCGACGAGGACGAGGAAGACGACGCAGTAGGCGGCTGTCGCGGCGGGGCCCACGTTCAAGAAGACGGGGACGTAGACGCCGATGTTGTCGCCGCCGTTGGCGAAGGTGACGGCGGCGACGGTCCACACTGCGACGGCCTTGCCGGCGACTTTGGCGTCGTCGTCATCATCATCATCATCATCGCGCCATGCCTGCCATGCAGCCCAGAGGCCGAGGACCAGCGGGATGAGGCCGAAGTAGGGGATCGCGGCCTCGGGCAGGAAGGCTCCGGCGCCGAGCGACACGAGCACTGCCGCGGCGAGGATGCCGGCGAACCCCAGGTACTGCCCAGCCAGGATGCGCGACGTGGTTCCGGGCCGTCCAGCTCCTCGGGCGAAGAACAGCGACAGCACGATGATGTCGTCGATGTTGGTGGCGATGAACAGGCCGATGGCCTGCGCTGCGGAGGTCAGCATCAGGCGCCGGCCCCTTGGGTGCCACACCCGGGCAGGACACATTGCTGGTCGATGCAGGGTGCGCTCTCGTCGACGGCCAGGGTGACGTCGATGAGCGCAGTGAGAGCCCGGGTGAGGTGCGGGTCAGCGACGGCGTAGCGCGTGTGTCGGCCTTCGGGTTCGGCTACGACGATGCCGCAGTCGCGCAGGCACGCGAGGTGGTTCGACACGTTGGACCGGGTCAGGTCTAGGTCGCGGGCGAGGTCGCCGGGGTAGGCGGGGCCCTCCAGAAGGGCCATGAGTAGGCGGGAGCGCGTGGGGTCGGCCATCGCCCGACCCAACCTGTTCATCACGTCAAGACGGCTAGCAGTGGTCAGCATGTGCTGAATAGTACAGCGTGCGCTGAACATTGCTTTCATCGCGGTGGGAGAACGGGCGCGCGCTTCAACGCCGGCTGGGATGTCCGAGTGGTTCGTCCATCAGCGCGGCAGGTAGGGGTTCGGGTTCACGCGCCCTTCGGGGCGGGCGAGGCGCCGGTGGGTGATGGTGCGCGGCTGCTGGGCCCGGGCGGTGGCGACCGCGGCCTGCTCGTGCCAGGTCATCCACAGTTCGAGCTCATCGTAGGCCGGGTCGGTCGTGCGGCCGGCGAGCACCGTCCCCGCGACCTCCTTCGCTGCGGTCAGCCCGCGGGTCTCCGCGATCGACTGGCACGCGACTCGGGCCAGGCGCGGCTCGAGCAGGTGGAGCCCCTTGCTCATCGCGACGGCGAGGTAGTCGTTCGCGGCGAGGACCCGGTCCTCCTCGACGGTGAAGGTGAACACCATCCAAGCCATGTACGCGGTCTCGCGCGGGTGGGTCGGTGACCAGCGGTTGATGCGACGGTCCTCGCGCTTGCCGAAGAGGCGGTCTCGGATGCCGGTCTTGGTGAGCCTGCCCTGCTCGCCGAGCACCGCGATCCGGGTCACCGGCTGGTACAGCGTGTCGCGGGGGCAACCGTGACCTTCCCAGCAGTCGGGGCAGGAGCGAGACCCGGACGGCTCGCACGGGGTGGAGGCTTCGACCTGGGGCCGCTGCTTGGCCCACCAGCGCAGCGCCCGGGTGTGCGCGAGCGCGGGCGCGGCCGCGG
The DNA here is from genome assembly GCF_029937575.1 of Nocardioides sp. Classification (GTDB taxonomy): domain Bacteria; phylum Actinomycetota; class Actinomycetes; order Propionibacteriales; family Nocardioidaceae; genus Nocardioides. The sequence goes on from NZ_JAPYPS010000008.1 coordinate 38,301, forward strand.
GCGGGTCGGCACCAGGGCTGGAGGCGGTGATGAGTGCGGCGACGGCGCCGAGCAGGGTGCCTGCCTGGCCGGGCTCGGTGACGGTGGCCAGCAGCGCGACGAGTGGGTCGAACAGCGCGGCGCCGTTCTCCTGGGCGGCGAGGGTGGCTTCGGTGCGCAGGTGCGGGCAGCGCAGCCGCACGCACTCCACGGCCAGCTCCAACCACGCCTGCTGCTCGGCCGGAGTGCCCGCGTGGGTGAGCGGGGAGTCGTGGCGGACCAGGTGCTCGGTCGGGACGACGGGCGCTTCGCGGCGGCTGCGGATGTAGCCAGGAAGCTTCGGGTCGTGGGTAGTGCCCCGGGCGTGATCTTCGAGCAGCGCCTCGAGGCTGTCGTAGGCGAACGCCCCGGCGGCGTGAAGGAGCAGCTTGACCAGGGCGTCGGCGGTGGCGCGGGCGTCCGCGCGGGCGTGGTGCGCCTCGGCGTTGGCGACCCCGACGAGCTGGCACAAGGTGGCGAGGCTGACGACGCCGCGCTGACCGACGCCGGGCAGCCGGAGCAGTCGCGGCAGGGTGCTGGTGTCGATGATGGGCAGCTCGGGCAGCTGCTCGAGGCCGACGGGCACCGTCGCGTCCCCGGTTGCCCTCGCCTCGTCGAGCCGCTCCAACTCGCGGCGCAGCACCCGGATGTCGCTGCCGGTGTGGCAGACCAGCACCGCGTCGGGGACGGTGAGGGCGTCGAGCACCGCGGGCGCGTAGTAGCCGAAGCGGCGCTTGCGGGCCACGGCCTCGGTGGTGAAGCCGTGCACCGCGGTGGAGCGGGGGTCAACGGGCACGCCGGGGTTCATCTCGACGTACAGCTCGCCGTCGCGAACCCGTTTCCCGCCGACAACCGGGGTGATGGCCAGGGAGATGATGCGGTCGCCATCCCCGTCGGGGTCGCGGGTGTACTCGGTGTCGAGCACGAGGAAGGTGCGGGCGGTGAGGTGCTGGAACAGCTCGAAGCCGGCGTCGGTGAGCGTCACGGTCGCCCTCCGCTCTGCTGCCCGTCCTGCTGCCGAACGGGTGGTTGGGTGAGCCGCTGCTCGGCGAGCGCGGCGACCAGCAGCGGGTTCAACAGCGAGGAGTACACCGGTGGCGGCTCACCCTCGGCGCGCGGTGGCGGTTGAGCGTCGGCGAGGGTGCGCGGGGCGGGTGCCCACCCGCCGGCGGCCTCGTTGTCTTCGCGCAGCAGCCGGGTGACCTCGTCGAGGTCGGTGAACGCGCCCTGGGCCCGGGCGACCGCGAGATCGAGCAGGAAGTTCGTCCGGGCGAGGTTGCGGTACAGCTGCTTGCGGTTGTCCAGGAACGGCTCAAGCGCGTGCCGGATCCGGTTCTCGACCGCGGCGTTGGACGCCGGCAGCTGCGGCTGTCGGGCCAGGATGGGCAGCGCGGCCGCGACCCGGGGTTCGTAGATGCGGCGCTGCTCCAGCACTCCGGTCACGGGCGCCGGCAGCGTGGCGACGGCTCCGATGAGGTCGTCCCACCACCGTGTCCAGTCGGCGGGGCCGAGGTTGAGCAGCTCGTCGCGAGCGAGCACGTCGAGGTGCTTGGCCAGTTCGGGGACCAGCACGGTGCGCCCCTCGAGCTTGGTGGTCGCCCCTGGCAGCTTCCTCAGTGCGTCGCGGAGGTTGCGCTGGATGTGGAACAGGCTCGGGACCAGTCCGACGACCCCTGCGCCGTACTGCTTCGTCACCGCGTTGCTGATGGCTTCGGCGTTGTCGGCGACGATGAAGTCCGGGCGTTCGCCGAGCTCGTCCAGCACCAGCCGCCACGCCTGTTCGTTCGCGCGCGGGTAGGCGCGCGCCAGCCGGAGCCGGTACTCCCGACGCGGGTAGCTCATCGGGTCCTCGGCCGGGTGCCAGCGGACCTCGACGACCACCAGCAAGCTCCACTGGTTCCGCTCAAGGCGCCGCTGCTGGCCGCGCCGGCGACGGCCGGACAAAATGACCGGCTGCTCGTCGAGCAGCCAGGTGATGGGGGTGGCGAGCGCGGCGTTCGGTGCAGCGGCGAGCTGCTGGTCGTTCGCGGCGCGCTGCTGCCGGTCGCGGTCGCGCATCTGCTGCTCGACGGGGCGCCACAGCAGCGGTGCGTACTGCTCCACCAGGTCGGCGGCGAGGTGCCAGGCGGACTTGCCCTGCGCGGCGGTGTACGACTGCGCGGCCCCGGTCGCCTGCCCGTCGAGCAGCGCGCCGCCGCCATGGTGCTCGAGCAGGTGGCGGCTGGCTCGGTCGCGGTACTCGCGCATCATCAGCGACACCGCCGCGTAGCTGGCGCCCATCGAGAGCTCGTTCAGCGCCCGGGCGTACAACGCGAGCGTCCACGGGGTGTGCCGGGCGCCGGTGAGCGCGCCGCGGTGCGGGGAGAGCAGTTCGTCGCAAGTCGTGCAGCTCTCGACACCGACCTCGACGGCCTCCCGTGCCAGTGGCGGGGTGAAGGTGTGTGGCGCCGTGCCGTCGGCGGGGACACAGCGGTAGCGCTGCCGCTTCGTGGCGCCGCGGCCGTACACGCCCTGCCGGGTCACCTTCGAGACCGCGTGCTCGGGGCACCCCGGCGGGCGGTCGAGCGAGGTGAGCTGGGTGCCGGCCGCCGAGGCGAGCACCTGGAAGAAGTGCGAGCTGCCGTCGGGCCGGGTGCACCGGAACCGCCGCCAGGTGCCCGCCTTCGTCGTGCGCGTGCCTCGTCCCTGGACCCGGGCGTCGGCGTGCCACGGGTCAGGGCACCGCTGCCTCGGTGAGCGTCCAGCCTCGACCGCTCCGGCGGCCGGGGTGGTGAAGAAGTGCCGCTTTCCGGTCTCGGGCAGGCACTCGAACCGCTGCCGTGTGCCGGCCGCGGAGGCCCTGAGCCCACGGCGGCGCACCCGGCTCCCCGCGTGTGACGGGTCCGGGCACTGCGGTGCTGCTGCGTCGGTCAGTTGTCCTCCTGGCGGGACGTCTCCGCAGACAGCGTGCCGGCGCCGGTCCCACCGGCAGTGCCGTCCTCGAGGTCGCGGGCGGCAACCACCAGCGACCCCCTCCGAACGCGAACCGGCCCTCCCGGGCCCTGACCGAAGGGTCAAGGTTACCGGGAGGGCCGGACAAGGCGCGCCCAAAACCACACTAAAAGCCGAACAGGCGCATCGCGGTGGGGGCCCTCGTGCCGATCAAGTCAGGGAAGCGGGCACCTGTCGCCGGGCTTCTTCACGCAGGTGACCCAGACCTCGCTGACGGTCCCCTTCTTCTTGGCCCGCCAGGCCCAGGCACCGTTGCGGGGCGCGTAGACGCGCTTGGTGTAGCGGCCCTTCTTGTTGATCTTGGACTTGCCGAACTTCTTGAAGTTGCAGGTGCCCTTCTTGGCGTTGCAGTTGGTCGCCTTCTGGATGACGACCGGGCCCTTCTTCGGGCGGATCACACCGGTCAGGATGAGCTTGCCGCTCTTGCGCTTGACGATCTTGGCGGTGAGCTTCTTGGCTCCGCGCGCCGACACCGGGGCTGCCATCGGGCTCGACCCCGCGTTGGCCGACGTGGCGTCGGCGACCGGCGCGGCGGTCGCAGCGGTGGCAGGCAGCAGCCCCACCAGTGCGAAGGCGAGAAGGGCGACGAGAAGGCGAGTTGCTCGCATGGGATCTCCCTGGAGATGGTGGGTGAGTGTCATGGCGGTCCTGCCCACAGGTCACGGTGGCAAACGTTGCGTCCCCGTGGCCATGGACCGCGCCGGCCGCGAGCCACTCTCGGGCGCGCAGGCACACCGTAACCGGACGTCGCGGGGTCAGGCGGAGCGAACCGCCACGACGTCGGCGAAGGCTTCCAGCGCCTCGCGCACCGGGCCCTGCGGCAGGACGTCCAGCAGCGCCTTCGCCTCGGCGGCCTGCCCCACGACGTACGCCCGGGCCTCGGCCATCGCCGGATGTGCCCGCAGCAGTCCGAGTGCTTCGGCGACCTCGCCCTCGTCGGTGATCGGCGCGCCGAGCAGCTCGTGCAGCCTCGCGTCGCCCGGGTCGTCGGAGGCGAGGGCCATCAGCACCGGCAGCGTCGGGACCCCTTCGCGCAGGTCGGTCCCCGGGGTCTTGCCCGACTCCTCGGTCTCCGAGGCGATGTCGAGGATGTCGTCGGAGAGCTGGAAGGCGGTGCCCACGATCTCGCCGTACGCCGTGAGCGCCTCCTCGACCTCGGGCGTCGCGCCACCGAAGCGAGCGCCGTAGCGCGCCGAGGTCGCGATCAGGGAGCCGGTCTTGCCGGCCACGACGTCGAGGTAGTGCGCGAGGGGATCCTCGTCCGGACCCGGCTTCACGGTCTCGAGGATCTGTCCCTCGACGAGCCGGGTGAAGGTCTCGGCCTGGATGCGCACCGCGTCGGCGCCGAGCAGCGCGGTCAGCTCGGACGACTTCGCGAAGAGGAAGTCACCGGTGAGGATCGCGACCAGGTTGTCCCAGCGAGCGTTGGCCGAGTCGGCCCCGCGGCGCAGGTCGGCCTCGTCCATGACGTCGTCGTGGTAGAGCGAGCCGACGTGGGTGATCTCCACGACGCAGGCAGCGGTGACGACGTCGGCCGAGTCGGGGTCGGTGCCGGTCTCGGCAGCGAGCAGCACGAGCAACGGACGGAACCGCTTGCCGCCGGCGGAGAGCAGGTGCTGGGCGGCCCGGGTGACGTACGGCGCGCGACTCACCGCGTGCCCGAAGAGTGCCTCCTCGACGTCGGCCATCCGCTCGCTGAGCCGGCGGGCGAGCCCGGCGTCGGAGATGGGCAGCGCCAGGTCGACCGGGCCCCCCGGAGAGGGGACCGCGGAGGCAGTGGACGTCGTCACCTGATGAAGTCTCCCGCATGCACCGCCAGGTCGAGTACCGGACCGGGTACGACCCCGAGGAACAACGTCGCGGCTGCGCACACCGCGATGGTCAGACCGGTGAGCGGCGAGGCCGTCGTCACCTCGGCGACCTCGGCTCCCGGCTCCGGGTCGGTGAAGAACATCAGCCGGATGAAGCGCACGTAGAAGTAGACCGCGACGATGCTCGACGCGATCGCCACCAGCACGACGGGCCAGGCCCCGGCGGACATGGCTACCGTGAAGACGGCCCACTTGCCGACGAAGCCGGCGGTCAGCGGGATCCCCGCCATCGAGAGCAGGAAGAAGGCGAACAGTCCCGCGACAAGCGGGGAGCGCTTGCCGAGGCCGGTCCAGCGGACGAACGACGACGACTCGCCGTTCGCGTCGCGCACGACCATCACCAGGGCGAACGCGCCGAGCGAGGCGACGCCGTACGACGTCAGGTAGAACAGCACCGCCTGCAGCGAGGTGACCTGGCCGTCGGCCAGCTCGCCCGCCGACTGCAGACCCAGGACACCGGTGATCAGGAACCCGGTGTGGGCGACGGCCGAGTAGGCCAGCATCCGCTTCACGTCGGTCTGGGCGATCGCGACGACCGCCCCGACGACCATCGTGAGGATCGCGACGACCCACAGCATCGGCTGCCAGTCCCAGCGGTCGGCGCCGAGGGCGACGTAGAAGAGCCGCAGCATGGCGCCGAACGCGGCCACCTTGGTGCCCGCCGACATGAAGGCGGTCACCGCGGTCGGCGCGCCCTGGTAGACGTCGGGGGTCCAGGCCTGGAAGGGCACCGCCCCGACCTTGAAGAGCAGTCCGACCGAGAGCAGGGCGATGCCGAGCATCAGCAGGATCTCGTTGTCGGCGCCGTTGACGACCGCCTCGTTGATGGCCGCGAAGTCCATCGAGCCGGCGTAGCCGTAGACCAGCGCCATGCCGTAGAGGAAGAACCCGGAGGAGAAGGCGCCGAGAAGGAAGTACTTCATCGCCGCCTCCTGGCTCAGCAGGCGGCGACGTCGTGCCAGTCCGCAGAGCAGGTACAGCGGCAGCGAGAGCACCTCGAGCGCGACGAACATCATGAGCAGGTCCCCGGAGGCGGGGAAGAGGAGCATGCCGCCCACCGCGAACATCAGCAGTGGGTAGACCTCGGTGTGCGCCAGGCCCTTGGTGGAGGCCTCGCGCTCGGCGTCGGTGCCCGGGACGGCGGCAGCCTGACCGGCGAAGGCCGAGATGCCCGCCTCGAGCCGTCGCTCGGCGAAGAGTGCCACTCCGCCCAGGGCGAAGACGAGGACCAGGCCCCAGAGGTAGATCGTGGGGCCGTCGACGACGATCGAGCCCTCGGCACCGACGAGGCCCTGCCCGGCACCGTCAGTGCCAGCAGGGTCCAGGTTGAGGCCGACCGCGATCGTGGCACCCAGCGCCGCCGCCACGCCGACCCCGGCGAGGGTGCTCTGCACGACGTGACGCCGCTCGCGCGGCAGGAATGCCTCGACGACGACTCCGAGACAGGCCACGCCCATGACGATCAGGAGCGGCGAGAGCTCGGCGTACTCGATGGTGGGATTGATGAAGTCCATCTCAGCGACCCGCTTCCTCGGCCAGGGCGACGGTGGGTTCGTCGTCGGTGACTCCGACGTGGATCATCAGGTCGGCGACGTAGGGGTTGCTCGTCTCCAGCAGCGGCTTCGGGAAGAAGCCGAAGAAGACTAGCGCGACCATCAACGGCGCGACCGCGGCGATCTCGCGCAGGGTGCCGTCCGGGGTCGCCTCGACCTCGGGCGGCGTCGGGCCGGTCATGATGCGCTGGTACATCCACAGGACGTAGATCGCGGCGAGCACGATGCCCGTGACGGCGAAGGCACCGACCCACCACCCGTAGTCGAACGCGGCGAGCAGCACCAGGAACTCCGAGACGAACGGGCTCAGGCCCGGCAGCCCGAGCGTCGCCAGGCCGGCGACGAGGAGCAGGCCGGCCAGGACCGGCGTGACCTTCTCGATGCCGCCCATCTCGGAGATGAGCGTGGTGCCCCGGCGCTTGATCAGGTAGCCGGCCACCAGGAACAGCGCGGCCGTGCCGAGTCCGTGGTTGACCATGTAGAGGATCGCTCCGGACCCACCCTGGCTGCTGAAGACGAAGATGCCCAGGGTGATGAAGCCGAAGTGGCTCAGCGACGTCAGACCGATCAGGCGCAGGACGTCGTCCTGGCCGATCGCGACCAGGGCGCCGTAGATGATCGAGATGACCGCGATGGTCACCACGACCGGCGTGGCCCACTGCGAGGCCTCGGGGAAGATCCCGAGGCAGAACCGCAGCATCCCGAACGTGCCGATCTTGTCGAGCACGCAGACCAGCAGGACGCTGGTGCCCGGCGTCGCCTTCTCCGTCGTGTCGGCCAGCCACGTGTGCACCGGGAAGAGCGGCGCCTTGATCGCGAACGCGATGAAGAACCCCAAGAACAGCCAGCGGCCTGCCTCGGTGCCGATGTCCAGGGCCATCAGGTCCGAGAGGAGGTACGACGGCGTGCCCTGCTGCGCGGAGACGACGTAGAGGCCGATCACCGAGGCGAGCAGCACGAGACCGCCGCCGAGCTGGAACATCAGGAACTTGACCGCAGCCGCGCTGCGACCGGCCTTACCGAAGCCGCCCACCAGGAAGTAGGCGGGGATCAGCGTGGCCTCGAAGACGACGTAGAAGAGGAAGACGTCGGTGGCCAGGAAGACGGCCAGCGACAGGGCCTCCAGGGCGAGCACCCAGCCGTAGAAGGCCTTCGGGTTCTCGTCGCCGGCGTCCCAGTCGGCGACCAGCACGATCGGGACCAGGACCACGGTCAGCAGCACGAGGAGAAGTCCGAGGCCGTCGACGCCGAGGGCGTAGTGCACCCCGAACGCCTCGATCCAGGAGACCTGCTCGGTCAGCTGCATGCCGCCGTCGACGTCGTACATCACCGCGACGGCGATGCCGAGTCCGAGAGTGACCGCGGTGACGCCGAGGGCGATTACGCGGGCGTTGGCCGCCGGGAGGGCGGCGATCACGAGCGCCCCGACGAGGGGCACGAGGATGAGGGTCGTCAACATCACAGGGAAACCTCCGGAGTGAAGATCGGGCTTCCAGAGGACCCCGGGGTCCCCGCGGCGTTGTTTGTCGGGGGAGCGAAGCGGAGGAGACGGAGAACGGCGTGGGGCATCATCACAGGTTCACCGCCAGCATCGCGACGGCGACGATGAGGACGCCGACGAGCACGGAGAGTGCGTAGGAGCGGACGTAGCCGTTCTGCACCTTGCGGAGCTGACCGCCGATGGCGGCGATCGCGCCACCACCGCCCATGAAGGCGCCGTCGGCACCGTGCCGGTCGAAGGCGAAGAGCCCCGTCACCAGGCGGCGGCCGGGCTGGACCACGAGCCCGTCGTTGATCGCGTCGCCGTACAGATCGGCGCGGGCGGCCTTGACCACGAGCGAGACGTCGGTCGGAGGCGTGTCGGGCACGGGGCGCCGCTGGACCAGGACGATCGCCACGGCGACGCCGATGGCGACGACGAGGGTGACCAGGGCGGTGATGGCGAGCGCCGGGATCGGCAGCTCGTGCTCGGGCTCCGGCCCGGTCACCGGCTCCAGCCAGTGCACGATCCAGCCGTTCAGGAGCAGGAAGCCACCGAGGACCGAGAGCGCGGCCAGCACGATGAGCGGCACGGTCATCAAGGCCGGGGACTCGTGGGGGTGGACGTCCTTGCGCCAGCGCTTCTCGGTGAAGAAGGTCATCACCATCAGACGGGTCATGTAGAAGGCGGTCACGCCGGCCCCGATCATCGCCGCGATCCCGATCAGCCAGTTCTCGGCCAGGGCGGCCTCGATGATCTTGTCCTTCGACCAGAAGCCGGAGAAGCCCGGGAAGCCGATGATGGCCAGGTAGCCCATCGCGAAGGTGAGGAAGGTGACCGGCAACGCCTTGTTGAGCACGCCGTAGTGGCGCATGTCGACGTCGTCGTCCATCGCGTGCATCACCGAGCCTGCTCCGAGGAACATGTTGGCCTTGAAGAAGCCGTGGGTGATCAGGTGGAAGATCGCGAACGCGTAGCCGGCCGGGCCGAGGCCGGCGCCGAGCATCATGTAGCCGATCTGGCTCATCGTGGAGCCCGCCAGGGCCTTCTTGATGTCGTCCTTGGCGCAGCCGATCACCGCACCCCACAGGAGCGTGACCACCGCGACCACGACCACGCAGGTCTGCGCCGTCGGGGCGTACTCGAAGACGAAGTTGGAGCGGACGATCAGGTAGACGCCCGCGGTGACCATGGTGGCCGCGTGGATGAGGGCGGAGACCGGGGTGGGGCCCTCCATGGCGTCGAGCAGCCACGCCTGAAGCGGCACCTGGGCGGACTTGCCGCATGCACCGACCAGCAGCAGGATGCCGAAGGCCGTCATGGTGCCCTCGGGCGCCTGGTCGGCGAGGGCACTGATGCCGGCGAAGTCAGTGGTCCCGAAGGTGACGAAGGCCAGGAAGATCGCCGTGGCCATGCCCATGTCGCCGACCCGGTTGATCACGAAGGCCTTCTTGGCGGCCTTGGCCGCGGAGTCCTTGTGCTGCCAGAAGCCGATCAACAGGTAGGACGCCAGGCCGACGCCCTCCCAGCCGAGGAAGAGACCCACGTAGTTGGCCGACAGGATCAGGGTCAGCATCGCGGCGACGAAGAGGTTGAGGTAGCCGAAGAACCGGCGACGTCGTACGTCGTGCTCCATGTAGGCGATGGAGTAGACGTGGATCAGGGAGCCGACACCGGTGATGAGCAGCAGGAAGAGCGCGGCCAGCGGGTCGTAGAGCAGGTCGGCGCCGACGTCCAGGCCGCCGACCTGGATCCAGTCGTAGAGATGCTGCCCGATCTGGCGCTCCTCCTCGTCGCGGCCGAGCAGCTGCACGAGCAGCACGACGGAGAGGATGAACGAGCCGATCGGCATCGCCGTGCCGAGCCAGTGGCCCCACCGGTCGGTGTAGCGGCCGCCGAGCAGCAGGATCGCGGCACCCGCGAGCGGGAGGGCGATGATCAGCCACAGCAGCGAGAAGACGCCGTCGGCGCTTTCGGGAGCCACCACCGGGACGACCCCGGTCTCGATTACGTACATCAGGCGCTCTACCTCAGAACTTCAACAGGCTGGCGTCGTCGACCGAGGCCGAGCGTCGCGTGCGGAAGATGGTCATGATGATCGCCAGCCCCACGACGACCTCGGCCGCGGCGACGACCATGACGAAGAAGGCCGCGACCTGCCCCTCGAGGTTGCCGTGCTGCTTGGCGAAGGCGACCAGGGCCAGGTTGGACGCGTTGAGCATCAGCTCGACGCACATGAAGACCACGATCGCGTTGCGGCGCACCAGCACGCCGGTGGCGCCGATGGTGAAGAGGATCGCGGACAGTACGACGTACTCGGTCACTGGTCCTGCTCCCGTCCGTGCTCGTCGAGGCCCAGCTGGCGCTTGAGCTCCTCGATGTCGTCGGCCATCGCGGGCGCCGAGCGGACCGTGCCTCGCGCCGAGAGCACGCGTGAGATCGAGTCCTCGGCGGCGGTGCCGTCGGGCAGCAGCGCCGGCGTGTCGACCGCGTTGTGCCGGGCATAGACGCCGGGTGCCGGCAGCGGCCCCAGGTGGGTGCCCTTCTCGGCGTAGTCACGCACCCGCTTGGCGGCCATCTCGGCCTGGCTCAGCTTGGGCGTCAACCGCTCACGGTGCGCGAGCACCATCGCGCCCAGCGCGGCAGTGATCAGCAGGGCCGCGGTGACCTCGAAGATCACCACGTAGCGCGAGAAGATCAGGTCGGCCAGTGCCTCGATGTTGCCGCCGGCGTTGGCCTCGTCGAGGCCGGTGGCGGTCCCGAGGGTGAGCTGGCCCATCCCGACGACGAGCACGAGACCGACCAGCAGTCCGGTGCCGATCGCCATCACCCGTTGTCCCTTGATCGTCTCGACGACCGAGTCGGAGGCGTCGACCCCGACGAGCATGACGACGAAGAGGAAGAGCATCAGGATGGCGCCGGTGTAGACGATGATCTGGACCACGAACAGGAACGGTGCGTCCAGGGCGGCGTACTGCACGGCGAGCGACATCATCACCACGGCCAGCAGCAGGGCGGCGTGCACGGCCTTGCGGACGACGAGCAGTCCCAGCGCAGCCAGCACCATGATCGGAGCCAGGCTCCAGAAGGCGATCATGCGGGACCTCCCTCCTCGCCGCCGGCAGCAGTCGGGGCCGGGGCCGCGTAGGTGTTGCGGTAGTAGGCGCCCTCGTCGTCGCCGAGCCGCATCGGGTGCGGCGGCTGCTCCATGCCGGGCAGCAGCGGCGCCAGCAGGTCGGACTTCTCGTAGATGAGGTCGGCTCGGTTGTTGTCGGCCAGCTCGTACTCGTTGGTCATCGTCAGCGCTCGCGTGGGGCAGGCCTCGATGCACAGCCCGCACAGGATGCAGCGCAGGTAGTTGATCTGGTAGACGCGGCCGTAGCGCTCGCCCGGGCTGAACCGTTCGCCGTCGGGTCCGTCGGAGTTGCTGTCGCCCTCGACGTAGATCGCGTCGGCCGGGCAGGCCCACGCGCACAGCTCACAGCCCACGCACTTCTCCAGGCCGTCGGGCCAGCGGTTGAGCTGGTGTCGGCCGTGGAAGCGTGGCGCGGTGGCGAACTTCTCGTCGGGGTACTGCTCGGTGACGACCTTCTTGAACATCGTCCGGAACGTCACCCCGAACCCGGCGACCGGGTCGATGAACTGTTCCTTGAAGCTCTTGGGCTCGGCCATCAGGTGTCCTCTCCTGACACGGTGGACATGGGGGTCGATCGCTCGAAGGAGACCGGCTCGGCGGAGCCGCGCACGGCGCCGCCGGCGGGCATCGGCGGGGTCGGGTAGGCGCCGGGCAGCCCGGCCGCGGCGTCACCGCCGACGGCCTGGGGCTCGTCGTCCTGCTCGCCGTCGCCCCCGATGAAGAACAGCGCGAGGAACGCGACCAGGACGACTCCGATGATGATCGGCACGTTGTCGGAGGCGAACCAGCCCTCGGTGCGGGCGAGCCGGAGCGTGGCGACGGCGACGATCCAGGCCAGCGAGATCGGGATGAGCCACTTCCAGCCGAGGTTCATGAACTGGTCGTAGCGCATCCGGGGCAGCGACCCGCGCAGCCAGATGAAGAAGAAGATGAAGGTGAGCATCTTGGCGAAGAACCAGATCACCGGGACGTAGCCCTCGTTGGCGCCGGCCCAGAGCTCGTCGATCCAGAAGGGTGCCGTCCAGCCGCCGAGGAACAACGTCGTGGCGAGCGCCGAGACGGTCGCCATGTTGATGTACTCGGCGAGGAAGAACAGCGCGAACTTGATCGAGGAGTACTCGGTGTGGAAGCCGCCGACCAGCTCGCCCTCGGCCTCGGGGAGGTCGAAGGGGGCCCGGTTGACCTCTCCGACCATCGAGATCACGTAGATGACGAACGACGGGAGCAGGATCAGTCCGAACCAGAGGTCGTCCTGGGCGGCGACGATCTCCGAGGTCGACAGCGACCCGGCGTAGAGGAAGACCGCGATCAGGGCCAGGCCCATCGCGACCTCGTAGGAGATCATCTGGGCGCTCGAGCGCAGTCCGCCGAGCAGCGAGTACGTCGAGCCGCTCGACCAGCCCCCGAGGACGATGCCGTAGATGCCGATCGAGGCGACGGCCATCACGAACAGCACGGCCACGGGCATGTCGGTCAGCTGGAGCTGGGTGCGGGTGTCGGTGAACGGGATCGTCACCTCGGGCCCGAAGGGGATCACCGAGAAGGTCACGAAGGCCGGGATGACGGCGAGGACCGGCGCGAGGACGAACACCAGCTTGTCGGCGGCCTTCGGCGTGAGGTCCTCCTTGAACATCAGCTTCGCGCCGTCGGCCAGGGACTGCAGCAGGCCGAAGGGGCCGTTGCGGTTGGGGCCGATGCGGTGCTGCATCCGCGCCACGACGCGGCGCTCCCACCAGATGTTGAAGAGCGTGAGCAGCACCAGGATCACGAAGATCAGCGCTGCCTTGAGCAGGATGACCCACCACGGGTCGGTGCCGAAGCCTGCGACGGTGTCCATCAGGCGTCCCCTCCGGAGATCGTGAGCCGAGCACCCGGCGGTGCGAGGTCGGTCAGCAGGCCGAGCCCGCTGGAGTTGCTCGGCACCCACACGACACCGTCGACCATGTCGTCGACGGGCTCGGCCGGCAGCGTGACGGAGCCCCGCTCGCCGGTCAGGGTGACCGTGGGACCGAGGGCGTCGTAGACCGTGCGTCCGACCTTGGCCACGGCCGGGCGGGCAGTGGCGGCCAGGTGCTTGTCACCGGCCTGCATCGTGCCCTGGTCGAGCAGCTGCTTCCAGGTCGAGAGCAGCAGGCCCTCGGCCGGGTCGCCCAGCGGGTCCTTCGTCGGGGCGGAGACCGGGGTCATCGTGGCCCGGGCGCCGTCCCAGGGGCCGATGTCCTCCATCTGCGACCACACCTCGGCCACGGTCCGGAAGCCGAGCGTGGCGCCGAGCTCCTCGGCGATGCCGGCGAGGACCCGGAGGTCGGGCAGGGACGACGGCGCGCCGAGGACGGCCTCGAACGGCCGCGGTCGCCCCTCCCAGTTGACGTAGGTGCCGGCCTTGTCCACGACCGGTGCCACCGGGAAGACCACGTCGGCGGCGCGGGTGACGTCGCTGGCACGGACGTCGAGGGCGACCACGAACCGGGCGCGCTCGATGGCAGCCGTGGTCGCCGCGGGGTCGGCGGTGTCGGCGGGGTCGACCCCGCCGATCACGAGGCCGGCGAGCTCTCCGGCGCCGAGGGCGGCGACGATGGCGTCACCGTCGCGCCCTGCCTTCTCGGGCAGCGAGTCGACGCCCCACGCGGTGGCGGCGTCGACGCGGGCCTGGGCGTCGGCGACCGGGCGGCCACCGGGGAGCAGCGTCGGGAGGCAACCGGTCTCGAGGGCTCCGCGGTCACCGGCCCGGCGCGGCACCCAGGCGACCCGGGCACCCGACTTGGCGACGAGGTCGGCCACGGCACTGAAGGCGCCGGGCACCGTCGCCAGGCGCTCACCGACGAGGATCACCGAGGTGGCGTCGACGCCGTGCTCGGCGTGACCGAGCAGCGAGGAGATGGCGCCGGGCTCGTCGCCGGGCGCCGTGGGGATCAGCGTGCCGTGCATCTTGCTCAGGCCGCGCGTGGTGAAGGGCGCGATCGACAGGACGCGGGTGCCGCTGTGCAGGGCCGCCTTGCGCAGGCGCAGGAAGATCGCGCCTGCCTCGTCCTCGGGCTCGAAGCCGACGAGCACGACGGTGGCGGCGCTCTCGAGGTCGCCGTACGTCACACTGCCGCCGGCCGGTCCGTCGGGACCGGTGGCCACGACGTGGGCGGCCAGGAAGTCGGCCTCCTCGGCGGAGTGCGGCCGGGCTCGGAAGTCGATGTCGTTGGTGCCGAGGGCGACGCGAGCGAACTTGGAGTAGGCGTAGGCGTCCTCCCCGGTGAGTCGTCCCCCGGTGAGGACCCCGACTCCGCCGGCGGCGCGGGCGTCGGCCAGGCCGCGCGCTGCGACCGAGAAGGCCTCGGGCCACGACGCGGGCCGCAGGGCACCGCCGGCGTCACGCACCTGGGGGTAGGTCAGGCGGTCGGGCTCGGTGGCGTAGGTGAAGGCGAAGCGGTCCTTGTCGGTGATCCACTCCTCGTTGACCTCGGGGTCGTTGCCCGCGAGACGGCGCATCACCTTGCCGCGACGGTGGTCGACGCGGATCGCCGAGCCGCACGCGTCGTGCTCGGCCACGGCCGGGGTGCTGACCAGGTCGAAGGGGCGCGAGCGGAACCGGTAGGACTCCGACGTCAGCGCACCGACCGGGCAGATCTGGATCGTGTTGCCGGCGAAGTAGGACAAGAACGGAGCGTTCTCCGCGATGCCGATCTGCTGCTGGGCGCCACGCTCGACCAGAGCGATGAACGGGTCGCCGGGGATCTCCTCTGCGAAGCGCGTGCAGCGCTGGCACACGATGCAGCGCTCGCGGTCCAGGAGCACCTGTGGAGAGAGGTTGATCGGCTTGGGGAAGGTGCGCTTGACGCCGCCCGACCCCGAGCCCACGAAGCGGGACTCGCCGCGCCCGTTGCTCATCGCCTGGTTCTGCAGAGGGCACTCGCCGCCCTTGTCGCAGACCGGGCAGTCGAGCGGGTGGTTGATCAGCAGGAACTCCATCACGCCCTGCTGGGCCTTGTCGGCGGACTCGCTGGTGGCCTGGGTGTTGACCACCATGCCGTCGGCGACGGGCAGCGTGCACGAGGCCTGCGGCTTGGGGAAACCGCGCCCGTTGCCCGCGTCTGGCACCTCGACCAGGCACTGACGACACGCGCCGGCGGGGGCCAGCAGCGGGTGGTCGCAGAACCGCGGGATCTGGACGCCGATCTGCTCGGCGGCCCGGATCACCAGCGTGTCCTTGGGTACGTCGACCTGGACGCCGTCGATGGTGACGCTGACGGTCTCGACGGCGCCCTGGGTGCCGGCCTTCTCGGGAGTGGTGGTCATGGGTGTCACGCTCCGGAACGGGTGAGGGACGAGCCCCACACGGTCGAGGCGGCGGGGTCGAGGGGACAACCGCCGTGGGTGAGGTGGGCGACGTACTCGTCTCGGAAGTACTGGATGGAGCTGGAGATCGGGCTGGTCGCGCCGTCTCCGAGGGCACAGAAGGAGCGCCCCAGGATGTTCTCGCACTGGTCGAGCAGCAGGTCGAGATCGGCCTCGGAGCCCTCGCCCCGCTCGATCGCGGCCAGGGTCTGGACCAGCCACCACGTGCCCTCACGGCACGGCGTGCACTTGCCACAGGACTCGTGCTTGTAGAACTCCGTCCAGCGCAGGACCGCACGGACCACGCAGGTGGTCTCGTCGAACAGCTGGATGGCGCGGGTGCCGAGCATCGTGCCGGCGCCGGCCATGCCCTCGAAGTCGAGGGGCAGGTCCAGGTGCTCGTCGGTCAGCAGCGGGGTGCTGGAGCCGCCGGGCGTCCAGAACTTCAGCTGGTGACCCTCGCGCATCCCGCCGGAGAGGCCGATCAGCTCGCGCAGCGTGATGCCGAGGGGCGCTTCGTACTGACCCGGGCGGGTGACGTGGCCCGAGAGCGAGAAGATGCCGTAGCCCTTGGACTTCTCGGTGCCCATCGAGGCGAACCACTCGGCCCCGTGCTCGATGATGCTGGGCACCGAGGCGATCGACTCGACGTTGTTGATGACCGTGGGGCTGGCGTACAGACCCGCGACGGCTGGGAACGGCGGCCGCAGCCGCGGCTGGCCCCGACGGCCCTCGAGACCCTCGAGCAGCGCGGTCTCCTCACCACAGATGTAGGCACCGGCTCCGGCGTGGACGACGATGTCGAGGTCGTAGCCCGAGCCGTGGATGTTCGTGCCGAGATGACCGGCGGCGTAGGCCTCCGCGACCGCCGCCTGGACGCGGCGGATGACGTGCAGGATCTCGCCGCGGATGTAGATGAAGGCGGTGTTGGCCCGGATCGCGAACGACGAGATGATCACGCCCTCCACGAGGACGTGGGGCGAGGCCATCATGAGCGGGGTGTCCTTGCAGGTGCCCGGCTCGGACTCGTCGGCGTTGACGACGAGGTACTTCGGCTTCGGGTTGTCCTGCGGGATGAAGGACCACTTCATCCCGGTCGGGAACCCGGCGCCTCCGCGGCCCCGCAGGCCGGAGTCCTTCACGGCCGCGATGATGTCGTCCTGCGCCATCGTCAGCGCCTTCTTGAGCGAGGCGTAGCCGCCCCGGGACTCGTAGACGGGGAGCGTCCAGCTGCGGTCGGTGCCCCAGTCCTTGGTGAGGACGGGAGTGAGGGTGTCGACGTCACTCATCGGCTGCCTCCTGCTGCTTGGTCTCGGTCTCGGCACGTGCGGTGTCCGCCTCCTCGACAGCACCCTCCGCGGTGGTGGGCTCGGTGCCGGTCCGGCCCGACGCGTTGTCGCTCGGCGCCGTCCAGCCCCGGTCGGCGGCGATGCGCAGCCCGAGCAGCGAGGCCTCCCCGGCGGCCGGGCCCTCGTCGACGCGGTCGTCGGGGAAACCGGCGAGCACACGCTCGGCCTCGCGCCAGCTGCAGATCCGAGGGCCTCGGGTGGAGGTGACCTCCTTGCCGGCCCGGAGGTCGTCGACCACCTTGACCGCCGAGTCCGGCGTCTGGTTGTCCATGAACTCCCAGTTGACCATCATCACCGGGGCGTAGTCGCAGGCCGCGTTGCACTCGAGGTGCTCGAGGGTGATCGACTTCTTGCCCGGCTCCTCCTCGGTGGTCTCGTCGTTGCCGACGTCGAGGTGGTCCTTGAGCTTGGCGAAGATCTCGTCACCGCCCATCACCGCGCACAGCGTGTTCGTGCACACCCCGACGTGGTAGTCGCCGACCGGCTTGCGCTTGTACATCGTGTAGAAGGTCGCCACGCCACTGACCTCCGCCGGGCTGATCTCGAGGATCTCGGCGCAGGTCTCGATGCCCTCGGGCGTGACCCTGCCCTCCACGGACTGCACGAGATGGAGCATCGGCAGCAGTCCCGAGCGCTTCTGCGGGTAGCGCGCCGCGATCTGCTCGAGCTCGGCGCGGGTCTCGGTGGTCAGGCTCATCGGGGTCCCCTCACGATTGTTACGCTCCCGAGCGGAGCGAGGCGGACGAAGAATCGAGTGGGGTGATTCATCGGTCGACTCCCCCCATGACGGGGTCGATGGAGGCGATCGCGACGATGACGTCGGCCACCTGGCCGCCCTCGCTCATCACGCTGGTCGCCTGCAGGTTGGTGAAGGACGGATCGCGGAAGTGAGTCCGGAAGGGGCGCGTGCCGCCGTCGGAGACCACGTGGGCGCCGAGCTCGCCGCGCGGGGACTCGACCGGGACGTAGGCCTGCCCGGGCGGCACCCGGAAGCCCTCGGTGACGAGCTTGAAGTGGTGGATCAGGCCCTCCATCGACTCCCCCATGATGTGGCGGATGTGGTCGAGGGAGTTGCCCATGCCGTCGCTGCCGATCGACAGCTGGCTGGGCCAGGCGACCTTCTTGTCGGCGACCATGACCGGCGCACCCTCGAGGCCGGCCAACCGGTCGGCGGCCTGCTCGATGATCCGCAGCGACTCCCACATCTCGTTGAGCCGGACGCGGAAGCGCCCGTAGGAGTCGGACGTGTCCCAGGTCTGCACGTCGAAGTCGTAGTCCTCATAGCCGCAGTAGGGCTCGGACTTGCGCAGGTCCCAGGGGTAGCCGGTCGAGCGGACCACCGGTCCGGTCATCCCGAGCGCCAGGCAGCCGGCGAGGTCGAGGTGACCCACGCCCTCGAGGCGACCCTTGAAGATCGGGTTGGCGTTGCAGAGCGCGGCGTACTCGGGCAGGCGCTTCTTCATCAGGGCGATGAAGGCGCGGATCTCGTCGAGCGCCCCGACCGGGAGGTCCTGGGCGACGCCACCGGGACGGATGAACGCGTGGTTCATCCGCAGACCGGTGATCAGCTCGAAGAGGTCGAGGACCAGCTCGCGCTCGCGGAAGCCGATCGTCATCACCGTCAGGGCGCCGATCTCCATGCCGCCCGTGGCGATGCAGACCAGGTGGGACGAGAGGCGGTTGAGCTCCATCAGGAGCACTCGCATCACGTTGGCCTTCTCCGGGACGTCGTCCTCGATGTCGAGGAGACGCTCCACGCCGAGGCAGTAGGTCGCCTCGTTGAAGAACGGGGACAGGTAGTCCATCCGGGTCACGAAGGTCGTGCCCTGCACCCAGGACCGGAACTCCATGTTCTTCTCGATGCCGGTGTGCAGGTACCCGATGCCGCAGCGGGCCTCGGTGACCGTCTCACCGTCGATCTCGAGGATCAGGCGCAGGACGCCGTGCGTGGAGGGGTGCTGCGGGCCCATGTTGACCACGACCCGCTCCTCGACGCCGTCAGCGCCGGCCAGGCCCTCCACGATGTCGTCCCAGTCGCGCCCGCTGACGGTGAAGACCTTGCCGTCGGTGGTCTCCGTGCTGCCGGCGTAGATGTCGTCTGTCTCGCTCATGTCAGTGGTAGCTCCGTCGCTCGTCGGGCGGCGGAATCGTGCCGCCCTTGTACTCGACCGGGATGCCGCCGAGCGGGTAGTCCTTGCGCTGCGGGTGGCCGGGCCAGTCGTCCGGCATCAGGATCCGGGTCAGACCCGGGTGACCGTCGAAGATCAGGCCGAACATGTCGTAGGTCTCGCGCTCGTGCCAGTCGTTGGTCGGGTACGTCGCGATCGTCGACGGAAGGTGCGGGTCGGAGTCGGGCACGGAGACCTCGACCCGGATCCGACGGTTGTGGGTCATCGAGAGCAGGTGGTAGACCGCGTGCAGCTCGGCGCCGGTGTCCTCGGGGTAGTGCACCCCGCTGACGCCCGTGCAGAGCTCGAAGCGGAGCTTGGGGTCGTCGCGCAGCAGCTTCATCACCGCGAGGAGGTCCTCACGACGGACGTGGAAGGTGATCTCCTTGCGGTGGACCACCACGCTCCACGGTGCGGTGAAGGCCGGCTCGAGGGCGTCGGCGACCTCGTCGTACCAGCCCCCGAAGGGACGCTCGGCCGCACCGGGGTAGACGATCGGGGCGACGAGTCCGCCGAAGCCGCTGGTGTCGCCGGTGCCGTGGGCACCGAACATGCCGGTGCGGGTGCCGACGATCTTGACCTCGGGATCGGTGCTCACGGGCACCTGGTCGGGGCCGGTGGTCTTGTCCTCGTCGCTCATCTCAGGAGTCCTCGCTGCTCGGACGTCGGCAGGGCGCGCAGGGCCTCGTTCTCCAGGTCGACGATCTGAGCCTGGCGGTTGGCGCCGAACTTGGTGTGCTGGACCTGGTCGTGCAGCTTGAGGATCGCGTCGATCAGCATCTCGGGGCGCGGCGGGCAGCCGGGGAGGTACATGTCGACGGGCACGACGTGGTCGACGCCCTGCACCACGGCGTAGTTGTTGAACATGCCGCCGCTGCTGGCGCACACGCCCATCGCGAGCACCCACTTGGGCTCGGCCATCTGGTCGTAGATCTGGCGCAGGACCGGGGCCATCTTCTGGCTCACCCGACCGGCCACGATCATCAGGTCGGCCTGGCGCGGGCTCGCGCGGAAGACCTCCATGCCGAAGCGCGCCAGGTCGTACTTGGGTCCACCCGACGTCATCATCTCGATCGCGCAGCAGGCCAGGCCGAACGTCGCCGGCCAGAAGGAGGCCTTGCGCATGTAGCCGGCGAGGCCCTCGACCGAGGTCAGCAGGACGCCGCTGGGGAGCTTCTCTTCGATACCCATGCTGTCTTCCTTAGCTCGTGCTGTCTCTGGGGTGGCGGGACGTGGTGGTGAACGCCCCGTCAGTCCCAGTCGAGGCCACCGCGACGCCACTCGTAGGCGTAGGCGAGGGTGATGTTGAACAGGAACAGGAACACCGCGATCAGGCCCGCCCACGAGAGCTGGTCGAAGTGCACGGCCCACGGCACGAGGAACATGATCTCGACGTCGAAGATGATGAACGTCATCGCCACCGTGTAGTACTTCACCGGGAAGCGGCCCCCGCCCAGTGGTTGCGGCGTCGGCTCGATGCCGCACTCGTAGCTGTCGACCTTGGCCCGGTTGTAGCGGCTTGGCCCGACCACCATGCTGGTCACGATGGAGCCGATCGCGAAGAGCGCGGCCAGCCCAGCGAGGGCGAGTACGGGGGTGTAGAGCTCCATCAGGGTTCCTTCCGCAGGTCCGACGCACCCTGCGACCCAGCCGTCGGTCGTCACCCGGCGGTGACTCTTTGTGGCTTTGTGAACTGAATCACGAGTGGCGCACGCGTCATACTGCCACTCCCCGCGGCCCGCGTCACACCCGGGTTCGACCCTCGCAAACGGCGTCTCACCTGGGCATTTAGCACACGATGACGTTGTGTAATTACCACCGTGCGCCGCGCGCGCACGGTGGCGCACAGGTCAGGACGCGGTGGCGCGATGCAGGGCGACGATGCCACCCGTGAGGTTGCGCCACTCGGGGCGCTCCCAACCGGCCTCACCGATGAGGGCGGCCAGCCCGTGCTGGTCCGGCCAGGCCCGGATCGACTCGGCGAGGTAGACGTAGGCGTCCGGCGCGGAGGAGACCGCGCGCGCCACCGACGGCAGCGCCTTCATGAGGTACTCGAGGTAGACCGTGCGGAACGGCCCCCACGTCGGCTGGCTGAACTCGCACACGACGAGACGCCCCCCGGGCCGGGTCACCCGGCGCAGCTCGCGCAGCCCGGCCAGCGGGTCGACGATGTTGCGCAGGCCGAAGGAGATCGTGACCGCGTCGAAGGTGGCGTCGGCGAAGGGCAGCCGGGTGCCGTCGCCGGCGGTGAAGGGCAGGTGCGGGCGCGCCTGCTTGCCCACCCGCAGCATCCCGATGGAGAAGTCGCACGGCACCACCACGGCGCCACGGTCGTCGAAGGGCTGGCTCGACGTGCCGGTGCCGGCCGCCAGATCGAGCACGCGCTCGCCGTACTGCGGGTCGACGGCCTCGATCACGTCGTGGCGCCACCGGCGGTCCTGCCCCAGGGACAGGATGTCGTTGGTGATGTCGTAGCGACGCGCGACCGCGTCGAACATGCCTTGGACGTCGGTCGGCTGCTTGTCGAGGTCTGCACGGGGCACGCGGCCGAGCCTATGTGCAGGCGGCCAGACGTCTCCCGGCGAGGGCCCCACCGATCTGCAACCAATCCGCGCTCCGGTGCGTCTCCTCACTGTTAGCCGATTTCCCGACGCACCACTGGCATCATCAGCCACACGCGTCACACCGTTCAGGAGCTGCCCATCATGCGTCTCGTCCGCCGCCTCACGGTGACCCTCGTGGTCGCCGCCCTGCTCGCCGTCGCCGGCGTCGCGATGGGGTACGCCCTCGACGTCAACGGGATGCGCGAGGCCACCCAGCGGGCCGCCGGCATCGAGCCCGAGGCCGCCCCGAGCAGCCCCGGCGGGGAGTCCGCCGAGAAGCCCGGGCGCCCTGCGACGGCGACACCCGGCCCAGAGCCCACGGTCGACCCCACACCGGCACCGACCCCCTCTCCCGCTGCGACACCCACTCCTGAGCCGGAGCCGCGGGGCGGACCCGCCCTGCTCTCCCCCGGGGACCGTGGTCCGGACGTGCGGTCCTTGCAGGCCCGCCTGCGTCAGATCCAGTGGTTCAACACCGACGTGACGGGCCTCTTCGGCGACGTCACGGCGGAGGCCGTCTCCGGCTTTCAGGCCAAGCGGGAGATCCCGGTGACCGGCTACGTGGACCAGGAGACGATGGACCGGCTCGTGGCGATGACGACGGAGCCCACCGCCGACGAGCTCGCCAACCGCCTCGACACGGCTCCAGGGGCCAACGTCCCCGGCGCACTCGACGCGCGCTGCTCGACAGGGCGCGTGCTGTGCATCGACAAGTCCAGCCGGACGCTGCGCTGGGTCGTCGGCGGCACCGTCCGCACGACCGTCGACGTCCGGTTCGGCGCGGAGTACACCCCGACCCGTGAAGGTGTGTTCTCGGTGAGCTTCAAGAGTCGCGACCACGTCTCGTCGCTCTACGGCAGCCCCATGCCGTTCGCGATGTTCTTCTCCGGCGGCCAGGCGGTGCACTACTCGTCCGACTTCGCCTCGGTCGGCTACAACGGCGCGTCGCACGGCTGCGTCAACGTGCGCGACTACGACGCCGTGGCCGCGCTGTTCGACCAGGTCCAGGTCGGCGACAGGGTCGTCGTCTACCGCTCGTGACCGCGACGCCCCGACCGGGCCGTGGGAGGCTCAGCCCTCCTCGACCTCCAGCAGCGTGTCGACGGCCTCGACGGTCTCGTCGATGGTCAGGCCCTGCGACGTGACGTCGTACAGCAGCCCGTCGGCACCGGACTGGCAATGGACGCGCTGGGGCAGCTCAGCCGGGTCCGCCGCCTGACCGGCTGCGACCGGCTGGGCATAGATGACCGAGCAGACGCCGTTGTCGGTCTCCACGAAGTCCAGGGTCGAGCGCGCCACGCCCTGCACCTCGGGCGAGATGGGCGTGCCGTCGGGCACGAACAGACCGGGCTCGCCGGGTCCGACCGTCACCGTCACCAGGACCGAGCCGTCGGTGCGGCCGTAGATGCCGAAGGCCGAGGGCTCGCCGTACAGCTCGGCGACGTTGGCCGCGCCCGAGTCCACGATGTCGGCCAGCGCCTCGGCACCACCGGACTGCTCGACGATCTCGGCGGGCATCTCCGGGCTGGTCAGCGAGACCAGGTCTCCCGGCAGGGACTCGGGGAGCGGTGCGAGCGCCTCGACGCCGGGTCCCTGACCACCCTCGGCGTCTTCGGCACCGGCGACCTCGGGGAGTCCCACGGCGAAGCCGACCACCGCGGCGAGCAGGACGACGCCGCCTCCAGCGGCGGCGAGGGCGGTGCGGGTGGAGGACGGGCGGCTCGAGGTGCTCATGGATTCGAGTCTGACAGCCGGGTGAGCAGCAGCCCGCACGAGGCTGGGTAGGCTCGCAGGGTGAGCATGGGTGCGATGACCGACGAGCAGGCTGCGCCGCTCGTCGTCCGCACCACCCGGCTGGACCTCGACACCGCAGCAGCACTCGTGGACCTGCTCCCGGACACCGACCCGGTCGCCTGGCTGCGGCGCGGCGAGGGTGTCGTGGGATGGGGCGTGGCCGCCCAGGTCCGCACACGGGGCGCGGACCGCTTCGCCGACGCCGACGACTGGTGGAGCCGGCTGACCGCGCGAGCCGTCGTCCGCAGCGACCTCGCCGAGCCGGGGACCGGCCTGATCTGCTTCGGCACCTTCGCCTTCGCCGACGAACCCGGGGACTCCCACCTCGTGGTCCCCCAGGTCGTCGTGGGACGACGCGGGGACGACGCCTGGATCACGACCGCCTCCACCACGGGCCTCGACCTCCTCGACGTGGCCGTCGCCGAGGCCGACCCCCCGGAGGCTCCTCGGGGCGTGCGCTTCGCCGACGGCGCCCTGGACGGCGACACCTGGATGAAGGCCGTCGCCGACGCCGTCGACCGGATCGTCTCCGGCGACCTCGAGAAGGTCGTGCTCGCCCGGGACCTGATCGCCACCGCCGACGAGCCCGTCGACGTCCGGTGGCCGCTCCGGCGTCTCACCGAGCTCTACCCCACGTGCTGGACGTTCCACGTCGCCGGGCTCTTCGGCGCCACCCCCGAGCTGCTCGTGCGTCGCGAGCGCGGCCTGGTCACCTCACGCGTGCTCGCCGGCACCATCCGACGTACCGGCGACGACGGGCGCGACCTGGCTCTGGCTGCGACGCTGGCCCGCTCGTCGAAGGACCTCGCCGAGCACGAGTACGCCGTCCGCTCGGTCGCCGACGCCCTCGAGCCGCACTGCTCCTCGATGAACGTCCCCGAGGCGCCGTTCGTGCTGCACCTGCCCAACGTGATGCACCTGGCCAGCGACGTGGCCGGCGTCGTGCACGACGCCGAGACGGTCTCCTCGCTGCAGCTGGTGGCCTCCCTGCACCCGTCCGCCGCGGTCGGGGGCACGCCCACCGACGCGGCTCAGCACCTGATCACCGAGCTCGAGGGCATGGCGCGCGGGTGCTACGCCGGTCCGGTCGGCTGGATGGACGCCAGCGGCGACGGGGAGTGGGGCATCGCCCTGCGCTCCGCCGAGATCTCCGGCGCCACCGTCCGACTCTTCGCCGGGTGCGGCATCGTGGCCGACTCCGACCCGGCCTCCGAGCTGGCCGAGACGCAGGCGAAGTTCGTGCCGGTGCGCGACGCCCTCAGCGGCTGACAGGTCTCGCTCACCCCGGATCCAGGCGCAGGGGAATCGCCGCCGCTGGTTTGCCGCGACCCCCACCGTGGAAGGACCGACGCATGTCACTGCGCCGTCGTCGCCACCGGGCGCTGAGCATCACAGCCTGCGCCAGCGCTGTGGCGCTGATCCTCACCGGTTGCCAGACCGACGATGAGGACCGGCAGGAGGACGACGTCGTCAGCCTCCGCTCCGACCTCTGTCCCGAGCTGGATCCGCAAGCCACGCTCGCGGACGCCGCGCCGGCCGTGACGTGGACGGTGTCCCCGTCCTCCAGCGACGCGGGCACCGTCCGACTCACCTGCGCGCTGACCGGCGATGACCCGGCCGCCCCCACCTGGCGCCCCGTGACCGTGCCCGGCGACCCTGTGGTCAGCGTCGGCCTGGACGTGGGGCTGGACTGCTGGACACCCCTCGAGGCAGGCCTGTCCGAAGGCACCGGCATCGAGTCGACGGAGCCGGTCGACGGCTGGTGGGACGAAGGCTTCCTCCAACGACGCTCCGACACGTCCGACTCGGGGAGCTCGGCCGGCCGGGTCCCCGAGCGCATCGGCAACGCCAGCGTCTCCCAGGTGGTGCGCCGAGGCGAGCTGTGCGCCTTCGTCCTCGTCCAGGAGACGTTGGTCGACGCGGACGACATCGCGTCCCTGCAGCAGCGAGGAGTCGCCATCGCCGAGGCGCTCCTCGAGCGCGTCCCCGACCTCACCAGAACGGAGAGCTCCCCATGAGCGGCCCCCACCTCGACCCGCGGGACCAACCCGGATACCGGGCGGAGTTCGACCCCGGCGACCACCGCGACGTCGGGCACGGCAAGGAGCTGGGTGCCGACCTTCACGCCCTGTACCTGGCCGGGCGCACCCACCTGCCCGCGCTGGCCCAGCAGTTCGTGACGATGAGCGACGCCTCGCACCAGCATCGGGCCCGCGTGCAGTACCTCGCGGACTCCGTGCAGAACCCGCCGGCGATGAGCGCGGCAGCAGCCATGGCCGACGAGCTCGCCGTGGCGCTGTACCGGACCAGCCTGGCCCTGGCCGACAGCGGCCAGGCCCTCGTCTCGATCGCGACGGACTATGCGTCGACCGACGAGGTCGCCTGCAAGGAGTTCAACCGGCTCAACCGGATCCGGTCGGACGAGCTCGGCCTTCCCACTCCGCCCGTGACGCCCCCGATCAGCCCCTCGGAGCCGACGCCCACCTACGTGCCTCCGGAGCCGCCGAGCCTGCTCGACCAGCTCAAGGACCTGGGCGACCGGGTGGGCGGCGGCCTGAGCAGCTGGTGGGAGGACCTCACCGACGGAGAGCCACCCGAGGAGGACGGCGCGAGCAACGGCGGCGACGAGCAACCGTGGGGCGACGACCTCACCCCGACCTCGGGAGGTCAGCCGTGAGCGACGATGCCTTCGACGCAGGCGCGGTCCGCAAGCGGGTCGAGGACATCTGCGACAAGCTCGGCGAGCTCTGGGGCATCGACCAGGTGCTGAAGGAGAAGTGGGACGGCCAGTTCTACTCCGCCTTCCTGCGTGAGCAGCAGGAGAACGAGGAGACGGTGGGGTTCTCCGCAAGGATCGAGATCGGCCGGACCGCCCCCTTCGACGAGCACATCTACGTCCCCGGATCGATCGTGGGACCCGACGAGACGCCGTTGGGCTACTCGTGGAGCTATCGGCGCGAGATCGCCGAGGACTACGCCCGCGACAAGATCGAGGAGGGCATCGAGAAGGCGAAGTCGGAGATCCTGCCTTGGCTCGAGTCCCTCGCCTCGATCCTCGATGCCCGCAGCCACGAGTTCACCTCCGCCTCCGACGACATCAACGCCGACGTCGAGCTGGCGCTCAAGTCTGCGGTGGTCGACGACTTCGCGGGGCTCCAGAAGTCGGTCGTCGACTGGGAGGGAGACGCCGCCGACCAGTTCGCGACGTACTTCCACAACCGGATGCAGGCCGCGTCGCACCAGCAGGTGTTCCTGGCCGAGGGCATCAGGGCAATCATCTTGGCCGGACAGGTGACCGTCAGCCACGCCCAGCAGTCACTCGACCAGCTGACCTCGACGATCGACGCGATCCTCGACGACCAGCTGAACCAGCGCAAGGAGACCCACGAGCCGAAGGGGTGGAGCACCGGCACCTGGCTGCTGGCCGCCGCGACCGTGGTCGCCCTCGTGGCGGCGGTGCCGACGGGAGGCGGGTCCGTCGGCGCGCTGAGCGCCACGGTGGCGGTCGCGGGGGCGAGCAACGGCCTGCTGCAGTTCGGTGCCCGCCTGGCGGACAACGCCGACGCCGAGGAGCAGACGATCGAGGTGGCCTACTCCAGCGACGTGCTCGAGCAGCTGACCCGTGGGTTCGACGACATCGTCGACCGCTACCGCGACAACTGGGACAACGTCGAGACCAACCTCAGCACGCCTATCCGGGGCTGGATGGACAACGCGATCGCGAAGAACTGGCTCTGGCCGGCGCGACCCGACCTGACCGACTCACCGACGCCGGGCGAGTTCTACCACGAGAGCAAGAACTACTGAGACGCCTCGTCCCCAGGCAGCGGCGCCGCGGCGGCGACGGTCGATCTCGCCGCGATCCTTGGAGCCATGCCGTCGACCAACGCTCCCACGCGCGCTACTCCAGGTCCGCACCGTCGGGCACGCGCACGAACGACAGCTCGCCGATGAGGTTGGCCATGTGGGTGTCGACCATCCCGAGCGCGAGGTCGCTGTAGACCTTGTCGTGGATCCCGAGGCTGCGCGGAGCTCCCACGTCGCGGACGAAGTCGACCGCCTCGCTCATCTTCAGCCACGGCGCCGAGATCGGCGCGAGCAGCACGTCGATCGCCTCTCCGGGCGGCGTGAGCGCGTCACCCGGGTGGTAGACGCTCTGGTCCCCGCACGTGAGCAGGTAGCCGGAGTTGTCGAACCGCGGGTAGTCGGGGTGGATGACCGCGTGCCTCTCGCCCACCACCCGCACCGGGAGGCCCAGGTCGAGCAGGTCGCCGGGGCTCACCACACGCACCCGCTCGCTCAGGTCGGGCGCGTGCTCGGCGATGACCTGCGCGACGGCGTCGATGGTCACGATCGGCGCGTCGACGGCGCGCAGGTGCTCGGCGTCGTAGTGGTCGGCGTGCTCGTGCGTGATCAGCACGACGTCGGCACCCTCGACCGCCCCTCGGGCAGTGAAGCCGCCCGGGTCCAGCACGAGCCGCACCCCGGCGTGCTCGACCCGCACGCACGCATGACCGAACTTGGTGATCCGCATGCCACGAAACTACCCGCCGTACCCGCTCGGGGTCCGCCGCCGCACGAGGTCGGTCACAAGCGCACATTCCCCGCCCACAAGGGTGACCCCTCGGCGTACAGTGACGCCGTGCTGCTCAAGGAGCGCCTGGACACGGCGGTGCAGGTACGCCGGACCCTGGCCTCGGGCAGCTCACTGGTCCTGGCCGGACCCCGCGGCAGCGGCCGCACCAGCGTGGTCGAGGAGGCTGCCCGGCTGGTCGGGGGCCGCGCGTACGTCGTGCGTGGCAGCGAGGGCCGTTCGGGCATCCCGCTGGCCGCCTGCTCGGAGCTGGTCTCGTCCTTCGGAGACGTCGACGCCGAGCCGTTGCGTCTCTACGCCACCCTCCCCAAGGTGCTGCTCTCGGCCGAGGTCGTCGTGCTCGTCGACGACGCCGATCATCTCGACCTGGCTTCGGCCGCCCTGCTCTCGCAGAGCGCCCGGGCCGGGGTGCCGATGGCGTTCGCGACGAGCTCGCCGTCGCTGCTGCCGCCCTCGTTCCGCGACGCGCGGGAGCGATCGGGCTGGCCCACCTACGAGCTCGAGCCTCTGGCCGACGACCAGGTGCTCGCGCTCGCGGCCGCCCAGCTCGGGGACGAGCTCTCACCCCAGTCTGCGGCGCTGCTGCTCTCCCACGCCCGCGGCAACCCCCGGATCGCCCTCGAGCTCGTCCGCTCGGCGACCGGGATGTCGTCGACCACGGCCGGCATCGACCTCGGGACCCTGATCCTGACGCCGGTCATCCGCGACCTCGTCGACCTCTCCCGCGTCAGCGACGACCAGCTCCACCTGCTGCGCCTGCTCTGCCTCGCCGGTCCGCTCCCGCTCGACGTGCTGGACCTGGCGGGGGTGGAGGAGCTCGAGCGACAGGGTCTCGTGGACTGCACACGCCACGAGCAGCAGGAGATCGTCTCGCTGGTCGACCCGCTGCTCGACGACGTCGTCACCGAGACGCTCACTCCCCTGGCCCGCCGGCGCCTGGCCGGCGAGCTGGCCGATGCCCTCGAGCCCCTGCCCGGGTGGACCGGCGTGGCCACGCTGGCCGCGGTCCGAGCCGGCCGCGGCCCCGACCCCCGGCGTCTCGAGCTGGGCGCCCGACGTGCGCTCTCCGCCGGGCAACCCACCGAGGCGATGGAGCTCCTGCGCGCCTGCCTCGCAGATGACGGCCGGGACCAGTCCCTGGAGCCTCGTCTCGCAGTCCTCCTGGGGGCGGCGCTCTCGGCCCAGGGGGCCCTGACGGAGGCGCGCGAGGTGCTCGAGAAGGGCCTGGCCGATGCCGGGACCGACCTCGAGCGCCGCGACCTCGGCCAACAGCTCGGCCTGCTGCACGCCGTACGAGCTTCGGACCCGGCCACGGCGGTGAGCACGGTCGAGGCGATCGCGTCGGGGATCAACGACCCCGAGTGCCGAGCCGTCCTGCTCACCGACCTGGCCAAGTGGCGGATGATGGCCGGGCACCCGGCGACGGACGTCACCCTCGCGCTCCCCGGTGTCGGCGCCAGTCTCGATGCTGCGGCCGCGGTCAACGGCGCGCTCATCGCAGCGATGATCGAGGTGCTGGGAGGATCGCTCCCCGAGGCCCGCCGACACGTCGAGCTCGGCCGCCGAGGCCTTCTGGAGACTGACGCGGCCCTCACCTTCGCCCCCCATCTGCTCGACCTGTCGAGCTTCCTGGCCGAGGTCTTCGACGGCCGGGTCGTGGCGGCGGAGGAGTTCGCGACGCTGCGACGCAACGCCGCCGCCCGAGCCGCGGACGAGTCCCTGGGCATGTGGGAGTTCGCGACCGCCGAGGTGGCCCTCCACGTCGGTCGCTACGCCCTCGGGGTCGAGCTCGCGTCGCGAGCGCGGCGACACCTCGCCTGGCGCGACTTCACCGGGCTGCGCCCCACGGCGGTCGCTCTCGATGCAGCCCTGATGGCGCGCACCGGTCGACCCTCGACGGCGCTCGACCTGCTGTCGGAGGTCACCGACGAGCATCGCGCCGACATCAAGGTCGAGCTCCACGTCGCGCGGGTCCGGGCCGAGGCGGCCCTGGTCTCCGGCGACCGGGCCGGTGCCGCGGAGGTCCTGGCCGTGGCGGCGCGTCGCGCCGTCGAGGAGGCACACCTCCACCTGGCCGTGCTGGCCTTGGACGAGGCGTTCATGGTCGACCCGAGCGCCGAGCGCGCCGCGGAGCTGACGTCCGTGGCACCCCCCACGGGGTTGGCCGCGCTCCTCGTCGCCCGGGTCGAGGCCGTGCGCAGCGGCAAGGCGCAGACGATCATCGAGGCCTCGCGGTCACTCATGGCCGCCGGCATGCCCGGGCGCGCCGGCTGGAGCGCGGCGAAGGCCGCGTCCTTGACCAGGGAGTCGGGCAGCGAGGCCGCCTCACGCTCCTACCGGCACCAGGCCACGGTGCTCGCCTCCGAGCACGGAGCCTCGCTGTGGCCCGACGACGCCGACGCGGTGGTGCTCACGCCGCGCGAGCTGCAGATCGCCCGCCTGGCTGCCGCTCGCGTCCGCAGCCGTGAGATCGCCGAGCAGCTCGACCTGTCGGCACGCACGGTGGACAACCACCTGGCGCGGATCTTTCGCAAGCTCGCCATCTCCGGGCGCGGCGATCTCGCGGCGGCCCTGGCCGTGGCCGAGGTCGGCGAGTCCGTCGAGATCAGCTCTTCCTGAGCTCCGGCAGGGTCTCGACCCCGAGCTCGGCGACCGCGCCCCACCGCTCGACCGGACCGGACCGTGCCGCAGGCTCGGCGGTGGCGTCGACCACGTCGACCACGAGGCAGGTCACGTTGTCGACGCCACCGGCGTCCAGCGCGGCCGCCACCAGCAGCTCGACCACGGTCTCGGCGTGGGGCACCGCCAGGATCAGCGCAAGGGTGGCGTCGTCCACGAGGTCGCTCAGCCCGTCGCTGCACATCAGCAGCCGGTCACCGGGGACCACCTCGATCTCGCTGAGGTCGGGCTCCGACAGCCCGCCCCCGCCCAGTGATCGCATCACGATGTGTCGGTGGGCGGAGCGACGAGCCTGCGCACGGCTGAGCTTGCCGGCGTCGACCATCGCCTGCACGAGGGTGTGGTCGTGCGTCACCTGCTCGAGGACCTGCCTGCGCCAGAGGTAGGCCCGCGAGTCACCCAGGTGCGCGATCGCCGTGCGCGTGCCGTCGGTGTGCACGGCCGTGAAGGTGGTGCCCATCCCGGCGAGCGACGGGTCGGCGGTGACGGCCTCGCGGATCTCGGCGCGGGCCCGGTCGACCACCTGCTCGAGCAGGTCGGCCGGCGCGAGGTCGCTGCCGTCGCGCAGCGCGTCCTCGGCGATCCGGACCGACGTGGAGGAGGCCACCTCTCCCGCCGCCGCTCCCCCCATCCCGTCGGCCACCACCACGAGGCTGGGGCCGCTCAGCCCGGAGTCCTCGTTGTGGGAGCGCACCAGCCCCACGTGACTCGCGGCGGCGGTGCGGAACTGCAGCATGGCGTCAGTCTCCCACCGGGCACCGACATCCGCAGGTGAGCCGGACGGCATGCTGGGCGTGAGGGATACCGTCGGGGGGTGCGACTCGACCTGTCCGATCCGACGCTCGACGTCACCTCGCCAGAGGTGCACGCCGCGCGCGAGCAGAGCTGGTACGCCGAGACGCCCTGGGGGCACGCCGTCCTGCGCTACGAGGCGGCCTCCGCCGTGCTGCGTGATCGCCGCTTCCGCCAGGGCAACGCCCGCTGGCCCGAGCAGAACGGCGTACCGCACGGACCGTTCTCCTCCTGGTGGCACGAGACACTGCTGAGTCTCGAGGGCGACGACCACGCCCGGACACGGCGGCTGCTCGTGCCGGCGTTCCGCAACAAGTCGATCGCGGCGATGACCCCGCGGTTCACCGCGCTGGCACACGAGCTCGTCGACGGCTTCGCGCCGAGCGGCTCGGTGGAGTTCATCTCCGAGTTCGCCGAGCCGTACGCGGCGCGGATCATCTGCCTGCTCCTCGGCATCGACGAGTCCGCATGGCCCGAGGTGGCGCACTGGGCCGACGACCTGGGCGCGTCGTTCTCCATCGACGTCGGACGACAGGTGCCACGGATCGAGGCGGCGCTGGCCGGCCTGTCGGCGTACGTCGAGCAGGTGGTGGTCGACCGGAGGCGTCGACCACGCGACGACCTGGTCTCCACCTTGACCGCCACCCTGGCCGAGCCCGGCGGGCTCTCCGAGCGCGAGCTGAACGTCGCGTTGGTGTTCCTCGCCTTCGCCGGGATGGAGACCACCCGCAACCAGCTGGGACTGGCGCTGCAGACCCTGCTGCACCATCCCGACCAGTGGCGCCTCCTGGGCGAGCGTCCCGACCTGGGGCCGCGAGCCGTGGAGGAGGTGATGCGCGTGAACCCGACGGTGACCTGGGTGACGCGCGAGGCGCTCGAGGACCTCGTCCTCGAGGACCCGGGAGGCGGGCCGCCGTTGCGGATCGCGCGCGGCGGCATCGTGCAGGTCCTCTCCCACGCCGCCGGCACCGACCCGTCGGCGATGCCCGACCCGTCGTTCGACATCACCGCCCAGCGCCCGCCCCACCACGGCTTCGGCGCCGGGATCCACCACTGCCTGGGCCACTTCGTCGCCCGGACCGACATGGCCGTCGCGCTGCCGCTGCTCGCCCGCCGGATGCCCGGTGCGCGCCCCGACGGGCCGGGGCAGTGGCTGCCCGTGTCGGGCAACACCGGCGCGGTGCGATTCCCGATCATCTTCTCCCCGGGCGCGGGTGCGCCTGATGCCTGATCCTGGTGCGGGTGGGGTCGGTGGCCCGGCGGGCGTCCGGCTCAGGCGCAGCGACGCGGACGATGCCGAGGCGCTGGTCACCCTGCACGAGGCCTGCTGGCGCGAGGCGTACGCCGACCTGATGCCGCCCGGCTTCATCGACGAGGTCTTCGCGGACCGCGACGCGCACGTCGTACGACGGCTGGAGCAGGCGGCTGCCGGGCGGTCGACGTGGGTGGCGGAGCGGGGTGGTGAGCTGGTCGGCTTCGCGTCCTCCGGGCCGGCGCGCCTGGCCGAGCCGCCCGCGGCTCACGAGCTGTACGCCCTGTACGCGCGGGCCTCGCAGTGGGGAACCGGGGTGGGGCACTGCCTGCACGAGATCGCCGTCGGGGCCCGGGACGCCTACCTGTGGACCTTGCAGGGCAACGACCGGTCGCGGGCCTTCTACGAGCGCCGGGGCTACCGCCCCGACGGCGTCACCGAGGAGCAGCCGGCCGGACGACACGTGCGGATGGTCCGGACGCCCGGCAGTCGGGCCGGGCGCGACCGGGCCAGTGGGACGATCTGCTCATGATCGCGCTGACCGGCGTCACCGGAGCCCTGGGGGGCCTCGTCGCCCCCGCCCTCGTCGACCTCGGGCCGCGACTGGTGGTGCGCGACCCGTCGCGGGCCCCCGACCTGGGACTGCCGGTGCACCAGGCGTCGTACGGCGACGCCGGCGCGGCCGAGGCGGCCCTGAGCGAGGTCGACGTGCTGTTCATGGTCTCGGCCGCCGAGTCGGCCGATCGGCGCACGGAGCACCGGTCGTTCATCACCGCCGCCGCGCGGGCCGGCGTCCGGCACATCGTCTACACCTCCTTCAGCGGGGCGGACCCGGCTGCGACCTTCACTCTCGGGCGCGACCACCACGACGCGGAGGCGGCCATCGTCGAGAGCGGGATGGCCTACACGTTCCTGCGCGACAACTTCTACCTCGACATCCTGCCCATGTTCGCCGACGAGGCAGGAGTCATCCGGGGTCCGGCCGGGGCCGGTCGGGTGGCCGCGGTCGCCCGGGCCGACGTGGCGGACGCCGCCGTCGCGGTGCTGCGCGACCCCGGAGCCCACGTCGACGCGACGTACACGCTCACCGGACCAGAGGCCTTGTCCTTCCACGACGTGGCCGAGCGGGCCGGCGTCGCGACGGGGCGTCGGCTCACCTACGTCGACGAGACCCAGCAGGAGGCCTACGCATCGCGTCGGGCGACGTACCCCGACGCCGCCGACTGGCAGCTCGACGCCTGGGTGAGCACCTACACGGCCATCGCCGACGGTTCGTGCGAGCCAGTCACCGACGACGTCGCGCGGTTGACCGGCCACCGGGCGCGGACGCTGGAGGAGGCGCTCGCCCCGGGGTAGTCCTGGTCGGCCGGGCGGTCCGGGACTGGTCCAGGATGGTCCGGCTCAGGCGGTGACGTGGTGCACGTAGCACCAGCGCCAGTCCTCCCCCGGCTCGGCGGACTGCATGACCGGGTGGGCCGACTCGTGGAAGTGCGCCGTCGCGTGCCGCTTCGGGGACGAGTCGCAGCACGCCACGTGCCCGCACGCCAGGCACTCCCGCAGGGCGACCCAGCGGGTCCCGTCGGCCAGACAGGCGGCGCACGTGCCGTCGCCCCCGGTCTCGACGTGCGGCGCTGCCGCGAGGTGCTCGCACTCCTCACCGGGACGACGCACGCCGGTGCTGCTGCGCAGCTCGGCGCGCGACGCGCTGGCGCGATCGAGCATCGACTCCTCGATGTCGAGCATCGAGAGGACCTCGGCCACGACCTCCGACGGCACGCTGCCCGACGAGCGGATCTCGAGGACCCGGGCGCGCTCGGCCTCGATCATCGACAGCCGCAGGCGTGAGTAGAGCTCGCTGGGGGTCTCCTCGTCGGCGGTGGTGCCGAGTCGCTCCCACGCGGCGAAGTTGCGTTGGTCGAGGCGTTGCCGGATCGAGTCGGCGACACCGTGCAGGTCGTCGGTCTCGAGCTGCTCCAGCTCGTGGAGCCCCGCCTTCGAGGCCTGCTGCAGCAAGGTGGCGCGGGCGAGGGCGTCGTCCATCGGGTCGGGCGAGGGCACGTCGAGCCGTCGCGCGAGCCACGGGAGGCTCAACCCCTGGATGAGGAGCGTCCCGGCCACGACCGTGAAGGCGATCAGCAGGAGCACCTCACGGTGCCGGGTCTCCTCGGGGATGATGAACGCTGCCGCGAGCGTGACGACGCCGCGCATCCCGGCCCACCCCAGCAGGAACGTGTACGACGCGGGGGCCGCAGCTGCGGCGCCCGCCCGGGGTCGCACCAGCAGGTAGCGCGCCGGGAAGACCCACACCAGGCGGAGCACGATCACGCCGACCAGGGACAGCAGGCAGACGGCCGCGATCCGACCTCCTCCGAGCTCGCTGTTGCCGACGTCGTCGAAGAGGCGGGCGGCCTGGAGGCCGATCAGCAGGAAGACGACGTTCTCCAGCACGAACGCGATGGTGCTCCAGTTGATCCGCTCGGCGATCCGGGACTGCGCGGTCTGGATGATGGGTGCCTTGTGGCCGAGCAGCAGGCCCGCCACCACGACCGCGATCACGCCCGACGCCTCGAGCTCCTCGGCGGCCATGTAGGCCCCAAACGGCACGATCAGCGAGATGGCGGTGTCCATCAGCGGGTCGTCGAGGCGCTTGCGCAGCTGGGCGACCACGACGAAGATCACCGCGCCGACGGCGACGCCCCCGCCGGCGGCGACGACGAAGTCGACGCCGACCTCCTCGAAGCTGATTGCCGCGCCACTGGCGGCGATCGCCGTCCGCAGCGAGACCAGCGCAGTGGCGTCGTTGAGCAGCGACTCGCCCTCCAGGATCGTCACGATCCGTCGCGGCAGGCCGATGCGCCGTCCGACGGCGGTGGCGGCGACGGCGTCCGGGGGCGCGACGACCGCCCCGATCGCGAAGGCCGCCGGCCAGCCGACGCTGGGGATCAGCAGGTGCACCAGCACGCCGATGCCCACGGTGGTGAAGATGATCAGCCCCACCGACAGCAGGAGGATCGAGCGGCGGTTGGCGTTGAAGTCGACCAGCGACGTCTGGATGGCCGTCGCGTAGAGCAGCGGCGGCAGCAGCCCGAGCAGGACCACCTCGGGCTCGAGGGTGATCTCCGGGACCCCTGGCACGTAGGAGGCCGCGACGCCCGCCACGATCAGGACCAGGGGCGCGGGGATGCCGATCCGCTCGGCGACCGCGGTCACCGCCAGGACGCCGACGGCGAGCACCACCAGCAGGACCGCTATCTCCACGGGAGGATCATGCCCGTCGTACGACGTCGTCGGCGAGCTCGTTCGCGGTCAGCGCAACCGGCCGATTCCGGGGGCGCGGGGGGGAAGGAGTACCCGGTTCACCGGGGATTCCTGACGTTCTCAGGGAGAACTTCCCCTGAGAACGTCAGGAGACCCCTGAGAAGTAGCACCCTGGCACGCGACGACGTCCCGGTCGGGACCCGATCAAGCAGAGCCGAGTGCCCGGATCCGCTCGTCGAGGTCGCGCCGGTTGTCGCGTCGTACGACGACCTCGACGACCTCGATGCCGCCGTTGGGCGAGGCCAGCGCCTGCTCCAGCTCGGGCAGGCTCGTCACGCGCAGGTGGGGGGTGCGGGTAGCAGCGCACAACGAGCCGATGTCGACGCCGTGCGGGGTCCCGAAGAGTGCCTCGAAGCGGTCGGCGTGCTCGGGAGCGCCCTGCTCGAGCATCGTGAAGATCGAGCCACCGTCGTCGTTGACGACCACGATCGTGAGGTCCGGCGTGGGTTGGCCGGGGCCGAGGACCAGGCCGTTGCTGTCGTGCAGGAAGGTCACGTCACCCAGCAGCGCCAGGCTCCGGCTGCTCCCCCGCTGCGCGTCGCGGGCGAGCGCCACCCCGATCGCGGTCGAGACCACGCCGTCGATGCCGGACAGGCCACGGTTGGACACGGTCTTGCGGCGTGAGCCCACCGGGGTCGGGCGCGCCATCAGGTCCAGGTCGCGGATCGGGCTCGACGGCCCCACGAAGAGCAGGCCCTCGGGAGGCACCGCACGACTGACCGCCCCCACCGCCTCGTACGGCGTGAGGTCGGGCTCGGCGGCGAGCAGCGCGTCGAGCCGGCGTCCGGTCGTGCGGTCGGCCTCGCGCCACGTCTCGAGCCAGTCGGCGTTGTCGCGGTCGGGGCCGGTCACGACAGGGTGAGCCGCACTCGACGCCACGGGGAACGGTCGCCGTGCCCAGACGCCCGGGGTGGGCACCGCCACGACCTCGACGTCCCGGCGCGCCAAGAGCTGGGTCACGGGCCGCGAGAGGGTCGGTCGGCCGAGGACGACGATCCGCTCGATCTCGGCTCCCAGGGAGCCGCCGAGCAGCAGCCGGTAGCAGCGCAGCGCCAGCTCACCGGTGCGCGACCCGCTGGAGGGTTCGGCGAGCAGCGGCCAGCCCGCCCTCTCGGCGAGGCCGCGTGCGGGCGGTCCCGCGCCGTCCCCGGCGACGACGACGGTCCGGGGACCCAGCGGCAGCTCCACGGCTGCGGGTCGCTCCTCCCGGACACGCGAGGCGTCCGTGGCGCCGGACCCGGAAGCGGGCTGCCAGCCGGCATCGGAGGCGGGGGGCAGCAGCGGGTCGTCGAGCTGGACGTTGAGGTGCACCGGACCCCTCGTTGCCAGGGTGTCCTCCGGCAGCGCCTCGACGACGTCGTGCGTGACCACCAGGCCGCCGAAGACCCCGACCTGGTCGGTGACCTGGTTGGCGCCGGTGCCCCGCAGCCGCACCGGTCGGTCGGCGCTGACCACGACCAGGGGCACCTCGGCGTGCACGGCCTCGAGCATC
Organism: Nocardioides sp.; assembly: GCF_029937575.1. GTDB lineage: Bacteria > Actinomycetota > Actinomycetes > Propionibacteriales > Nocardioidaceae > Nocardioides. The sequence goes on from NZ_JAPYPS010000008.1 coordinate 75,717, forward strand.
GCCGGGTGCAGGTTGGCGACGGCGGTGCCGGAGGTGCAGAGGACGGCAGCGCGGTTGCCCTGCTTGCTCAGCCCGAGGGCGAGGAACCCGGCGGAGCGTTCGTCGAGGCGGGTGTGCAGACGCACCAGACCGGCCTCCGCGGCGGCGAAGGCGGCGAAGGAGAGCGGTGCGTTGCGGCTGCCGGGCGCGACGACGACCTCGGTGACACCGGCGTCGAGCAGGCGTTGGACGACGGCACGGGCGAGCCCGGTGGCCGTCATCGGTCGACCTCCGCCAGGCGTGCCTGCCAGTGCGCGACCCGGTCGGGCGATGCCGCCAGGCGGGCCACCGCAGCTTCGTCGACCGCGGCAGCCCCGACCGGGAGCAGCCCGCCGACCGGGACGAGGGGCGCGACCGCGACGTCGTCGGTCAGCAGCTGCACGGTGGCCAGGCCGCACGCGTAGGGCAGCTCGGGCAGCGCGGCAGCCAGCGCCAGGCCTGCCGCGATCCCCACGGAGGTCTCCAGCGCCGAGGAGACGACCACCGGCAGCCCGATGTCCTCGGCGATCCGGAGACAGGCCCGCACGCCGCCGAGGGGCTGCACCTTGAGCACCGCGACGTCGGCCGCCTCGAGGTCGCGCACGCGGTAGGGGTCGGCGGCCCGACGGATGGACTCGTCCGCCGCGATCGGTACGGCCACCCGACGCCGTACGACGGCGAGGTCCTCGACCGAGGCGACCGGCTGCTCGGCGTACTCGAGACCACCGGCCGCGCGGTCGAGCGCCCCGATCGCCGTCACCGCCTCATCGACGTCCCACAGCCCGTTGGCGTCGACGCGGATCCGGCCGTCGGGACCGAGCGCGTCGCGCACGGCCTCGAGACGGGCCTCGGCCTCGGCGAGGCTCTGTCCCGGCTCGGCGACCTTCACCTTCGCGGTCCGGCACCCTCCGCGCAGCACGATCGCGTGTGCCTGCTCCGGTCCGACCGCGGGGACCGTCACGTTGACCGGGATCGTCGCGCGCACGGGTGCGGGCCAGTCCCCGACGGCGGCCTCGCGGGCGCAGGCCAGCCACGGCGCAGCGACCGCGGCGTCGTACTCGAGGAAGGGGCTCCACTCCCCCCAACCGGCCGCCCCACCACGCAGCAGGGCGACCTCACGGACGGTGATCCCGCGGAAGCGCGTGCGCAGCGGGATCGAGAGCACCTGCAGGTCACTGGTCTCAGTCATCCGCACGCGCCAGGTCCTGGAGCCTGAGCCGGTCGGGCTTGCCGTTGGCCAGCAGCGGGATCTCCCGTACGGCGACCACCTGGCGCGGTGCCCAGGCGCGGGGATGCGCTGCGGTCACCCAGGCTCGCAACGTCTCGGGGTCGGGGGCCTCGGCACCGGGCGAGCCGACGACGAAGGCGACGAGACGGTTGCCCCACTCGGCGTCGGGCACACCGATCGCCTCGGCCGCGGACACCTGCGGGTGCGCGCGCAGCCGCGCCGCGACAGCCGGGCCGGGCACGTTGACCCCGCCACTGACCACGACGTCGTCGAGGCGTCCGAGCACGCGCAGGCTCCCGTCGGGCCGCACCTCACCCGCGTCGGCGGTGAGGAACCAGCCGTCGACGAGGGCCTGCGCGGTCAGATCGGGGTCGCCCTCGTAGCCGTCGAAGAGCATCGGGCCGCGGATGCGCAGCCGGCCGTCGTCGTCGGCTGCCACCTCCACGCCGTCGAGCGGCACGCCGTCGTAGACACAGCCGCCGCTGGTCTCGGCCGACCCGTAGGTGGCGACCACGGTGATGCCGGCGGCCGCCGCCCGCTTCCGCAGACCGGCGTCGACGGGGCCGCCACCGAGGAGCACCGTGTGGGCGCGGCGCAGCGCGACCACGTCGCTCTCCTGGTCGCCCTCCTGGTCGCCCGCCGACACCGCGTCGAGCATCCGGACCAGCTGGGTCGGCACCAACGAGGTGAACCACCCGTCGCCCGCTGGCCAGGGCTCGTGGGCGAGGACCGGCTCGTGACCCGCGACCAGGGAGCGAGCCAGGACGTTGAGCCCGGCGACGTACGACTCCGGCAGTCGGAGCACCCAGGGACCCGCCGCTCCGAGTCGCGCCTCGGTGGCGGCGACCGACGCCAGCACCGCCGCGCGCGAGAGCACCACGCGCTTCGGGCGCCCCGACGAGCCGGAGGTCTCGACCACCCAGGGTCGTGGCTCCTCGGCGCACGCGAGCCACTCGCGCAGGTCGGACACACTCACAGGACGCAGGCTAGACCCGCCGCCGAGGGACCGGACGGCCTCCCCGCCGCCGACCCCTGCTTGAATCACCCTTTGTGGCGACAGCGGCAGAGTGGGTCCAGGGGGCGCGTCCGCGCACGCTCCCCGCAGCGGTGGCGCCAGTCCTCGCCGGCACCGGCGTCGCGGCGTACGCCGACGCCGCCGTGTGGTGGAAGGCTCTGCTGGCCCTCGTCGTGAGCCTCGCGCTGCAGGTCGCGGTCAACTACGCCAACGACTACTCCGACGGCATTCGCGGCACCGACGACGTCCGCGTCGGCCCGATGCGCCTCGTCGGGTCCAAGGTCGCGGCGCCCGGTGCGGTCAAGCGCGCCGCCTTCCTCGCCTTCGGTGTCGCAGGGGTGGCCGGCCTGGTGCTGGCCGCCACCACCGCGTGGTGGCTGGTGGCCGTGGGAGCGATCTGCGTCGTCGCCGCCTGGTACTACACCGGCGGCTCCACGCCGTACGGCTATCTCGGCCTCGGCGAGGTCATGGTCTTCGTCTTCTTCGGACTGGTGGCCGTGATCGGCACCGCCTACGTGCAGGTCGAGCAGTGGTCGACGCCTGCCCTGTACGCCGGCATCGGGATCGGTGCGCTGGCCTGCGCGATCCTCGTGGTCAACAACCTGCGCGACATCCCGACCGACACCGAGGCCGGCAAACGCACCCTCGCCGTGCGCCTCGGAGCGCCCCGCACCCGCCTGCTCTACGCGGGCCTGGTGCTGGTCGCGGCGTTCTGCGTCGCCCTGGTGGCGGTGTCCACGACCGGCTGGGCGCTGGTCGGCCTGGGCTTCCTCGTGCCGGCTCTGCCCGGGCTGCGCACCGTGCTGGGCGGAGCGGTCGGGCCCGGACTCATCCCGGTGCTGCAGCAGACGGGTGTCGCCGAGCTGGTGTGGGCGGTGCTGGTGGCGGGTGCCCTGGTGGTGGCGTGAGGCAGCTCCTCCACTGAAGCGGAGAGTCTGCTGCCCGACGTAGGCTCGGACCCATGCTCAAGATCCTGGTCGTGCTCATCGTCGTCGGCTTCGTCGTGTGGCGCTTCCGCGTGCCCCTGATGGCCAAGATCCTCGGACAGCCCGAGAGTCGGATTCAGCGCCAGATCGACCGTCGCAAGAAGTAGCCGGCCGAGCTCGGTCAGTCGACGTCCTCGCTGGAGCGCATCTGCTCGTAGCGGGCCGACGCGCGTCCGGCCCGCTCCTCGACCTTGCGGGCCAACGCCTCGCGCGGACCGCGCAGCACGACGTACGACCCGACGCCGCTGATCAGGAACGCGATGAGCAGGGTCACGACCGGGTAGGGCTCGCCGGTCACCAGGGCGGCGATGCCGGTCACCGCCACCCACGTCACGACGAACAGGGCAAGACGGGCGAGCGTGTAGACCCAGAACTCCTTCACAGGGTTCAGGGTATGTCGTGACCACCAGGGGATTACATTGGAGGGGTGCTGCGGTTCTTGTTCGTGCTGATCCTGTTCGCGGTGGCGACCTATCTCCTCATCCGCGTCTTCCAGCAGCGCGGCCTGATGCCGGAGAGGCCCAACCTCCCCAAGCGTCAGGCGCCGAAGAGGATGGTCGCCCCGGACGACGACGAGGACTTCCTGCGCGACCTCGACCGCAAGCGTCGTGATCCCGAGGACCCCGACGCCGGTCCCTGATCGACCGCGGCGCAGTCAGTTGCGCCCGGCCGCCTTCAGGTCGCGGCGCAGCTCCTTGGGCAGGGAGAAGATGAGCGACTCCTCGGCAGAGTGCACCGCCTGGGCGTCCGGGTAGCCACGCTCGGCGAGGAACGACAGGACCCCTTCGACGAGCTCCTCGGGCACCGAGGCACCGGAGGTGACCGACACGGTCGAGACGCCCTCGAGCCAGGCCTCGTCGATCTCGCTGGCGTCGTCGACGCGGTAGGACGACCTGGCTCCGGCCTCCAGGGCGACCTCGACCAGGCGGACCGAGTTGGAGGAGTTGCCCGAGCCGACCACGATCACCAGGTCGGCGGTCGGGGAGATCTCCTTGACCGCCAGCTGGCGGTTCTGGGTGGCGTAGCAGATGTCGTCGCTCGGCGGGTCCAGCAGGTCGGGGAAGCGCTCGCGGATCGCGGCCACCGTCTCCAGGGTCTCGTCGACCGAGAGCGTGGTCTGCGACAGCCACGCCACCCGCTTCGGATCGCGTACGACGATGCCCGCGACGTCGGCGGGGCTCTGCACCAGCTGGATGTGGTCGGGGGCCTCACCGGCGGTGCCCTCGACCTCCTCGTGGCCCTCGTGACCGATGAGCAGGATGTCGAAGTCGTCGTCGGCGAAGCGCTTGGCCTCGTGGTGGACCTTGGTCACCAGCGGGCAGGTCGCGTCGATGGTCTTGAGCGCGCGCTCCTCGGCCTGGCGGTGCACCTCGGGCGAGACCCCGTGGGCGGAGAAGACGACGGTGGCACCCTCGGGCACCTCGGCCAGCTCCTCGACGAAGATCGCGCCGCGTGACTCCAGGTCCGAGACGACGTGCTTGTTGTGCACGATCTGCTTGCGCACGTAGACCGGTGAGCCGTAGAGGTCGAGCGCCTTCTCGACCGTGACCACCGCCCGGTCGACGCCGGCGCAGTAGCCGCGTGGCGCCGCCAGCAGGACGGCCTTCTCGGCCTCCTCGGGGCTCAGGACGGCAGGGCTGCCCAGATCGATGCTCATGGGGGCGAGTCTACGGGCTGACGCCCTCAGCTCCAGCCTCGCGACCCGGCTGGGCCGGGCCTGGGACCCGGCCAAGCCGTGTGGTCAACGGTCCGCGTGGACGTAGTAGGTGACGGCCACCTGGTCTCCCGCCACGAGCTCGCCGTTGCCCTTCTTCACCGAGATCACCTCGCCGCTCGTCACCGTGCTCGTCGAGGAGATGTTGCCCCGCCCCTGCTCGATGCGGGCGCCGTCGTCGCCGTACTCGGTCACGGTCGAACCGGCCACCTTCGCCTGCACGATCGCCAGCACCGGGCCGGGGGCGTCCGGCACGACGACCCTCACCGTGCGATCACCCCCCTGGAAGGACTCGAGCCGGACCGTCTCGGTCTGCTCCCAGCGGTGCCCCGCCTCGTCGACGACGAGGCGGCGTGACTCATCGGAGCCGATGTCGCTGGAGTAGGTCTCGGTCGTGTAGACCCCGACGCCGAGGACGATGTCGTCGTCCTGCAGCACCGGCCCACCATCGCCGTCGGTGGCGTAGAAGCGTGCGCTCAGGTCCTCCCCGGGCTTGATCCGGAAGCCGATGTCACGAGTCGCGGAGCCGTTGGGGTCGAGGGGCCCGTCGCACGAGGTGCCGACGGAGCTGGCGGGCTTCCCACCCACCTCCAGCTCGAGGAAGACGTCCTCGGGGCCGTCGACGCAGAAGAGGTAGTACCCGACCCCCGCGCTGGTCTGCGGCGCGACGGCCTCGAGCGAGACGTCGCTCTGCCCCGGGTCTCCCACGACGGCCCCGGCCAGATCGCCGGCCGCCGCACTCCGGGGGTACGTCACGCCACCCTTGGTGTAGCCCTCGGGACGGCCCTCCCCCAGTGTGTAGACGGCCAGCCCCGGATCGCCCGCGTCGGCGCGAACCGTCACCTCGGCGTCGTTGCCGGGTGCGATGTAGACGTAGTCGCCGAAGTCGTCGACCCGGTAGGAGACGGGGCGCTCCGTCTCGGCCGAGCGCACCACGACCCCGCGGTCGGCCCCGGACGTCGCCCACGACACCAGACGCGGCTCGTCGGACGCCGCCAGCTCGACACTGACCTTCCCATCCTGGCCGTCGATGCCCGCGGCGAGGTCGTAGCCGAACCCGAGGGCGGTCATCGTCGTCGGCACCCGGACGCCCACGACCGTCGCCGGAGCGACGGCGCGCTCGGACCCGGTGGGCAGCAGCGTGACCGCACCGACTGCGACGAGGACCGCGGCGGCAGCGCCCGCGGCAGCCACCCGGCGGCGACGTCGTACGACGCGGACCCGGCCGTGCACGGAAGCCGCTCGGGTCGTGCTGGCACCGGCTCCGGCGTCGAGGTCGGTCGCGTGCGCATCGAGGGTGGCGCGGAGGTCGTCGAGGCTGTTCATGACGCGTCCTTCCTGGGGGTCGGGTCGGGGGTGGTGTCGGCGGCCAGCGCCGGGTCGATCCGCAGCTTGGCCAGCGCCTTGCTGCACTGGCTCTTCACGGTGCCGACCGAGCAGCCGAGGAGCTCCGCGGTCTGCGCCTCGGTGAGGTCCTCGAAGTAGCGCAGCACCACCACGGCCCGCTGACGGCGCGGGAGCCGCTCCATCGCGGACCAGAGGTCGATGACCTCACCGCTCGCGTCGGTGCGGTCGTCCTCGCCGGCCTCGGGCAGGTCCTCGGTGGCGGTCTCGCCGTTCCACTTGCGTCGCCACCACGTGGCATAGGTGTTGAAGAGGACCTTGCGCACGTAGGCCTCCGGGCTGTCCGAGATCCGGCCCCAGGCGAACCACGCCTTCGTCAGGCTGGTCTGCAGGAGGTCCTCGGCCAGGCCGTGGTCGTGGGTCAGGAGGTAGGAGGTGCGGAGCAGGGCACCGGAGCGTGCCGCGACGAACTCGTCGAAGTCAGGCGTCTCGCCCATGCGTGGCTCCGTCCTGGCTCCGGGCACCGCCGAGTCGCGTGCCGTCGTGTTGATCATGTACTCCTGGACCATCCGGTGGCCGACAATGGTTGCCCGTCTCGAGGAGACTCATGAGGTACGTCGTGTACGGCGCCGGCGCCGTGGGCGGGGTGATCGGCGCCAGGCTCCACCTGGCCGGGCTGCCGACGACGCTCATCGCCCGCGGAGAGCACCTGCGCCGGATCCGGGAGGTCGGTCTCGTCCTGGACACCGCCGACGGCCGTCGGCCGGTGCCGGTCCCGGGCACGGACACCGCGGCTGACGTCACGTGGTCCGACGACACCGTCGTCCTGCTGTGCGTCAAGGGACACCAGACCGCGGGCGCGCTGGCGGACCTCGCGGCGCACGCTCCCGCCGCCACACCGATCGTGTGTGCGCAGAACGGTGTCGCCAACGAGGCCGAGGTGCTGCGTCGCTTCGTGGCTGCCTACGGGCTGACCGTGATGCTGCCGTCGCTGCACCTGGAGCCCGGCGTCGTGGTGGAGAAGTGCGGACCGACACCGGGCATTCTCGACCTCGGTCGGTTCCCGCGCGGGATCGACGCCACCGCCGAGGCGATCGCTGCGGACCTGTGCGCCGCCGGGTTCGAGTCGGTGGCCCGCGACGACATCATGGCCTGGAAGTACCGCAAGCTCCTGGTGAACGCCGTCGGTGACGTCGCTGCGGTGCTGGGCTCCGGCCCGGAGGTCGACGAGATCCGCACCCGGGTGGGCGCCGAGGGCGAGGCGGTCCTGGTGGCGGCCGGGATCGACGCCGTCAGCGGTGAGCAGGACGACGTACGGCGTGGCTCCACGTTGCAGCCGCGGGCCGACATCGCCTCGTTCCCCGGCAACTCGCTGCGCCAGAGCCTCACTCGCGGGCTGGAGTCGGAGATCGACTACCGCGCCGGGGAGATCGTGCTGCTCGGCCGGCTGCACGGTGTCGCCACGCCCGCCAACGCACTGCTCCAGGCCACCGTGCTGGCGCTGGCTCGGGGAGCGGCGGCCCCCGACCCGGCCGGCTTCCTCGCACGGCTCGGCTGACTCAGGCGCCGGCCCGACACGCGCAGCGGCCCGCCACCCCGGGTGGGGGTGGCGGGCCGCTGCAGTGCTGAACCCGGCGGGTGAGCCGGATCAGGCCTTGGGCTCGTCCTCGGACTCGCCGGACTCGGTCTCGGCGACCTCTGCCTCGGCGACCTCTGCCTCGGCCTGCGGGGCCTCGGACTCGAGGTCGGCCTCGGCCGACGCCTCGGTGTCGACGTCGGCCTCGACGGCGGGCGCCTCGGACTCCTCGGCGCCTTCGGTCTCCACGGTCTCCTCGACGACGGACTCCTCGACCGGCGCCGGAGCAGCGGCCGTGGTCTTCGGCGCGGAGGCGGCCTTGGGCGAGTACTCCTCGGTCACGAGCTCGATGACCGCCATGGGGGCGTTGTCGCCCTTGCGCGGCCCGAGCTTGGTGATCCGGGTGTAGCCACCCGGACGCTCGGCGAAGGTCGGCGCGATCTCGGTGAAGAGGATGTGCACGACACCCTTGTCGCGGATGGTCTTGAGGACCTCGCGACGCTGGTGGAGCGGGTTCTCGCCGTTGTGGGCCTTGACGGCCTTGGTGATGAGCTTCTCGGCGTGCGGCCGCAGGGTGCGGGCCTTCGCCTCGGTGGTGGTGATCCGACCGTGCTCGAACAGCTGCGTCGAGAGGTTGGACAGGATCAGGCGCTGGTGCGCCGGGCTTCCGCCGAGGCGGGCACCCTTCTTGGGCTGCGGCATGGTGCTTCTCGATTCTCCCGGGCCGTGTCAGGTACTCGGGTTAGAGGTGTTCTACGAATGACACCGACCACCACACGGTGACCAGCGGTAGGAGGCGGCGAGACGGCGATCCTGCACGGACCACCGCCTACACCGACTCCGAGTGCGGCAGCGCGGCGCAGACGCCGTGGGACCAGCGAAGCTGGACACACGCGCGTCTGCGACGCGCTCGCACCATCAATCAGTACTGCTCGTCCTCGACGAAGGCATCGTCGTCGTCGTCGCCGTAGGCCGCCAGGGCGGTGGCCGGGTCGAAGCCGGGCGCGGAGTCCTTGAGGGACAGCCCCATCTCGACCAGCTTGGCCTTGACCTCGTCGATCGACTTGGCGCCGAAGTTGCGGATGTCGAGCAGGTCCTGCTCCGAGCGGCTGATGAGCTCACCCACGGTGTGGATGCCCTCACGCTTGAGGCAGTTGTAGGACCGGACCGTCAGCTGCAGGTCCTCGACCGGGAGGGCGAGGTCGGCGGCGAGCTGCTCGTCGACGGGCGAGGGCCCGATGTCGATGCCCTCGGCCTCGACGTTGAGCTCACGGGCGAGGCCGAAGAGCTCGACCAGCGTCTTTCCGGCCGACGCGATGGCGTCGCGGGGCAGGATCGACGGCTTGGTCTCGACGTCGATGACGAGCTTGTCGAAGTCGGTGCGCTGCTCGACTCGGGTGGCCTCGACCTTGTAGGTGACCTTCAGCACGGGGCTGTAGATCGAGTCGACGGGCATCCGGCCGATCTCGTTGTCGGCGCCCTTGTTCTGCACGGCCGACACGTAGCCGCGGCCGCGCTCGACGACGAGCTCCATCTCCAGCTTGCCCTTGTCGGACAGCGTGGCGATCTTCAGGTCGGGGTTGTGGACCTCGACCCCGGCCGGCGGCGCGATGTCGGCGGCGGTGACGTCACCGGCACCGGACTTGCGCAGGTACATGGTGACCGGCTCGTCGTGCTCGGAGGAGACGACGAGGCCCTTGAGGTTCAGGATGATCTCGGTGACGTCCTCCTTGACTCCCTCGATGGTGGAGAACTCGTGGAGGACGGTGTCGACCTTGATGCTCGTGACCGAGGCACCGGGGATCGACGAGAGCAGCGTACGGCGCAGCGAGTTGCCGAGCGTGTAGCCGAAGCCCGGCTCGAGAGGCTCGATGACGAACCGCGAGCGGAACTCGTCGACGGTCTCTTCCGACAGGGTGGGGCGCTGTGCGATGAGCACTGTTGTTTTCCTTTCCGGGCCCACCCGCTATTTGACGGACCCGAACTGCAGAGGTGAAAAGGAAGGTGAGGCTGGTCGGGGACGGGGCGCCGCCCCCGACCGGGGAGAACTACTTCTTCGAGTAGAACTCGACGATGAGCTGCTCCTGGATGGGCATGTCGATCTGCTCCCGGATCGGCGCCTGGTGGACCAGGACCCGCATCCGGTTGGGCAGCACCTGAAGCCAGGCCGGGACGACACGCTCGCCGTGGGTCTCACGAGCCACGATGAACGGGGTCATCTCGAGCGACTTCTCGCGCACGTCGATGATGTCGTAGGCGCTGACCTGGAACGACGGGATGTCGACCTTGTGCCCGTTGACCTGGAAGTGGCCGTGGACGACGAGCTGACGCGCGTGGCGACGGCTGCGCGCGAACCCGGCGCGGTAGATCACGTTGTCCAGGCGGCACTCGAGGAGCTGGAGCAGGTTGTCACCGGTCTTGCCGGTGCGCCGAGAGGCCTCGACGTAGTAGTTGTGGAACTGACGCTCCATCACGCCGTAGGTGAAGCGGGCCTTCTGCTTCTCCTGCAGCTGCGAGCGGTACTCGCTCTCCTTGATGCGGGCGCGGCCGTGCTGGCCGGGAGGGTAGGGACGCTTCTCGAACGCTGCGTCTCCACCGACGAGGTCGACACCGAGACGGCGCGACTTCCGGGTCATGGGTCCGGTGTAACGGGCCATGGTGGGTCTCCTTACTGTCTCGGGTCGGTCAGACGCGCCGGCGCTTGGGCGGGCGGCATCCGTTGTGCGGGGCGGGGGTGACGTCCTGGATGGTGCCGACCTCGAGGCCGATGGCACCCAGCGAACGGATCGCGGTCTCGCGACCCGAGCCCGGACCCTTGACGAAGACGTCGATCTTCTTCATGCCGTGGTCCATCGCTCGGCGCCCGGCGGCCTCGGCGGCCATCTGGGCGGCGTACGGCGTGGACTTGCGCGAGCCCTTGAAGCCGACGGTGCCGGCGGAGGCCCACGAGATCACGGCCCCGGTGGGGTCGGTGATGGTGACGATGGTGTTGTTGAACGTGCTCTTGATGTGGGCTTCGCCCTGAGCGATGTTCTTCTTCTCCTTGCGGCGCACCTTCTTGGCGCCCGCGCGAGCCTTGGGAGGCATCGGTTATCTCCTTTGAGACGAGTGACTGGTCGAGGACCGGTGGTCGAGGTGCGAGCTCGCGAGCCTCGAAACCCCCGGCGGGGGAGGAAGAGCTACTTCGTCTTCTTCTTGCCGGCAACCGTGCGCTTGGGGCCCTTGCGGGTGCGCGCGTTGGTCTTGGTGCGCTGACCGCGGACCGGGAGGCCCTGGCGGTGACGGCGCCCCTGGTAGCTGCCGATCTCGATCTTGCGGCGGATGTCGGCCTGGACTTCACGACGGAGGTCGCCCTCGATCTTGATTTCCTGGTCCTCGATCGCGTCGCGGAGCTTGACCAGCTCGTCATCTCCCAGCTCGTGGACCCGCAGGTTGGGGTCCACACCGGTGAGCTCGAGGAGCTTCTGGGAGCGGGTACGGCCGATGCCGTAGATGTAGGTGAGCGCGATCTCGACGCGCTTGTCGCGCGGGAGGTCGACGCCGACGAGGCGTGCCATGTGATGGCCTTTCGGTTCTGCAGAGGTTTCCGACGTGATGCGTCCGTAGTGCCTACGGCCCCGGCCTTCTGCTCCGGAGGTGCTTCAGCCTCGCGTGCGAGGCCTAGCGATCACGTTTGTGTGGGTTGTTCAGTTGTGGTGGAGCGGTGTGGTTGAGCGATTCGTTCGTCTCGCCGGATCTCGATGCGCCCGTTCCTGCCTCGCAAGCTCGGCAGGAGGGGGGCTTACTCGATCTGCGGCTGAGACGCCACCGCTCCTTCGTCGCGGTGGCTTCAGCCTTGCCGCTGCTTGTGACGCGGGTTGGAGCAGATCACCATGACGCGACCGTGGCGACGGATCACCTGGCACTTGTCACAGATCTTCTTGACGCTCGGGTTGACCTTCATGTCAGCCCTTTCTTGTTCGTATTCGGCTGGAACGAATCTTCCGCAAGCCGCCCGACCGCCTCAACCGGCGATCACGTGGACTGCGAGCACGGCAGCGTGGCGCGACGAAGGAGCGACACGCTCGTGCCGATTCACTTGTAGCGGTAGACGATGCGCCCACGGGTGAGGTCGTACGGCGAGAGCTCCACCACGACCCGATCCTCGGGGAGGATCCGGATGTAGTGCTGGCGCATCTTGCCGCTGATGTGAGCGAGCACCTTGTGGCCGTTGGACAGCTCCACGCGGAACATCGCGTTGGGGAGGGCTTCCGCAACGGTGCCCTCCATCTCGATCACGCCTTCTTTCTTCGGCATGTCCTCACAATCTCTGCTCGACTTCAACTGACTTCGACTGACGTAGTGCTGCTACCGGCCGGCCCGGGAACCTCCCGGTCAGGTGACCGGTGGACCTCGTGCGGCAGTCTCGTGATCCTCATTTCCCCGACACGGCGCTGAGCTCTCGTGCGAGAGGTGGTCAGCGGCGATCCGAGCAGCCGCGAGGCGTCACGAAACAGACCCACGTTGGGCCGACACACCAGTCTAGGGTCGTCGGCCGTCGAAACACGAATCGAAGCCCCGGCGCCCGCACGCGCGGCCGTTCAGGACGCCGTTCAGGACGCGAGGAGGCGCAGGGTCTGCTCGCGGGAGGGGGCCGTCGACGGGTCGGTGCCCACCCACGCGCCCGAGACCGGGTTGACCATGACCTCGTCGACGCCGTACGTCGCCGCCAGCTCGCGCACCTGCGTCCGGGCGCCCTCGGGGTCGCCGATGACCCAGCGCCGGGCCATCGCGTCCATCAGGTCGTGCTGGTCGGCGGGCAGGTCCCGCTTCTCGGCCTCCTCGACGAGGTGCTGGGCGGTGAGGGGCGAACCGCTGCGCAGGGCCAGCATCATCTGCAGCTGGGGGGCGGCGAGGCGACGCGCCTCCTCGGCGGTCTCGGCGACCGAGGCGTTGACGGTCAGGAACGTCTGCGGCTCGCGCAGGCCGGAGCCGTCGGGCGCGGGACGGAAGTTGCTGCGGTAGAGCTCGAGCGCCTCGGCGGTCCCCTGGCCGGAGAAGTGGTGGGCGAAGACGTAGGGCATCCCCTTCTCCGCCGCCAGGCGAGCGGAGTAGTCGGAGGAGCCCAGCAGCCAGATCGTCGGCACGGAGGCTGCCCGGGGCGTAGCGGTCAGGGTGTGCACGCTCCCGCGCAGCTGGAGTCCGACACCGCTCGGCTCCATCATCGACAAGACGTCGTCGACGTACTCCGGGAAGCGGGTGACGTTGTCGTCGCTCACGCCCCCGGCGCCGTGGCGCAACGCCCAGCTGGTCACCGGGTCGGTCCCCGGAGCGCGGCCGATCCCGAGGTCGATGCGGCCGGGGTAGGCGGCCTCGAGCAGCGCGAACTGCTCGGCGACGACGAGCGGGGCGTGGTTGGGGAGCATCACGCCGCCGCTGCCCACGCGGATCCGCTCGGTGGCGCCGGCCAGCATGGCGATCAGCACGGGCGGGTTGGTGGCCGCGACCGCCGGCATGTTGTGGTGCTCGGCGACCCAGTAGCGCTCGTAGCCGAGGTCGTCGGCGGCGCGCGCCAGGCTCAGCGCCGCGGTGACGGCATCGGCACTGCTCTGGTCGGAGCGCACCGGCACCAGGTCGAGCACGGACAGTCGAGGGAGTCGAGGCGGGAGCGGCGGGTTGTCGGTCGTCATCTCCGGCACAACCGTGGGTCGTCGGTGATCATTCCGCACGCGTGGCGCTGCGTCGGACGAGGAGGAGCGCGAGGTAGGAGGACCCCGCGAGCAGGAGCGCCAGCATGACGAGGTCGAGCAGGAAGTACGCCGCCCCGGCCTGCGCGATCCAGTCGACGTCGGCGTCCTCCGCGTTGGCGCGCGGCCGCTCGATCCCGATCGCGGAGCCTGCCGCTGCGTAGGCCCACCGCGACGGGGAGAGCCAGGCGACCTGCTCGAGCAGGGGTCGCGCGGCGATCGCGAACAGCGTCCCGCTGAGCACGAGCTGGACCATGATCACGCCGACCAGGGCCGGCATCGCCTGCTCGGTGCTGGTCACCACCGCCGAGAGGGCCAGTCCCACGACCACCATCACGAGGGACAGGGCCCCCACGACGAGAGCCAGGCGCGTCGTCCCCGCGAACCCGTCCGGTCCCGGCAGTCCTGCCGTCGCGATCCACGTGACGAGCAGGCCCTGCAGGAAGGCCAACGCACCCAGGACGGCGATCTTGCTGGCGAGGTAGGCACCGGGCGAGAGCCCGACGGCGTACTCCCGGCGGAAGACGGGGCGCTCCCCCACCAGCTCCCGGATCGCCAACGCGGTGCCCATCAAGCAGGCCGCCACGACCAGCACGGTGAGTCGTTGGCGGACCTCCTGGCTGCCGTCGCCGGCTGCGAGCGCGGCATCGAGCGAGAGCCCGTGCTCTCCGGGGACCAGCCGGCTCAGTCCCCCGAGGACCAGCGGCAGCGCGACGAGCATGGTCAGCAGCAGGCGATCAGCGACCACGACGGCGAGATTGCGCCGGATGAGCGTCGACAGCTGACGCTCGCGGGACTGGTGCCGCGGCGCCGGCACGGGGGTGACCACCGACGGGACCAGTCCGGTCTCGGCGGGTGGTGCGGGCGGCGGGATCCGCGACCAGAGGTCCGGGTCGTCGAGCAGGTCGAAGACCTGGGGGTAGGTGTCGACGCCGAAGTGGGCGAGCACGCCGTCGGGCGGGCCGTGGTAAGCGATCCGACCACCTGGGGCGAGCACCATCACGGCGTCGCAGACGTCGAGCGCGAGCACGGAGTGGGTCACCACCATGACCACCCGACCCCCGTCGGCGAGCCCGCGCAGCTGGCGCATCACCTCGAGGTCCAGACCGGGGTCCAGGCCCGAGGTGGGCTCGTCGAGAAAGAGCAGCGGCGGAGCGGTGAGCAGCTCGGTGGCGATCGAGACCCGCTTCCTCTGCCCGCCCGACAGCTGGCTGCCGATCCGGTTGTCGAGGCGCTCGGAGAGCTGGAGCTGAGCGGCGACCGTGTGCACGCGGGCGGCCCGCTCGTGCGGCTGGGTGTCGGGCGGAAGGCGCAGCTCCGCGGCGTACCCCAGTGCCTGGCGCACCTTCAGCTGAGGGTGCTGGATGTCCTGCTGGGGCACCACGCCGATCTGGAAGCGCAGCTGGTCGTAGTGGGCGTAGAGGTCGTGGCCCTGCCACACGACGCGCCCCTGGGTCGCCGGGGACAGCCCGGTCAGGGCGCCGAGCAGCGTGGACTTGCCGGCCCCCGAGGGACCGATCACCGCGGTCAGCGACGACGGGTCGAGCTGGAAGGAGAGGTTGTCGATCAGACGCTTGCCACCCTTGGCCACGACCGACAGGCCGTCGGCATAGAGCGTGAACTCGTGCCGCGTCGCCGTCGAGAGGAGCTGATCGCCGTCCCAGACGAAGGTCTGGTTGCCCAGCACGACCTCGGCACCGGGTCGCAACGGCGCCGACCCCAGGACGCGCCGGCCGTCGACGAAGATCCCGTTGAAGCTGCCGCCGTCGTGGAGCACGGCTGCCGTGCGCGAGGTCGCGAGCTCGAGCCGGCCGTGGAAGCGCGAGACGAGGGGGTCGTCCAGCACGATGTCGTTGGACAGGTCGCGCCCGATCGACAACGTCCCGCCCGAGGACCGGGGGCGACCAGCCGGCACCAGCGTCTGACCGTGGGCCAGCTGGCCGGGCGGTACGACGGGCTGGGGGGCGCCGGGTTCCGGGTGCGGGATCGACGTCGCGGGCGCTGCCGGCACCACGGGCGCCGCGGGATCGGTGCTGGTCGAAGCCGGTGGCCGGGTGAGCCAGACGGTGATGCTCTCGCCGTCGAGGCCCCCGAGACGCAGCAGCGTCTCGGCGGTGCCGAGTCGGTGACGTCGCGCGCGCTCCCCCGCGACGTACGTGCCTCCGCTGCTGGAGTCGACCGCGACCCACGCGTCACCGTCCGGCTGCAGGGTGAGGTGGTGGCGTGAGGCCCGGGGGTCGCTCACCACGACGTCGCAGGTGGTCTCACGGCCGATCACGACCCGCCCGGTGAAGCGTCGCTCGCCCTGCTCGCTGCGCACCCACACCGAGGGAGCTGACTGCCGGGTGTCCATGGGCGTGCGGTGCGTCCCTCGTCGTCGTTGGCGTGGTCTGACCGTGGTCGGGCGGCGTCAGCCTAGTCAGGCCGGGTGGTCGAGGCCGCCCGCGCGGGTCGTGTGCCTGAGGCCTACCCATGGACCGGTGTCCCACACACGACCCGAGCAGACGACCCGAGCAGACCGGCCGAGCAGACCGGCCGAGCAGACGGGCCGAGCCGAGGGGCCGGCGGGCGTCGAGGGGGTGCGCCCCCGACGACCTCAGTAGCGGGTGCGCTCCAGGTCGGCGAGCCACGCGTCGAAGGGCGCGCTGCTCACCACGTCAGCGCCCGGGACGCCGCGCTCGACCACCGTCGGCCAGGTGGCCCGGTCCTGGGTGAGGAGCTCGTAGAACGCTCGGTCGTCGAAGCCGCCCCGCGCGGCGTCGTCGCGGTCGGCGGCGAAGACGACCCGGTCCAGGCGCGCCCACAGCGAGGCCGAGACGCACAGCGGGCACGGCTCGCACGAGGCGTAGAGCGTGCATCCCGCGAGCGAGAAGTCACCCACGACTCGCCCGGCAGCGCGGATGGCCTGCACCTCGGCGTGGGCGGTGGGGTCGAGGTCGCGGGTGACGCGGTTCTGACCCTCGGCCACGAGGGTCCCGGCGCGCACGATCACGGCACCGAAGGGTCCTCCGCCGTCGGCGACGTTGGCGACCGCGAGCTCGATCGCGCGGGCCAGCCAGGTCTGGTCGGTGTCGCTGGTCATGGGTGCTCCTGCGGGTGCTGGGTGCGGATGGGGTGCGGGGCGCGGCTCTGCGCCGAGGAGAGCGGGTCCGCCGGACGGATCCGGTCGGACGCCGAGGGCCCGGGGGCTACTCGACCTCGCCGAGCCGTCGGTAGCTGGAGACGATCGAGCTGACCCGGTCGCGGGCCGGGCGTCCGAGGGCGGCGTGCACGCCGTCGGCCAGCACGCTGACCACGCTCATCGCCGCGGCGTAGGAGTCGAAGGCGAGCGTCGTACCCACGGGGCACTCCAGCCACACGCGGGCGTGACGGGCGTGCGCGGCGGCGGTGGGGTCGGCGAGGAGGACGACGTCGGCCCCGCTGGCGGCGACCGAGGCGAGCACCGGGCCGAAGCCGGACGGGCGCCGTCGGAAGCCGACCATCACCACGGCGTCACCACTGCGCAGGTCGGCGATCTCCTCGCCCACGACCTGGCCCGGCAACGGTGCCAGGCGTACGTCGGGCCGCACCTGGGCCAGCTGCTGGCGCAGGTGCAGGGCGACCGGATGGGAGTTGCGCCACCCGATCACCAGCACTCGCCTGGCACCGGCGAGCACCGAGACGGCCTCCCCGATGGGCGCTCGGTGCAGGACCCCGGCGATGGCGGCGGCCTCCCGGGCGGCGTGGCCCTGGACGTCGACCAGCCCCTCGGTGCGCAGGGGCACCCCGGTGGTGCGGACGTCACGCAGGTGGTCGCGGACCTCCTCGAAGCCCGCGAACCCCAATGACCGGAAGAGCCGGCTCATCGTCGCCTTCGACACGCCCGCCAGGGCGGCGAGCTCAGCGGCCCGGTAGGTCGCGAGGTCGTCGAGGTGGTCGAGCAGCGTCTGGGCGGCGCGGCGCTCCTGCGGCGAGAGCTCGTTCTGCCGCGCGACGATGCGCTCCTCGATGCCCGGCAGACCGGCCGCGCGAGTGCTGCGGCTCAGGGGGGTGCTCATGACGCGGGCGTCCGCGCGACGTACGACTCGGCCACCGCGAGCACGGCAGCCTCGAAGGCGTCGATGCCCCGGGCGACGTCGATCTCGCGGACGTCCTCGCCGGGGTGGTGGCTGATGCCGTCGAAGCAGCGCACGAAGAGCATCCCGATCTCGGTCACCGCAGCGATCGCCATCGCGTCGTGGCCGGCGCGACTCCACAGCCCCATCGGGGCCGCATCGCCCGTCTGACGTACGCCGGCGACGACGGCGTCCTGGAGCCAGGGCGCGCAGGGGGCGGCCGGAGCCCGGTGGGTCTCCAGCACCTCGAAGCGCAGTCCTCGGGACTCGCAGATCGCCTCGATCGCGACGGCGATCTCCTCCCACACGGCGTCGCGGTCGGCGTCGTGCGCCGCACGCAGGTCGAGGCTGAAGTCGGCCCGCCCCGCGATCACGTTGACCGCACCGGGTGCGACCTCGATCCGGCCGACGGTGGCGATGGCGTCGCTGCCGCCCTGCGACTCCAGGGCGATCCGCTCGATCTCGGCTATCGCGAGGCTGGCGCCGACGAGCGCGTCCTTGCGTCGGGGGTACGGCGTGCCTCCGGCGTGGCGGGCCTCGCCGAGCACGCTGAGCCGGAAGCGACGCGCACCCGCGATCGTGGTGACGTAGCCCAGCGACCGGTCCGCGGCCTCGAGGAAGGGGCCCTGCTCGATGTGCGCCTCGAGGTAGCCGACCAGGTCCTCGGGACGCCGCGCGGCGGCACCGACCTCGCGCGGGTCGAGCCCGAAGGCGGTGAACGCGTCGTACAGGCTGATGCCGTCGCGATCGCGCAGGTCCCACCAGTCGTCGTCCCAGACCCCAGCAGCCGCGCTGCTGCCGAGCAGGGCGGTGCCGAAACGGGTGCCCTCCTCGTCACTGAAGCCGATCACCTCGAGGGCGAAGGGCAACGGCGCGATCTCACCCTCGTCGACGCGCCTGGCGAGGCGCTCGGCGACGGCGATCGCCATCACCACGCCGAGCATTCCGTCGAAGCTGCCGGCGTCGGGGACCGTGTCGAGGTGGGAGCCCAGGAGCAACGCGGGCAGGCCCGGCTCGCGCCCCTCGCGGCGCCCGCACACGTTGCCGGCCGCGTCCTGCCAGGTGTCGAGGCCGGCCCGCTGCATCCACCGGGTGGCGGCCTGGTTGGCCAGCGCGTGCTCGGCGGAGAGGTGCACCCGTTCGAGGCCGGAGGTGCGCGCGGAGTACTGGTCGAGGATCGCGCAGCGGGCCAGTGCCTCGCCGGCGCTGGTCTCCTCGTGGACCTGCTGGCCCTGGCCGTCGTGACCCGCGCTCATCGACCGGCTCCCGCATAGACCTCGCGCGCGGCGCCGACGCCTCCACCGGCGGTCAGCGGCACGCCACCGGCGCGGAGCACCTGCTCCAGCGCGGCGAGGGTGAGCAGGACGGCGTCGCGTCGGGCGTTGTAGCCCATCGTGCCGATCCGCCAGACCCGCCCGGCGAGCGGGCCGAACGACGTACCGATCTCGATCCCGAACTCCTCGAGCATCGCCGATCTCGCGGCGTTGCCCTGGTCGCCCGAGAGCTCGCCGGGGATCTCGACGGCGACGACGTTGGTCATCTTGTGGGCCACGTCGCCGAAGACGCGCAGCCCGAGTCCGCGGACCCCGGCGAGCATCGCGTCGCCATGCAGGCGGTGCCGTGCCACGGCCGCCTCCAGGCCCTCCTCGACCAGGAGCCGGGCGCACTCGCGAGCGCCGTACAGCATCGTGGTGGCCTCGGTGTGGTGGTTGAGGGCGCGTGGCCCCCAGTAGTCCATCACCATCGCCAGGTCGAAGTAGTTCGACGCGATCCGGCGCTCGGGCGCGACGTCCGGGTCGCCCTCGTCGCGGATCCCGGCCTCGACGGCCTTGCGGGCGTTGATCACGTCGACCGCGGCGGGGCTCATCGTGATGGGAGCCGACCCGGAGGGGCCTCCCAGACACTTCTGCAGCCCGGCCGTGACCACGTCGACGCCCCAGGCGTCGGTCTCGAACGGGTTGCCGCCGAGGCTCGCAGTGGCGTCGCAGTACAGGAGCACGCCGTGGCGCCGACAGATCTCACCGAGGTCGGCCAAGGGCTGGCACATCGTGGTCGAGGTGTCGCCCTGCACGACGGCGAGGACCTTCGGCCGGACCTGCTCGACGGCGGCCTCGACCTGCTCGGGGGTGAACACCTCGCCCCACGGCACCTCGATGGTGTGCACCTCGGCCCCGCACCGCTCGGCGATCTCGGTGAGCAGGTGCCCGAAGCGGCCGAAGACCGGCACCAGCACCCGGTCGCCGGGCTCGAGCAGGCTCACGAGTGCCGCCTCGATGCCGGCGCGCGAGGTGCCGTCGACGAGCAGCGTCTGCACGTGGGTCGTCCGGAAGACCTGGCGGTAGAGGTCGCTGGTCTCGGCCATCGTGGTGCGCATCCACGGGTCGTACTGGCCGACCAGCTGGGAGCCCATCGCCTGCAGCACGCGCGGGTAGGCGGTGATCGGACCCGGACCCATGAGGAGGCGAGGTGGGGGGTCGAGGTGTCCGGGGTGTCCGATGGGTCCGAGGGGGGCGCTCACGTCCCCACCCTATGAAACGAACGTTTCTGGTGCGTTTCAGGGCGCTCGGCGACGGCTGAGCATCCGTCCGGCCCGGAGGTCGGGCGCCGCCCGGTCCACCAGGACACCGCCGAGCACGGTCGTGGTCACCGACGCGTCGTACTGCTGGCCGTCGTAGGCGGAGATCGGGTTCCTGTGGGCCAGACGGGCCACCTCGACGAGCAGCGGCGCGGCGCCGTCGAGGACCAGGAGGTCGGCGTCGGCACCGACCTCGATCCGACCCTTCGCCCCGAGCCCGACGAGGTCGGCGGTCGAGCGCGCCATCCAGCGGCTGACGTGCTCGATCCCGATCCCGCGCCGGGCGGCCTCGGCGGCGACGGCGGTGAAGCCGACCTGCAGGCCGGCGATCCCGCCCCAGGCCTGCTGGAGGTCGCCGTCGCCGCGCTCCTTCTCCTCGGCCGTGGCCGGCGAGTGGTCGGTGACGACCACGTCGATGATCCCCTCGACCAGCGCCTGCCACAGTGCGTCGCGGTTGCCTGCGTCGCGGATCGGCGGGCAGCACTTGTACTGCGGGGACGCGTCCGGGATGCCACCGGCGTCGAAGCAGAGGTAGTGCGGGCAGGTCTCGACGGTCACGGGCAGTCCCTCGGCGCGGGCCCGGGCGAGCAGGTCGAGGGTGCGCGCACTGGAGAGGTGGAGCACGTGGACCCGGGCCCCCGTCGCGCGCGCGCCGTCGAGCACCTGCTGGATCGCGGCGGTCTCGGCGGCGTCGGGGCGGGAGAGCAGGAAGTCGGCGTAGGCGCGGCTCGACGGAGCAGGGGCGTCGTCGAGGATACGGGCGTCCTCGGCGTGCACGATCATCAGCGCGTCGATCCGCGCGATCTCGGCGAGGTGCTCGCGGAACTGCGTCGGGTCCAGCGGGGGGAACTCGTCGACCCCCGACGGCGCCAGGAAGCACTTGAAGCCGAAGACGCCGTCCTCGTGCAGCGGCGCCAGGTCACCGAGGTTGCCCGGAACGGCGCCGCCCCAGAAGCCGACGCCGACCGCGAGCTGGCCGGCGGCCGCCGCGCGCTTGGCCTCGAGCCCGGCCACCGTCGTCGTGGGCGGGATCGAGTTGAGCGGCATGTCGACCAGCGTCGTGACCCCGCCCAGGGCGGCGGCGGTCGTCGCGGTCGCGAACCCCTCCCACGCCGTACGACCCGGCTCGTTGACGTGGACGTGGGTGTCCACGACGCCGGGCAGGAGCACCGCGGAGTCGGGTACGGCGAGCACCTCGCCGCCGGCGTCGGCCAGCGGGTGGTCGAAGGGCTCGATCGCCGCGACCCGGGCCGCGTCGAGCAGGATCGTCGCCGGCACCAGCTCGTCGCCGACGAGGACGCGTCGGGCCCGGACCGCGCTGAGCTGCCTGCTGGGCTGGGGGCTCACGTCAGCAGAAGCCGGGGATGCCGGCCCAGGCGCGGGGCTCGTCGGGCACGCCCTCGCGCACGACCGCCGCCTCGATCAAGCCGTACGGCCGATCCGCGGCGAAGAAGACCTCGCCCGGGTTGTCCTGCCCGAACGGCGCCAGGTCGACGAGGAAGTGGTGCTTGTTGGGCATCGAGAAGCGACACTCGACGATCCCGGGAAAGGCCTCGAGCACGGCCTTGCCCATCGCGAAGAGGGTCTGCTGCAGGGCCCGGGAGTGGAAGGTCGCGAACGTCTCCAGCATCACCGCACGGACGGCCTCGAAGGAGGCGTCGAAGTCGAGGTCCTCGACGTGGTCGGACCCGCCAGGGGGTGCACCGTGTCGCCACCACGCGGTCACCGACGTCGCCAGGATCCGGTCGTCGGTCTCGGGCAGGGTCGTGTACCTGTCGCGCGGGAACCCGGAGAACTCCGAGCCGGTCGACTTGAGCACCGTGCAGTCGGTCAGGCCGGAGATGACGAAGGTGTCGGCCCCGTCGACCTGCACGACGGCCGTGCGGGTCTCGGTGCCGGCGCGGGCGAAGGCGTGGTCGTGCGGCTCCCCGTCGGCCACGATGCGCTGCCAGGAGTACTGCTCGGCGCTCCACGTGCCGCCGGTGACCCATGGGAAGTCCTCGGTGAAGTGGCGTCCGAGCCGGAGCAGGAATGCCTCGGGCGAGCCCACGCCGTACTCCTGGGCGAAGGCGTAGACGGTGTTCTTCTGGGTGTCGGTCGCCACGACCTGGCTGTTGTCGCCGTCGGTGTGGCAGGCCTCGAAGTCGCCGCGCAGCTGGCTGGTGACGTTGAGGTCCTCGATCTCGTGCCGTGCACTGTCGCGGGTGACCCGGACCAGGCGGCACTCCGCCTTGCCGTACTGGTTGGCCCCCAGCACGATGTCTCCGTCCGCCATCTCAGCTCCCTCGGTAGGTGGTGTAGGACCAGGGTCCCAGCAGCAGCGCCACGTGGTAGTGCTCCTCGGTGGCGTCGACCTCGAACGACAGCACCACCTCCGGGTAGAGCGTCGCGCGATCGGCGGCCGCGAACCACGGCCCGGTCGCGAACGTGAGGCGGTGGGTGCCACCTCCGATCGGTACGTCGAAGCGCACCCTGCCGTCGGGGTCGGTGGTCGCCTCGGCGAGGTGGGTCGCGTCGGGGCCGGTGAGGGCGACGGCGATCCCGGCTGCCGGTCTCCCCAGTGCCGAGTCGAGAGCGTGGGTGCTGAGCGTCGTCACGCGACCAACCCTCGCAGGCGCAGCGCGGCGATCTCGCGCAGCTGGCCGGCGGTGACCCGCAGCTCGGTCGCCGGGTCGTTGGTCAGCCGCGCCTCGAGCAGCGCCAGGATCTCCTCGGCGCTGCGGCCGGCGGCACGCACCAGGTAGATCCGGTCGAAGCGAGCCTCGTACGCCGCGTTGCCCTCGGCCAGGCGGCGCTGGACCTCGGAGTCCTGCGGGTCGACGCCGGCCTGCTCGCGCTGCGAGTGCTCGGCGGAGGCCCCCTCGCCCTCGTGCTTCTCGCCGATCCGCGGGTGGTCGGCCAGCGCCGCACTCACCTGCTCGTCGCTCCAGGCGGCGGCGCGTTCGTCGGCGTAGGCGTGCAGCGCCTCGGCATCGACGAACGGCCTCGCCTCGGCCACGTCGGCCGCCCACGCCGGGACGTCGGCGCAGCTCGCGACGAGCTCGGTGGCATCGCCCTTGGTGAGCGCGTTGAAGTCATCGATCGTCATGGGTCCTCCCCCGTCGGGATGCTAGCCGCCGGGGGTTTCGTCGGCGTGACGCCCCCGAATGACGCTCCGGACGGACGTCATCGTGGCTCCACGCAGACAGTCCCTGACGAAGTGGCCCTTCCTGGCCCGGATCAGGGGCCACTTCGTCAGGGACTATCTGCGATCGAGCACGACCACAGGAGCGAACGCCAGCAGGTCGCGGTCCCGCCCGGGCGCGGCCACCAGGCACAACCCGGCCGGGAGACCCTCGGCGGTGGTGACGGGGACGTTGACGGCGGGCAGTCCGGCGATCCCGGCCAGGCAGGTCAGCTGCAGGGTGGCCTCGCGTACGACGTCCAGGTCGGAGTCGACCAGCGGTGCGACCGAGGAGGCGGACGGCAGCGCGACGAACCGGTCGCCCACCAAGGACCTGATCTGCTGGCGGGCGGCGAGCAGGTCGGCAGACGCCTCCAGCGCCCGGGGCTCGGTGATCCGAGAGGCCATCTCGAAGCGACCACGGACGTCGGCGCCCAGGGTGTCGAGGCGGCCGGCGAGCCAGGGGCCGTGGGCCTTCCAGGCCTCCCAGGCCTGCCAGGTGGTGAAGGCGGCGCGCCAGGCAGGCAGGGCGGAGAGGTCCCACGACTCCTCGGTCGCGCCGAGGGCGTCCGCGGCCTCGCCGACGGCGGAGGCGACGTCGGGGTCGGCGAGGGCCAGGAGCTCGGGCACGACGACCAGGTCGCCCACCGTGCCCACGGGACGCGGCCCGGCCGGGGGCAGCAGCACGTCACCCACGGCAGCGAGGAGGTCGGGCGTGCGGGCGAACCACCCGACCGTGTCGAAGGACTCCGCGAGCGGCAGCAGCCCGGTGCGGTCGACGGCGTCGTGACTGGTGCGGATGCCCCAGACGCCGTTGTAGGCGGCCGGCACCCGGATCGAGCCGCCCGTGTCGGTGCCGAGTCCGATGCTGACGTGGCCCAGCGCGACGGCCGAGGCCGAGCCCGAGGACGACCCGCCGGAGATCCGCCGTGGCGCCTTCGGGTTGGGCGGGGTGCCGAAGTGGTGGTTGGTCCCGGCCAGGCTGTAGGCGAACTCGTCGGTGCGGCTGATCCCGGTCACCTCCGCCCCCGCGGCCCGCAGGGCAGCGACGGCGCCGGCGTCGGTCGTCTCGACGGCCGCGGCGGCCTCCCAGGCCGGGTTGCCCGCGCCGACGCGCTGGCCGGCGACGGCGTACAGGTCCTTGACCGCGACGCTCTCCCCGGCGAGCGGCCCGTCGCCGGTGGCGCGCGCCAACGGCGAGCCGAGCGTGCGCCAGATCCGGGCGTCGTACGCCGGGGGCGGGACGGCGACGTGGGCGGCCGTGACGACCCAGCCCTGCTCCTGCCTCTCCCAGAGCTGGGTCTGCTGGCCGCGTCCGCCCCGCACGAGCTCGGTGGTCGCGACCACGAGCGCGTGGTCGTCGTCGACGGTTTGCACGTGGGTCTCCACGACCGTCCGCTGCGGCGCGCCGCCGCGACTGCCGCGGAAGGCGCTGATCTGGTCGTGCCCCACGAGCAGGCCGACCGCGTCGCCGCGCAGCGTGTCGGGCCCGGGCGCGAAGAGCCGGTCGAGGGCCTCGACGTCGTTGCTCATCAACGCGCGCTCGTAGCCCCAGAAGGCGTCCATCAGCCCGGCAGGCGCCTCGGCCCTCACCGGTTGCCCCGGGGGCGGTCGACGGCGTCGAAGTCGCTGCGCCGGATCCGGGCGTGCACGCCCTTGACGACGTCGACGACCTGGCTGATGTCGAAGTCGGTCGCGGCCGACAGGTAGGCCAGCGCGAGCGAGGGGTCCATGCCGTAGCGGGCCTGCAGCAGGGCGATCGCGTGCCGCACGCAGTTGGCCATGGCCACGTCCAGGTCGGGGTCGAGTCCGGTCGGGATCAGGTAGTCGCCGGTCGAGGCGAGCGGACCCGCGACCTCGCCGAACGCCTCGACGGCGTCCTCGCGTGCCACGACGTCGAGGCGGACCGTGGCCCGCAGCGACGCCTCCAGCGCCGTCAGGGCGACCTCACCGTCGCCCTGGGCGAAGTGCGGGTCACCGACGTAGGCCAACGCTCCCTCGACCTGCACGGGCAGGTAGAGCGTCGAGCCGACGGTGAGCAGGTTGATGTCGATGTTGCCGCCGTACGGGCCGGGGGGCACGGAGTGCGGGCGCTCGGCACCGGCCGCGGCGACGCCCATGATCCCGAGGAACGGCGCGAGCGGGAAGCGCACGACCGGCTCGCCGCCCGGGACCAGTGGGAGGCCGCCGACGCCCTCCTCGACGATGCCGGCGAAGGCGGAGTAGACGGCCGCGCCGTCCAAGGGGAACTCCCCCGGCAACGCCCCCTTGGCATGACGGTTGGAGATCACGCCGTATGGCACCCGGGGCAGCGTCTCCAGGACGGTGATCGCGAGCAGGTCACCGGGCCGCGCGCCCCGGACGTGGACCGGCCGCGAGACCACGTGGGGTCCGTCGACCCCGAAGGTGCGCGGGTGGGTCCCGTCGGTGGCGGCAGCGAGGGCGACGGCGTCCTCCAGCACGTCGTCCGGCCCCTGGCCGTGGGTGGCGAAGAAGGCCCGCGGGTCGCGGCCCTGGTCCTCGAGGATCCCCTCGTGGCTGATCGTGTCGAAGGTGACGTCGGCGCCCGGGTCGACGGTCAGGACCGCCTCGTCGGCGCCGCACGGCAGCCGTCCCCACAGGACGTGCTCGGGGGTGGAGGGCAGGTAGTGGTCGGCGCGGATCGGCCCCGCGCCCGGCTGCAGGATCTGCGGGAGGGGTGAGGTCATGGTGCCGCGACGATAGTGCGCCCGCGTGTCAGCGAGGTGACGTAGCCGGTCGACTCACCGGGTCTCGAGGCTCGGCGCCGGCGCGCCTCGCGCCTCGACCACCGCAGGCGCCTCCGGTGCCGCGCCGGCGTACGAGTGCTGCGAGGAGGTGGAGAAGTAGTTGATCCCGATGAAGTTGAACCACAGGGTCGCCAGGCCGATGATCGCGAGGATCGCGGCGTTGCGGCCCTTCCACCCGGCCGTGGCGCGGGCGTGCAGGTAGGCGGCGTAGACGACCCAGGTGATGAACGCCCAGACCTCCTTGGGGTCCCAGTTCCAGTAGCGCGACCAGGCCTCGTGCGCCCAGATCGGGCCGGTGATCAGGACCGCGAAGGTCCACACCGGGAACGCGAAGGCGTGCACGCGGTACGCCGTACGGTCCAGGACGGCGAGGGAGGGCACCCGCGACATCGGGCCGGTCGTGGTCTCGCCGACCCGCATCTTGACGAGGTACATGATCGAGGCGATGCCGCCGAGGGTGAAGGCGCCGGTCGCGATGACGGCCGAGATGACGTGGATGACCAGCCAGTAGGAGTCGAGCGCCTCGGTGAGCGGGGCGACCTCGGAGTGCAGCCAGATGACGGCGACCATCAGGACCGTGACCACGAAGCCGGTCACGATCGGGGCCATCCAGGCCAGGGCGTACTTGCGGTAGAGCGCGAGGTACATCAGGACCACGAAGAAGCTGCCCGAGACCGTGAACTCGTACATGTTGCCCCACGGCACCCGGTTGGGGTCGGCGGCCATGCCGCGCCCCACGAGCGAGACGAAGTGTCCCGCGCAGGCGATGATCGTGAGGACCACGCCCAGGCGTCCGAGGAAGTCGACACGCTGGCTGCGGGCCTCGTCGAGCCCGGCGGGAGGACCTGTCGCGGTGGCGACGCCACCGCCCGTCGACGACTCGGTGGTGGCGGCCTCACGGACCGAGCGGGGCGCCCGCAGCGAGGCCCACTCGGCGAGGTGCACCATCAGGGCCAGGAAGTAGAAGATGCCGGCCACACCGATGGCCTGGTTGCTCAGGGTCTCCCACGCGGTGTCCGTCATGGTCGATCATCCTGCTCTCGGTCGGTCTGGTCAGCGGGCGGGTCCGGCGAGTCCTCGGGGGGTGGTCCGCGGAGCTCGGCGACGACCGAGGCCAGGACCTCGCCGACGTCGCCACCGCCGGAGCGGTCGAGCGCAGCCACCTCGACCATGGTCGCATCCCCCTCGCGGCGGGCCCGCACCCAGATCCGTCGTGGACGGATGAAGAGGGAGCCGAGGAGCCCGATCAGGGCGAGGACCACACCGCCGAGGGCGACGAGCTTGCCGGGGCTCTGGCTGATCTGGATCCGCACCCACGGCTCGACGCCCTCGAAGGAGACCGTGCCGAGGCCGTCGGGCAGGGTCTGGGTCTCGCCGAGGCGCAGGTCGAGGCGGAAGGGCTGGCCGTTGTCCTGGAGCACCTGGTCGGCGCGCTCGGTGTCGAGGGCGTAGACCGACTGGGGCTTGCCGTCGTCCTGCCCGAGGTCACCGGTGTAGACGAGCATCGAGACCAACGGCTCGAGGTCGTCGGGCCACACCGTGACCGGGTCGCCGTCGACGAGCGCGAACGTCGGGTAGAAGAACCCGTCGAAGCCGATCCCCGCGGCTGGCGGCTTGATCACGCCGAACGACAAGAACGACGGGTCCTGCGGCAGGAAGACGCTCGGCCCGTCGTAGGTGACGTTGCCGTCGCCGTCGCGCACGGTGATGACCGGCGCGTAGCCGTGGCCGATCAGGAAGACGTCGGTGTCACCGATGGTGAGCGGATGGTTGACCCGCAGGTCGTAGGTCTGCTCGGGGGCGTCGACGCTCTCGCGGTAGGTCAGGCCCGCGTTGAACTTCCGAGCGGTGCCGGCGGCGGAGCCCTCGGTGAGCCACTCGATGTCGAAGCTGTCGACCGTCATCAGGAAGGGGTCGAAGTCCTCGCTCCCGAACAGCGAGCCGGGGTCGAGGTCGTCGTAGGACGCCCCCGCGTTGGCGAACTGCTGGCCCTGCAACAGGAGCACACCGCCCTGGTAACCGAGCAGCGAGCCGATCGCGAAGCCGACCAGCACGAAGATCACCGAGACGTGGAAGACCAGGTTGCCGACCTCGCGCAGGTAGCCGCGCTCCGCACTCACCGCCAGGTCGTCGCCGTCCTCGGCCGGGCGCAGGCGGTAGCCGCGGCTGCGCAGCACCACCCGCGCGTTGACGAGCACGTCGTCGACACCGTCCGAGGAGGTGTACGACGCGTGGTCGGGCAGGCGGAGCAGGTTGCGCGGGGCCTTGGGCGGCGGCGACTTGATCGTGCGCAGGTAGTGGAAGGTGCGCGGGATGATGCAGCCGACCAGCGAGACCATCAGCAGGATGTAGATCGCCGAGAACCACGCCGAGTCGTAGACCGAGAAGAGCCCGAGCCGCTCGTAGA
The DNA here is from genome assembly GCF_029937575.1 of Nocardioides sp. GTDB lineage: Bacteria > Actinomycetota > Actinomycetes > Propionibacteriales > Nocardioidaceae > Nocardioides. The sequence goes on from NZ_JAPYPS010000008.1 coordinate 104,331, forward strand.
TCGGTGTGAGCGAGGGGTGCTGGTCCTTCCAGCGCGACACGTCGAGGGCGTCGACACCGGACTGCGGGATGACCGAGCCGGGCACGGCCGCCAGAGCCAGCAGGAGCAGCAGGATCAGCGCCGTACGCATCGACGTCAGCTGGCGCCACAGCCAGCGGGCGAGCTCGCGCGCGCCGAGCTCTCCAGGGCGACGCTCGGGCCCCGGGTCGGTCCGGGAGCGCTCCTGCACGTCGGTCATATGGACACCTCGAAGCCGTCGACGAGCTGGATCTGCAGCCACTGCACGATCCAGTCCCACCACCCGGTGACCAGCAGGAGCCCGACGACCACCAGCATCGCGCCACCGATCCGCATCACGAGCTGCTGGCGCCTCCGGACCCAGCCGATGGCGCCCAGGCTGCGGCTGTAGAAGACCCCCGCCAGGACGAACGGGATCCCGAGTCCGAGCGCGTAGACGACCGAGAGCAGCGCTCCGCGACCGGCCGTGGCGTCGGTGTAGGTGAGCCCGACGATCACGCTGTACGTCGGCCCGACGCACGGGCTCCAGCCCAGGGCGAACAGCGCGCCGATCAGCGGCGCCGCCCCCAGACCGACCGAGGGGACGGCGTGGAAGCGCCACTCCCGCTGCAGCCCCGGGAGGAACCGGGTGAACACTCCGGCGAAGACCAGGCCGAGCCCGATGAGCAGCGCGCCCATCACGACGGTGATCTCGTCGCGATAGACGACCAGGTAGCTGCCGGCACCTCCGACAGCGGCTCCCAGCAGCACGAAGACCACCGTGAAGCCGAGCACGAACAGCACCGAGCCGGCCAGCATCCGACCCCGCCGCCGTCCGGCCTCACCGGTCGCGAGGTCGGCGCCGGAGAGCCCGGTGGCGTAGGAGAGGTAGCCCGGAAGCAGCGGGATCACGCAGGGGCTGAAGAAGGAGACGAGGCCGGCGACCGCCGCGACGGGCACGGCCAGGGCCAGCGAGCCACCGGCGGCCTGGGTCTGGAACCACTCAACCATCGTCGGCCTTCACGTCCTCGACGACGTCCTCGAGCGTGCCGGCCGAGGTGATGGCTCCGCTGATGACGGCGGCGACCCGGCCCCGGGTGTCCAGGACGTACGTCGAGGGCGGCGACCTGGGTGCGTAGCGACCCAGCGCCAGCACGCCGGGGCCGGTGTCGGCGATGGTGGGGTACTCGATGCCGAAGCGGCGCTCGACGGCGAGAGCGTTCTCGAACGAGGTCTCGCGGAAGCTCATCCCGACGAACGTGGCGTCGACCTGCTCGGAGGCCTCCTTGAGGATCGGCGCCTCGGCCAGGCACGGGTTGCACCACGAGCCCCAGATGTTGAGGACGACGACCTCGCCGCGCAGGTCGGCCAGGTCGATCGGCTCGTCCTCCAGGGACGGCCCGGAGATCTCGATCGGGTCGCTGCGCTCCGCAGCCGGGATCTGGACGACCGTCCCGTCCCCGACCACGAAGTTGGCCTCGTCGGTGCCGCCGAGCGAGCTGCACCCACCGGCCGCCGCCACCACGGCCAGGAGGCCGAGGAGCAGCGGGGTCAGTGCGCGACGGCGCGACGGCGTACGGGTCATGTCAGGGCTTCTTGTCCTCGGGGGCTCCCCCGGCGGAGAAGGTGGCGCCCTTGTCGGCGGCCGGGATCAGGTCGCCGGCCGGCTCCGAGTAGGAGACCTGGGTCAGCCGATCTCCGACGAAGTGCAGCGACGTCAGCGAGCACAGGGTGCACTGGCGGCTGCGGGGGTCATGGAGGAAGGAGCGCTTCTCGGCGTGCAGCCGGGTGGTCCAGATCGGCAGCTGGTGGGAGACGACCACGGCCTCGTGTCCGGCGGCGGCCTCGCGCGCATCGTGCACCGCGGCCATCATCCGCTCGGCGACCTGCTTGTAGGGCTCGCCCCACGACGGCTTGAAGGGGTTCCAGAGGTAGCGCCAGTTGCTCGGCTTCCTCAGCGCGTTGCGACCGGCGCCGAACTGCTCACCCTCGAACTTGTTGGTCGACTCGATGACCCGCTCGTCGGTGACGATCTCCAGCCCGCGGGCAGCGGCCAGTGGAGCGGCGGTCTCCTGGGCCCGCTCCAGCGGCGAGCAGCGCAGGTGGGTGATATCGCGGGTCTTGATCGTGTCGGCGACCTGCTCGGCCATCTGCACGCCGAGGTCCGAGAGGTGGAAGCCGTCGCGGCGTCCGTAGAGGACGCCCTCGGGGTTGTGCACCTCCCCGTGGCGCAGCAGGTGGACGACGGTGTCGGGAGTGCTCACTGCGGTGTCTCCTTGGTAGACGACTGGAGCCGGGACTGGGACTGGGCCGCCGCTGCGGCCGCGGCGGGCAGGGCGTCGAGGATCGTCTGGACGGCCCGCTCGTCGTGCGCCGACGACAGGAACCATGCCTCGTAGGCCGAGGGAGGCAGGTAGACCCCGGCCTCGAGCATGGCGTGGAAGAAGGCGGCGTACGCCGTCGCGTCGGTCAGGGAGGCGTCGGCGAAGTCCCGCACCGCACCGTCGCGCCCCTCGGTGAAGAACACCGAGAACATCGTCCCGGCGCTCTGGACGAGGTGAGGCACACCGGCAGCCGTGAGCGCCTCGGTGGCGGCCGCCTTGATGGTGTCGCCGGCCGACGTCAGGTGGTCGTAGACCTCGTCGGTGGCCAGGCGCAGGGTGGCCAGACCGGCGGTGGTCGCGACCGGGTTCCCCGAGAGCGTGCCGGCCTGGTAGACGGGGCCCTCGGGGGCCAGGTGGCTCATGACGTCGGCGCGGCCGCCGAAGGCGGCCGCCGGGAAGCCGCCGCCCATCACCTTGCCGAAGATGGTCAGGTCGGGCGCCCAGCCCTCGGACCGGCCGTCGAGCCCCCAGTGGCCGTGCTTGCTGGCCCGGAAGCCCGTCATCACCTCGTCGCTGACGAACAGCGCTCCGTGGCGGCTGCACGTCTCGGCGAGGAACTGGTTGAAGCCGGGCTCCGGCGGCACGACCCCCATGTTGCCCGGGGCGGCCTCGGTGACCAGGCACGCGATCCGGTCACCGTGCTCGGCGAAGACCGCTTCGACGGCCGCCCGGTCGTTGTAGGGCAGCACGAGGGTCAGCTCGGTCGCCGACGCGGGAACGCCGGGGGTGCCGGGCACGGCGAACGTCGCCAGGCCCGACCCGGCGGACGCGAGGAGCGCGTCGACGTGGCCGTGGTAGCACCCGGCGAACTTCACCACGACGTCGCGGCCGGTGACGCCGCGCGCCAGCCGGATCGCCGACATCGAGGCCTCGGTGCCCGAGGACACGAAGCGCACCCGGTCGACGGGGGTGCGCGCGACGATCTCCTCGGCGAGCTCGACCTCGGGGATCGTCGGGGCGCCGTACGACGTGCCGCGCGCGACGGCCTCGGCGACCGCGGCCTGCACCTCGGGGTGGGCGTGGCCGAGCAGCATCGGGCCCCAGGAGCAGATCAGGTCGACGTACTCGTTGCCGTCGGCGTCGGTCAGCCAGGCTCCGGCGGCCGAGCGGATGAAGCGCGGCGTGCCGCCGACGGCGTTGAAGGCCCGGACGGGGGAGCTCACGCCACCGGGAATCACCTCGCGGGCCCGGTCGTAGAGGCCGCGCGACGCAGACGTGTCGGTGTCGATGTCGTCGATGTCGGTCACCCCCTCAGTGTCTCCCAACGTCGAAGCACCATCGGGCGGGGGCCGTCCCAGTACGTGCCGACCGTCACATTTTTCTGGTCGGTCGCGTAACGTCGTGGTCACACGAGTCGTTGAGGTGTGTGTCGGCTCGCCATGGGGTAGGGGTGCCGACCCACCGCAATCTCAGGAGTTGACATGTCCGCCACGCGCAACGGCCGAGTCCGGAAGGCCACGACCATCGTGCCGCTGGCCCTGCTCTCGGCCGCCTGGACCGCGAGCCTGACGGGTCTTGGTCCTGCCGCGACGACCGTCGCCGCCACCACGACCACGCCGGAGGAGGGCACCCTCCCCAGCGGAGCGACAGTGCCGTCCCGGGCGATCGAGGCTCCGGCGTCGGTCTCGGCCCCCGAGGAGGTCTCGCCCGGCTTCGAGGGCACCGAGGCCGAGATCGAGCAGATCGTCTCGACGTCCTCGACCAACGGCATCCCCGCCGCCGCACTCTCGGCCTACCAACGCGCCGAGGCCGTGATCAACTCCGCCGACAAGTCCTGCAACCTGTCCTGGCAGCTCATCGCCGCCATCGGCCGCGTGGAGTCCGACCACGGCCGCTACGCCGGCAACGCACTCAACGCCCAGGGCATCGCGACCCCCGGCATCTACGGCATCGCACTGAACGGGAAGAACAACACCGCCGTCATCCGCGACACCGACGCCGGGCAGTACGACAACGACACCACCTACGACCGGGCCGTGGGCCCGATGCAGTTCATCCCCTCGACCTGGTCGGTCGTCGGAGTCGACGCCGACTCCGACGGCGTCCGCAACCCCCAAGACATCGACGACGCCTCCCTGGCCACCGCGGTCTACCTCTGCTCCGGCACCGACGACCTCTCCACCCTGTCCGGCCAGCGGACCTCGGTCTACCGCTACAACCACTCCGACTCCTACGTGAACCTCGTCCTGTCCGTGGCCGACAACTACCTCTCCGGCGACTTCACCTCCGTGCCCAACGGCACCACCGCAGCCGGGTTCCTCACCCCGCTGCCCGGCTTCACCGTCAACGGACCCGCCGAGACCGGCCCCACGACCCAACCCGCACCCGACGCCGACCCCGCGCCCCAGGTCGACGGCCCCGACGCCTCCGACGACCCAGCCCCCGAGCCGACCCCGGCCCCCACCCCCGCGCCCAACGGCAACGGTGGCGACAAGGGCAACGGACCGAAGCTGCCCGGCGGCCTCGGCGACGTGCAGGACACCGTCGAAGACGTCGTCGACGGCGTCGGTGACGTTGTCGACGAGGTCACTGGGCCGGTCGCCGAGGCCCTCACCCGGGCCGAGGCCCTCGTGCAGTGCGCCATCGACGGCGTCCCCGCCCTCGACGTCGCCGGGCTCGCGGAGTGCGTCGAGGACTACATGAACCCGGGCAAGAAGTAGCCCGACCCGCTCGTCACCACCACGACCCGCCAGGCGCTGTCCGGCGGGTAGTCGTGCACCCGGGGGCCGGGCCCGCGGCCGCGTGCTGGACCTGTCAGCGCGCGAGCAGCCGGGCGGCCTCGGCCGCCCAGTAGGTCAGCACCACGTCGGCGCCGGCCCGACGGATCGAGAGCAGCGTCTCGAGGATGGCGGCCTCGCGGTCGATCCAACCGTTGGCGGCCGCCGCCTCGACCATCGCGTACTCGCCGGAGATGTTGTACGCCGCGACCGGGACGTCGACGGCGTCGCGCACTTGGCGCAGCACGTCGAGGTAAGGCAGGGCCGGCTTGACCATCACGATGTCGGCGCCCTGCTCGATGTCCAGCAGCACCTCGCGCAGGCCTTCGCGGGCGTTGGCGGGGTCCTGCTGGTAGGTGCGTCGATCGCCCTGGAGCGAGGAGTCGACGGCCTCGCGGAAGGGACCGTAGAAGGCCGAGGCGTACTTCGCGGAGTAGGCCAGGACCGCGACGTCCTGGTGCGAGGCCTCGTCCAGCGCAGCCCGTACGACGGCCACCTGGCCGTCCATCATCCCGCTCGGGCCGACCAGGTCGACCCCGGCGGCGGCCTGGGCGCGCGCCATCTCGGCGTAGATCTCCAGCGTGGCGTCGTTGTCGACACGCCCGTCGGACGTCAGCACCCCGCAGTGCCCGTGGTCGGTGAACTCGTCGAGGCACAGGTCGGCCATCACCGGCAGCGTCTCGCCGACCTCGCCCACGACGTCGCGGATCGCCCGGTTGAGGATGCCGTCGGGGTCCACCGCCCCGGACCCGACGGCGTCCTTGTGCTCGGGGATGCCGAAGAGCATGATCCCGCCCAGCCCCAGCTCGGCCGCCTCGGTGGCCGCGGCCAGCAGCGAGGAGCGGGTGTGCTGGACGACCCCGGGCATCGAGGAGATCGGCCGGGGGCCCTCGCCGTCCGAGAGGCCCTCGCGCACGAAGACCGGCAGCACCAGCTGGCGGGCCTCGAGCGAGGTCTCGGCGACGAGGCGTCGTACGGCAGCGGTCGAGCGCAGCCGCCGCGGCCGGACGACGGGCGGTTCCACGACTACTTCGCTCGAGCCTTGCGGCGAGCCGACGGCTTGCGCTCCGAGGGCTTGGTGACCGGCTCACCGGCCTCGACCATCGACTGGCGCCGCGAGGCACCGAAGTCGGCCAGGGCGCTGACCAGGGCGTCCACGTCGGGCTTCGGCGAGAGGACGTCGACGCGCAGGCCGTGCTCCTCGGCGGTCTTGGCCGTCGCCGGCCCGATCACCGCGATCACGGTCGAGGGGTGCGGCTTGCCGGCGATGCCGACGAGGTTGCGCACCGTCGAGGACGAGGTGAAGACGACCGCGTCGAACTTGCCGCTCTTGATCGCGTCGCGCACCGGAGCCGGCGGCGGGGTGGCCCGCACCGTCCGGTAGGCGGTGACGTCGTCGCACTCCCACCCGAGGTCGATCAGACCGGCGACGAGGGTCTCGGTCGCGATGTCGGCCCGGGGCAGGAAGACCCGGTTGATCGGGTCGAGGACCTCGTCGTACTCGGGCCAGTCGGCCAGGAGGCCGGCGGCGGACTGCTCGCCCGACGGCATCAGGTCGGCGCGCAGGCCCCAGGCCGCGATCGCGGCGGCGGTCTTGTCCCCGACCGCGGCGATCTTGAGGCCGGAGAAGGCACGGGCGTCGAGGCCGTACTCCTCGAACTTCTCGCGCACCGCCTTGACGGCGTTGACCGAGGTGAACGCGATCCACTCGTAGCGGCCCTCGACGAGTCCGCGTACGGCCTTGTCCATCTGCAGCGGGTTGCGCGGCGGCTCGACCGAGATCGTCGGGACCTCCTCGGGCACCCCGCCGTAGCCGCGCAGGCCAACCGAGAGCGACGCGGCCTGGTCCTTGGTGCGCGGCACCAGGACCCGCCAGCCGAAGAGCGGCTTGGTCTCGAACCACGACAGCTCCTCGCGCAGGTCGACGACGTCGCCGATCACGGTGATCGCCGGCGGAGCCATCCGCGCCGAGCGGGCGTCGGCGGCGACGGTCTCGAGGGTGGAGACCAGCGTCTGCTGCTCGGTCGTCGTGCCGACGCGGGTCATCGCGACCGGCGTCTGCGGCGCGCGGCCGGCGGCGACGAGCGCCTCGGCGATCTCGCCGATCTGACCGACGGCCGAGAGCAGCACGAGGGTGCGCTTGTCGGCGTACTCGCGCCAGTCGACCTTGTCGCCGCACGTGACGACCGAGACCTCGCGGTGGTCCTTGTTGGTCAGCGGGATCCCGGCGTACGCCGGCACCGCGGCGACCGACGAGACGCCGGGCACGATCTCGAAGCCGAGTCCGGCCTTGGCGCAGGCCTGGGCCTCCTCGGGGCCGGAGGCGTAGAGGAAGGGGTCACCGGCGAGCAGGCGGACGATCCGCAGTCCGCGCTTGGCCTGCTTGACGACGACCTTGGCGCGGGCGGCGTGCGTGAGGGGCTGGCCGTCCTCGCCGAACCCGCCGTCCACGAACTCGGGGCCCACGGGCTCGACGTCGGCGGCGGCCTCCGCGTCGGCGCCGTCGGCCTCCTCGGAGGCCTCGGTCGCGGGGACCGGCTCCGGCAGGCCGAGCAGATGACGCACCATCGCGGCGTGCTCGGGCACCTCGGTGATCACGACGTCGGCCTGACGGAGCAGGTCGACGGCTCTGACGGTCAACAGGTCGGGGTCACCCGGCCCGCTTCCGACGAAGGACACCCAGCTCCGGGCGATCCTGTCGGCTACGCGCGTGGCGGCGCTAGCGGCGGAAGGAGAAGCGGTCTTGGCTCGCGTCATGCGTTCTGCACCTCTGCTGATGATGTGAGTTGTCCTGCCCCGTCGGCGAGCATCTCGCTCGCCAATCGTTCTCCGACGCCAGCGGCGTCGGCCAGGTCGCCCGATGCGGACATCCGCACCGAGAGCGACCCGTCGGGTGAGAGGGCCACGGCCCTCACCCAGAGCTCTTCTCCGTCCTCGCCCTCGACGACGTCGGCCAGGGCACCGATCGGCGCCGAGCACCCGCCCTCGAGGGTCGCGAGGACCGATCGTTCGGCCTCGACGGCGGCCCGGGAGCCGGCATCGTCGAGGACTGCCAGGGAGCCGGCCAGCGTGTCGTCGCTGCGGCACTCGACGGCCAGCGCACCTTGCCCGGGCGCCGGCAGCATCTGCAGCGGGTCGAGCACCTCGGTGGCCTCCTCGAGTCGGTCGATGCGGGCCAGCCCGGCGCGCGCGAGGATGACTCCGTCGAGCTCGCCGTCGCGGACCTTGCCGATCCGGGTGTCGACGTTGCCACGAACACCGACCACCTCCAAACCGAGGCCGAGGGCCTGCAGCTGGGCGAAGCGACGTGGCGAGCCGGTGCCGATCCGGCTGCCCTGCGGGAGCTCGCCGAGAGTGAGCCCGTCGCGAGCGACCACGGCGTCTCGTGGGTCCTCGCGGGTCGGGATCGCCACGAGGGCGATCCCGTCGGCCGGCTGTGTGGGCAGGTCCTTGAGGGAGTGCACGGCCACGTCGACGCGGCCGTCGAGGAGCGCCTCGCGCAGCGCTCCCACGAACACACCGGTGGCACTGGAGCCGGCGAGCGGCGTGCCAGCGGCTTGGCTCCGGTCGCCGTCGGTGGTGATCTCGACGAGCTCGACCTCCACCTGCAGGCGCTCGCGGATGAGGTCGGCGACGTGGCCGGCCTGCGTCGTGGCGAGCAGGCTGCGGCGGGTACCGACCTTGATCGGCTCGGTGCGGCTCATGGCTAGGAGACCTCCGGACGGGTCACGGCACTGACGGCCTCGGGATCGAGGGCGAAGAGCTCGGCGAGCGCGGCGGCATAGGAGACCGCACCGTCGGCGTTGGCCAGCTCCTTGACCCGCACGGTGGGCTCGTGGAGCAGCTTGTCGGCGACCCGGTTGACCGTACGGCGGATCTCCTCGCGCGCCGCGCCGTCCAGGGCGGGCAGGCGGGTGTCGAGGCGGGTCAGCTCGGCGTCGACGACGGCGGTGGCCATCGAGCGCAGGGCCACGACGGTCGGAGCGACGCTGGCCTGCCGCCGGGCGGCGAGGAAGGCGGTGACCTCCTCGCCCACGATGCGGCGCACCTCGCCGACCTCACGGCCGGCCTCGGTGTCGTGCAGCGCCTCGGCCAGACCCGCCAGGTCGATGAGCCGGACCCCGGGCAGCGTGGCGACGCTGGGCTCGACGTCACGAGGCAGCGCGATGTCGATGACGACCAGGGGGCCGGACCCGGTCGAGCGGCAGGTGGCCAGCATGTCGCGAGTGATCAGGGCGCCGGTCGAGCCCGTGCAGCTGATCACGATGTCAGCCTCCCCCAGCGCGGAGGGCAGCTCCTCGAAGGCCACCGCGCGGGCGCCGTACTCGTCGGCCAGGCGGGCGGCACGGTCGGGCGTGCGGTTGACGACGCTGACGCGCGCGGCGCCGAGTCGGGTGACGGTCGCGGTCGCGAGTCCGGCCATCGCCCCGGCGCCCACGACGACGACGCGGCTGCCGTCGACCCGACCGGTGGACGTCTCGGACTGTGCGAGCGCGGCGGTCACCAGCGAGGGTGCGACCTGGTCGATCCCCGTCTCGGCACGCGAGCGCTTGCCCACCCGCAGGGCCTGCTGGAAGAGCACGTTGAGGGCTGGACCGACGGCACTGAGCTCCTGGCCCAGCCGGAGGGCGGCCCGGACCTGTCCCAGGATCTGTCCCTCCCCGACGGCCATCGAGTCGAGGCCGGCGGCGACCTGGAAGAGGTGGGCGACCGCGCCGTCGTCGTAGTGGACGTAGAGGTGCGGCAGCATCGTCTCGGCGCTCTCGCCGGCCCGGTCGACGAGCAGGCGGGAGAGGTCCTCGACGCTGCCGTGGAACCGGTCGACCTCGGCGTAGATCTCGACCCGGTTGCAGGTGGAGATGACGGTGGCCTCGGTGACGTGGGTGCACGAGGACGCGTCGTGGACGAGCTTGTGGACCCCGTCGCTGTCGAGAGCGACGCGCTCCAGCAGCCCGACCGGGGCGGAGTTGTGGGAGATGCCGACGACCAGGACGCTCATAGCTGCGCCTTCCGCTGCTCGTGGTAGGCGAGGATCTGGAGCTCGATGGAGAGGTCGACCTTGCGCACGTCGACGCCGTCGGGCACCGCGATCACGGTGGGCGCGAAGTTGAGGACGCTGGTGATGCCGCAGGCGACCATCCGGTCGGCGACGTCCTGCGCGGCCGCGGCGGGCGTGGCGATCACGCCGATCGCGACGCCCTGCTCGGCGACGATCGCCTCCAGGTCGTCGAAGGGTCGCACCAGGACGCCGGCGACGTGCTCGCCGTGGCGACGCTCGTCGGCATCCAGGAGGGCGACGACGTGGAAGCCGCGACTGCGGAAGCCCGAGTAGTTGGCCAGGGCGTGGCCGAGGTTGCCGATCCCCACGATGACCACCGGCCAGTCCTGGGTCACGCCGATCTCGCGAGCGATCTGGTAGCGCAGGTAGTCGACGTCGTACCCGACGCCACGGGTGCCGTAGGAGCCCAGGTAGGAGAGGTCCTTGCGCAGCTTGGCGCTGTTGACGCCGGCTGCCGAAGCGAGGTCCTCGCTCGAGCAGGTGCGGATCTCGTCGTCCGCGAGGGTGTTCAGCGCACGCAGGTAGACAGGAAGTCGGGCGACGGTCGCCTCGGGAATGTCCCGGGCCGTCTCGCTCGTGCTCCGTGCGGTCACTGCTCTGCCTTCTAGTCGGAGCCCGGGGTTCGGGTGACTGCTGGGGCTCCGGCCCGCTCACTGTAGGAGTTTGTGAACGTGGGAACAAACCGAGCGCCGCACGCGCTAGCACACGTGATCCGGACCACACCGGGAGGGTGGCCGCGAGGACGCCGCACGCCGGGTCGACGTCAGGACTACGCCTGGACTACGTCAGGGCCGCGCGCAGCCGGTCCGGGTCGACGCGCCAGAAGTCGTGCTGGCGGCCGTCGACGAACGTCACCGGCACCTCGTCGGTGAAGCGCTCCTGCAACTGCGGATCGTCGTCGATCATCACCATCTCGTAGCGCTCCCCCAGCTCGGCGCAGACCGCGGCGACGACCTCCTCGGCCTGCTCGCACAGGTGGCAGCCTGGACGGGAGTAGACGGTGACCCGGGGCTGCCGGTCCGCGCTGCTGCTCGTCCGGCTTCTCGTACGGCGCCACTTCATGCGGGCACCCGGCTCACTGGGGGCTCACTGGGGGCTCACTCGAGCAGGCCGAGGGCGCGGCGCCGCTCGATGCCGCGCAGCCGCCCCTTCTGCACCTTGCCGGTGACGGTGTGCGGCAGCGCGTCGACGACCTCGATCCTGGTGGGCACCTTGAATCGCGCCAACCGGCTGGAGCAGTGCGCGCGCACCGTCTCCTCGAGGTCCACGGGGTCGAGGTCGGGCGCGACGACGTAGGCAACCACGGACTCGCCGCTCTGCTCGTCCTCGGCTCCGATCACGGCGACGGCACGGACGCCGTCGACCTCGGCGATCACGTCCTCGACCTCGACCGGGTAGACGTTGAAGCCGGAGACGATGATGAGCTCCTTGACCCGGTCGACGAGGAACACGTCCCCGCGCTCGTCGAGGTAGCCGACGTCGCCGGTCGACCACCATCCGTCCGCGCCCGGCCCGTCGGCACCGTCGGGCCAGTAGCCGCTGAACAGGTTGGGGCCACGGACCTGGATCTCACCGGGGTCCTCGGTGACGACCACCGCGCCGCCCTCGTCGACCAGGCGCACGTCGATGCCCGCCAGGGCAGCCCCGACCGAGCCCAGGGTCGCCTGCTCGGCGGAGCACAGGGTGCTCGTGACGACCGGCGCCGCCTCGGTCAGCCCGTATCCCTGATGCACCGGCACCCCCGTGCGCTCGGTGAACTCGGCGACCACGCCGGCCTCGAGGGGCGCCGAGCCCGACAGCATCAGCCGGACCGGGCCGAGGCGCCCTGCCAGGTCGACGTCGCGCCAGTGGGCGAAGACGGGCGGTGCGACGGGGACGACGCTGCACGCCTCGTCGTCGATCAGGTCGAGCGTGCCCTGCGGGTCGAAGTGGTCGGTGAGCACCAGCTTGGCCCGCTGCTGGATCACGCACCCGAGGACGGCGTTGAGCCCGTAGACGTGGAAGAGCGGCAGGACCCCGAGCACGACGTCGTCGCCGTGGATCATCGGCGGTCGCACCCCGGCGACCTGCGCGATGTTGGCCGCCAGCGCCCGGTGGGTGAGCATCGCCGCGCGCGGAAGGCCCGACGTACCGCTCGTGTAGAGCAGCACCGCCACCCGCTCGGGATCCGTGAGGGGCGGCACCGGCCGAGCCGCGTCCGCACGCAGGTGGTCGTAGGACCGCTCTCCGGGGCGCAGCGTCGTACCGACCACCACGACACGGACCCGTTCGGCGACCGGCGACGAGTCTGCGGCGAGCAGCGCCGCGGCCTCACGCACCGTCGAGACGGTGCTGCCCTCGGTCACGATCATCCGGGCGCTGCAGTCGGCCAGCAGTCGCGCCATCTCGTGGGGGGTCGCGCGCGGGTTGACGGGTACGGCGATCGCCTGGGCCCGCAGCACGCCGAGATAGGTCGTGACGAACTCGATCCGGTTGCCCGAGGCGATCATCACCCGGTGGCCGGCCAGGATCCCGGCCGCTCCCAGACCGGTCGCGACCCGGCCGACCTCGTCGTCGAGCTGGGCCCAGGTCACGCTGCGACCACCGGCCTCGACGATCGCGAGCTTGTCGGGGTTCTCGCGCGCCGCCCGGGCCAGGAGCGACGCCAGGTCGAGCGGAGCCCCGCCCGGATCAGCGCCGTCGAGGCCGTCGGGGCCGTCGATCAGGTCGGTGGGCTCCACGGAATCGGCTGATGGCATGCGGGGCAGTCTACGATCCGATCACGCGGCCCGCAGGGGCCTCGCGATCGGCTCCCACCAGGCCCTACTGTGACCACCATGTCCCCCGCCGATCGGTCTCGACGGCTCAACCTGCAGCAGCGTTCGGCGATGGCCGGCGAGGCGGCCGCAGCAGCGGCCGAGGTCGAGGTCGCTCTCGATCACCCGGTCGACCCGACGTCGGCGGCCTTCTTCGACGTGGACAACACGATCATGCAGGGCGCGAGCATCTTCCACCTCGCCCGCGGCCTGCACCGACGCAAGTTCTTCACCACCCGCGACATCCTGGGCGCCGCCTGGATGCAGTTGTACTTCCGCGTCGCCGGCGTCGAGGACCCCGAGCACGTCGCAGAGGCGCGCAACTCCGCCCTCAGCTTCATCGCCGGGCACACCGTCGCCGAGCTGGAGTCCCTGGGCGAGGAGATCTTCGACGAAGGCATGGCCCATCGCATCTGGCCCGGCACGCGCGCCCTGGCCCAGCTGCACCTCGACGAGGGCCAGCGCGTCTGGCTGGTCACGGCCGCCCCGATCGAGATCGCGCAGATCATCGCGCGCCGGCTGGGACTCACCGGTGCGATGGGCACCGTCTCGGAGCACCTGGACGGCATCTACACCGGTCGGCTGGTCGGCGACATGCTGCACGGCCCCGCCAAGTCCGAGGCGATCCTGGCCCTCGCCGCACGCGAGGGTCTCGACCTCGCCCGCTGCTCGGCGTACTCCGACTCGGTCAACGACCTCCCCATGCTGGGTCTGGTCGGCGACCCGTGCGCCATCAACCCCGATGCCAAGCTGCGCGCGCACGCTCGCGCCCACGGCTGGCGGATCCACGACTACCGGACGGGCCGCAAGGCGGCGCGCGCCGGCCTGCTCGTCTCGGCCGTCGCGGGCGCAGCGGCGGGCGCCGTGGTGGCCGGCGGCTCGCTGCGTCGCCGCGCCGGCGGCTGAGCTC